>NC_016623.1:0-642500 GCF_000283655.1 Azospirillum lipoferum 4B | reverse complement strand
GGGATGGGCCGGTCACAATCCGGGCCGGCATGGCCCGATGCCGGCCCGTTTCTTCCAGAATTGTCGCGGCCCTATCGGCCGAGCAGGTTGAGGACCGAGGCGCCGCTCTCCGCCGGACCGGCATTGTTGCGGAACAGCGAGAACAGCTCGCGCCCGCAGCCGTGGGAGGCATCCTCGCTCGGCGGCGGCGGAGCGCCGCGGTTGTCCCACTCGGCGGCATCGACCAGGGCGTCGAGCGTCCCGGCCTCGGCGTCCAGCCGCAGGATGTCGCCGTCGCGCACGCGGCCGAGCGGGCCGCCGCCCTTCACCTCCGGCGTGACGTGGATGGCCGCCGGGACCTTGCCGGATGCGCCGGACATGCGGCCGTCGGTCACCAGCGCGACCTTGAAGCCCTTGTCCTGCAGCACGCCCAGCGGCGGGGTCAGCTTGTGCAGCTCCGGCATGCCGTTGGCGCCGGGGCCCTGGTAACGGACGACGACGATCGCGTCGCGGTCGAGTTCGCCGGCACGGAAGGCGGCCTGGACGGCCTCCTGATTGTCGAAGACGCGGGCGGGCGCCTCGACGACGCGGTGCTCCGGCTTGACCGCCGAGGTCTTGATGACGCCACGGCCGAGATTGCCGGTCAGCACGCGCAGGCCGCCTTCGGCCGCGAAGGGTGCCGCGGTGGTGGCGACGACCGTCGGATCGCCGCTCTGGTCGGTGGCTGCACGGGTCCAGGTCAGGGCGCCGCCCTCGTCGAGGTCAGGCATACTGCGGTAGGGCTCCAGCCCGCCCTCGCCCAGGATGGTGGAGATGTCGGTGTGGACGAGGCCGGCGTCGATCAGCTGGCCGATGATGAAGGGCATGCCGCCGGCCTGATGGAAGCGGTTCACGTCGGCGCTGCCGTTGGGATAGACACGGGCGAGCAGCGGAACCACCGCCGACAGCTCCGAGAAATCCTCCCAGTTCAGTTCGATGCCGGCGGCGGCGGCGATGGCCGGGATGTGCAGGGTGTGGTTGGTCGAACCGCCGGTGGCCAGCAGCCCGACGATGCCGTTGACCAGCGCGCGCTCGTCGACGATGCGGCCGATGGGGATGCCGGCGCCGGGCGCGGTCATCGCCACCACCCGGCGGGCCGCCGCATCGGTCAGCGCATCGCGCAGAGGCGTGTTGGGGTTGACGAAGCTGGCGCCCGGCAGGTGCAGGCCCATGATCTCCATCAGCATCTGGTTGGTGTTGGCGGTGCCGTAGAAGGTGCAGGTGCCGGGCGCGTGGTAGGATTTGGACTCCGCGTCCAGCAGTTCCTCCCGGCCGACCTTGCCCTGGGCGTAGAGCTGGCGCGCCTTGGCCTTGTCGGCATTGGACAGGCCGGAGGGCATCGGGCCGGCGGGCACGAAGATGGTCGGCAGATGGCCGAAGGCCAGCGCGCCGATCGTCAGGCCGGGGACGATCTTGTCGCAGATGCCCAGGCACAGCACGCCGTCGAAGGTGGCATGGGACAGCGCCACGCCAGTCGCCAGCGCGATGACGTCGCGGCTGAACAGCGACAGCTCCATCCCCTCATAGCCCTGGGTGACGCCGTCGCACATGGCGGGCACGCCGCCGGCGACCTGCGCCACGCCGCCGGCCGCGCGCACCGACTCGCGGATCATGGCGGGATAGCCCTCGTAGGGCTGGTGGGCGGAGAGCATGTCGTTGTAGGCGGTGACGATGCCGATCGACGGCTGGGTCTCGCCGCGCAGAGCCGCCTTGTCGTTCGCCCCACAGGCGGCGAAGGCGTGGGCGAGGTTGGCGCAGCCCAGGCGATGGCGGCGCGGCTTCGCACCGGCGCTTTCCAGCCGCGCCAGATAGGCCGCACGGCGGTCGCGGCTGCGCTCGGCGATGCGCTCGGTCACGCGGGCGACGACAGAATTCAGGGGGGCGGGCTTGCTCATGATCGCATCTCGACCGTTAGAGGGAGGCGATGATTTCCGGAACGGACCATACGCCAGGGGCGGCGGGGTGTGAAGAAAATTTTTTTCATATATGGGGTTCCGGTGCTGGATTTCTCGCCAGGCGCGGCAAAATTCTTCATAGTGGACTCTGCGCCCCGGCGGGGATGCCGTCGGGCGCCGCCCCCGCAGGGCCTTGCTGGAAAGTAACTTTACGCCATGCCACCACCGGTCAACAGCGCTGCCGCCAGCACTGCACCATTGGATATACTGGACGCGATCCGCCGGCTGCGCGGCGAGTTGAAGCGGTCCGAGGGGCAGATCGCCGATCTGGTTCTGGCCGATCCGCGCCGGGTGCTGGACCTCAACGTCACCTCGCTGGCCCAGGCGGCGGAGGTGAGCGAGGCGACGGTCGTGCGATTCTGCCGCAGCGTCGGCTGCGCCGGCTTTCCGGACTTCAAGCTGCGGCTTGCCGAATGTCAGGCGCGCGACGCCCTGCGCGACGAGGTGCGGAGCGGCACGCCCTATGTCAGCCAGGATGTGGCGCCCGACGACGGTGTCGGCACGCTCGCACGAAAAATTTTTTCATCGAGCGCCGCGGCACTGACCGCCGCCTCCGCCACGCTGGACGAGCGGGCGCTGGAGCAGGCCATCGCCCTGCTGGCCGCCGCACCGCGGGTTCTGTGCGTCGGCACCGGCGGGTCCAGCGCGCTGGCACAGGATGCGGCGCACAAGCTGCTGCGCTTCGGCGCCGATGCCCAGCCCTGCGCCGACCCGGTGCTGGCGCGCATGCTGCTGGTCAACATGGGGGCCGGCGGGGTGCTGCTGGCACTGTCCAACACCGGGCGCAGCGGGGCGATCAACGAGCTGGCGGCGGCGGCGCGGGCACAGGGTACGGCGGTGGTCGCGATCACCGCGCCACGGTCTCCGCTGGCCAGAATGGCGACCGTGGTCGTCGCCAGCCAGCCGGTGGAGGATACCGAAATGTACACGCCGATGGCCTCGCGGCTTGTGCACCTGACGCTGATCGACGTGCTGTCGACGGGCGTGGCGCTGCGGCTGGGCGATCCGGCGGTGCGGCAATTGGCGAAGGTGAAGGCGGCGATCAATGCCGGCCGGCTGCCGCCGCTGGCGTAGCCGGACCGCAGCCGCCGCCTGCCGCATGCGTCATCCGACCATCGTCCAGGATGCGGCCGGACGGTTCGTCCGGGCGTGAGCCGGACCGTGCCCCGCGGCCTTGTACCATTGTCGAATAATTAAGCGAACGAACGATTGCTATCCTCGACCGCAATCCGGCCCCGCAACCGTCCCGCATGCCCGCCAATCCTTGGGCGACACGCGGTCCGACTGCGGCGGTCACAAGAAGGATGCAGGAAGAGGACGCACCGATGACGCACAGCACCGCCACGCCTCCCCTCCCCCGCCGCCGTCCGGCACTGCATGCCGCCGCCCTGGCCGGAGTGCTGGCGCTGGCGCTGCCCGGCCTTGTTTATGCCCATGGCGATGTGGTGCCGCAGGCGGTCGACACCAGCGGACTGGAGAAGTTGGGTGACAAGTGGCGCGACAGCAACCCCTACCGCAGCAACCAGCGCGCCATCGAGATCGGCGCGTCGGCCTTCAACCAGAACTGCGCGCGCTGCCACGGGCTGGGTGCGGTGTCGGGCGGCATCGCTCCCGACCTGCGCTATCTGGAAAAGGGCGATGCCGGCGACGAATGGTTCAAGGAGCGCGTGATCAACGGCTCGATCCGCAACGGCGTCACCTACATGCCGGCCTTCGGCGAGGCGCTGGGGCAGGAGGCGCTGTGGGCCATCCGCTCCTGGCTGGAAACCGTTCACGAGGAGTGATCACCGAGATCCCGACCGGAAGGAGCAACTCCGATGGCGATGCGACATGTTCGCGCACAAAACAATTCGTGTCATTCGCGGTGTTGCGCCTTGCCATTTCGGTCTGACACAATGAACGGGCGACTTTTCACCATACCCCGTCCCGTCCGCCGCTGCACAGGGAACCGCAGGCCATGACCCGGATCCTGATCGCCGATGATCACCCGATGGTGCGCGATGCCTTGCGCAGCGCGGTTCTCTATTCCTGCCAGGCCACCGACGTGATGGAGGCGGACCGGCTCGACAGCGTCATGCAGGCGTTGGAGGAGCGGGGCGACCTCGACCTCGTGCTTCTGGATGTCAACATGCCGGGCATGAACGGGCTGGGCGGGCTGCGCACGCTGCGTCAGCGCTTTCCGGCGACACCGGTCGTCGTCGTATCCGCCCATGAGGAACGGCGCTGGGTTCGCGAGGCGATGGAAAGCGGGGCCGCCGGCTTCATCCCCAAATCGACCCCGCGCGATGCCATCGCCGCGGCCCTGCGACAGGTGCTGAACGGCGAACTCTACGTCCCGCCGCAGGTCGGCGACGAGAGTGTCGGAGAGGCGGAGGATGCCGAAACCGCGGAGATCGCGCGGCGCATCGCCACCCTGACCGCACAGCAGCTGCGGGTGCTGGAGCTGCTCGGCACCGGCAAGCTGAACAAGGAGATCGCCTTCGACCTCAGCATCACCGAAACGACGGTGAAGGCGCATGTCTCCGCCATCCTGCAAAAGCTGAAAGTTTACAGCCGCACCCAGGCGGTGGTGATCGCCAACCGCGTGCTGGCCGAGCGGCGGTGAGGGGCTCGTGCGCCCGCTGACAGTCTGGATTGCCGCGGTGCTGCCCCCTCCCCGACCCTCCCCCTCTTCGAGGGAGAGGGAGTTGAGTGCGGGAGCGGCGGAGTTCCCTCTCCCTCGAAGAGGGGGAGGGTTAGGGAGGGGGCACAGCTTCCCAAGACTCACCATCCTCCTCCTTCTACTCGCCTTCACCACCCCCGCCCTCGCCGCCGGCATCCACCAGCCCGACGGTTACCGGTTGTCCGACTACCGCTCCCCCACGCCTGACGGCATCGCCGGAGGGGAAACGGTCGACACCCCGGCGGTGCAGTCCCTGCTGTCGCAAGGCCGCGTCATCCCGATCTTCGTCCAGCGGCTGGAGCGCAGCACGCTCCCCGGCGCCCCCTGGCTGCAATCCAAGCCCTACCGCCAGATTCCCGGCAGCGTGTGGCTGCCCAATGTCGGCATGGGCGCGCCCGACGATGCGACGCTGGCCTGGTTCGAAGCGCAACTGCAGCGGCTGACCGCAGGCGACCGGACCCGCGATCTTCTGTTCTATTGCCTGTCCGATTGCTGGCTGTCGTGGAACGCGGCCAAGCGTGCGCTGTTGCTTGGCTATGCCCGGGTCCATTGGTACCCGACCGGCATCGACGGCTGGATGGAGGCCGGTCTGCCGACGGAGGAGGCGCATCCGCCGCCGCCCCCGCCGCCTGGGCCGGCCCGCAACCCGTCCGCACCCTGACGCGCTTGCGGGCGGATCCGCCGAAAGGGGTGGCGGATTGCACCATCGTAGCATGGCGGTCCTCCGCCCCGAACCGCTACTCTTCACTTCGCCAACCATCTTGGTAGGCAACAGTCAGCAAACAGGAGCATCACGCAATGAAGACCTGGCGCAAACCGAAGACCACCGAGATCGCCGTCGGCACCGAGATCAACGCCTACGCCTGCGCCGGTCTCTAAGCCGGTCGATGCGGAGCCGGGGGGACGGGGTGCTGGCACCCCTCCCCGGCCTCCAACCCAGGAAACCGCAGCAAGACGGTTTTTCAAATAAGATGTAAAGGCGGTGGCGATGAAAATTCTCGTCCTCGGTTCGGCGGCCGGCGGGGGTTTCCCGCAATGGAACTGCGCCTGCGAGGGCTGCCGCCGTGCCCGTTCCGGCGACCCGGCGGCGACGCCGCGCACCCAATCGTCGCTGGCGGTGACCGCCGATGGCGAGCGCTGGCTGCTGCTGAACGCCTCGCCCGACCTGGGCGCGCAGCTGCTCGCCAACCCGCAGCTTCATCCGAAGGGGTCCTTGCGCGGCAACCCGATCGCCGCGGCCCTGCTGACCAACGCCGACATCGACCATGTCGCGGGTCTGCTGACCCTGCGCGAATCCCATCCCTTCGCCGTCTATGCCACCCCGCGCGTCCATGGCGTGCTGGCCGCCAACAGCGTCTTCAACGTGCTGAACCCGGAATTCGTCGCCCGCCGGCCGATGGCGCTGGGCGAGCCGTTCCAGCCCGCCGGCGCCGACGGCCGCCCGCTGGGGCTGGAGGTGGAGGCCTTCGCCGTGCCGGGCAAGGTCGCGCTCTATCTGGAGGATGCCTCGGCCGGTCCCGGCTTCGGCTCCGTCGCCGAGGACACGGTGGCGCTGCGCATCCGCCCGACCGATGGGTCGAATGGCGGGTCGAATGACGGCTTCTTCTACATTCCCGGCTGCGCCGGCATGCCGGGCTGGCTGGCCGACCGTCTGCATGGCGCGCCGCTGGTGCTGTTCGACGGCACCACCTGGACCGACGACGAGATGATCCGTAGCGGCACCGGCGTGAAGACGGCGGCGCGCATGGGGCACATGCCGATGTCGGGGCCTTCGGGCAGCATGGCCGCCTTCGCGCCGCTGAATGTCGCCCGCAAGATCTACATCCACATCAACAACACGAACCCCGCCCTGCTGGAGGATTCGCCCGAACGGGCGGAAGCCGAGGCGGCCGGCTGGCGCATCGCCCATGATGGGCTGGAGCTGACCCTATGACTGACCCCACCGCTGCACCGATGACCCGTGAGGAGTTCCGCGCCGCCCTCTATGCCATCGGCGAGCGGCAGTATCACGACCTCCACCCGTTCCATCAGCTGCTGCACGGCGGCGGGCTGAAAAAGGGGCAGATCCAGGCCTGGGCGCTGAACCGCTTCTATTATCAGGTGTCGATCCCCCGCAAGGATCTGACCATCATGTCCCGCATGGACGATCCGGCGTTGCGCCGCGCCTGGCTTCAGCGCGTGCTCGACCATGACGGGCTGACCCAGGCCGGCGAGTTGGACGAGACCAAGGTCGGCGGCATCGAACGCTGGCTGCGGCTGACCGACGGGCTGGGGCTGGACCGCGACTATGTGAAGTCGCTGGAGGGCATCCTGCCCGCCACCCGCTTCGCGGTGGATGCCTATGTCAACTTCGTCCGCGACCATTCGCTGCTGGAGGCGGTGGCGTCCTCGCTGACCGAGCTGTTCGCGCCGTCGATCCACCGCGAACGCATCGCCGGCTTCGAGCGCAACTACGCCTTCGCCAACGACAGCACCCTGTCCTATTTCCGCAAGCGGCTGGACGAGGCGCCGCGCGATGTGGAGTTCGGGCTGGATTATGTGCTGACCAATGCCCATACAGCGGAACACCAGCGGCAATGCCTGCGCGCGCTCCGTTTCAAGACGGAACTGCTGTGGGCCCAGCTGGACGCCCTGCACCATGCCTATGTCACCCCCAACCTGATCCCGCCCGGCGCCTTCGTGCCGGAGGACATGGAACCGACACGGTACAGCCGGTGAACGCAGTTTCTCCCCAAATCGGCGAAGCCGACCGGCTGCGGCTGGCCCCCGGCGTCATGCTGCGCAACGACCGCCGCCGCGGCGAATGGATGCTGATGGCGCCCGAACGCCTGCTGGTGCTGGACGAGATGGCGCTGGCGGTGGTGCGCGCCTGTGTCGGGGCGGAGGTCGCCGACGTGGCCGCCGGCATCGACCGGCTGACGGCGGAATACGACGCCCCCCGCGCGGAGGTCGCCGCCGACGTGCTGGAGATGCTGACCGACCTGCGCAACAAGGGCTATGTCGTCACATGAAGTGCCCCAGGAGGTGCGTCAAATGAGCTGCGCCCTGCCCGCCTTCGCCGCCGCGACGGCCGCCGAACCGGCACCGCCCTTCGCCGTGCTGATGGAGCTGACGCACCGCTGCCCGCTGCGCTGCCCCTACTGCTCCAACCCGGTGGCGCTCGATTCCGCCAGCGCCGAACTGGACACCGCCACCTGGAAACGGGTGCTGGACGAGGCGGCCGACGTCGGCGCCCTCCAGGTCCATTTCTCCGGCGGCGAGCCCTGCGTCCGCAAAGATCTGGAGGAGCTGGTCGCTCATGCGACGGAGATCGGGCTCTACAGCAACCTGATCACCTCCGCCGTCCTGCTCGACCGGCCGCGGCTGGAACGGCTGCAGCGCGCCGGGCTCCAGCATGTCCAGATCAGCCTGCAGGACTCGGAGGCCACCGGTGCCGACCGCGTCGGCGGCTACAAGGGCGGTCATGTCAAGAAGCTGGAGGTCGCGCGCGCGGTGGTGGCGCAAGGACTGGCGCTGACCATCAATGCCGTGCTGCATCGCCACAACATCGACCGGGTCAACGACGTCATCGATCTGGCGATGGAGCTTGGCGCCGGGCGGATCGAGATCGCCAACGTCCAATATTACGGCTGGGCGCTCGCCAACCGCGCCGCGCTGATGCCGTCGCGCGACCAGCTGCTGGCGATGGACGCCGCGGTTCGGGCGCGACTGCCGGAACTGGCCGGACGGATCGTCGTCGATTACGTGGTGCCCGATTACTACGCCCGCCGGCCGAAGAGCTGCATGGGCGGCTGGGCCCGGCGCTTCATGAACGTCACCCCGCGCGGCCGCGTCCTGCCCTGCCACGCCGCCGAGACCATTCCGGGGCTGGAGTTCGAGACGGTCCACGACCGCAGCCTGTCCGACATCTGGCGCGATGGCCCGGCCTTCGCCCGCTACCGCGGCACCGCCTGGATGCCGGAGCCCTGCCAATCCTGCGACCACAAGGAAGAGGATTGGGGCGGCTGCCGCTGCCAGGCGCTGGCGCTGGCCGGCAGTGCGGACGCGACCGACCCGGTGTGTGAACTGTCGCCGGCCCATGCGGAGGTCGCCGTCCTGCGCGACCGCGATGCCGCGGCGCTGGAAAGCGTCTGGACCTATCGCGGCGCCTGAGCGATTCGCCGCGCGATCTACGCGAACCGTTCCAGCACCATCTGCGTCGTCACCTCGGCAACGCCGGGCATTCCGGCAATGGCGGCGCGGACCGCTTCGATGCCGCGGATGTCGGGCGCTTCCGCCCGGATGACCATATCGGTGGCCCCGGCCACGGCATCCATGGCGACGATCCCGGGCATCCGCTTGAGCTTGGGAACCAGCTGGGCGCAGCTGTGTCCCGGCTCGTGGCGCAGCAGGAAATAGGCGGCGACGCCATCCGCCACCGGCCCGTCCTCGACGGTCGTGAAACCGCGGATCACGCCCGATCTCAGCAACCGGTCCAACCGTTCCTGGGTGGCGCTGCGCGACAGCCCGATATCCCGTGCCAACGCCACCAATGTCCGGCGGGCATCCTTGCGCAAGGCCGCCAGCAGCAGCCGGTCCTTATCGTCCATCCCTGTCCCCAAAACCCGCTCCCACCGGCGGAATGCCGGCCGGCCGGCATCTTGCCGGGCTGCAACCGGCAGCCTTTCGGCGGAAATTCACAGCCAGGGACCATGGACGATTTGCACGGAGTATCCAATGACCTTGCTTCCCGCCGCCTCCGCCCTTCTGCCGGTGGACATGCAATGCGCCTTCGACGGTCCGTCATGGCCGCGGCGCTGGAACCGCGCGCTGGACCACAATGGGCTGCGCCTGCTCGACGCCTGGCGGCGCAGCGGCCGGCCGGTCATCCATGTGCGTCACGATTCGACCGGGCCGGCCTCCACTCTCCGCCCCGGACAGCCGGGCAACCGCTTCCGCGAGGGGTTCGAGCCGCTCGACGGTGAAGCGCTGGTGAGCAAGAGCGTCAACTCGGCCTTCATCGGCACCGACCTGGATCTGCGGCTGCGCCGGCTGAAGATCGAGCGGGTGGTGGTGTTCGGCATCTCGACCGACATGTGCGTGTCGACCACCGTCCGCACCGGTGCGAATCTGGGGTGGCCGATCACGCTGGTCACCGATGCCTGCGATTGCTTCGAGCTGCCGGACGGCCGGGGCGGAACCATCCCGGCCGAGCAGGTCCATGCCGTCCATGTCGCCACGCTCGGCTACGAGTTCTGCGAGGTGACCACCACCGACGGACTCATCGAAAGCCTGTGACCGCTTTCGCCGGGTCGGGTCGACGGCAATTCAGGCGCTGTCGCCCGACCCGCCCTTCCTGCCCCCGCCGTCCTGCTTGTTGACGGTGGCCCAGGCGCGCCGCTCGGCCTCGTCATGGGAGACGCCGCGCTTCTCGTAACCGTCCTCGATATGCTCGGCCTTGCGCTTCTGCTTGTCGGTGTATTTGTCCTTGTCGCCCTGGGACATCGTGTCCTCCTGTCGCAATGTCCCGCTCAACAGGCTGGACGGACAGGAAGTTCCTCACCGGATTAGGCTGAATCTCATATCCGGGACCGGACATTCGGAAAGCGCGTCTTGCCGTGAGCGAGGCTGTCGCCCATCCTTTCCCCGAAGCATATCCGGGGGGAGGATCAGGGGTGTTCACACTGTTCAACAGGGGCCGTGCCGTGATGGGCGCGGCGGCGCTGGCGCTGGGCCTGATCGCCGGGGCGGCGCAGGCCGCGGATGCGGTCCGTGTCGGCTCCAAGCTGGATGCGGAAAGCGGGCTGCTCGGCACCATGATCCTCCAGATGCTGCAGGCCAACGGCATCCCGACGGAGAACAAAATCCAGCTCGGCCCGACCAAGATCGTGCGCGGCGCGTTGCTGTCGGGCGAGATCGACGTCTATCCCGAATACACCGGCAACGGCGCCTTCTTCTTCAATGTCGACAGCGATCCGGTCTGGAAGAATGCCGGCGCCGGCTATGAGAAGGTCCGGCAGATGGACCGGGAGAAGAACAGCATCGTCTGGCTGAAGCCGGCCCCCGCGAACAACACCTGGGCGCTGGCCGTCCGCCGCGACGTGGCCGACGCCAACACGCTGAAGACGATGGAGGATTTCGCCAAGTGGGTTTCCGGCGGCGGCAAGGCGAAGGTCGCCGCCTCGGCCGAGTTCGTGGAGAGCCCGGCCGCCCTGCCCTCCTTCCAGCAGACCTACGGCTTCGCGCTGAAGCCCGACCAGATGCTGATCCTGGCCGGCGGCGACACCGCGGCGACCATCCGTGCGGCGGCGGAGCAGACCTCCGGCGTCAACACCGCCATGGTCTACGGCACCGACGGCGCCATCGCCGCGCTGGACCTCGTCGTGCTGGCCGACACCAAGGGCGCGCAGATGGTGTATGAACCGGCGCCGACCGTCCGCGCATCGGTGCTGTCGGCAAACCCGAAGATCGCCGACCTGCTGAACCCGGTCTTCGCCAGCCTGGACGCCGAGACGCTGCGGGGGCTGAACGCGAAGATCTCGGTGGACGGACAGGACCAGAAGCAGGTCGCCACCGAGTACCTGAAGTCCAAGGGCTTTCTGAAGTAAGCCGGTGACGTGACCGTCCGCCTTCCCCTGCACAACCGCGTCGCCCTGCTGATGGCGTTGGCCGCCGCCGTCGCCGCCGTCGCGCTGCCGTTCCTGGGCTTCGCGCCCAACCGGCTGTTGTCCGGCCGGCCGGTGCCGCTGTGGGCGGCGGTGCAGGGTCTGGGCGGCCTCGCCGTCCTGCTGCCGGGGTTGGTCCTGCTGGCGACGCCGTTCCTGCGGCCGACGCGCTTCGGGCTCGGCCTGACGGTGGCGGCGGGGGGGCTGTTCGCGGCCGGGCTGGTCTGGCTGGCCGGGCACCACGCGGCGGTGCTGGCGCAGGGAGCGTCGGCGGCGGCGCGCACCTCCTTCGCGTCCGGTTTCTGGGTGATGGCGGCGGCGGGGCTGCTGGCCGCGGTCGATGCCGCGCGGCGGATGGGGCTGGGGGCGGTCGGCCGGCTGGCGGTGGGCGGCGCGGTTGCCGGGCTGGTGGCGCTGCAACTGGCGACCGGCCATCTCGATGCGCTGTCGATCCTCAAGGAATACGCCAACCGGCGCGACGTGTTCGCCGACGCCGTGCTGCGCCACGCCACTCTGGTCGCGGCGGCGCTGGTGCCGACGCTGCTGGTCGGCATTCCGCTCGGCGTGGCGGCGCACCGTGTCGAGGCGGTCGGGCGCGCGGTGTTCCCGGTGCTGAACATCGTGCAGACGGTGCCGTCCATCGCCCTGTTCGGGCTGCTGATGGCGCCGCTGGCCGCACTCGGCGCCCTGTTGCCGGGTTGGGGGATCAGCGGGGTCGGGCCGCTGCCGGCGGTGATCGCGCTGACGCTCTATTCGCTGCTGCCCATCGTCCGCAACACCGCGGTCGGGCTGGACGGCGTGCCCGCCCCGGTGCGGGAGGCAGCGCGCGGCATGGGTCTGACGCCGCGCCAGATCTTCCTGCGCGTCGACCTGCCGCTGGCCTTGCCGGTCTTCCTGTCGGGGCTGCGCATCACCGTGGTCCAGGCAGTCGGGCTGGCGGCGGTGGCGGCGCTGATCGGTGCCGGGGGCTTGGGCGCCATCATGTTCCAGGGGCTTTTCGCCAACGCGCTGGACCTCGTGCTGCTGGGGGCCGTTCCCGTCATCCTGCTGGCGGTGGCGGCCGACGCCCTGCTGTCCATCGGCATCGCCGCCGCCACCAGCCACATCGGCCTTTCGCCGGGAAGGAGTGCGCCATGATCGATTTCGAGCGCGTGAGCAAGCGCTTCGGCTCCTGGACGGCGGTCGACACCGTGTCCTTCAGCGTGGCGGAGGGCGAGTTCCGCGTGCTGATCGGCCCGTCCGGCTCCGGCAAATCGACGGTGCTGCGCATGATCAACCGGCTGATCCCGGCGGACGAGGGCGCCATCCGCATCGACGGCGAGGACATCGCCTCCCTGAAGCCGGAGGAACTGCGCCGGCGCATGGGCTATGTCATCCAGTCGGTCGGCCTGTTCCCGCATTGGACGGTGGAGCGCAACATCGCCACCGTGCCGGCCTTGCTGGGCTGGCCGAAGCCGCGCATCCGCGACCGGGTGACGGAGCTGCTGGAGCTGCTGAACCTCGACCCGCGCCGCTACCGCTCCGCCTATCCGCACCAGCTGTCCGGCGGGCAGCAGCAGCGCGTCGGCGTCGCCCGCGCGCTGGCGGCGGAGCCGCGCATCCTGCTGATGGATGAGCCGTTCAGCGCGCTGGATCCCATCACCCGCGCCAGCCTGCAGACGGAACTGGCGACCATCCACCGCCGCACCGGCACGACCGTGGTCTTCGTCACCCACGACATGGACGAGGCCTTGCGGCTGGGCGACAGCATCGCGGTTATGGACCATGGCCGCCTGATCCAATGCGCCACCCCGCTGGAAATCCTGACCCGCCCGGCCAGCCCGCTGGTGCGCGACCTCGTGGGGCGGGAGGAATGGGGGCTGAAGCGGCTGGCGGTGGAGACGGCAGGCGACCGTGCCCGCCCGCAGGAACGCGTGGGCGGCGAGCCGCTGCCGTCCGAAACGCCGCTTCACCGCGCCCTGTCGGAAATGGTTTCCCGCGGCGCCGAGCGGCTGCCGGTGGTGGATGGTGACGGCCAGCCCGCCGGGGTGCTGCACCTGTCCGATCTCGTCCGTCCAGCGCCGGACCGGGCGGCATGACCGTCGCCGGCATGGCCCCGCGGGAGTTCCTGACCGACCGGCTGATGCTGGGGCTGGTGGCGCTGGTGGCGCTGGTGCTGGGCATGCCGTCGCTGAAGCCGCTGTTCGCCACGCTCTATCCCGGCCTCGACCGCCCGCTCTACGAGGCGGAGAGCTTCGTCCGCCTGACGCTGGACCATATGGTGCTGGTCGGCCTCTCCAGCCTCGCCGCCATCCTGCTGGGCGGCGGGGCCGGCATCGCCGTCACGCGCCCCTGGGGGCGGGAGTTCCGCGGCCTGCTGGAGACCGTCGCCACCATGGGCCAGACCTTCCCGCCGGTGGCGGTGCTGGCGCTGGCGGTTCCGGTGATGGGCTTCGGTCCCGAGCCGGCGCTGATCGCGCTGACGCTCTACGCCCTGCTGCCGGTGGTGGAGAACACGGTGGCCGGGCTGGACGGCGTCTCGCCTGCGGTGCTGGACTCCGCCCGCGGCCTCGGCATGGGACCGGCGGAGGTGCTGTTCAAGGTGGAGCTGCCGTTGGCCGCCCCGGTGATCCTGGCCGGCGTGCGGACCGCCGTCATCATCAATGTCGGCACCGCCGCCATCGCCTCCACCGTCGGGGCGAAAACCCTCGGCCTACCCATCATCGTCGGGCTGAACGGATCCAACCAAGCCTACGTCATCCAGGGCGCTTTGATCGTTGCCGCACTTGCGGTGGTGATCGACGCCGGGTTCGACCGGCTGGCCGGATGGATGACACGCTGGTCGCGTCGCTGAAAAAATCGATATGATTCAGATAATTATATCGGCCGCGACACTTAATGAACTTTTAGCATTCCGGTAAGAAACAGTTAGTACCGGAAGTTCGATTAGCGTGCCTATGGTCGTTTCCGAACACAGACCGTTCGGAATGCAACATCGCGGCAGGCCCCGCCACTTCGCTGAAGAGAGGCATCAGGCGCCGCAACGAAGAATCCCCGCATCCGAACGGTCCCCCGAATTCAGGGAGACCACCATGAGCATTCATCCACTGGACCCCGTCCAGGCCCTGGAACGCATGATGCTGATCCGGGCCTATGAAGAGACGCTGATCGACCTGCATGGCCGCGGCCGCGCCGCCGGAACCTGCACCTCGGTGGGGCAGGAGGCGCCGGCCGTCGGCGTCGTGTCGGCGCTGACCGCCGACGACCTGATCCTCACCAACCACCGCAGCGCCGGCCATCTGCTGGCCCGCGGCGCCGATCCCGGCCGCATGCTGGCGGAGGTGATGGGCAAGCGCGACGGCTATTGCGGCGGCAAGAGCGGGTCGCTGCACATCTCCGCCAAGGATCTGGGCGTCGTGCTGACCTCCACCATCGTCGGTGGCGAACTGGCCCTGGCGACCGGGGTCGGGCTGTCGCGCAGGATGCTGGACCAGCCGGGCATCGTCGCCTGCTTCTTCGGCGACGGCGCCGCCACCGAAGGGCGTTTCCAGGAATCGCTGAACCTCGCCGCGGTATGGACGCTGCCGATCCTCTATGTCTGCGAGAACAACCAGTGGCAGGCCTTCGTCCACCGCAAGGAAACCATGCTGGCCGACGGCATCGCCGGTCAGGCGGCGGCCCTGGGGGTGCAAAGCGCCGTGGTCGACGGCAACGACCCGCTGGCGGTGTTCGATGCCGCCTGCACCGCCATCGACAGCATCCGCCGCACCGGCAAGCCCTTCCTGCTGGAGGCGATGACCTACCGCCTGCGCGGCCATTTCGAGCCCGACGACCAGGCCTATGTCGACCGCACCGAACTGGCCCAGTGGCGGGAGCGCGACCCGATCCTGCGCCTGCGCACGAGGCTGGAACGTGAAGGCCGCCTCGGCGCCGACGGCGTCGCCGCCATGGAGTCCCGCGTCCGCGCGACGATGGAGGCCGCGACCGCCTTCGCCGATGCCAGCCCCTATCCGGGCCCCGATGCCCTGACCACCGACGTCTACGCCTGAGCGGAAGGATCGCCATCATGACCACCATGACCGTCAACGACGCGATCTCCGCCGCCCTGGCCGAGGAGATGCAGCGCGACCCCACCGTGATGATCTTCGGCGAAGGCGTCGCCACCAAGCGCCGCGACCTGCTGGAGCGGTTCGGCGCCGCCCGCGTCCGCAACACCCCGCTGGCGGAGGGCATCATCGCCGGCACCGCCGCCGGGGCCGCCGCCACCGGCCTGCGCCCGGTGGTGGACCTGCTGTTCGCCCCCTTCCTCTGCTATGCCATGGACGAGATCGTCAACAGCGCCGGCAAGCTGCGCTACATCTCCGGCGGGCAGTTCAGCTTCCCGATGGTGGTGCTGGCGATGACCGGCGCCGGCTGGGGCGTCGGCGCCCAGCACAACCACAATGTGGAGAGCTGGTTCGTCCACAGCCCCGGCCTGAAGATCGTCATGCCCTCCACCCCCGCCGACTTCAAGGGGCTGATGAAATCGGCGATCCGCGACGACAACCCGGTGCTGGTCTTCGCCGACATCGCGCTCGGCTACAGCGCCGGCGACGTGCCGGAGGATGCCAACGCCATCCCGCTGGGCAAGGCGGCGGTGCGGCGCGAGGGCCGCGACGTGACCCTGGTGTCCTATGCCAAGACGGTCGGCACCTGCATGGCCGCCGCCGACACACTGGCGGCCACCGGCATCGACGCCGAGGTGATCGACCTGCGCAGCCTGAAGCCGCTGGACGAGGATGCCATCCTGCGCTCCGTCGCCAAGACCGGACGTCTGGTGGTGGTGCATGAGGCGAGCCGCCTGTGCGGCGTCGGCGCGGAGATCGCCGCCCTGGTGGCGGAAAAGGCCTTCGCCAGCCTGCGTGCCCCGGTTCTGCGCCTGACCGGCCCCGACGCCCCGGCCCCGGCCAGCTTCCCGCTGGAACAGGCCTTCGTCCCGCAGGCCGACGCCATCGTCGCGGCCGTCCGCTCGCAGATGGGCGGCTGACGCAGCGCCCGATACCCCGCCATGTCTTTTTCCCCGGAGCACACCCCTATGATCCGCCACACCCTGTCCGCCCTGCTTCTGTCCGCGACCCTCGCCGGTCCTGCCCTGGCCGACGACGCCGTCGCCCGCGGCAAGTATCTCGTCACCGTCATCAGCTGCGGCGATTGCCACACGCCGGGCCATCTGCTGGGCAAGCCGGACCTCGCCCGCGCGCTCAGCGGGTCGGAGGTCGGCCTTGAGATTCCCGGCCTCGGCGTCTTCCACGGCTCCAACCTGACCCCCGACAAGGAGACCGGGCTCGGCAACTGGACGGAGGAGCAGATCGTCACCGCCATCCGCACCGGCAAGCGTCCGGACGGGCGCATGCTGGCGCCGGTCATGCCCTGGATGTCCTTCGCCGCGCTCAGCGACGAGGACGCCCGCGCCATCGCCGTCTATCTGAAAAGCCTGCCCCCGGTCGCCAACAAGGTCGCCGGCCCCTTCGGTGCAACCGACAAGCCGACAGGCTTCGTCATGCGGATCTCGGCCCCGCAATGATCTTAAATTCCGTATAGCAAAATCATATTCCGAAAACTTGATTCCGGCCGGTCGTCTGCTAGACTGACCGTCCGCGGGCCGACGTGCCCTGATTCAAGGCTTTTCGGAGAGCGCCGATGCCGTCGCCGGCCCAGACTGAAGCGATTCCGTCCAATCCTGTCCAGTATGCCCGGCAGGGGCGCGTCGGCGTCATCACCGTGGACTATCCGCCGGTCAACGCCGTCGGCCATGGCGTGCGCAGCGGGCTGGTGGCGGCGCTGGAGGCGGGGCTTGCCGATGCGGAGGCGGAGGCACTTCTGCTGGTCTGTGCCGGCCGCACCTTCATGGCCGGGGCGGATATCCGCGAGTTCGGCAAGCCGTCGGCACCGCCGACCCTGCCGGAGGTGGTGGCCCGCCTCGACGCCTCGACCAAGCCGGTGATCGCCGCCATCCACGGCACGGCGCTGGGCGGCGGGCTGGAGGTCGCGCTGGCCTGCCATCTCCGCGTCGCGCTGAAATCGGCAAAGCTCGGCCTGCCGGAGGTGAAGCTGGGCCTGCTGCCCGGCGCCGGCGGCACCCAGCGGCTGCCGCGGTTGGTCGGCGCCGCCAAGGCGCTCGACATGATTCTGTCCGGTGACCCGGTGGGCGGGGAGGAGGCTCTGACAATCGGCCTTGTCGATGCGGTGGAGGACGATGTTTCGCCGCTTGAGGCAGGCCTGCGCACCGCCGACCGGCTGCTCGCGGACGGGCGGATGCCGGAGCCGGTCAGCGCCCGCACCGACCGCATCGCCGGGACCGACCCCGCCCTGTTCACGGCGAAGCGAGCGGAACTGGCGAAGCGTCAGCCGCAGCTGTTCTCCCCCCACCGGATCGTCGATGCGGTGGAGGCCGCCGTCACCCTGCCCTTCGCCGAGGGCACGGCGCGGGAGCGGGAACTGTTCCTGGCCTGCATGGACTCGCCCCAGCGCGCCGGACTGATCCACGCCTTCTTTGCGGAGCGCGAGGTGGCGAAGGTCCCCGGCCTGCCGGCCGGCACGCCGACGCGCGAGATCCGCAAGGTCGGCGTGATCGGGGCCGGCACCATGGGCGGCGGCATCGCCATGTGCTTCGCCAATGCCGGCATCCCGGTGGTTCTGGTCGACAGCGCGCAGGAGGCGCTGGACCGCGGCACCGCCGCCATCCGCCGCAACTACGAAGCCACTGCCCGCAAGGGCCGCCTGACCGCCGCGCAGGTGGAGGAGCGGATGGCCCTGATCCGCCCCACCCTGTCCTACGGCGACCTCGCCGACGCCGATCTGGTGGTGGAGGCGGCGTTCGAGAGCATGGAGGTCAAGCGGACCATCTTCCGGACGCTGGACGACACCTGCAAGCCGGGCGCGATCCTCGCCACCAACACCTCTACGCTGGATGTCGATGCCATCGCCGCGGCGACCGGCCGGCCGCAGGACGTGCTGGGCATGCATTTCTTCAGCCCGGCCAACGTCATGCGCCTGCTGGAGGTGGTACGCGGTGCCCGGACCTCCGATACCGTCCTGGCAACCGTGATGGGTCTGGCGCGGCGGATCGGCAAGGTGGGCGTGGCGGTCGGCGTCTGTTACGGCTTCGTCGGCAACCGCATCCTGCACCAGCGCGGGCGTGAGTCGATGGCGCTGGTCGAGGAAGGCGCCAGCCCCGAGCAGGTCGACCGCGTGCTGACGGAGTTCGGCTTCCCGCTCGGCCATTTTTCGATGACCGACCTTGCCGGCATCGATGTCGGCTGGCGCATCCGCGAGGAGCGCCGCAAGGCCGGCGATCCGGAGGCGCAGGCGCCCAACTGGCTGGACGTGCTGGCGGAACGCGGCCGCTACGGCCAGAAGACCTCGGCCGGCGTCTACCGCTACGAACCCGGCAGCCGCACCCCCATCCCCGATCCGGAGGTGGCGGCGGTGATCGAGGAGGACCGCCGAAATCGCGGCATCGCCCCGCGCGCCGTCAGCGACGAGGAGGTTCGCGAACGTTGCCTCTACGTCATGGTCAATGAGGCCGCCAAGATTCTGGAGGAGGGCATCGCCGCGCGGCCGGTCGACATCGACGCAATCTGGCTGCACGGCTACGGCTTTCCATCCTGGCGCGGCGGCCTGCTGTTCTGGGCCGACCGCGAGGGGCTGGGCAAAATCGCAGCATCCGTGCAACGTTACCACCGCGACATCGGCGGACCGCAATGGCGCCCATCCGCTTTGCTTCTGCAACGGGCGGCGGACGGACAGCCGATCGGATGCTGAATCCGGAATGTGGATTACAGTCCCGAAACTAGTTTGCGTTACCGATTGTTAGGATTCCTCCCTATACTCTTCCCCTAGGACCGCTCCACCGGCCCCCTCCCGTCCCCCCAGGCGGCGGAACCGGCGGAGCGGTCCTGAAAGCGGCCCGGACCTGACCGAAGGGGAAGAGCATGAAGGACATGACCGTCGCAGCCACCGACTGGGGTCTCCACGCCGTCGCCTGCACCGGCCTTCCTCTTGCTCCCCCCTCCGCCTGGCTCGGGACGCTGCGCAATGCGCTGTCCGGCGCCGGCACGGGCTCCCGCCTGTTCCTGGATTTGCGGGAGGTCGGCACTTCCCCCCTGCCGCCGTCCCATCTGGGTGCTTTGGCGTCGGTCCTGGCCCAGGCCGGGTTCAGCGCGGTTCTGGTGCCGGACCTCCGGCTCGGCCACGCGCTGTGCGATGCGGTCCGCCGCAGCGGCGGCACGGCCGGCAGCGAGACGGCCACCGGCCTGCGCGTCCTCCCGACGGAGGGCCGCGACCGGGTCGCCATCGCCGCCGCTTACCAGTGGCTGCTGAACGGCCGGGAGCCTGCGGATGCCCTGCGGGTGTCCGACGGCCGCCCGTCGGTCCTGGCCTTCCCCGTCACCGCCGCGCACCGGCCCGCGACCTCCCCCGGTCGCTCCGACCTGCGCCGCGCCGGCTGACGGGACTCCCGCAACGGCTGCCTTGCAACCGTTCATCCCTGCGGTCATCGTCGTCTCACCTGCCTTTTCGCCCCGGCCGGACCCCGTCCCGCCGGGGCTTTTTATGCACACCGCATTTTTCCCGAAAAAAACCGCGCCAGCTTTCGCCCGCCGTTCCGTGGATAGCCACAGAACGAACGGGGCGGCGCCTGCCCGTCGCCCCTCCCGGAACGACACCGGCCTGAACCGACGCGAACCCCATCCCGGAGTCCGCGAACGGGCCGCGATTGGGTGGAGAGCGCGATGCTGGTGGATTCGGTCACTTCCACGTCCTCGACGACCACGACGTCCTCCTCGTCGTCCAGCAGTTCGTCGTCGACCAGTTCGTCGTCCAGCGTCAGCGAAAGCTACGAGACGTTCCTGACCCTGCTGCTGAAGCAGTTGGAAACCCAGGATCCGACGAACCCGGTGGACACCACCACCTTCACCACCCAGCTCGTCCAGCTTTCCGGGCTGGAACAGCAGATGACGACCAACGACAAGCTCGACGAGCTGAACAGCACGGTCTCAGACCTTGCCAGCTCGGTGAGCTCGTCGCTCGGGTCCGGCAGCAGCGCCATCAATTACTACGGCAAGACGGTGGAGGCCGAAGGCTCCACCACGCCGCTGCAGGACGGCGAGGCCACCTGGGAATACGACCTCGATTCCGAAGCGTCGTCGGTGACGCTCACCATCACCGATTCCAGCGGCAACACGGTCTACAGCGACGTCAGTTCCTCCACCGATGCCGGCACCCATGAAGTGACCTGGGACGGCATCGGCACCGACGGCAGCAGCTACAGCAGCGGCACCTACACACTGACGGTCAAGGCCCTCGACGCCAACGGCAAGGCCATCGACACGACGACGCGCTTCAAGGGCACCGTGACCTCGGTCGACAGCTCGTCCGGCACCGCGGTGCTGAGCGTCGGCGGCGTCAGCCTGTCGTCCGACGACGTGCTGTCGGTGTCCTGACCTCTCCTCCCCTCCCCGAATTCCAGACGACAGGTGCCGCGATGAGCATCACCAGCGCCATGTACAGCGCCGTGTCCGGGCTGACCGCCCAGAGCAAGGCGCTCGCCAGCATCTCCAGCAACATCGCCAATTCCAGCACCACCGGCTTCAAGGGCACCGTCACCGAGTTCACCTCCTACATCAACAAGACCACCACGGTCGACGAGCAGGTCGGCGGCGTCATCGCCTCGAACAGCCGCAGCATCAGCAGCCAGGGCGAGATCGAAACGTCCAGCGTCACCACCAATCTGGCGGTGAACGGCGAGGGCTTCTTCGTGGTGTCGGACGACACGGCCGACGGCGGAACCTACTTCACCCGCAACGGCTCGTTCAGCGCCGATTCCGACGGGTATCTGGTGAATTCGGAGGGCTACTACCTCTCGGGCTGGAAGCTGGACGACAGCGGCAATGTCAGCGCCGGCAACAAGACCTCGGTCGACAGCCTGGAATCGATCAATCTCTCCAACATCAAGGGCACGCCCAAGGCGACCTCCACCCTCGGGATCGAGGCCAATCTGCCGTCCGATGCCGAAACCGGCGACAGCTTCACCTCCGATGTCGAGATGTTCGACGCGCTGGGCAACAGCCACTCCGTCACCATGACCTGGAGCAAGACCGCCGACAACACATGGTCGGTCGATGCCGCCAACCCGGTCAGCTCCAACGATGGAACGACCACGACCGGCACCATTTCCGGCTTCCCGATCACGATCGAGTTCAACGACGACGGGTCGCTGGCCGGCGCCACCCAGAACGGCACGGCGGTCGATCCCTCCGCCATCGCCTTCTCCGTCACCGGATGGACGACCGGCGCCGCCGACAGCAGCGTCTCGATGGATCTCGGCACCGCCGACGGCATCGACGGGCTGACGCAGTACACGTCCGGCGAGGATGAACCGGAAATCGGCGACTGGACGGCGACCAAGGACGGCTACGAGCCCGGCACGCTGACCGGCACCACCATCGACAGCGAAGGCGTGGTGCGCGCCACCTTCGACAACGGCGAAACGCGGGCGATCTACCAGATCCCGATCGCGACCTTCGCCAATGCCGACGGGCTGGACAGCGAGAGCGGAACCACCTTCACCCAGACCTACGAATCCGGCAGCTACCAGCTGCGCACCGCGGGCGACGGCAAGGCCGGCGACATCGAGGCCGGCTCCCTGGAAAGCTCGACCGTCGAACTGACCGACGAGTTCAGCCGGATGATCGTCGCCCAGCAGGCCTATTCCGCCGCATCCAAGGTGATGACGACGGCGCAGGACATGCTGGACACGCTGATCTCGATGAAGCGGTGACGCCATGGCCGCCGCACCGGACGAAGGGTTCACCCGCGCCGACTCCCTGCTGCTGGAACATCGCCGGCTGGTGGCGCATGCGCGGTCGCTGCTGGCCCGCAGCAGCACGCGGGCCGAGCGGCTGGCCCTTGCCGACGATCTGATCTCGCTGATCGACCGGCTGGGCAGCGAAAAGCGTAGCCTCGCCGCCCGCATCCACCGCGGCCGCGCCGCGAATGCCGCGGTCAGCGCCTATGGCAAGGCGATGGCCGTACGCCGCTGACAGGGCGGCTCTCCTTAAAAAAAAATACAGCGCCAGCTTTCGCCCCGCCCGCCGTGGAACCCGACATCACAACCCCGGAGCCTTCGCCATGGCGCTCAAGCAGACCCTGCGCAAACCGGCACCCCAAAAGCCCGCGGCGGCGAAGTCCCAGCCTGCCGAGCTGAAGCTGACGAAGGCCGCGGCGCCCGCCGCCTCGACCGTTCCGGACGCCCCCACGATCTTCCTGCGCGTCGATGCGGTGCAGGTGCTGGAAGACTTCGTCGCCGAACTGGACCGGACGGCGGCACGGGCCGAGGCGGCGGTACGGGAAGGCCGTCCGCGCGACGCATTGCTGGCGGCGGGCGACATGCAGACCCTGTTGAGGACCTGGAAGGACCGGCTGGCCGATGCGCTGGCACAGGTCCGCAGCAAGCGCGTCGCCCCGGCGGTACGCGGCGCGGCCAAGGCCGCCGCCGGGCAGGTGTTGCCGGCGCTTGCCGCCCGCATGCGGGTGATGGAGGCCCAGATCAAGGTCCACCGCGCCCGCCAGAACGCCATCGGCGCCGCCCTGCGCGCCGCCTCCACCGCGCCGGCCGGCGTCTACGGCGTCGCCTGCGGTCCGGGTGCGCGGTACGGCGCACGGGTGGCCATGCGCACCACCGGCCATGCCGTCGGCGTGACGGTCTGACCCCGCAACGAAGGAGAGGGAGACCGCGCCATGTCGCTTCGCGTCGCCGGATCCATCGCCACATCGGCTCTGCGCACGTCCGAGGTCGGGCTGGCGGTCGCCTCCTCCAATGTCGCCAACGCCGATACCGAGGGCTATACCCGCAAGACCTCCTCCACCGTCACCCGCGACACCGGGACCGGAATCTCCAGCGTCGACATCACCTCCGTCTCCAGCAATGTCGACCGCTATCTGCTGAAGACCATCGTGTCGGCGGAGTCCGACCTCGGCTATGCCGAAACGCGCGACAGCTATCTCGACCAGCTGCAATCGTCACTCGGCAGCGTGACGGCGGACGATGACAGCACCGGCACCGACATCGGCTCGATGATCGACGCGCTGGCCGACACGCTGGGCACGCTCGCCACCTCGCCGGAAAGCGGGAGCGCCAAGGCCGCGACCGTGCAGGACCTGTCCGACCTGGCCGAGACGCTGCGCAGCACCTCCTCCACCGTCCAGTCGCTGCGCGCCCAGGCCGACGACGAGATCGCCACCACCGTCGACAGCATCAACGAGACGCTGCACAGCATCGACGACCTGAACGAGCAGATCGTCAAGGGCAAGGCGCTCGGCCAGAACGTCACCGACCTGGAGGACCAGCGCAACACGGCGCTGAAGTCTCTCGCCTCCGATCTCGACGTCACCTATCAGGTCGACGACAGCGGGCTGATGCGCATCTCCACCGCGTCGGGCAAGTCGCTGCTCGACAGCGCGGTGCACGAGCTGTCCTACACGCCGGCCTCCTCGGTGAGCGCCGATACGACCTACAGCGCCAGCGGCAGCAGCGGCTTCAACGGCATCATGCTGAACGGCACCGACATCACCGGCTCCTCGCTGGGCGGCTCGCTCGGCGCGCTGGTGCAGCTGCGCGACAGCGATCTGCCGGCCCAGCAGGCCGCCCTGGACGAATTGGCGACCTCGCTGATCGACACGCTGAACGGCATCCAGAACCAGGGCACCTCCTATCCGGCACCGCAGACACTGACGGGAACCGAAACGGTATCGGCCGGCGACGCACTCAAGGTCACCAGCGGCACGCTGCGGGTCGCCGTCACCGACAGCAGCGGCACGGCGGCGGAGGTTCTGGACATCGACCTGTCGACCATGTCGACGTTGCAGGACGTGGTGGACGCCATCAACACGATGAGCAACGCCTCCGCCTCGATCTCCGCCGACGGCAAGCTGGTGATCTCCGCCGACAGTTCCAGCAACGGCATCGCGCTCGGCGGCGACGCCAACGACGGGACGACCGGCGCCTTCTCCGACGCCTACGGCCTGAACGACCTGCTGACCGGAACCGGCGCCTCCGACATCGAGGTGGCGGCGCGCATCTCCGCCGACAGCAGCCTGCTCGCCACCGGCGTCCTGTCCTCCACCAGCGGGTTGACCGCCGGGGATACGGCCTTGACCAGCGGCGAGGGCTCCATCGCCAGCGCGCTGTCGGCCGCCTTCTCGACCAGCCGCTCCTTCGATGCCGCCGGGGGCCTGAGTGCCCGCAGCACCACCTTCGCCGGCTATGCCGGCGCCGTCATCCAGGGTGCCGCTACGCTCGCCGAGACGGCAGCCAGCGCCCTGGAGAGCCAGGAAACCTACACCAGCAGCCTGGAGACGACCTTTTCGTCCCGGAGCGGCGTCAATGTCGACGAGGAGACGGCTGCGATCTCCACCCTGCAATCCGCCTACGAGGCCGCAGCCGCGGTCATGAAGACGCTGCAGGAGATGTTCGACACGGCGCTGGACATGGTTCAGTAAAGGAGACCGCGATGGAACGGGTCGCGACCTACAACCATCAGAACACGCTCGTCCAGTACATGCTGAAGGCCGAAGCCAAGGTGGCGGCCGAACAGATCCGGTCGGCGTCGGGCCTGAACTCCACCGATTACAAGGGCATCGCCACCGACAGCAGCCGGCTGGTCAATCTGGAAAGCCATTACCGCCGCCTGGAACAGTATGTCGACGAGGGCGAGGTCGTGAACGGCCGCATCCAGTCGATGTACGACGCGGTCGGCAGCATGACCGACCTGACCTCCCGCCTCAGCGCGCTGATCACCGGACTGATGGGCGACAATGCCGCCGGGGTCGAGGGCGTGGTGGCGGAAGCCGGCCAGCTGATGGAGGAGCTCGCCGGCCTGATGAACACACAGCAGGACGGACGCTACCTGTTCGCCGGCGGGCGCACCGACCGGACGGCGGTGGATCTCGACAGCTATGCTGCCCAAACCTATCCGTCCAGCTCCGACACCGGCTATTACCAGGGCGATTCCACGGTCGCGCATTTCCAGGCTGCCGACGATTTCGTTCTGTCCTACGGCGTGACCGCCGACGATCCGGCCTTCGAACAGGCCCTGCGCGCCTTCAGCCTGATCGCCAACATGTCGACCGATCCGGTGGACGAGGATCTGCTGGCCGAAGCGACGACGCTGGCATCCGACGCGACCGACGGCCTGACCATCGTCCAGGCCAAGCTGGGCGCCGCCAGCGCGTCGCTGGAAAACACCATCGACCGTCATGTGGACGAGCAGCTGGTGCTGCAGACCCAGGTCGACGACATCCGCAGCATCGATCTGGCCGAATCAACCACCAGGCTGTCGCAGCTCCAGGCCTCGCTGGAGGCGACCATGAGCCTGATGAAGATCCTCGAAGAGAACAGCCTGTCCGACTACCTGTGACCGCTGCGAGGGCGCCCGCAAAAAACTTCTACCCCAATCGAAAAACCCCGCCAGTTTCCGCCGCGTCCCCCGTGAGTCCCGGTGAGGGTCGCCGAAACGGCCCCGGTTCGATCAGGAGACCAGATCATGCCCGTCATCACGACCAACACGGCATCCAATTCGGCGCTTCGCTATCTGAACATCAATTCCGAAAACCAGTCGGATTCGGTGTCGAAGATCGCCAGCGGCTCGCGCATCACCAAGGCGTCGGACGACGCCGCCGGCCTCGCCGTCGGCACCTCGCTGCAGTCGGACATCACCGTGCTGAACCAGGCAGCCACCAACGCCTCGCACGGCTCGTCGATCCTGCAGACCGCCGACGGCGGCATGTCCAGCATCTCCGACATCGTGCAGCGCATGCGCTCGCTGGCGACGCAGTCGCTCTCCGGTTCGGTCACCGACAACGAGCGCGCCTATCTGGATGCCGAATTCCAGCAGTTGCAGGACGAAATCGACGGCATCGCGTCCGGCACCCGATTCAACGACGAATCGCTGCTCGACGGCACCGAACAATGGGCGTCGGGCGTGAGCTTCCGCGTCGGCACCACCGACACCGACAACATCACGGTGACCATCGGCGACGTGACCACCACCGGGCTGGGCATCAACACGCTGGATGTCGGCACGTCGGCCACCGCCGCCGCCGCGCTGACCGCGCTCGACACCGCGGTGACCAGCCTGTCGGACGCCCGCGCCGATGTCGGCGCGCTGATCTCGCGCTTCGAGTTCCGCAGCGACATGATCGACACCACCATCGAGAACACCGAAGCGGCGCAATCCGCGATCATGGACGTCGACGTGGCGGCCCAGCAATCGCAGCTCGCTTCGGAAAAGGTGCTGACCCAGGCGGCCATCGCCGTCCTGTCGCAAGCGAACTCGATGCCGGAAAACCTGCTCTCCCTGCTGCGCTGACGGTTGGCCGGCCGCCGCGCCGGCGCGCCCCGCCCAGCCTCACATCACCGCGGGGCGCCGCCATCCGGCGGCCTCTACAACCGCCGCGCTCATCCTTCCCCGGCCGCCGCGATACCGGCAGCCGGAGAAGGATGACCATCCGGGGGATTACCGTCGCCATGACCACAGTCACCTCGACCACCAGCACGACGACCACCGCCGCAAGCACCGGCTATTCGGCGCTGACCTCCAGCGATTCCGGCACGGGAATCGACTATTCCCTGCTGATCGAGGCGAAGGTCAACGCGCGCCTGACCAAGGCCGACCGGATCGACGCCAAGATCACCGCGAACGAGGCGAAGATCACCGCCTACACCGACCTGCAGGACCTTCTGCAGACGGTGAACGAATCGCTGGACGGTCTGCGCAACCGCAGCACATCGACCGGCGCCTCCAGCAACCTGTTCAGCCAGCGCGCCGCCTATATCGGCGACGACGACGTGTTCAGCGCGACGGTGGACGACGATACCGAGGTCGGGACCTATTCGGTGGTGGTGCAGCAGATCGCGACGAAGCACAAGATCGCCGCCGACAGCGCCAGCAGCAAGACCGACGCGATGGGGTATTCCGGCAGCTTCACGCTGCAGGCGGCCGATGGCAGCGCCGTGACCATTTCGATGGAAAGCGACGACAGCCTGACCGACCTGCGCGATGCCATCAACTCCCAGAAATCGACGAGCGGGGTCACCGCCAGCATCGTGCAGGTCAGCGACAGCGGCTATCAGCTGATCCTGACCGCCAACAACACCGGCGAAGAGATCACGCTGACCGACGGCGGCGACGGGGTGCTGTCCTCGCTGGGCCTCACCGATGACGACGGCGCGATCAAGAACGAACTGGTCGCGGTCCAGGACGCCATCGTCGAGATCGACGGCGTCACCATCACCCGCAGTTCCAACACCATCGACGACGCCATCGAGGGCGTGACGCTGAATCTCTACAGCGCCAGCCCGGACACCGCGGTCTCGATGGAGATCTCGACCGACCTGTCGTCGATCAAGACCGCGATCACCGATTTCGTCGATGCCTACAACGCCTATCGCGACTTCGTGGTCACCCAGCAATCGACCACCTCGGACGGCGAGGCGAGCGAGGATGCGACGCTGTTCGCCGACAGCCTGCTGCGCCAGATCACGCAGTCGGTATCGAGCGCGCTGAACACCACGATCGCCACTGACGACGGGACCGTGCTGTCCCTTGCCTCCCTCGGCATCACGTTCGACAGCACCAACAATCTGGAGCTGGACGAGGACACGCTGAACAGCGTCCTCAGCTCCGACCTGGATGCAGTGAAGCAGCTGCTCGGCCTCAATATGACGTCTTCGTCGAGCCAGCTGTCCCTGCTGCGCTACGAAACCGCGCAGACGCCACAGTCCTTCACCCTCGACATCGTCCGGGGCGAGGACGGGACGCTGACCTCCGCCTCGGTCGATGGCGACAGCAGCCTGTTCACCGTCAGCGGCAACCGCATCATCGGCGCCGAAGGCACGGCCTATGAGGGCATCGTGCTCGTCTACACCGGCAGCAGCGGCAGCGTCGACGTCGACTTCTCCCAGGGACTGGCCGACACGCTGTACAGCGCCATCGATGCTGCGGCCGCCGACTACGACAGCGACCTCACCACCGCCATCGACGACCTGGAGGCCCAGGACACCACCCTGCAGAGCCGGTCGGACGACATCCGCACCAAGGCCGAAACCTACCGCACGACGCTGACCGCCTATTACGCCCGGCTGGAGGCGGCGGCCGAAACCGCGGCCCTGCTGCTGAAACAGCTGACCTACAGCGAGGACGACGACAGCTGAGCGGTCTCAGTACGACCGACCCCAGCCCTTCCGAAAGCAAGGCTCTTCCCCATCACGAGGACCCGGCGCCATGCGCAACTCCGCCTATTCGAAAGCCCTGAACGCCTATGCCGTCGCCAACAGCACGGTGCCGCCGCTGGTCGCCGTGGTCCGGCTTTACGAGCGGGCGATGATCCACCTGCACGCCGCCCGCGACGCCGCGGCCGCGCGCCGCTTCGAAGACCATCATGTGGCCATCCAGCGCGCCGTGATGGTGTTCGCGGGTCTTGATTCCATTCTAATTTTCGACAAATATGAGGATGTTGCCTGGACGCTCCGGCGGTTCTATCGCCGGCTGATCGCACAGGCGGGCGCCGCCGCCAGCCGGAAGGATCCGGTTGCGGCCTGCGACTCACTCATCAGCCAGACCTCCTTCATGCTGAAGGCCTGGCAGGCCATCGCCGCAGAACGCGGCGGGCCTTCCACTGTCGTCGGTGCCCCGGCCAAAGGGCCGCATGCATCCGTCGTCGGGAGAACGATGGATCATGCTCATGGCGGACTCTCGGCTTGATGCCAGGCGCCGGTCGGACGACTGCGGGCGCGCCGATCCCGGACTGGCCGATTCCGGACTGGCCAATCGCGGACTGGCCAATCGCGGACTGGCAATGACCGGCGAGGTGACGCGGGGGACCCCCGCCGGCGCCATCGTTCCACTGGGCGAGGAGCCGGACGAGACGCTCATGGCGCAGATCCGGTCCGGCAGCCAGACGGCCTACCGGCGCCTGGTCCACCGCCACCTGAAGCGCACCTATGCGCTGGCCCGCCGCCTGACCGGCAACGAGGCGGAGGCGGAGGACGTCGTGCAGGATGCCTTCCTGCAGGTCTGGCAACGCCGCGCCCAATGGACCGACGACGGCGGCGCCCGCTTCACCACCTGGCTCTACCGGGTGGTGGTGAACCGCTGCATCGACCACAAGAGGCGGCCTGTCGGCCAGGATCTGGACGCGGTGGCGGAACCGTCGGACGCCGCGCCCGACGCGGTGAGCACCATCCACCGCCGGCAGGTCGCCGCGCGCCTCCTGGATGCCCAGAACAAGCTGACCCCGCAGCAGCGCGCCGCGGTGACGTTGTTTTATTACGAGAATTTAAGCAACGCCGACATCGCGAGCGTTATGCAAATCAGCATAGGTGCTGTAGAATCCCTTTTGAAACGTGCGCGCCAGCAGCTCCGGCTGCTGCTGCGCGCCAGTGCGCAGGCGGCCAGGGATTCATTCGATGACGGATGAGGAGTTTCGCGATCGGCTCGATCGCCACGGGGGCGACCTCGCACTCTGGCCCGCCGATGCGGCCCGGGATGCGCGGCGCCTTCTTCTGCGTTCGGTCAAGGCGCAGGCGATGCTGGACGAGATGGTGACGATGGAACTGGCGCTCGGCCGGTCGGAGGATCGCCCCCCGCCCGGCCTCGCCGACCGCATCTTCGCCGCCGCCTTCCGCCTGCCGCCCTCGGAACGCGGCTTCGACGAGGATGGCGATCAGCCGACGCGGCTGATGTAGCTTTTCCGCGTACGGTCAGCGCCCCGCCACCCGCCGCAGCTCCGCCGCGATGCGATCCATCGCCTGTTCCAGGCCCTGGCCGGCCAGCGGCTGGAACAGGCGCATCGACGGATACCAGGGCCGCCCCCCGGTGCCGAGTTGCGTCCAGTCGCGATGGCCGAAGCGCCAGACCGGCACACCCAGCGCACCGGCCAGCTCCGCCACGGAATTGGCCGGCGCGATGATGAGGTCGAGCGCCGAGACCAGGGCAGCCGTCTCTTCGAAATCGTCGCGCAGGTCCAGCCCGGTCCAGCCATAGATCGGCTGTCCGAAGCGGCCTTCCGCATCGAGGATTTCGCGCCGGCAGTCGTCATATTGCAGGTTGACGAAGGTGACGCCGGGCACGGCGAAGACCGGTCCCCAGGCATCCAGCGGCAGATAGGCGCCGCGGCGGTCGGCGGTCATCAGCTGGCTGCGCCAGCTGATGCCGACGCGCAGGTCGTCGCCGGCGCCGTCCAGCCGCTCCCGCCAATCGGCGACGCGGCCGCCGTCGGCGAACAGCCAGCAGGAGCGCGCCGGGAAGGCCGACAGCCGCTCCCGCAGCAGCCGCGGGACCGAGCCGGCCGGGATGTGATAGTCGCAGTCGACGGTTTCCGCCTCCACCAGTCCGCAAGGCGGCTGCTCGGCGCGCACGGTGGCCTTGGGGAAGGAGCGGGCGAACAGCGGAACCAGCCGGCGCTCGCATTCGATCACCACGCTTCCCGCCAGCTTGATCAGGTCGGGATAGCAGGAGGCGAACAGGAACTCGTCCCCCACCCCCTGCTCGCGCCAGACGAACAGGCGTTTGCCGGCCAGCGGCTGGCCGGTCCATTCCGGGATGGTGAAGCGCCGTTCGGGACGCACCCGCCCCGCCTTGAAGCGGAAGGCATAGTCGGCCCAGCCGTCGCTCAGCGCCCCGCGCTCCAGCGACAGCAGCCCGCGGTTGAAGCGGGCCAGGGCATGGCCGGGGGCCGAGGTGACCGCACGCTCGAACCAGCGGCCGGCATCGGCACGGCCCTGCCGCTGTTCCGCCAGCCCAAGGGTGCAGAGCGGATCGGCCAGCGCCGGGGCGAGCACCAGCGCATGGCGGCAGGCGGCCCCGGCCTCCGCCGTCCGCTGCGCGCCGTTCAGCGCATAGGCCAGAACGGCATGAAGCGGCGCATGGCCCGGCAGCAGCCGGATAGCGCGGCGCACCTGCACCACTGCCGGCGCGAACTCCTCCTTGTCCGAGAGGTTCGCACCGAGATTGCCGAGCGCGTCGGCGAAGGCGGGATTCAGCGCCAATGCGCGTTTCCAGCAGTCTTCCGCCTCCTCGCGCCGTCCTTGCGCCTTGCAGGCGTTGCCAAGGTTGTTCCAGCCTTCGGCCTGACGGCCGTCGCGGGCGATGGCGCGGCGCTGCCACCGTTCCGCAAGGTCGTAGCGACCGAGCGCCGCTTCCGCCAGGCCGAGATTGACCAGCGCCGGCAGATGGGCTGGATCGAGCGCCAGAGCGGCGCGGAACCGCTGCCGCGCGTCGGCGTGGCGACCCTGCGCATGCAGCAGCAGGCCCAGATTGTTGCGGGTCTCGGCATGGTCGGGCTGGCGGCGCAGAGCCTGGACATAAGCCGCCTCCGCATCGGAAAGCCTGCCCAGCCCCTGCAGCGTGGCGCCCAGATTGGCCCAGACCGAGGCGTTGTCGACGCCCAGCCGCAGCGTCTCGCGATAGGCGGATGCCGCTTCGCCGAGCAGGCCACAGCGGCGCAGCGCATTCGCGAGCGCGATGCGGATGGCTGGGTCCTGCGGCCTCATCCGTGCCGCCAGCCGGTAGCAGCCGAGTGCGGCGCCCGCCTGCCGCAAATCCTCCAGCGCCCGCCCCATGCCCAACCGCGGTTCGGCGGCACCCGGCACCAGCCGCGCGGCGGTGCGGTAGCAGCGAAGTGCGGGCGCCGGCCGCCCCTGCCTTCCCAGGATGGCCCCCAGCAGGCACAGCACGTCCGCGTCGTCGGGGTTGAGGATCAGCGCGCGGCGGGCGCTGGCGAGTGCCGCCTCCGCCCGCCCCTCCTCCATCAGCGCCTGTCCCAGCACCAGATGGTAGGAGCCGACCAGCATGTTGGAACGGGCCGCCGTGTCGAACAGCCGGGTGGCATCCTTGCGGCGCCCATCCTGGAAGACGATATGGCCGAGCAGATGGGCGGCGTCGCCGTGCGACGGGTCGATCCGCAGGATTTCGCGGTAAAACCGCTCCGCCCGCTCCATCTGTCCGGCATTGTGATGCTGGACCGCAAGACGCAGAAGGCCTTCGGTACGCCGTGTCGCGTTCCCGTCCATGGTCGTCGCCGTTCCGTCAATGAACTGGTCTGCGGTGTCAGAACCGCATCTGTTCGTTGGTACGGAAGCGGCGGAGAACTCCTGCGCGACTGCGCAATTTTTCTTATCGCAGGGGCTTCACTTTAGTCGTCGGCCAGAATGGATGCGGCGGACTCAACCGTGATGACGCAGATAGGCGCGCGGATCGCATTCCTCCCCCAGCGCCATGGCGCGGGCGCGGTGGATGTGCTGCATCAGCACGTCGCGGAATTCCTGCGCCGTCAGATCGCTCCATTCCGGCGTTTCGCCGGCGAAGGTCATCTGGGCGGCGGTCGCCTCGAACAGGCGCAGCCATTCGTCCGCCTTGCCGGCCGGGTCCCCGTCCTTGCGGAACAGTTCCGCCATCATCTTGGTCATCAGCGTGCCAAGGGCCAGCAGGTTCACGTGCAGCAGCATGTTGCCCAGCATCACATCGGGCTTTTCGTCGAGCATGGGTCGTCACTCCGGGCGATGTCGTGACGGATCACACGGACGGGCCGGCAAAAGCTGGCGCGGAATTTTCGCGAAAAAGAAAACCCCTCCCCGCGCGGGGCGGAGAGGGGCAAGGCTTCGGGAGGACGCCCGAGAGGAAACGGTTCAGGAATGGATGGGGTCAGGCATGTGCGCCTGCGCCCTGCACCGCCGGCTTCGGCGCAGCCGCTGCGGCAACCGGCTTCTTCAGCACGCGCAGCGCCACGGCCGTCAAGATTGTGCCGACCACCAGGGCGACCACATAGCCCAGCAGATGCGTGACCGCGTTCGGGATCGGCAGCACGAAGATGCCGCCATGGGGGACCTTCAGCTCCGCCCCGATCGCCATGGAGATGGCGCCGGTCAGCGACGCCCCGATCATCAGCGCCGGAATGACGCGCAGCGGGTCGCGGGCGGCGAAGGGGATGGCGCCCTCGGTGATGAAGGCGATGCCCAGCACGGCGGCGGCGTTGCCGGCCTCGCGTTCCTCCGCGGTGAAGCGGTCGGCGAACAGCTTGGTGGCCAGCGCCAGACCCAGGGGCGGAACCATGCCGGCGGCCATGGCGGCGGCCATCGGGGTGTAGACCTGCGACGCGATCAGGCCGGTGGAGAAGGCATAGGCCGCCTTGTTGACCGGACCGCCCATGTCGAAAGCCATCATCGCGCCGATCAGCAGGCCGAGCAGGATGGCGCTGCTTCCCTGCATGCCCTTCAGCCAGGCGCTCATCCAGCCCAGCGCTTCGGCGACCGGGGTGCCGACGACGTAGATCATCAGCAGGCCGGTCAGCAGCGAACCCAGCAGCGGCAGGATCAGAACCGGCTTCAGCCCTTCCAGGTTGCGGTGCAGCTTGATGTGCCGGTTGAGGAAGGCTGTGCCGTAGCCGGCGATGAAGCCGGCGACGATGCCGCCCAGGAAGCCGGCGCCGATGCTGCCGGCGAGGATGCCGCCCACCATGCCGGGGGCGATGCCGGGCCGGTCGGCGATGGAATAGGCGATGTAGCCGCCCAGCGCCGGCACCATCAGGGCGAAGGCACCCTTGGCGCCGATCTGGAACAGGGCATAGCCCAGGGTTCCGGCGTTGGATTCCTCATAGACGTAGATGCCGCCCAGCGCGAAGGCCAGCGCGATCAGCAGGCCGCCGGTCACCACGAAGGGCAGCATGAAGGACACGCCGGTCATCAGGTGCTTGTAGGGGCCGGTGCGCTGGCCCGACCGCTCCGCCTTGCCGGCGGCGACCGCATCGGCCAGCGGAACGGCGCTGCCGGAAGCGCCGCCGGGGGCGCCATGCGGCTTGGCCTCGGCCAGCGCGCGGGTGACCAGGGCCTTGCCGTCGTTGATGGCTGGCTTGGTGCCGCTCAGGAACACGCGTTTGCCGGCGAAGCGGGACAGGTCGATCTGGGTGTCGGCGGCGATCAGGACGACGTCGGCATCGCGGATCTCCTCGTCGGTCAGCGTGTCGCGCGCACCGACGGAGCCCTGCGTCTCCACCCGGACCTTGTGGCCCAGCGCGGTCGCCGCCTGCTGGATGCCCTCGGCCGCCATGAAGGTGTGGGCGATGCCGGTGGGGCAGGAGGTGATGGCGACGATCCGGCGCGGGGCCGCGGCGGCGGGCGCTGCGGGAGCGGCGCCCAGCGCCCGTTCCAGAACCGCAGCCGGGCCGGCCAGCACCTCGTCGAGCGAGGCGGTGCTGCGCTTCAACGCGGCGAAGCGGCCTTCGTCGAGGTCGCCGCCACCGATCAGGATGACGCCCTCGGCCTTGGACAGCGCCGCGGCGTCGAGCGGGGACTGGATGCCGAGGCTGGTGCGGATCTCCACCTGGATGCCATGGCCCAGCGAGGCCGCAGCCTTGCGCAGAGCTTCGGCCGCCAGAACGGCCTGGGTGGATAGATCGCCCGCCGCGATCACGGCCAACAGGTTCGCCATTGTTTCCTCCTGGCGGGTTCGGTCCCGCCCCTGCCACTGTGTTGAGTCCACTGTGTTCAATCTCGTCCGATACCATCGGCAATGCAAAGTCGGCACACCCGGATCGGGCCAGCCCGGATCAGTAGGCCCCGATCAGCCAAGCGACGTCAGCGCCACCTGTGCCGCCAGCGACCGCACCGTCGCCGGATCGGGCAGGTTCGGGCCGAAGCAGCCCAGCTTGGCGGCGGCGAAGGCCACCGACAGGCGCGCCACATCCTCCAGCCCGCCATTCATCTGGAAGGCGGCGATCAGCCCGGCAACCATCGCGTCGCCCGCCCCGACGGTGCTCAGCGCCGTCACCGGCGGCAGACGCCCGTGCAGCGCACGCTCGCCGCTGACGAACAGCGCCCCGTCCGCCCCCAGCGAGACCACCACCACCGCCACGCCGCGCCGCTGCAGGCCACGCGCCGCCTCCAGAAGATCCGCGTCGGTCGGCAGCGGCCGGCCGGCCCAATCCTCCAACTCGTGGCGGTTCGGCTTGATGCAGTGGGGCAACGCGCCGGTGGAGGCCAGCGCCGCCGCCAGCGGAGCCCCGCTGCTGTCCAGCACCACCCGCGCGCCGGCCGCCGTGAAATCGGCGGTCAGCCCGGCATAGGCGTCGGCCGGCAATCCGTCGGGCAGGCTGCCGGCCAGCAGGACCGGCGTCCCCGGCTCCAGCAGCCCCAGCACGGCCTCGCGCACCCGGTCGAGAGCGCCGGCATCGGCGCTCAGCCCCGGCAGGTTGATGTCGGTGGTGTCGTTGGCGGCGAGGTCGGCGATCTTGATGTTGACGCGCGTCTCTCCCGGCAGCCGCAGGAAGGCGTCGGCGATGCCCTTGGCCTGGAACAGCGCCTCGAACGGCGCTGCGTTGCCGCTGCCGAGCAGGCCGGTGGCGACCACCGGCGTGCCCCAGTCGGCAAGGCAGCTGGCGACGTTGACGCCCTTGCCGCCGGCATTGTGGCGCACCGCCTTGGCGCGGTGGACGCTGCCGGGCTTCAGCGCCTCCACCGTGATGGTCTGGTCGATGGCCGGGTTCAGGGTGACGGTGACGACCGGTTTCGTCATGACGCACCCCCCTCCAGCGCCCGCACCTCGTCGGAGGAGTCGCAATCCAGCGCGCGCCGGGCGAGATCCTGCAGCCCGGCGAGGTCGCTGTCGCGCAGCCGGTCCTTGACGCCGGGAATGTCGCGCGGGGTCATCGACAGCTCGCGCACGCCCAGCCCCGCCAGCAGGGCGGCGCCGAACGGGTCGCCGGCGATGCCGCCGCAGACGCCGACCCAGCGGCCATGCTTCTCGGCACCGTCCACCGTCATGCGGATCAGGCGCAGCACCGACGGGTGCAGGCTGTCGGCCTCCGCCGCCAGTTCGGGATGCTGGCGGTCGATGGCCAGCGCGTATTGCGTCAGGTCGTTGGTGCCGATGGAGAAGAAATCGACATGGCGGGCCAGCATATCGGCCTGGATGGCGGCGGCCGGCACCTCGACCATGATGCCCAGCGGCACCGCCGGCGCGTCCAGCTCCGCCCGGATGCGGTCGCAGACGGCGCGCAGGGTCTCGATCTCACGCAGGGTGGTGATCATCGGGAACATGATCAGCAGCGCACCCGGCTTCGCCCCCTTGGCGGCGCGGTAGAGGGCGCGCAGCTGCGGCTCCAGCAGTTCCGGATGGCGAAGCAGCAGGCGGGCGCCGCGCACGCCGAGGAAGGGATTCTCCTCGTGCGGCAGCTGCAGGTGCGGCACCTGCTTGTCGCCGCCGATGTCGAGCGCGCGGACGATCAGCGGACGGCCGTCCAGCGCCTCCAGCATGGCGCGGTAGGTCTCATACTGCTCCTCCTCACTGGGGGCGTCGCCGCGCTCCAGGAACAGGAACTCGGTGCGCATCAGGCCGACGCCCTCGCCACCCTGGGACAGGGCCATGGCCACCTGATCGGGCCGGTTGACGTTGGCGCCGATCTCCACCGTGTGGCCGTCGCGGGTGCGGGCGGGCAGGCCGCGCCGCTCCTCCTGCTGGGCCTTCTTGACGCGCTGCTCCTCGATCCAGCCATGGGCGGCGGCAAGGTCGGCGTCCGACGGGTCCAGATAAAGCCTGCCGGACTGGCCGTCGAGGATGGCGGCGGTGCCGTCGGCAAGCCCGGTCAGCGCAGCGCCGCCCGCCACCATCGCCGGCAGGCCCAGCGTGCGCGCCAGGATCGCGGTGTGGGAGGTCGGGCCGCCCTGAGCCGTCGCCAGCCCGATGACGCGCCCCATGTCGAGCGCCGCGGTGTCGGACGGCGACAGGTCGTCGGCGATCAGGATGCAGGGCGTGTCCGGCAGGTCGCGGATGGAGCCGCCGCGCAGGTCGGGATCGATGCGGGTCAGCACCCGGCGGCCGACGTCGCGCAGGTCGGCGGCGCGGGCGGCCAGCAGCGGGTTGGGGTTGGCGGCCAGCGTCGCAGCGCTGCGTTCCACGGCCTCGTTCCACGACCAGCCGGGGCCATGCCCCTCCACCATCAGTTGGCAGGCCAGCGTGATCAGGTCGGTGTCGTTCAGCAGTTCCGCCTGCGCGGCGAAAATCCCGGCCTCGGCAGGCCCAAGGCGGCGGGCGGTGTCGTCGGCCAGCGCCTTCAGCTGCTGGCGGGTCAGGTTCAGCGCCTCGTGCAGGCGGTTGCCGCCCTCCAGCAGCGGGGCCGGGCGGTCGGGCACGGTCAAATCGGCCTTCGGCATCACATGCACCGGACCGATGGCGAGTCCGGGGCTGGCGCCGATGCCGGCGATCATGGGCATCTCGCGGCCCGCAGCGGCCGGCGGGGTCCAGCCCTGCACCACCGCCTTGGCCTTGCGCGCCGCGGCGGCGGCGTCCGCCTTCTCCCGCGCGCTCAGGCCGGTGATGGTCGCGCGCAGGCGGTTCAGCACGGCGCGCGCATCCGGACCGTCGGTGGAGACGGTGATGCGGTCGCCGGGCCGCAGGCCGAGCTGCAGCAAGGCCACCAGCGTCTTGCCGTCCGCCACCTCCGCGCCATGGCGGATGCGGACGCGGCCGGCGGCGGCGCGGGCGGTCTCCACCCAGGCGGCGGCGGGGCGGGCATGCAGGCCGGTCGGGTAATCGACCACCCACTCGAACGTCTCGGCGAGGTCGCCGGCCTCCGATGCGGGAGCGGCCGGCATCGCGGACTCGTCCGACAAGGCGGCGACCAGATCGGCCGGATCGGTGGTGGTGAACAGGGCGCCCAGCCGTTCCTCGTCCTGCATCAGGCGGGTCAGGCGGCGCAGGATGGCGATGTGGGCATCGGACTGCGCGGCGATGGCCACGACCAGCCTTGCGGTCTGCCCCTCGTTCCAGACCACGCCGTCCGGCACCTGCAGGATGGCGATGCCGTTGCGGCGGACCAGATTGCGGTCGTCCACCATGCCGTGCGGGATGGCGACGCCATGGCCGAGGAAGGTGTTCGCCACCGATTCCCGCCGGATCATGCTGTCGGCATAGGCGGGATCGATGCAGCCCGCGGCGATCAGAAGCTGAGCCGCCTCGCGGATCGCCGCCTCCTTCCCGGCCGGGGCGGCGCCCAGGCGGACCAGATCCGGGGGAAGGCTAAGGGGGTGCGTGTCGGTGGCCATGGCGACCGTCTCCTCCGCAAGTTCTTGTGTAAACTCTTGAGACCTACTGAAAACGATTACAGTTCCGCTGTCAACGCTTGTTGCGTTGCAGCATATGGTTTTTTCCGGGATGAGCGGCTTGTCAGCCGCACGAAAATGGGGGATGTTTACACCAAGGCACTGGAAACGTTTTCAGAGAGCTTCTCGAAATGTGCCGCGCCCTGGTCATCCCTGGCCGGCGCCGCTAAGGTTGCACCCCCTCAATCGGGGCATCCCCCACACGATCGGTCTGGACATGAGCGTCTCGGGAAAAACCGCCGGCATCAAGGATGTGGCCCTGGCCGCCGGCGTATCGGTCGCCACCGTGTCGCGCGTGCTCGGCAACGGCCCGGTCAGCGAGGCGCTGCGCAAGCGGGTGGAGGACGCAGTGCGCGCCACCGGCTACCGCCCGAACCTGTCGGCGCGGCGCCTGCGCTCCCAGCATTCGCAGACCATCGGCCTGGTGGTGTCGGACATCCGCAACCCCTTCTTCACCGCCGTCAGCCGCGCGGTGGAGGATGCGGCCTACCGCGCCGGCATGCGCGTCATCCTGTGCAACAGCGACGAGAATCCGGAGCGGGAGGAGCTGTATCTACGCCTGATGCAGGAGGAGCGGATCACCGGCCTGATCTTCGCCCCCACCCGCAGCACGCTTGACCGGCTGGACGGGCTCGACCTGGATTTCCCCGTCGTGCTGATCGACCGCAACGCGCCGACCGGGCGGCACGACGCGGTGGTGCTCGACAACCCGCGCGCCGCGGCGATGCTGGTCGAGCATCTGCATGCCCAGGGCTATCGCCGCATCGCCGGCCTGTTCGGCAACACCAGCACCACCGGCCAGGAGCGTCACGACGGCTATCGCGCCGCCATGGCCGCCCGCGGCCTGACGCCCGCCGCCCGTTTCCTCGCCCCCTATGCCGACGCGGCGGAGGAGGCGGTGGTCGACTGGATGGCCGAACCCGACCGGCCGGAGGCCTTCGTCGTCAGCAACAGCCTGTTCCTGATGGGCGTGGTGAAGGCAGCCCGGCGGCTTGGCCTGTCGATCCCGGACGGGCTCGCGGTCGCCGGCTTCGACAACGAACCCTGGACCGAACTGGTCGGCCCCGGCCTGACCGTGATCGAGCAGCCGGTGCAGGACATCGGCCGTTCCGCCATGGCCCTGCTGTTCGAACGGCTGGAGGCGCCGGACCGCCCCAGCCGCCGCCTCGTCCTTGGCGGCACCTGCATCCTGCGCGGCTCCACCGCCGCCCGGATGCCCGCCCGTTCGACCGGCGCGGACTGACCGTCCGCCCGTTTTTGCCCGTCGACACTTCGGACATGGATCGAAGGTTCCATTTCACCGCCTGCCACCCCTGGGGGCGGAGCGCGGTGGCGCGCTTGCGTCACCGGCGGTGCGCAGCCGGCGCATGACCGGGGTAATCCCACCGCTTTGAAATTGGTGTTCTCGATAATCGGGATCCGAAAGATTCGTCGGGATCCGAAAGATTCACCAACGGACGTCCAATAAAAAATACTCCTGCGGTGTGTTGGAAGAACAGTTCCGAAAGCGGCGTTGACCGCCGCCGCGGTCTCCCACTACCGTTCGGTGTGCAAATGCGAAAGAACAAACCCGCTCAAGACTGAATAACGCTGTCGAAGTGAGTTTGTTTCTTCACGAGAAAACAATCGAGATCAACGGAAGTTTTGTTAGCTCTGCCAGCAATCTTCACGCGGGAACCGGCCTGTCCGGTTCCGTGACTGAATATCCGGGCCACCGAAAGGCCGGGCCACCGAAAGGGATGAACCGTCCACCGCACAAGCCCATCGCCGCAGCCTCAGGGGAGGGGCCGGCGCCGAATCCCGGACAAGAGCCGCGACGCCGCCGGGATGACGCGGGACCGACGCTTCAGGGGACAGCAACGGGGGTGAGAGCGTTATGCATAATGGTTCCACCGGTCAGGCTGCGGCGGCAGCACCGGCCCGGCGCAGCTTCGCGCGGGACGGCGTCGCCACCATTCTCGTCACCGCCGCCACAATGGGGCTGGGCCTGCTGACCGGCGTCCTGGTCGCCCGCACGCTGGGGCCGGACGGCCGGGGGGCGCTGACCGCGGTGCTCACCACGGCTCAGCTTCTGGGCTGGCTGTTCGGCATGGGCTGCGGCAAGGCGGTGACCTATGCGCTGTCCCGCGACCCAAGGGCCGGCGGGCGGCTGCTGTCCACCTGGACGCTGATGCTGCTGCCGGTCGCCGCGGCGGCCGTGCTGACGGGCCACCTGCTTCTGCCGACCCTGCTGGCGGCCCAGCCGCCGGAGACGCTGGAGCTGGCCCGCCTCTATCTGCCGATGATCGCACTGGCGCTTCTGTCGGAGCTGATGCTTGGGCTGGTCCTGGGCGACCAGGATTTCCGCAACTTCAACGCGCTGAACTTCCTCCAGCCGGCCGGGGTCGCCGTCTCCTATGCCGTGCTGTGGGCCGTCGGCCTGTTCACGGTCGAGACCGCGGTGATCGCCCAGGCGGCGATGAGCACGCTGGTGCTGGTCGCGGCCCTGCTGATTCTGCTGCGGCGCCACGGCGTCGGCCGGCCCGACCTCGCGCTCGGCCGCACAACCGCCTGGTATGCGCTGCGCACCCACGGCGACGTGGTGGGGGGCGTCATCACCCAGCGGCTGGACCTGCTGATCATCCCGGCCTTCCTGCCGGCGGCGCAGGTCGGGCTCTATGCCCTGGCGACCAGCCTGTCCTGGCTGATCGTCAACCTGTCGAGCGCGCTCGCCACCGTGGTGATGCCGGCGGCCGCCCGGCGCGGGCGGTCGGGGCGCGATCTGGTGCTGAACAGCCTGCAGGCGACCTTCGCCGTCGGCGGGGTGCTGGGGGGCGGTCTGTTCCTGTTCGCCGACATCGCCATCGGGCTGGTCTACGGCCCCTCCTTCGCCGACAGCGCCCTGCCGCTGCGGCTGCTGCTGCCGGGCGCGGTGCTCTATGCCGCGGCGTCGATCCTGCTGAACGGCCTCTATGCCGAGAACCGGCCCTTCACCGCCACCCTCGCCAACCTGCTGGGCATGGCGGTCACGCTGGGCGGCCTGCTGCTGTTCCTGCGCAGCGGCGGGATTCTGGCGGCGGCGGTCGTGTCCACCGTCGCCTATGCGCTGGTGTTCGTCGCCGCGGCGGCGCTCTACCGGCGGGCGACCGGGCTGCCCTGGCGGGCCTTCCTGCCGGACCCCGCGCTGCTCGCCTCGCTGCCTCGACAGCTGCTCAACAAGCCGCCACCGGCCGCCGCCACCGCGGCCGGACATACCAGAGAATGACCCGACAAAAAGCCTGAACCCGGAAATCACCCGGCAATCGAGGAAACCCACCATGCGACTGTCGCTCTTGACGCCCGAATATCCGCCCGGCGAAAAGCTCGGCGGAATCGCCACCCACACCCAGACGATGGCGCGCGCGCTGACCCGGCTGGGCCATGCGGTTCAGGTGGTGACGCCGTGGAAGGCCGGCGGTCCTGCGGCCGGCACCACGATCGAGGACGGGGTAACGGTCCGGCGCGTCGATCCCGGCCCGCGCATCCAGCCGATGCTGGACCGCTTCCGCACCAACCGCCGTCTGGCCGACGCCGTCCGCTCCTTCAATCCCGACGTGGTCCATGCGGCGGAGTTCGATGCCGACGCCTGGTGGCTCACCCGCTTCAGCACCATCCCGGTGGTGACGCGGCTCGCCACCCCGACCGGCCTGGTGGTGGACACCAACACCCAGAGCTGGGGCCCGCACACCCACCTGCTGAACGCGCTGGAGCGTGACCAGACCAAGCGCAGCGCCGCGATCTACGCCTCCACCCGCGCCATCGCCCGCCGGGTCGCCGACTATTGGCACATCGCGCCGGAGCTGATCCAGGTCATCCCCAACAGCATCGACCTCGCCGCGGTGAAGGCCGCCGGGGCCGGCAAGCCGCCCATTTCCCTGCCGGACCGCTTCATCGCCTTCTTCGGTCGCCTGGAAGGGCGCAAGGGCATCGCCGCCCTCGGCCGCGCCATCCCCGCCGTGCTGACCGCCAACCCCGACCTGCATCTGGTGATGGTCGGCGGCGAGGACCCGGCGAGCGCCGCCGTCATCGACCAGTTCCGCCGCGACGTCGCCCCGGTCGCCGACCGCGTTCACTTCACCGGCGCCCTGCCGCGCGAAGACGCGCTGGCCGTGGTGGCGCGGGCGGAGCTGGCCGTCGTGCCGTCGCTGTGGGAAAGCTTCGGCTTCGTGGTGGTGGAGGCGATGGCGCTGGGCGTGCCGGTGGTCGCCAGCGACTGCGGCGGCTTCCCCGAGATCGTCGAGAACGGCCGTTCCGGCTGGCTGGTCCCGCCGGGCGAAGCGGAACCGCTGCGCGACATGCTGATCGCCCGGCTGGCCGACCCGGACGGTCTGAAGGCGGCGGCCAAGGCCGGGCTGGAACGCGCCAAGGCCTTCGACGTCGACAGGGTGGCCGCACAGGTCGCCAGCCTGCTGGAGCATGCCAAGGCCGAGCGCACGCAGGCCGCCAATTCCGGCATCTACAACAACGGCTATCGCCGCCATTTCCGCCCCGACCATCCGACCACCCCCTTCTACCGCATCTATGACGAGAAGCGGCGCGCGGTGGCGGCGGAGCTGGAGCGGGCGCCGCGGATGCGCATCCTCGACGTCGGCGGCGGCTATGGCCGCATCACCGGCCCCTTCGCCGAACGCCACGACGTGACCCTGGTCGACATCTCGCACGAGATGCTGGCCGAGGCGAAGGAGCGGTTCCCCGCCCTGGCGGTGCAGCAGGCCGACGCCCGCAAGCTGCCCTTCCCCGACGACAGCTTCGACCTCGTCATCGCCATGGATCTGCTCTGCCACCTGCCCGACCTGGAGGCCGGCGTGCGCGAGCTGCAGCGGGTGGTCAAGCCCGGCGGTCGTATCGCCTGCGACACCACGAATGCCAACCCGCTCTGGGTTGTGGCCTATCCCAGCTACTACCGCTGGCGGCCGGACCGGCTGCTGGCGACCATGCGCTGCCACGGCGTCCTGCCGGAATGGAAGGCGCTGGTTCGCCACCACTGGGCGCCGGAGATGCGCAAGGCCATCGCCGCGACCGGCCTGACCCTGCAGAAGACCGACCATTTCGGACCGCCGGGGGTGGCGAAATGGCATTTGTGGTGGTGCAAGCGCGGCGGCAACGGGCCGGAGGGGCACGCATCGTGACGAAACCGTCCCTGCTCCTCTTCCTTGCCCATGGCGGCGACCCGCACCGCGTCGCCATGGCGCCGGTGCTGGCCGCGGCGGCGGAACGCGCCGGCTGGGCCTTCGACCTCTACTATGACGGTCGCCGCAGCGGCCGCCATTTCGGCGGCTGGGAGGACGGCAACCGCACCGAGGCGACCGGCACCGGCAGCCTGATGGCCGGCGGCCGGCACCTGGATCATGCGCTGTGGCTGACCACCTGCTACCGCGTCGTGGCGCTGGGCGACCCCGCCTCGCCGCTGTGGCCGGTGGTGGAGGCCGGCGGCGAATGCGCCCTGCGCAGCACCGACCCCGCCGCCCTCTACGAGACCGCCTTCCGCCTGCTGGGGCAGCCGTTGCCCGTCGAGGTCGCGGTGCTGGATATGGCGCCGCAGACCCCGCTCGGCATCGTCGCTGCCCCCTTCCTCTACCCGCGCCTGCTGGCCGAACCGCGCCTGGGCATCGACGCCAGCGCCGACGCGGGCCTGCGCGAGCGGCTGGAAGCCTTGGGCGCGAGGCGCTTCGTCGGGTACTGCGTCGATCCGGTGCGCGCCCGCCACTTCCCCGGCGGACTCGACGCCGTCGAGGGCAAGGTCGCCGGCGAAAGCTATGCCAGCTTCAGCGCCGGCCTCGCCCACCGCCATGCGGAGTGGGGACGCGGCACCCTGCTGGGCGACCCGGACCTGATCGCGGCGCAGCTGCCGCTGGCGGCGGCCAAGCGCCTGCTGCCGCTCTACGGCCGGCCGCAGACCGACGTGATCGACCGCGCCGCCGACCTGATCCGCGCCGGGGCCGACCCGGTCTATGGCCGGCAGTTCGACGACCACGACTTCTTCGCGCTGGGCCGGCTCGGCCGCGGCCTGCAGATCGTCGATCCCGACCCGCCCTTCGCCAGCGCCGCCGCGGTGCCGCTGCGCATCCAGGAGCCGCCGCAGCCCTTCACCGACTACGAGCCCGACGACGCCACGCTGCGCCGCTGGGCGGATGAGGGGCGGGTGCTGACCACCCTGGTTCTGTGGTCGGGCATGATCCGCGAGCTGCACTGCATCCCGCGCATCCTCGATCTTGTGGCGGCGACCGGCCTGCGCTGCGGCCTGGTGGTCACGGTCGACAGCCTGACCCAGTCCAGCCCCGCCGACCTCGCTTTGCTGGCGGTGCCGGAGGAGCGCGGCGGCGTGCTCGGCCGGGTGGAGCTTCTGCTGGGCAGCACCGGCCGCGGCGTCTGCGCCGAAGGCGAGATGCAGGCGGACGAACTGGCCCGTCTGCTGACCGATGCGCGGGCGGAGGTGGCGACCATGCTGCCGTCCGGCCTGATGCCGCGGGGCTGGTGGCCGCTGGTCGACTCCCCCCTGGTGCCCGGCCGCACGCCGCGCCTGCATTGGGAGGAGGGCCGCCCGGTCCTGCGCATCTCCCCCCGCCCGCGCCCGTCGGAAACGCCGGCCGCCAGCGCCGAAAGCGCCGAGACCGAAGCCGCGGCGCCGCGCGCCACCCCCCGAACCGCCGCCCCGGCGATGGATGCCCGGCGGATGATCGGCAACGCGCTGCGCCGCTACCGGCTCGACCGCTTCTACGAGGCGTGGCGCCCCTATGACGACGCCCGTCCCGGCCCGGTCCGGCCCGACATCGCCGCCGCCGTGCGGTCCGCCGGTTTCGACTACATGTGGACCAAGGCCGGTTTCGGCAGCGCCGCGCCGGCGCTGGTGGACGGCGACTTCGTCGCCCTGCCCTTCACCGCCGGCGACTGGGACGGCTGGTCGCCCTTCTACACCATCCGCAACACCGCCCAGCTCCGCTCCGCCGAACGCCGGCTGACCCGCGGCGGCAAGCCGGGATGGCTGGCGTCCAACATCGATTCCATCCTGTGGATGCTGCCGGGCGAGGTTCTGGAGAAGGGCCGCGCGCTGTTCCAGGTCGCCCAGCTCGTCGCCGGCGGCGGGACCGGCAAGCTTGTCAACGTCACCCCCAACACCGTCGCCCGCTACGCCCGCATCCTGGCAGAGGCGAAGACGGCACATCTCCCGCCGCCGGACCGGCCATCCGGCACGTCCGGGGCCGCGCAGGACATTGCCGCCACCAACGCCGCACCCGTCAAAACCGCAAAAGACCCGGCCGAAGTCGGCTGAGTCACCACCCGATCCACCCATCGGACTTACCCGCGCACAGTCAGTCGAGATAGAGGAGTTCAGCCCATGGAAGCACCGGAACACCGCCTGCCGTCCGGCGCGGCCGGTTTCGCCTCCGGTCTGGTCGCACCGCCGGTCGGTTCGGGCGCCGACAAGGTCGACGTCAAACGGCTGGCTCAGACGCTTTGGCGCCAGAAATGGCTGATCCTGGGCATCACCGCGGTCCTGTGGCTGCCGGCGGTGCTTCTGATCAACTCGATGACGCCGCTCTACAGCGCCTCCACCGTGGTGGTGATCGACCCGCATCCGAACCGGGTCATCAACATCCCCTCGGTGTCGGAGCCGATGGGCATCTATCAGGACACCGTCAACACCGAGGTCGAAATCCTGCGCTCCCGCGATCTCGCCCGCCGGGTGGTGGAGGCGCTGAACCTGGGCCAGGAACCGGAATATGCGGCGACCGCCGCCAAGCCCGGCCCGCTCACCCCGCTGCTGGAGGACGGCCGCGCCCTGCTGATCGACGTGGTCGGCGCCCTGCCGGAACCGCTGTCCGCCATGCTGACGCCGCCGCCGCGCCCCGCCGCCCCCACCGGCGACGCCGCCGAGATGGAAAGCGCCCGCCTGATCGACGCCTTCCAGAAGAACCTGCGCATCAGCCCCGGCGTGCAGTCGCGCGCGATCCGCATCACGGTGGAGGCCAAGGATCCGCAGCTGGCCGCCCGAGCCGCCAATGCGGTGGCCGACGCCTATATCGCCATCCAGGTGGAGGCGAAGCGCAACGCCACCCAGCGCGCCAGCGAATGGCTGCAGAGCCGGCTGGACGAACTGCGCCAGGACATGACCGCCACCGGCCGCGCCGCGGTCGAGGCGATGCGGTCGGAGACCGGCATGGTGAAGGGCCGCGACGCCCCGCTGGTGAACGAGGAGATGTCGGCCCTCAACGCCCAGTTGGCGGAGGCGCGGTCCGCCCACGCCAACGCCCAGGCCCGGCTGCGCCAGTTGCAGGCCGTGCGTCCGGGCGACCCGGAATCGCTGGTCGGCGCCGACATCGGCGGCGATCCGCTGATCACCGGCCTGCGCCAGCGCCAGGCGGCGCTCAGCGCCCAGCTGGCCGAGCTGCGCGCCCAATATGGCGACCGCCACCCGGCGCTGACCCGTCCGGCCGCCGAACTGCGCGACCTGAACGCCTCGCTCGCCACCGAGGTCGACCGCGTGGTCCGCGGCCTGCGCGGCGAGGTGGAGCAGCAGGTCGCCAGAATCCAGGACCTCAGCCGCCGGCTGGAAGGCCTGCGCACCGAATCCTTCGACACCCTCCAGGCCGATGTCCGTCTGCGCGAGTTGCAGCGGCAGGCCGACGCGTCCGACGACAACTACCGCCGCGCCGTCACCCGGCTGAAGGAGACGCAGGTGCTCCAGGCGCTGGAGATGACGCCGGACGTGCGCATCGTGTCCTCATCCTCGGTGCCGACGGGTCCGGTCGGGCCGGGCAAGACGGTGCTGGCCGGGCTGGCCGCGGTCGTCTGCGGCGCCATCGCCACCGGCATCGCTCTGGTGCGCACCATGGGCCAGCGCGGCGTCTACAGCTCCCATCAGGTGGAGGCTCTGCTGGGCCTGCCGGCGGTCGGCATCGTGCCGCTGCTGGGGCGGACCAAGCGGGGCCGGAACGCCGAGTCCGCGCGCGATCCCTATGCGGAAACCGGCGGCAGCGACTTCGCCGAAGCGGTCTGGCGGCTATGCGCCCGGCTGCGGCTGGTCCGCACCGGTGCCGAGACCGCCACCGCCAAGGGCGGCGAGGTCATCATGCTGACCTCCTCCGTCGCGGGCGAGGGCAAGACGACGCTGGCGGTGGCGCTGTCCGCCTTCCTGGCCGATGCCGGCCGCCGCGTGGTGGTGGTCGATTGCGACACCCGCCGGCCCGCCGTCCACCGCCTGCTGGGCAACGGCCGGCCGCCCAAGGGCCTGACCGACCTCTTGGGCGGCGACGCCACGCTGGATCAGGTGCTGCATCTCGACGAGCGCCGCCGGGTGGCGGTGATCGCCGCCGGCCGGCTCGTGGACCGGCCGCAGACCCTCCTCGGTTCCCAGGCGATGCTGTCGCTGCTGGTGGAACTGTCCGAACGCTACGACGTGATCGTGCTCGACACGCCTCCGGTGCTGTCGGTGTCCGACGCGCTGATCCTGGCGCCGCTGGCCGACCGCATCCTCTATGTCGTGCGCTGGGCGCGCACCGCCTCCAGCCTCGCCGGCGCCGGCATCAGGCAGGTGCGGCAGGTCGGCGGACGGGTCAGCGGGGCGGTGCTGTCGATGGTCAACGCCCGCGAACACGCGAACCTCGAATATGGCGCCCGCCCGCCCGGCGGCCGCTCCTACCGCCTGCGCCGCATCGCCTGAGCGGCCGATTTCCAGCCTTTCGCGAAGGTCTGCCCCTTGCCGGAGAACCCACCATGAAAGTCGCGATCGTCCATTACTGGCTCGTCGGGATGCGCGGGGGTGAGAAGGTTATCGAAGCCCTGTGCGAGCTGTATCCGGAGGCTGACGTCTTCACCCACGTCTATCGGCCGGAGCGCATCTCTCCGGTCATCCGCAGCCACCGGGTCACCACCACCTTCATCGACCGGCTGCCGATGGCGCACCGGATGTACCAGAAATACCTGCCGCTGATGCCGCTGGCGCTGGAGCAGCTCGACCTCAGCGCCTACGATCTGGTGATCAGCAGCGAATCCGGCCCGGCCAAGGGCGTGCTGACGCGACCCGACGCGCTGCATGTCTGCTACTGCCACACGCCGATGCGCTATGTGTGGAGCGGCTATCACGACTATCTGTCGTCGGCGGGTCCGGTCATCCGGCCGCTGATGCCCTACGCCATCCACCGGCTGCGGCAGTGGGATCTGGCGACCGCCGCGCGGGTTGACCGCTTCATCGCCAACTCCGAAACGGTGGCCCAGCGCATCTGGCGGGTCTACCGCCGCGACTCCACCGTCATCAACCCGCCGGTGGAGACCCGCCGCTTCGCGACCGCCGAGCCGCCCGGCGACCATTACCTGTTCGTCAGCCAGCTGGTGTCCTACAAGCGCGCCGACGTGGCGGTCGAGGCCTTCAACCGCATGGGCCGCAAGCTGGTCGTCGTCGGCGAAGGCGAGGAGTTCCGCCGTCTGAAGCAGATGGCCGGGCCGACGGTGGAACTGCTCGGCCACTGCTCCGCCGCGGAGCTGGACCGGCAATACGCCTCCTGCCGCGCCCTGGTCTTCACCGCCAACGAGGATTTCGGCATCGTGCCGGTGGAGGCGATGGCCGCCGGCCGGCCGGTGATCGCCTTGAACCGCGGCGGCGCCACAGAGACGGTGAAGGACGGCCTGTCCGGCCTGTTCTTCGACCAGCAGACGCCCGAGGCGCTGATCGAGGCGGTGGAGCGGTTCGAGGCGCAGGAACACCGCTTCGACCCCACCGCCATCCAGGCCTATGCCGCCCGCTTCGACCGGGCCGTGTTCAAGACGCGGCTGCGCGAGACCATCGACAGCTGGATGAACGGCGAGGAACCGTCGCTGGCACCGGCCCGTCCGGCCGCCCACAGCGCCCGCGGGCGGGAGCTGGCCCCGGCATGAGCGAGACCATGCCCCCCACCGCCATTTCCCGGCCGATCCCGCTGGTCCCCGTCGATCCCGATACGACGGAGCGCCTCGGCGTCACCGTGATCGTCCCGACCTACCGCCGGCCGGACCAGCTGGCCGGCTGCCTCGACGGGCTGGTCCGCCAGACCATGGCGCCCGCCCAGGTGATCGTCACCGTGCGCGACACCGACCCCGCGTCCGCCGAGGTCGCCTGCCGCTACGAGGGCGCGCTGCCGATGCAGGTCGTCGAGATCGAGGTGCCGGGACAGGTGGCGGCCATCAACCGCGGCATGGACCATGCCCGCGCCGACATCGTCGCCATCACCGACGACGACGCCGTTCCCCATCCCGACTGGGTGGAGCGCATCGAGGCGTGGTATCGCACCGATCCCAGGATCGGCGGCGTCGGCGGACGCGACCATGTCTATCACGACGGCGTGCCCGAAACCGGCGAGAGGCAGGTCGTCGGCCGGCTGCAATGGTTCGGCCGCGTCATCGGCAACCACCATCTGGGCGTTGGCCCGGCGCAGGACGTCGATGTCCTGAAGGGCGCGAACTGGAGCTTCCGCCGTGCCGCCATCGCCGACGAACGGCTGAACACCCGGCTGCGCGGCAGCGGCGCCCAGGTCCGCAACGAGGTGGATTTCTGCCTGCGGCTGTCGCGGCGCGGCTGGCGGCTGGTCTACGACCCGCTGGTGGCGGTCGACCATTTCCCGGCCGTCCGCTTCGACATCGACCAGCGCGGATCCGACCATTTCCACCCGCTGGCACAGGAGAACGCCACCTACAACGACACCATCGCCCTGATGGCCCATTTCAGTCCGGCCAACCGCATGGTCTTCGCCGCCTGGGCCTTCCTGGTCGGCACCTGCGAGTTTCCCGGAGCGGTGCAATGGGCGCGGCTCGCCCTGCGCGGCGACCGGCATGCCGGGGCGAAGCTGCGCGCCACCCTGCGCGGCCGGCTGGCCGGAATGCGCGACTGGCGGGAGTCGCCGGCATGACCTTTGCCACTGCCGGCACCGCTGCGGGGATCGACCAGACCCGGCCGGGCCACCACCAGGGTGGGGACGGCCTGCCGTCCGTCGCCAAGTTGGCCCCCGCCCTCTTCTGGTTCGTGGTGGCGATGCCGGTGCTGATGGGCAAGGCCGGCCTGCTGGAAATCGTCTTTCCGGTCGGCGCGCTCGCCACCGGCGCCCTGCTGGTGACGCGCGACCCGGCCCGCTTCGCCGCCTTCACCTGGTGGCTGTGGTTCCTGACGCCGGAGGTGCGCCGGCTGGTCGATTACCAGGCGGGATGGAGCGTGATCAGCCCGGTGATGGTGACGCCGTTTGCCGTCGGCGCCATGACCTGTCTGGTGATCGCGCAGTATCTGCCGATGCTGCGCTACCGCGCCTATTTCGGATTCGTGCCGGTGATGATCGGGCTGTTCTACGCCTACGTCAACGGCGTCACCCAGGCCGGCATGGCGGCGGCGACCTTCGCGCTGCTGAACTGGCTGGTGCCGGTGACGCTCGGCCTCTATGTCGCCCTGCACTGGCCGATCTACCCGCAGATCCGCGACGCGGTGCTGCGCGCCTTCGTGCTGGGAATGGCGCTGGTCGGCGGCTATGGGCTGATCCAGTATTTCGTCATGCCGCCCTGGGATGCGCGCTGGCTGATCAATGTCGGCATGACCAACCAGGGCATGCCGCTGCCGATGCAGGTGCGGGTGTTCAGCACGCTGAACAGCTCCGGCCCGCTGGCCTTCCTGCTGGTGACCGGGCTTGCCGTGCTGCCGGCGGCGCGCGGCATCCTGGTGCCGATCGCCGGTGCCCTGGCGCTGGGATCGCTTCTGCTCAGCCTCGTCCGCGCCGCGTGGCTGGCGGGGCTGTTCGTCTTCGTCTGGCTGCTGCTGACGATGCCCGGGCGGCACCGGCTGCGGCTGGTCGCGGTCGGCTGCGGTCTGGTGCTGTGCTCCCTGCCGCTGCTCAGCGTGCCGTTGGTCAATCAGGCCATCGTCAAGCGGTTCGACACGCTGAATTCGATGGAGAACGACCGCAGCTATCAGGAACGGCAGGAGTTCTACGGCCGCTTCCTGATCCAGGCGCTGACGGAGGTTCGCGGCGCCGGGCTCGGCACCGTCGACACCGCGACCAAGCTGACCAACGAGGACGGCCATCTCGGCGCCATGGCCTATTTCGACAGCGGCATCCTGCGCGTCCCCTACGAGCTGGGCTGGCCCGGCACGCTCGGCTATGTCGCGGGCATCGTCACGCTGATGGTCGGGCTGCTGCGCCGGGGCGGCGCCCCGCCCGATCCCTTCGCCCGCTGTGCCGAGGCCGCCGCCCTGACGATCCTCGGCTGCATGGTGTTCGAACACACGCTGGTGAAGGTCACGGGCGTCGGCTTCTGGTTCTTCCTGGGCATGGGCATGGCCGCGAAGAATTACGGGCTCGCCAGCCTCCAGCCCGCGCCGCCACCGGCGGCGCTCGCCACGGAGCACCGCCCAGAGGACATGCGCCCCGAGGACAAGCCCCAGGAGGACAATCGATGGACGGAAGCCTGACCTTCCCCGCGGAAATGCGGGAGGCCAGCGTGCTCCAGCTCGGGCTGGGCTGGTTCCCCGAAACCCATGGCGGGGCGGAGAACATGTTCTACCACCTCGCCCGTCATCTGCCGCAGCAGGGCATCGCCTTCTCCGGGCTGGTGCTCGGCAACACCTCCGCCACGCTGGACAACGGCGCCCGCATCGACAGCTTCGCCCCGCCGACCGCCTCGCTGCCGCGCCGCGTGGCGGCGGCCCGCACCGCCATCGCCGCGGCGCTGCGCCGGCAGGCCCCCGACCTTGTCGCCTCCCACTTCGCGCTGAACACGGTGGGGGCGCTGCCCTCCCTGCGCAACCGGCCGCTGGTCGTCCATTTCCACGGCCCCTGGGCATTGGAAAGCGCCGCGGAGGGGGCCGGCGCCCTGTCGGTGCGGCTGAAGTTCCTGGTGGAACGGCTGGTCTACCACCGCGCCACCCGCTTCGTCGTGCTGTCACGCGCCTTCGGCACCATCCTGGCCGAGCGCTACGGCGTGCCGCCCGACCGCATCCAGCGAGTGCCGGGCGGGGTCGAGGCCGACCGCTACGATCTGCCCGACAGCCGGCACCAGGCGCGGGCGCGGCTGGGCTGGCCACAGGGACGCCCCGTGATCCTGACGGTCCGCCGGCTGGTCAAGCGGATGGGGCTGGCCGCTCTGGTTGACTCCATGGTGGAACTGCGCCGCCGGGTGCCCGACGCGCTGCTGGTCGTCGCCGGCCGCGGCCCGGAAGCGGCGGCGCTGCAGGACCGCATCGGCGCGCTGGGGCTGGAGGAACATGTGCGGCTGCTGGGCTTCGTGCCCGACTCGCAGCTGGCGCTGGCCTACCGCGCCGCCGACCTGTGCGTGATGCCGTCGCAGGCGCTGGAGGGTTTCGGCATCACCGCGCTGGAATCGCTGGCCTCCGGCACGCCGGTGCTGGTCACCCCCGTCGGCGGCCTGCCGGAGGTGGTGGAGGGGCTGGACGGCGACCTCGTGCTGGCGGGAACCGACGCGCGCGCCATCGGCATCGGCCTGGAGGAAGCGCTGACCGGCCAGCGCCGGCTGCCCGATGCCGACGCCTGCCGGTCGCTGGTGCGCAGCCGCTTCGACTGGCCGGTGATCGCCGCCCGCACCGCCGCCGTCTACCGCGACGCCCTGCAATGAGCCCGCCGCCATGAGCAGCATCGTCATCCTCTGCGACCATGCCCATCCCAGCGGCGGGCTGGCCAAGGTCGCCATCGCCGGGGCGGTCGGGCTGGCGCGGCGCGGCCACCGGGTGCACTTTTTCACCGCCGTGCCGCCCATCGACCCCGCCTTGCTGATCGACGGCATCACCGTCCATTGCCTGGAACAGCCCGACCTGAAGGGCAACGCCGACCGCATGCAGGCGGCGCTCCGCGGCATCTGGAACCGGGAGTCGGCACGCGCGCTCGACGAATTGCTGGCCCGCTGCCCGGCCAACGACACGGTGGTCCATATACATGGCTGGGCCAAGGCGCTGTCGCCCAGCGTCTTTCCGGTCTGCCGCCGCTCCGGCCTGCCGGTGCTGCTGACCCTGCACGACTATTTCCCGCTCTGTCCGAACGGCGCCTTCTTCGTCTTTCCCGACGGCGTCAACTGCCCGCACCGGGCGCTGTCCGCCGGCTGCCTCGCCACCGACTGCGACGCCCGCGCCCAGCATCACAAATGGTGGCGGGCGGCTAGGCATGCGGCGGGTGCGCTGGCCGGCGGCTTCACCGGCGGCATGGCGCTGGTGACGCTCAGCGACCGCCAGCGCGCGGTGATCGCGCCGCATCTGCCCCCCGGCACCGTCACCCTGCCGATCCCCAACCCGGTGGAGGTGCCGGACGACCTCCGCGACCGCGGCCCCGCTCCCGTCGCCGACAACCGCAATGTGCTGTTCGTCGGCCGCCTGTCGCGCGAGAAGGGCGCCGCCCTTCTGGCCGAGGCGGCGGCGCAGGCCGCCACCCCGGTGCGCTTCGTCGGCGACGGCGATGAGGCCGAGGCGGTCCGCCGCCTGAACCCGGAGGCGGAACTCGCCGGCTGGCTGCCGCCCGGCGCCGTGCTGGAGGAGGTCCGGCGGGCGCGGGCGCTGGTGGTGCCGTCGCTGTGGTACGAGACCTTCGGGCTTGCCGCCTACGAGGCTCTGGCCAACGGCGTTCCCGTGATCGTCAGCGACAATTGCGCGGCGGCGGAAGCGGTGCAGCCGGGCGGAAACGGCTTCCTGTTCCGCAGCGGCGACGTCACCGACCTCGCCCGCTGCCTGCGCCTGCTCTCCCATGATGGCGAGGTGCAGCGGATGGGCCGCGCCGCCCATGCCGACTATTGGCGTGCGCCCTTCACGCTGGACCGCCATCTCGACCGGGTGGAGGAGGTCTACCGCGCCGCGCTGGGTGGCGGCTTGGCGGCGTTGGCACGGCTCGACGAACCGGCGGCGCGGGCCTGCGCGCCATGACGGCCCCTCCGCTACTTTTCCGCCCCATCGGCAGGCGCCTGCTGCTGGCCGCGGCGCTGGCCCTCCCCGCCGCCGCGCAGGCCGCACAGGACAAGCCGTTGCGCCCCCGACCCGAACCGTCGCCGTCAGCCGGTCCCGCCCTGTCGATCCGCGACCGCGGCGCCATCGGCGATGGCCGCAGCCATCCCCTGTCCGAACGCTACAAGAGCCTGGAGGCGGCGCGGCGCGTCCATCCGCATGTCCGCTCGCTCGACCGGGAATGCGACTGGGCTGCCCTGCAGGGTGCCGTGCTGGAGCTGTCGCGGTCGGGCCATGGCGGAACGGTGATGGTGCCGCCCGGCCATTACCGGCTGGACGGCGAGATCGTCCTGCCCAACCTCGACCGCTATGACGAGGCCTTCAACGAGGTGGAGATCGTCGGCGCCGGCATGCGCGCCTCGCTGCTGTCCTGGCCGGAGGATCTCGGCGCCGGCCGCTTCGGCATCCGGGCGGGCAGCCGGCTGGCGGCTCGTGATGATGACGGCTACCAACGCAGCCGCATCGCCCATCTCAGCCTGCAGGGGCCGAAGCCCGGCAACCGGCCGGGCGACCCGCCACCGGGCATGGGCGGGGTGGCCCTGACCTCCCGCTTCGTGCTGGAACGGGTGGGGGTGTTCGGCTTCCGCGCCGGGGTGGATGTCTGGCGCGACCATTCCTCGCTGATCTCCTGCCAGCTCACCAAGAACCACATCGGCGCCTACTGGTCGGCCGGCACCGAGAGCTTCGGCGACCATCTGTTCCTCGACACCGATCTCGCCGGCAACACGCTGGCCTCCATCGCCGTCGCGCCGGAGAACGGCATCGACCATTCCAGCTTCATCTCCTGCCATTTCGGCTTCTCGCCCTACGGCATCCTGGCGGAGGACGGCCCGCCCAAGCGCAGCTTCCTGTCCAACAACAAGTTCCTGGACTGCGCCTTCGAGGCCTGCGGCAACGGCTGGATCCATGGGCCCCTGGCGGAGATGTACGGCAACAGCTTGATCGGCTGCAGCGGTTCGCTCCTGCCCGGATACCGGCTGGCGAAACAGCCGACGGCCGGTCTGATCGTGGTGCGCTCGCTGGAGCGCAACCGGTTCACCGGCGGCACCGCCAGCTTCGGCGACGGCACCAACGACCGCGCGGCCGAAATCCAGACCGCGGCCATCGTCGCCGCCAGTGCAGTCGGCAACCGGTTCGACGATGCCGACCGCCTGATCCGCCTCGGCCGCGACGGGCTCGCCCCCGCCCTGTCGGTCACCGGCACCTGCCGCGCCAACCGCTTCGAGGCGCAGGACTGTTCCGGCGAGTTCCGCAAGGTCGGCACCGGCGGCATCGATGCCGGCAATCTGGTGCAGCGCGATTACGACCGCGTCCGCCGTCTGGAGCCGGACCGCCCGGCCGACGGCGTCGCCCTGACCACAGCCCCGGCCGGCGGCATCGTCCCCGTCGCCACCGCCGGCACCGCCCCGGTCGGCAAGACCCGCGGCGCCATCCGCATGGGCACCGTCCTGCGCCCCGCCGTCGCCCTGCCGCACCGCGTGGACCCGGCCCCCGGCCCCGCCGCCGCGGTGGGCATCGCCGTGGCGGACGCACCGGCCGGCAGCGACAGCGTGACGGTCGATCTGCGGCTGGAGGTCAGGTGAGGCCGTCTCGCAGGGCAATCGCATGTATCACCCTCTCCCGCCCCGGGAGAGGGCGTTCGTCTCCGAGTGCGATGACGTGCCCCTCACGACGCCGACCTGACCAGCGCTCCGCCCATCTCCACACCGCTGGCGAGCGGCCCCATCGCTTCCAGAAGGTCCACATACTGCCCCGCCGTCACCGGCCAGTCGTGGCGTTCGGCGATGCGGCGGCCGGCCTCTCCCATGCGGCGGCGCTCCTCCGGGTCGGCGGCCAAACGGCGCATCGCCCCGACCAGCGCGTCATGCGCATCCGGGTCTTCCAGCACGACGGCCGCCCCGTCCTCCAGCAGCCAGCTGGCGCCGGCAAGCCGCGTGGTGACGACCGGCAGCCCGCTCGCCGCCGCCTCCAGCAGGACCAGCCCGAATGGCTCGTAACGGGTCGGGAAGACGAACAGGTCGGCCGCCCGCATCAGCGCCGCCACGTCGCGCCGGTGGCCGAGGAAGCGCACGCGATCCTCCACCCCCAGTGACCGCGCCAGCGCCGGGAAGGGACCGCCGCGTTCGTCCCCCACCACCGCCAGCGAGAGGTCCGGCACTTCGGCCAGCGCGCGCAGAACGCCGTCCAGATTCTTGCGGTCGCTGCGGGCGTCGCCGACGAACAGCGCCACCGGACGGGACGCCGGCAGGCCGAACACGGTCGGGTCGGGCGTTCCGGGCCGGAATTCCGCCACGTCGACACCGTTGTCGATCACCGCCAGCCGGGCCGGGTCGATGCCGTCCCGTCGCAACTCCTCCGCCACCGTGCGCGACACCGCCACCAGCCGGCCGGCACGGCGGAAGCTCCAGCGCTCGAAGCCGACATTCAGCAGGGTGTAGAGCGCCCGGTAGAGCGACAGCGGCGACAGACCCTTGCGCACGGGATGGGTGGATGAGCGCATCCAGGCCGAATGGACGAAATGCACGGCGTTGACGTCCGACCGCGCCCAGCTGACGAAGCCGTTCACCACCACCCGGTCGAGCCCCGCCCGCCTTGCCCGCGCCAGCGCCCGGCTCGCCCGCCAGGCGAACAGCTGATCTTTTGCCAGTTGCGTCGGCACCCCGCCGCCGCTGACCGGCACCCAGCGCAGGCTGGGATGGCGCGCCAGTTCGTCGGCAACCTCCGTCGCGATGGCAACCACCTCGTGCCCGCGGCGCAGCAACTCCTCCACCACGACGGCATTCACCCGGCCCTGCCCGTCATGGCGGACGATCTTCTGCGTCACCACGGCAATGCGCATCGCGCTTCCCCTGCTCGGCTGTATCGACGGTATCGGCGGCGGTTCACGCCGGAGTGGACCACGGAGACGCCGCGCACACCAAACAAACGAAAGATACCGAATCCGCTCAACAGGCTTAAGTCTGTCGTTGCTTCGCCATTGCTTTCAACGGCTGAAGAAATCGCACAACCAAAATCGTTTTTTACGGAAGAGTCAAAGATGAGTCAAATACATATCCCATCTTTGACTCTCCAAACGATGGCGATGACCTGTCAAGACTCCCGAACGGGAAGGGTAGCCAAATCGATCTGATTACCCCGACCTTGTACGTTCTTAATCTTTCGTTAATGGGAGTCGTGCCGATGGCGATCACCGGGTCCAATCTCATCGATGTCACCTTCGCAATCGACGCGTGGGGGCAAGAAGCCGGCGGCGTCTGGCCGCATCTGGCGCTGAAGCTGGACGGCGCGACCATCGGACAGGCGACGGTGAACGGCAGCAGCGCCGGGCGCTACACCATCAGCGCCAAGGTCGCCGCCGACACCGCGCATAATTTGCAGCTCGTCTACGACAATGACGGGATGGCGGGCGGCGCCGACCGCAACCTGTTCGTCCGCGCCGTCTCCGTGAACGGCACCCCGATTGCCGTGACCGATCCGTCGGTGACCTACGACAAGGGTGCCATCGACGGTCGCGACGTGGTGAAGGGCCAGGAAGCGATGTATTGGGGCGGCGCGCTGAACGTCCCGCTGCCGGCGACCCTGTTCCCGGCGCCGGACGCGGCCACCGCCGAGCCGGCCGCCACCAAGTCCTTCAGCGTCGTCGTCAACGCCTGGGGCAAGAGCGCCGGCGGCGTGCCGCCGCACTTCAAGCTGCTGGCCGACGGCAAGGTGGTGGGCGAGGCGAAGGTGTCCGCCACCACCCAGACCGCCTACAAGTTCACGGTCGACCTCGACCCGGCGCTGGCGCACAAGATCCAGGTCCAGTACGACAACGACGCCGTCGTCAACGGCCAGGACCGCAGCCTCTTTATCGGCTCCGTCGTGGTGAACGGCCACAGCGTCGCCTCCACCGCCGCCGGCGTCACCTATGACCGCGGCGCGCTGGACGGCAGGGACGTCGTCGCCGGCCAGCAGGGGCTGTGGTGGAACGGCACGCTGAACGTCCCCGTCACCAAGGCGATGCTGGGCGGCAGCTCGACCACCGCCCCCGCCGCGCCGGCCCCCTCCCCGACGCTGCCGAAGAACGAGCACACCGCCAGCGCCGGGGTCAGCAGCGACCGTCCGCCGCTGAAGTCCGACGTGTCCGCCATCTCCTGGGGTGCGGACCGCGGGCTGGCGCCGCAGCACCTGTTCTGGGAATCGGTGCCGGACTATGCCAGCTCCACCCACCTGAAGGAGACGCGCGATGTCGCCGCCGGCCATCTGGCCGACGGGGTGATGCCGCTGATCGGCCTGCAGCTGTGGGAGGACACCTTCGAGTATTCGCAGACCGGCGGCGAGTTCGCCAATCTCGGCGGCCACAAGGCCTGGGTCTCCTGGGTGAAGGCGCACCAGCAGTATCTGGGGCGCGACGCCGACGGCAACATCCTCAATTCCGACAGCGGCAATCCCTATGGCTGGGGCTATGTCAGCCCGCTGATGCCGCTGGACACCAAGGACGCGCCGGCCGGCTGGACCGGCGGCACCGCCCATTACGGCGACTGGATGGCCGACAAGCTGGGCCGCCTGTCCGCCCTGACCGGCACCCGCGGCTATGAGCTTGCCGATTTCTTCGACGGCAGCCCGCATTCCGGCGTGATGGACTTCTTCAACACGCGGATGATCGCCGAATTCAGCGCCAAGACCGGCATCAAGGTCTCCGGCACCACCCTGGCGCAGCAGGCCGATTACATCGTCGCCAACCATCCGACCAAGTGGCTGGACTATTTCGTCGACGGCTGGGCCGAAAGCTGGAAGGCGCTGGACGAGTCCATCGTCGAGCACACCGGCAAGCCGGCCTGGCTGACCACGCAGGTGTCCTTCACCCCGGCGGCGATGCGCGAATTCGCCGGCGTCGACGCCCGGGTGATCGCCGAGAAGATGAACGAGGACGACATCCTGTTCAACGTCCAGACGCTCGAGCGCTTCACGATGCAGCACAAGCAGGCGCCGGCCTCCTACGAGCAGGCGATGCTGGGCATCCACGCCGCCCGCGCGCCGGACGCCCATTTCGGCCACATGATGTCCTCGTCGGAAAAGGACTATTGGGGTGCGGTCGACAGCCTCTACACCGGCGTCTCCGGCACGGCGCGCGAGGAGCTGGGCTGGGGCCGGCTGGAACAGACCTGGCTGCAGAGCGGCTGGACGATGATCGCCGACGACCAGGGCGGCGTGCGCCGCGCGGCGGAGCAGTGGTCGCGCAGCTATCACGACTGGGGCGAGGTGAAGCAGCCCTGGCTGGACATGCTGCGCGACATCGTGCCGACCCGCCCCTTCGGCCCGGCGCTCTATTACAGCGCCAATGCCGAAAAGGCGATGAACGCGCTGGAGCCGGCCGGCAACTCCATCGGCAACGCCTATCTGGGCGAGCTGCTGACGCCGATCACCAAGCTGCACGATGCCGGCGTGACCTTCGGCTATTACGTCAGCGACGCCGCCCTGCCGGCGATGACCAAGGCCAGCGCGCCCAGCGCCTGGATCATCCCGCAGGCGACCTACGAGGGGCAAAGCCTGTTCAGCGATGCCGAGATCGCCGCGCTGAAGGCCAAGGCCCCGGTGCTGATCGGCGACGAGGCGCTGACCTACAAGCACCCGCTGACCTTCACCGACACGGATCCGGACGCCCAGATCACCGGCTACGGCTTCTACGACCAGAAGGACCGGCTGATCGTGGTCGCGTCCGACCGGGTCGACTTCAACGACACCGCGGCGCGCAAGTCGGTGGCGACCCATGTGGAGCTGCAGCTGGCCAACGGCCATTACACGGTCCAGGATCTGATCCACAACACCACCCAGAGCTTCGACGTGGTGAACGGCATGGGCAGCTTCGACACCGCCATCGACCGCTGGGATACCGGGGTCTACGCCATCACCCAGGACATGGCAGCGTAAGGGGGCGGCTTAAGGCAGCGGCTTAAGACGGAACCGGACGGTTCGGGATGGGGACGGGGGCCCGCTTCGGCGGGGCTTCGTCCCCGCCTTTTTCGGCCGCCGAATTGTCCGGCTGGTCGCAGCTGTTTAAGAGTCTATATTATCTTTGCGGGCGGGCGCCAATGGAACGGCCTTCGAAGTTGCTGCTTCTAATTGAAATTGTTTTTTTAAACCGTTTTTCTTGCAGTACAGGCGCATTCTTTCGGCCGATTCATCTACGCCCCCTCTCCACAAGACGTCATCCACTGGAGGCCCGCGCGGGTTGACTGGGCTATCACTTCCCATATCCGGTGCAAAATAGCCCAGTTACTGTTCGCCTTTCAGGGCCGGGCTTCTCCTGCCGGCATGACACTCTCTCCCTCTGACCCTGGAAGCTTTCCAAAAGTGATGCAGACAATGCCGTGAGTGCCGGATCATAGTTCGATCTAAATTCGATCGGACGAACACGCACCCATCGATACAACGTGCATCGTCCATCGAATTCGCACATCGCGCCGGTTCAGCGCGGCGGCAGTCGACGGAGCAACGCGAAGGCTCGAACGGGGAGCCGAAGGCACATCGCCGGACGGAAGAAACCGGCAGCCATCATCGCCACGTCGCCCTTGCCGCCCTACCGTACAGCGTCCGGGGGAGGAGGCCCTGCGGTCCAGCCGCGCGACGATGTCGCCTGCCATATCGTCCATTCCTGGGGGAGACGGACATGCCCGACCGCATTCGTGTGATAGTCCACAATCAAAGCCGATTGCTGCGTGAGTCCATCCTGAACATCCTGGATGATTGCTTCGAGGTCATCGATCCGCAAAGCCGGCTTGCCACGGGGCTTTCCCCGAAGACGGCATGGAACGGGCGGGCGAACGGGGCGGGCGACCGTTATGCCGCCGGCATTTCCGCCGGCGGGGCGGTGGTCACGCTGGAACCGCCGGCCGGCAACGGCGGCACCGAACGGGCCGGCGAACGGACGGCGGACATCGTGCTGTTCGATCTCGCATCGCTGAAGACCGACGCCTGGAACTTCCGCAGCTGGTACGGCGAAAATGCCAGGCTGGCGATGATCGCGGACGAATTCTCGGCCCATCACATGCGGATGGCGCTGCGTTTCGGCGTGCGCGGCTATCTGCTGAACCGGATGGCGCCGACCGCCTTCGTCCTGGCCCTGCGCCTGATCCATGCCGGCGAACCGGTGGTGCCTGAGGAATGCTTCGACTATTTCTCACCCACGGCCCTCCGCCGCAACGGCGAAGACGGGTCGGCGGCCCAGCATGAATCCGAGCTTCTGGGCTATCCCGGCCTCTATCCGCGCCATGCACGCATCCTGAAGCTGATCATGGACGGATGCAGCAACAAGGAGATCGCGCGCGAGATGCTGATGACCGAGGATCTGGTCAAGCTGCATGTGCGCCACATCATGCAGACCATCAACGTCCGCAACCGCACCCAGGCCGCCCTGTGGGCCGCCCAGAGCGGCATCATCCAGGAGATGGAGTATTTCCTGGAGCGGACGGGACCGTAGGATCCGGCTGCCTCGGGGCGCGGCGCCGCCGACCTTGCCGTCCAGCGCCCCCTCCAGCGCCCCCCTCCAACACCATGCCGCCGCACCTCGTGGCGGCCTCGGCCGATCCGCTGGCGGCAAGTGACAGCGAATTCATGCCTCCGCTGCGGCAAAGGATGGTAATCGGCATCCCATGTGCTGACCGCTTGCGAGTGCCCGGCCGATGTCCGCGCGTGCATATTCTCCGCCTGCTCCCACCGGACGCCTGTCCGCCGCCCGTCACTTCCTGTCCGACGTCTGGCGCCTGACCAGACCATACTGGTCCTCGGACGAGAAATGGGCGGCACGCGGACTGCTGGCGGCAATCGTCGTCCTCAATCTGGGCGCGGTGTTCATGGAAGTCTGGTTCACCCAGATCAACGCCGACATCTTCAACGCGCTGCAGGAGAAGGACCAGGGCGCCTTCATCCACTCCCTTCTGGTCTTCGGCGGGCTGGCGCTGGTCTTCATCGCGGTGGCGGTCTACCGCCTGTACCTGAACCAGATGCTGCAGATCCGCTGGCGCCGCTGGCTGACCGAACGCTATCTCGGCGACTGGCTGGAGAACCAGACCTATTACCGCCTGCAATTCGCCCACACCGGCACCGACAACCCCGACCAGCGCATCGCCGAGGATCTGCGCGGCTTCGTGCAGCTGACGCTGAGCCTGTCGCTGGGCTTCCTGACCAATCTGGTGTCGCTGCTCTCCTTCCTCGCCATCCTGTGGAGTCTGTCGGGCTCGGTCGCCATTCCGTGGCTGGGCATCGACCTGCCCGGCTACATGGTGTGGGTGGCGCTCGTCTATGCCGTCGCCGGCACCTGGATCACCCACCGGATCGGCAAGCCGCTCGCCCGGCTCAGCTTCGAACAGCAACGCTACGAGGCCGACTTCCGCTTTGCCATGGTCCGCCTGCGCGAGAATGCCGAAAGCGTCGCCCTGCAGCAGGGAGAGGCGCAGGAAACCCGCGGCTTCAACGAGCGCTTCGCCCGCGTGGTCGCCAACTGGTGGGCGCTGATGCGCACGCAGAAGCGGCTGGTCTGGTTCACCTCCGCCTATGGGCAGATCGCCGTCATCTTCCCGCTGCTGGTCGCCGCACCGCGCTATTTCAGCGGCGCCCTGCCGCTGGGTTCGCTGATGCAGACATCGCAGGCCTTCGGACAGGTGCAGGGGTCGCTGTCCTGGTTCATCGACGCCTATGTGAATCTCGCCGACTGGCACGCCACCACCACCCGCCTGACCGGATTTCACCATGCGGTGGAGGCCGTCCGGGCAGCCAGCCGCGACCATGCCGGGGTGGAGCGCACCGTTGGCGCCGACCATGCCCTTACGCTTGACGGGCTGGCCCTGACCCTGCCGACCGGAGGCACGCCGCTGCTGCGCGCCGACCTGACGGTCCGGCCGGGCGAGACGCTGCTGATCTCCGGCCCTTCCGGCTCGGGCAAGAGCACGATCCTGCGCGCCATCGCCGGCATCTGGCCCTTCGGGCAAGGCCGCATCGCGCTGCCGGCCGGCGGCACCGCCACCGCCACCGCCACCGCCACCGGCAGCATGATCCTGCCGCAGCGGCCCTATCTGCCTATCGGGACCCTGCGCGCCGCCGTCACCTACCCGGCCGCCCCCGACGCCTTCGGGACCGAGACGGTGCGCGAGGCCCTGGACGCCGTCGGCATGGCCGCTTTCGCCGACCGGCTGGCGGAGGAGGACCACTGGTCGCAACGCCTGTCCGGCGGCGAGCAGCAGCGCATCGCCGTCGCCCGCGCCCTGCTGCACAAGCCCGGCTGGCTCTATCTGGACGAGGCGACCTCGGCCTGCGACCCGGAGACGGAGGAACGGCTCTACCGCCTGCTGCGCGAGCGCCTGCCCGGCACCGCCCTGGTCAGCATCGGCCACCGCCCCAGCCTCGCCGCCTTCCACGACCGCAGGCTGACGGTGCGGCGCGACGGCGAGGGGACGGCGGAGCTGGTGGCGGCGGGGTGACCTTGACTCACCCCTGCCGCAGGATCGCCTGTTGGAAGCGCAGCACCCGGTTGTTGACGATCTGGTCGAGCACCGACCGCGATTCGCCGAAGACCGGCTCGGTCCACCGCTTCGCCTTGGTTGCGGCGGCCACGGCTTCGCACAAGGAGGAAAAGCTGAAGCTGCCGCCCCCCGGCGGGCTGCCGGCGAACAGGTTTGCCAGCGCCGTCACCTCCAGCTGGGTCAGGTGGGGATAGAAATCGGCGATCAGCCCCTTGCGGATGCGATAGACCGCAGAGGCCGTTCCGGTGACGTTCCTGGACAAGGCGGTCGGGTGGCGGCGGTAGCGCAGCAGGGGCTTCTTCACATTGGTGAAGACGGCGCCGGCGCGCATGAAATCGATCCAGAAGGCGAGATCGCCGCCCGACACATAGGCCTGATTCCAGCGGATCCGATGCTTCATGACGAAGTCGCGGCGGAACAGCGAGGTGGCGTCGAAGACATTCCGCGCCGCCTCCAGGAACAGCGCCTTGATGTCACAATCGGCAACCGCGGCGTCACTCGCCCCGGTGGCGTCGCCGAACATCTCCAGATCGGCGCCGCAGACCGTCACCTCGGGCCGGCTGTCCAGCAGAGCCACCTGCAGGGCGAGGCGGTCGGGTGCCGCGATGTCGTCGCTGTCCATGCGCGCGACATATTCCCCCTCCGCCAGCGCCAGCCCGACATTGAGGATGCCCGACAGGCCGAGCTGCACCGGGTTGCGGAAGACCTTCAGCCGCGAATCCCCCATGGCAAGCACCCGGTCTGCCGTCCCATCGGTCGATCCGTCGTCCAGCACCAGAAGCTCGAAGTCACCGTAGGTCTGGGCCAGGATCGACCCCACGGCCTCCTCGACATACGCCGCCGTGTTCCAGGCCGGCAGCAGAACCGAGACGCGGGGAGCCATTCAATCATCCTCGAAACAGAATCAGCCCAACCATGCATGGAAGAGCGCTCGCATCATACTGCACAGCCGCGCGCCTCCGCCAGCAGCCACTGCCGGAAGGCGGCGAAGGGCGGGTGGTTGGCCTTGCCGCGGGGGTGGACGAGGTGATAGGCCCGCGCGCTGCGGTGCGGCCGGTCGATGGCCGGCACAAGGGTGCCCTCCTCAAGCTCGGCGCGGACCAGCAGGGTGGGCAGCAATGCCACGCCAAGCCCGGCCTCCGCCGCCTGGGCGGTCGTGGCGAACTGTTCGAACACCATGCCGGCGCCGGGACGGGGCGCGAGTCCCTGGGCCGACAGCCACTCGTTCCAGGCGTCGGCGCGGGTGCTGGTGTGCAGCAGCGGCAGCGACGGCAGGTCGGCCGGCTCCGCCACCGGATGTGCCTTCAGGAAGGCGGGAGAGCAGACCGGCAGCACCTCCTCGTCCAGCAGATGGTCGCAGACGGCGTCGGGCCAGTCGCCGAAGCCGTAATGGATCGCGGCGTCCAGGTCGTGCAGGCGGAAATCGAAGGGCGCCAGCTTGGTGGTGAAGTGGATGGTCACCTGCGGGTGCGCCGCCTGGAAGGCCGGCAGCCGCGGCACCAGCCAGCGCGTGCCGAAGGTCGGCAGGATGGCGAGGTTCAGAACGCCGCCCTTGGGCGCCGCGATGGTCCGCACGGTGGCCGCCGCGATCTGGCGCAGCGCGTCGCGGATGGGATCGGCATAGAGCGCGCCGGTCGGGGTCAGGCTCACCCGCTGGCCCTTGCGGGTGAACAGCGGGGTGCCGATCTGGTCCTCCAGCGCCTTGACCTGCCGGCTGACCGCCCCTTGCGTCAGCGACAACTCCGCCGCCGCCGCGGTGAAGCTGCCGGTGCGGGCCGCCGCCTCGAAGGCGGTCAGCATGCTCATGGAGGGGAGAAGGCGGCGCTGCAGATCCATGACCGCTTCATTACCAAAGCTCATGACCTGTGGAAAGAATGTCGTTTGCACCCTGGCGCGCGGCACGGCACGGTCGGTATCCTGGAGATCCGGATTATTCCCACAGGCAGGCGGGGCGGCATCGCGATGAAGACCGGTGGTCAGTTGATCGTCGAAGCGCTGGAGGCGCAGGGCGTGCGGCGGGTGTTCGGCGTGCCGGGCGAGAGCTATCTCGCCGTGCTGGACGCCCTGCACGACAGCCCCATCGAAATGGTCGTCGCCCGCCATGAGGGCGGTGCTGCGATGATGGCGGAGGCGCAGGCGAAGCTGACCGGCCGTCCCGGCGTCTGCCTCGTCACCCGCGGCCCCGGCGCCACCAACGCCGCCTCCGGCATCCATGTCGCCCAGCAGGACGAAACCCCGCTGGTCGTGCTGGTCGGCCAGATCGAGCGCGGCATGCGCGGCCGCGACGCCTTCCAGGAGGTCGATTACGGCAAGCTGTTCGGCGGCATGTGCAAATGGGTCGCCGAGATCGACAGCGCCGACCGCGTGCCGGAGATGATCTCCCGCGCCTTCCACACCGCGATGTCCGGCCGGCCCGGCCCGGTGGTACTGGCCCTGCCGGAAGACACGCTGACCGAAACCGCCGACGTCGCGGCAGCCCCGCGGGCGGAGCCGGTCGACAGCGCCCCCACCCCGGCCCAGCTGGCGGCCTTCGGCGACCTGCTGGGCAAGGCGGAAAAGCCGCTTCTGGTCGTCGGCGGCTCCCGCTGGACCGAGGAGTCGGTTGCGGCGCTGCAAGTCTTCGCGGAAAGGCTGTCGCTGCCGGTGGCGGTCACCTTCCGCCGCCAGATGCTGTTCGACCATTGCCACCCCCTCTATGCCGGCGACATCGGGCTGGGCATCAACCCGAAGCTGACGGCGCTGGTCAAGGACAGCGACCTGCTGATCCTGCTGGGCGACCGCTTCTCCGAGGTGCCGTCGCAAGCTTACGACCTGCTGGGCATCCCCGATCCCCAGAAGATTGGGGGCAAGGCGGTGGTCCACATCCACCCCGGCGCGGAGGAGATCGGCCGCGTCTATCGCCCGACCCTCGGCATGGTCGCCACGCCGGCCGCCTTCCTCGACGCGACGGCCGGCATGCCCGTGACGGCGAAGCCCGGCTGGGCCGCCCGTGCCGAAGCCGCCCATGCCGCCTACGAGGCCTGGAGCACCCCGCCCGAGACCATCCCCGGCGACGTGCAGATGGGCCGCATCATGGCCTGGCTGGACGAGCGGCTGGAGCCTGACGCCGTCTTCACCAACGGTGCCGGCAACTACGCCACCTGGATCCACCGCTTCCACCGCTTCCGCCGCTTCGGCACCCAGGTGGCGCCGGTCTGCGGCTCGATGGGCTACGGCCTGCCCGCCGCCATCGCCGCCAAGCTGCAGCACCGCACCCGCGACGTGCTGTGCTTCGCCGGCGACGGCTGTTTCCAGATGACGGGGCTGGAGTTCGGCACCGCCGTGCAGGAAGGCGCCGCCGTCATCGTGCTGCTGGTCGACAACGGCATGTACGGCACCATCCGCATGCATCAGGAGCGCGAGTATCCCGGCCGCGTGTCCGGCACGCAGCTGAAGAACCCGGATTTCGCCGCCTTCGCCCGCGCCTATGGCGGCCATGGCGAGACGGTGGAGACCACCGACCAGTTCGCCCCGGCCTTCGAACGCGCCCGCGCGTCCGGCCTGCCGGCGATCATCCACATCAAGCTCGACCCCGAAGCCCTGACCCCCAGCCGGACGCTGTCCGAAATCCGTGCGGCGGGGAAGGGGAAGTAACCGATGCCCCGCTTTATCCCCTCTCCCCGGGGGGGAGAGGGAGAATTCTACAGACCCAAGGAGCCACCCCGGTGCAGCACAGCGACATCCTCTCCCGTTTCGGCCTGACCTCCAGCGGAGCCGGGCTCACCGCCCGGTCGCCGGTCGACGGCGCCACGCTCGCCACGGTGGCGGAGACCGCGCCGTCGCAGGTGTCGGACATCGTCGCCAACGCCGCCCGCGCCTTCGAGGCGTGGCGCTCGGTGCCGGCGCCGCGCCGCGGCGAGCTGGTCCGCCTGCTGGGCGAGGAGCTGCGCGCCGCCAAGGAGGATCTCGGCCGTCTGGTTTCGCTGGAAGCCGGCAAGATCTACCAGGAAGGCCTGGGCGAAGTGCAGGAGATGATCGACATCTGCGACTTCGCCGTCGGCCTGTCGCGCCAGCTCTACGGCCTGACCATCGCGTCGGAGCGTCCGGGCCACTCCATGCGCGAGACCTGGCACCCGGCCGGTCCCTGCCTCGTCATCTCCGCCTTCAACTTCCCGGTGGCGGTGTGGTCGTGGAACGCGGCGCTGGCGCTGGTCTGCGGCGACCCGGTCGTCTGGAAGCCGTCGGAGAAGACCCCGCTGACCGCCGCTGCCTGCCAGGTGATCTTCGACCGCGCCGTCGCCCGCTTCGGCGATGCGCCGGCCAACCTGTCCCAGGTCGTCCAGGGCGGCCGTGAGATCGGCGAGGCGCTGGTCGCCCATCCGGGCTTCCCCATCGTCTCGGCCACCGGCTCGACCCGCATGGGCCGCGAGGTCGCCAAGGTGGTGGCCGAGCGTTTCGGCCGCTCGATCCTGGAACTGGGCGGCAACAACGCCATGATCGTGGCGCCGTCGGCCGACCTCGACATGGCGCTCCGCGCCATCCTGTTCTCCGCCGTCGGCACCTGCGGCCAGCGCTGCACCACGCTGCGCCGGCTGATCGTCCACCGCTCGGTCAAGGACCAGCTGCTGCCGCGCCTGAAGGCCGCCTATGCTTCCGTGTCGATCGGCAGCCCACTGGAGTCCGGCGTGCTGATGGGTCCGCTGGTCGATGCCGACGCCTTCAAGGCGATGCAGCGCGCGCTGGAGTCGGCGAAGGCCGAGGGCGGCACGGTGACCGGCGGCGAGCGCACGCTGACCGACCGCTTCCCCGACGCCTATTATGTCACCCCGGCCATCGTCGAGATGCCGGCCCAGACCGAGGTGGTGCGGCACGAGACCTTCGCGCCGATCCTCTATGTCCTGGCCTACGACACGCTGGAGGAAGCCATCGCGCTGCAGAACGCGGTGCCGCAGGGCCTGTCCTCCTGCATCTTCTCCACCGACGTCCGTGAGACGGAGCGCTTCCTGTCGGCCGCCGGGTCCGACTGCGGCATCGCCAACGTCAACATCGGTCCCAGCGGTGCGGAGATCGGCGGCGCCTTCGGCGGCGAGAAGGAGACCGGCGGCGGCCGCGAATCCGGCTCCGACGCCTGGAAGGCCTACATGCGCCGCCAGACGGCGACGGTGAACTACTCCTCCGCTCTGCCGCTCGCCCAGGGCATCAAGTTCGAGATCATGGGCTGATCGTATCTGTCCCGCGGCGTCATCGCCCCTTGCGACCGGCACCGCCCGGCGCGACACTTCCGCCATGAACGGTCGGGAGCATGGGGCGATGGCGGACGCGGCAGCTCATACGCTTCTGGCACGCCTGCAGGCCCTGCGGGCGGCGCCGGAACCGCTGGCGGCGCTGCTGGCCGATCTCCGCGGGATCGAACATGGCGGCGATCCGCGTTTCGCCATGACACTCGACCATTATCTGGAAAGCTGGCTGGGCAGCCAGCCGCGCGAGGTGTTCCGGCTCGCCGGCCCCCGCCTGCTGATCCTTGCCCCGGCCGAGGCCGCCCCGCTGTTCGACGCCGGGGCCAGAGCGCTGGCGCACACCCTGTTGTCGCACGGCTTCGGCACGCTCCACACCGACCGCTACGACATGGCGACGGAAGGCGAGCGCCTGTTCGCCGACCTGTTTCCCGACGACGCCACCGCAGCCCTGCGCGAAGCGGCCCAACACGCGCCGACCGCGGCGCTTGCCCATCTGCTGGAGGTGGAGCGGGTCCTGCACGGCGCCGACATCGACAGCATCGTCCGCGAACAGCCGGTCTGGTCCTTCGCGGAGGCCCACCCCGCGGTGGTCACCACCGAACTGGCCATATCGCTGGAGGAGCTGGAATCGCGGCTTTCCCTGTCGCTGCGCCGCGATTCCTGGCTGCGCCACGAGGTGGCGGTGCGGCTCGACCGCGGGCTGTTGCGCCATATCGCCCGCGACCGCAGCCGCGATCCCCGCCCCTTCGCCATCGACCTGCACACCGCCACCGCGCTGGACGACGGCTTCGACGAATTGGCACGCGCCATTCCGACTGAGATGCGCACGCGGATCACCGCCGAGCTTCCCTGCTGGGAACTCTCGCTGGCCCCGGCGCGGGTGGTCGCGGCGGCCGGACGGTTGGCCGACGCCGGCTTCGCGGTGGCGTTGGACCATGTGCCGCTGGCGGCGCTGGCCGGGCTGGACCTCGGCGGACTGGAACCGGCTTTCATCAAGACACAGTGGATTCGCGGAGCCTCCGGCGCCGCTGATCTGCTGACCGCCGCCGTAGAGCGTTTCGGCGCCGGGCGGCTGGTCCTCTGGCGCTGCGACGAGCCGGCGGCGCTGGAAACCGGCCATGCAGCCGGGGTCGCCCTGTTCCAGGGCCGCGCGGCGGATGCCGCCTCTGTCGCACCCTGGCACCCGAGCGAAAGCGTGCCGCGCCCCGTGGCGGAGGAACCGGAGGAGCCTGCCCCATCCGAAACGGCAGACCCCACCCGGCCCCCACCCCCCGGCCTGCTCGGCCGCCTGTTCGGGCGCGGCTGACCGCCGCAGGACGTCGACACTTCCAATGAGCCGATCGTCCTGAAAGCCCCTCTCCCCTTGCGGGAGAGGGGTTGGGGTGAGGGGACGCAAGCCTTTCAATTTCCATCGGCTTTCAGCCGCCCGCCCCCCTCATCCCGAGAAGGGCTTCCTGGCCTTGCCGACCTCACCCTCCGCACCCGCCGCCCCCCGGATTGACAGCCGGTCATTACGGGTTCCTAATAAATAAAATACCAATGAACGACGAAGGCGTCGGATGTCCATCCAAACGCCCGGCCAAGCGCCCACCAAGCCCGCCCCCTCTGCGGCGTCCTCCCGTCCCACCCGCCTGCTGAACGCCACGGCCGTCGGCCTTCTGGGTGCGGTCGGCCTCCTCTCCTACATCGGCCTCGGCCATGGGATGGAGGCTCTGTGGAACCCGACCGGCGCGGTCATCATCGCCGGCGGCATCGCCGTTTCCGCCCTGATGGCCTTCCGGGCGAGCGAGCTGCGCGCCGCCCTCGCCGCCCTCCGCACCATCTTCCGCGACGACGAGTCCATCGCCACCGACATCGCGGAGCTGGTGACCTTCGCCCGGCTCTACCAGCGCGGCCAGATCCAGCGGGCGGAGGAGCAGGGGACCAGAGCCGGCAGCCCGTTCCTGCGGCTGGGGCTGCAGCTGATCGCCGACGGCACGCCGGTCAACGACATCCTGCATGTGATGAACTGGCGCATCCAGAAGCTGATCGAGCGGGAATCGGTGCAGTCCCGCCTGTTCCGCACGCTGGCCGGGCTGGCGCCCGCCTTCGGGCTTCTGGCGACGCTGGTCGGGCTGATCGGCATGATGGCGCAGCTGGGAACCGCCACCATCGCCCAGGTGGGAGAGCACATGTCGGTGGCGCTGGTTGCGACGCTCTATGGCGTCGTGCTGGCCAACCTCGTCTTCAAGCCGATCGCCATCAAGCTGGAACAGCGCACCGCCCGGCGGGTGGCGATGCTGAACGTGCTGCTGGAGGGCATCATCCTGGTGCGGCTCGGCCGCTCGCCGACGGTGATCGCCGACGCGCTGGCCGAGTTCGTGCGCGAGCGCGGGGACGAACTCCATGGCACCTCGTGACGACAGGCCCGCGAACGGCGGTCTCGCGCCGGACGACGCGGAGGATCTCGCCTCCCCGACCTGGGCGGCCGGAATCGCGACGGGCAACGTCCTGCCGCAGGCCGGCGCGGAGGAGGATCAGGAGATCTGGCTGCTCAGCTACTCCGATCTGGTCACGCTGCTGCTGTCGGTGTTCGTCATGCTGCTGGCGATCACCAGCCTGAAGGACCAGCTGCCGACCACGCCGCAACCGGAAACTCCGGCATTGTCGCAGCCGGTCACGCTTCCCGCCCCCCTGCCGATCCCGCCGCTCTTCGACGAACCGGCGCCGCAAGCCGAGCCTGCGCCGGCAGCCGATGCCGTGCCGGCCGATCCGCGGCCGCGCCTGGACGACGGCGAGGTGGCGGTGACGGCGCCCGACCGGGTGGCGGAGCGCTGGCGCGAGACCCTGGCGGGTCTGGGCGTGCCGCGCAGCGTGGCGGTCGACGTGCGGCAGAACCGGGTCGGCATCGTCATCGGCGAAGGCATCCTCTTCGCTCCCGGACAGGCGGAGCTGACGCCGGGCGGCGACGGCCTGCTGCGCCGGCTGGCCCCGACGCTGGCGGCCACCCGCGGCGACATCGTGGTCGAGGGGCACAGCGACTCCACGCCGATCGGCAACCGCCGCTTCCCCTCCAACTGGGAGCTGTCGGGCGGACGGGCGGCCAGCGTGGTGCGGCGGCTGATCGAGCTGGGACTGGCGCCGGACCGGCTCTCGGCGGTGGGCTTCGCCGACACCCGGCCGCTCTCCACCGGCACCGACCCGGTCTCGATGGCGCGCAACCGCCGCGTCGCCATCACGATCCAGGCCGATGGCCTCCCGGATGAACTCCCGGCGGGACAGGAGCCAGCCCGGGCGATTCCATAGGGGCAGGGTTTGATTTGACGCAATGCCGCAACGCAACGAAGGGGGCTATGCTGGGATCCGGTGGTCGATCTGGTTGACGCGTTGCCCTCCACCCCCCACGGCGCCGCCCCACGGGAGAAATCCACGGGAGCATCCAGGCGCCCCTTCCCCCGCCCGCCGGGGGAAGGCCGGGTGGGGCTTCGATAATGTAGCCCTGCCGCGGCACTGCCCTTACCGCCACCATCCTGCACGGTTCCCGTCCCGCCCAATCGGCCGGAGTGACCATGTCCGTTCAAACCTCCGCGCGACCGCCTGCCGATCCACCTGCCGCCCCGGATTCCGACTCGGCGCCGGGCCGGGTCGTCGCGGTCCGCGGTTCCGTCATCGACATCCGCTTTCCCGAAACGGCACTGCCGCCGCTGTTCGACGCGGTGGAGATCCTGTGGGACGGTCCCGAGCGGCTGGTGGCGGAGGTGCAGAGCCATCTCGACGCCGCAACCGTCCGCGCCATCGCGCTGCAGGGCACCTCCGGCCTGCGGCGGGGCGCGCCGGCCCGCTCAACCGGCGGTCCGCTGACCGCCCCGGTGGGCGAGGCGGTGCTGGGCCGGCTGATCGACGTCATGGGGCTGGCGCGCGACGACGGGCCGGAGCTGCCGCCCGACACCCCGCGCGCGCCGATCCACCGCCCTCCGCCGCCGCTGGCCCGGCGCAGCCCGCGCCGCGACCTGATGGAGACCGGCATCAAGGTGATAGACCTGCTGGCCCCGCTGGCCCGCGGCGGCAAGGCGGCGATGTTCGGCGGCGCCGGGGTCGGCAAGACCGTGCTGGTGATGGAGCTGATCCGCAAGATGGTGGAGCGCCACACCGGCATCTCCGTCTTCGCCGGCATCGGCGAGCGCTCCCGCGAGGGGCAGGAGCTGTGGGAGGAGATGAAGCGCTCCGGCGTGCTCGGCCGCACCGCGCTCGTCTTCGGCCAGATGAACGAGCCGCCGGGCGCCCGCTGGCGCGTCGGCCTGACCGCGCTCACCATCGCCGAGCATTTCCGCGACGAGGAACATCGCGACGTGCTTCTGCTGATGGACAACGTCTTCCGCTTCGTCCAGGCCGGTGCCGAGGTGTCGGGGCTGCTGGGCCGCCTGCCGTCGCGCGTCGGCTACCAGCCCACGCTGGCCAGCGAGATCGCCGAGCTTGAGGAACGGGTGGCATCCACCCCCGGCGCGGTGGTGACGGCGATCCAGGCGGTCTATGTCCCGGCCGACGACTTCACCGATCCCGCGGTGGCGGAGCTGTTCAGCCATCTCGACAGCTCCATCGTGCTGTCGCGCGCCATGGCGGCGGAGGGGCTCTATCCGGCGGTGGATCCGCTGAGCTCCACCTCCAGCCTGCTCGACCCTCTGGTGGTGGGGGAGGCGCATTACCGGCTGGCGGAGGATGTGCGCAAGACCATCGCCCATTACCGCGAACTGCAGGACGTCATCGCGTTGCTGGGCATGGAGGAGCTGAGCGCCGCCGACCGTCTGGCCGTGGGCCGCGCCCGCCGCCTGCAGCGTTTCCTGACCCAGCCCTTCCTGGTGACGGAGGCCTTCACCGGCCATGGCGGCGTCAGCGTGCCGCTGGAGGAGACCCTGAAGGGCTGCCGCGCCATCCTGGACGGCGAGGGCGACGACTGGGCCGAAAGCGCCTTCTTCATGACCGGCACCCTGGATCAGGTGCGCGACCGCGACCGCGCCGGGAGGGTGGAATGAGCAACCTCTCCCTCATCGTCACCACCCCCACCTCCGTCGCCGCGCAGCTCACCGGCCTCCGTCACCTCCGGGCGGAGGATGCCAGCGGCGCCTTCGGCATCTGGCCCGGCCATGCCGACCTGCTGACCGCCCTGGCGATCTCCGTCATCAGCTGGCGCACCGCCGACGGCCGCGAGGGGCATTGCGCCGTACGCGGCGGGGTGCTGACCGTCCGCGACGGCGCCCGGATCGCCGTGGCGACGCGCGAGGCGGTGGTCGGCGGCGACCTCCACGCCCTGGAACGCGACGTGCTCGCCCGCTTCCGCCGCGACCGCGAGGAGGAGGGGGAGGCGCGCAGCGGCGCCCGCCGCATGCATCTCGCCGCGATCCGCCATATCCAGGCCTATCTGCGCCCCGGCCGCCGCCCCAATACCCCCTTCGCCCCCACTCCCGACGGCGGGGAGGAGGCGCCATGACCGACGACAAGGATCCGCTTCCCGGCAGCGTCCGCCGCCATCGCGAAAGGCGGGAGCGCTGGGCCCGCGAGGGCGAACGGCCGATGGGCCGCAACCTCGCCCTGATCGGGGCGCTGGGCTGGCTGGTGATCATGCCGACGCTGGCCGGCCTGTTCGCCGGGCGCTGGCTCGACGAACGGGCGGGCGGCGGGATTTTCTGGACGGCGGCGCTGCTGTTCGCGGGCGTGGCGCTCGGCGGATGGCTCGCCTGGAACCGTATCGAGCAGGAGCGTTGACGCGATGACCGCCCCCCATCTTCTTCCCATCCTGGTTCTTTCCATCCTGACAGGGGCGCTGGCAGGGCTGGCGTTGGGAACCCTGTTCTTCCGCGGTCTGGCGGCGACCGCCCGGCTCTATGTGGCGGGCGGAATCCGGCGGGCGGTTCCGCTCTATCTGCTGCGGTTGGCATGCGCCACCGCCGGCTTCACCATCGCCGCCCTGTGGGGCGGGGCGGAGGCGCTGCTGGCGATGCTGGCCGGATTCCAGATTGCCCGCAGCCTCGTGGTCCGGCGCGAAAAGCGGGCGGAGGCGGGAACGCCATGACCGAGTCCCCCCTGACGACGCCGGTTGTCTTCCTGCTGGGGCCGGTCCCGGTCACGCTGCCGGTCGTCGTCACCTGGGGACTGATGGCGGCCATGACGCTGGGCTCCGCCCTGGCGACGCGGCGCCTTCGGGTGGAGCGGCCCGGCCGCGTCCAGACCGTGCTGGAGCTGGTGGTGGAGACCCTGCGCCGCCAGATCGCCGAGACGATGCAGGCCGACGCCACGCCCTTCCTGCCGCTGCTGGGCACGCTGTTCCTCTATCTGGCGGTTGCCAACCTGTCGGGGCTGGTGCCGGGGCTGAAGGCGCCGACCGCCTTTCTGGAAACGGCGGCGGCGCTGGCGCTGGTCGTGCTGCTGGCCTCGCAGGCGCTCGGCATCCGCCGCCGCGGCCTGTGGCCCTATCTGAAGGGCTTCGCCCACCCCACCCCGCTGCTGCTGCCGCTGAACATCCTGTCGGAGCTGACGCGCGCCTTCTCGCTGTCGGTCCGCCTGTTCGGCAACGTGATGAGCGGGGAGTTCGTCATCGCCATCGTGCTGTCGCTGGCCGGCCTGTTCGTGCCGGTGCCGCTGATGGCGCTGGAACTGCTGCTGGGCCTCGTCCAGGCGTACATCTTCACCGTGCTGGCCGCGGTCTTCATCGGCGGCGCGGTCGGAACAATAGAAAAGGGATAGGAATCATGGATGTCCATTCGATCAGCATCCTCGGTGCCGCGCTGGCCGTCTCGGTCGGGGCCATCGGGCCGGCCCTGGCGGAAGGACGCGCCGTCGCCGCCGCGATGGAGGCCATCGCCCGCCAGCCGGAAGCCGCCAACACCCTGTCGCGCACCCTGTTCGTCGGTCTGGCGATGATCGAGACGATGGCGATCTACTGCCTCGTCGTCGCCCTGCTGCTGCTGTTCGCCAACCCCTTCGCCTGACCGCGGCAGTTCCGGAGCCCGTCATGCACATCGACGGTTGGACCATTCTGCTCCAGGCGGTCAATTTCCTGATCCTGGTCTGGCTGCTGCACCGCTTCCTCTACCGCCCGGTCCTGGCGGTGATCGCCGAGCGGCAGGCCGCCACCGAGCGCGTCCGCACCGAGGCCGAGGCCGCTCGCCAAGCCACCGAAGCCGCAAGCCGGAGCCTGGAGGACCAGCGCGCAACCCTGCCGGCCGAACGCGACCGCCTGATCGCCGCCGCCCGCGCCGAGGCGGAGGCCGAACGCGCCGCCCTGCTCGACCGGGCGCGGACCGAAGCCGACCATGCGCTGGAGGAGGCGCGCGCCCGGCTGGCCGAGGAGCGGGCGCAGGCGCTGGGCGCCTTGCAACGCCACGCCGCCGATCTCGGCACCCGGCTGGCGACCCGCCTGCTGCGCGACGCACCGGCACGCTCCCTGACCCTCCCCCTGCTGGAAGAGGCCTGCGCGGCGGTGGAGGCGCTGGACGCCTCCCAGCGCCATGCCCTGGCGGACGGGGCCGGGTCGGCGCCGGTGCCGGTGCGTCTCGCCGCAGCCGGCCCGCTGTCGGACGAGGACGCCGCCCATGCCCGCGACCGGCTGGCGGCGGCATTTGACCGGCCGGTGGCGCTGGAACTGACCGAGGATCCGTCGCTGATCGCCGGGGTGGAGCTGCATTTCGCCCACAGCGTCGTCCGCCGCAGCTGGAAACAGACGCTGGCCGAGGCGAAGGAGGAGATGACCCGTCATGACTCCGCAAGAACCGATGCCGACCCCGTCGCTTGAGGACGCGCTCGACGCCTGGATGCCGGGTGCGCTGCGCCGGCTGGACGGGCTGGACACCGCCGCGCGGCTGGAATCGGTCGGGCGGGTGGAGTCGGTCGGCGACGGCATCGCCCATGTCTCCGGCCTGCCCGACGTGCGGGTGGACGAGCTTCTGCTGTTCGCCGGCGGGGTTGCCGGGCTCGCCATGGATCTGGATGACCGGATCGGCTGCGTCCTGCTGGGCGATGCCACGCAGGTCGCAGCCGGCGGCACCGTCCACGGCACCGGAACGGTCCTGCGCGTGCCGGTCGGCGACCGGCTGATGGGGCGGGTGGTCGATCCGCTCGGCAATCCGCTGGACGACGGTCCGCCCATCGAGGCCGACGGGTGGGAGCCGGTGGAGCGCCCGGCCCCGACCATCGCCGAGCGCGCGGCGGTGTCCGAACCGCTGCTGACCGGCACCGCGGTGATCGACGCCATGTTCCCGCTCGGCCGCGGCCAGCGCGAGCTGCTGATCGGCGACCGCGCCACCGGCAAGACCGCCATCGCGGTGGACGCCATCCTCAACCAGACCGACGGGGATGTGTATTGCGTCTATGTCGCCGTCGGCCAGAAGGCGTCCGGCCTGCGCGCGGCCATCGAGGCGGTGCGCCAGGGCGGCGCCGCGGCGCGCACCCTGTTCGTCATCGCCGCCGCCGATTCCGCCCCCGGCCTGCAATGGCTGGCGCCCTATGCCGGCTTCACCATGGCCGAGCATTTCCGCGACAGCGGCCGCCACGCCCTGGTGATCGTCGACGACCTGACCAAGCATGCGGCGGTCCACCGCCAGCTCTCGCTCCTGCTGCGCCGCCCGCCGGGGCGGGAGGCCTATCCGGGCGATGTCTTCTACCTGCACAGCCGCCTGCTGGAACGCGCCGCCAAGCTCAGCCCGGCCAGGGGCGGCGGGTCGCTGACCGCGCTGCCCATCGCCGAAACCCAGGGCGGCAACCTGTCGGCCTACATCCCGACCAACCTGATCTCCATCACCGACGGGCAGGTCTGCCTCGACGCCAAGCTGTTCTACGAAGGACAGAAGCCGGCGGTCGACATCGGCCGCAGCGTGTCGCGCGTCGGCGGCAAGGCCCAGCCGCCGGCCCTGCGCACGCTGGCCGAGCCGCTGCGGCTCGACTACGCCCAGTTCCTGGAGCTGGAGGTCTTCACCCGCTTCGGCGGTCTGGTGGACGAGCGGACGCGCAAGGCGGTGGAGCATGGCCGGCGCATGCGGGCCCTGCTGGCGCAGCGGCACCTGTCGCCCCGCCCGCTGGCGGTCCAGGCGGCGCAGCTGCTGGCACTGGCCGATGGAACGCTGGACGGGCTGGCGCTGGAGGCGATGCCGCGCTTCCAGGCGGCACTGGCGGGTCTGGTCGCCGCCTACCCGCCGCATATCGGCGAGACGCTGGACGACGCCACCAAGGCGGCCCTGCGCGACCTGATCGCGCAAGCCGTCTCGGGCTTGACCGGAGCGGCGCCATGACCGAAAGGCTGGCGGAGGTCGAGGCACGCCGCGCCAGCGTGCAGGATCTGGAGGCGGTGACCGACGTCATGCGCTCTCTCGCCGCCATGCGGCTGCAGCAGGCGCTCGGCACGCTGGCCGGTACCCGCGCCTATGCCGAGGTGATCGCCGGAGCGCTGGCCCAGGCCGCAGCCTTGCTGGACGACGCGCCGCAGCAATGGCCGGTCAACGGGCACGGCCATTGCGCCTGGGTGCTGTTCGCGCCGGAACACGGCTTCGTCGGCGCCTTCGCCGAAAAGCTGGTCGACGCGGCGCTGGCGGCACCGCCGGCCTGCGCCTTGTGGGTGGCGGGGTCGCGCGGCGCCGCCCTGCTGGAGGAACGCGGCCGTCCCCCGGCCTGGGCCACGGCGATGGCGACCAACACCGACGCCGTCACCGCCACCGCCCGGCGCATCGCCGAGGCACTCTACCAAGCGGCGGCGGACGGACGGCTGGGCCGGGTGGAGTTGCTCTACGGCCGGACCAACGCGGGCGCGCCGCCGGAGCTGGTGCGCCGCCCCCTGCTGCCGCTCGGCCTGCCGCGCGATGGCGCCCGGACGGTGCCGCCGCTGATCAACATGCCGCCCCGCGACCTGATCGCCCGGCTGGTGGACGAGTATGTCTTCGCCCTGCTCGCCGATGCCGCGATGGAGAGCTTCGCCGCCGAGAACGCCGCGCGCCTGTCCACCATGATGACGGCCCGCCACAACATCGAAACCACGCTGGACGAACTGACCGCGACGGCGCGCCACCTGCGCCAGGAACAGGTCACGAATGAGCTGATCGAACTGGTGTCGGGGGCGGAAGCGATGGGGTGAGAAGCGAAAGCCCGCTGCCCTAGTCCCTTCTCCCCCCTGGAGAATCCCTTCTCCCCCCTGGGGAGAAGGTTAGGATGAGGGGGTTCGGCGCAGCCGAAGAAATCCTCGAAGCGGCCCCCCCTCACCCCGACCCTCTCCCCGGGGGGGAGAGGGAGACCCGGGAGGGAACCGCAAACGCCACCAGCAGTTCCGCCGCCACCAGCGCCGCGATCACCTCCGGCCGCTTATCCCCGGTCAGCGCCGCACCGATGGGACAGGTCAGCCGCTCCAACGCCCCCGCATCGCGCCCGCGCGCCCGGAACCAGCGCTCGAACTTCGCGCGTTTCGTCGCCGAGCCGATCATGCCGACATAGGCGGCGTCGCCCCGCCGCAGCGCCGCCTCGGCGATCTCGAAGTCCAGGGCGTGGCTGTGGGTCAGCACCAGATAACCGGCGCCAGGAGGAGCCCCCGCCAGCGGATCGAGCGGGCTTTCGGTCAGGATGCGCTCCACGCCCGCCGGGATCGTTTCGGGAAACTCCTGTGCCCTGCCGTCGATCCACCGCAGGCGCAGCGGCAGCGGTGCGAAGGCGGTCGCCATGGCCCGTCCGACATGCCCGGCCCCGAACAGCAGCAGGGTCGGCCGCGCGTCCAGCGCCCGGCGCTCCCGTTCCTGCAAGGCGGCCACGGTGCCGCCATCGGCCCGCTCCAGCCGCAGCACGACATGCCCGCCGCAGCACTGGCCGGTCGCCGGCCCCAGGGCCAGGTCGAGCGTCTCGGCAACGCTGCCGTCCTCCAGCATCCGCCGCGCGGCGGCGATGGCGGTCCATTCCAGCCGCCCGCCGCCGACCGTTCCGGCGCAGGCCTCCCGCCCCACCAGCATGCCGGCCCCCTCCTCCCGCGGGGTGGAGCCGCGCGCCTCGGCGACTGTGACGAGGATGGCGGGCGCGCCTTGGGTCAGCCAGTTGGAGAGGGTGGTGGAAAGTGCGGTCATTGTCGGGGGGAGGCCGCCACCCGCTCACGCAACGCCGCAATGCACCTCAGCACCCGCTCCGGCGTGGCCGGCGCGTCCAGACGCGGACAGACCCGGTGCCCGGCGACGCTCGCCACCGCGTCGGACAGGGCGTGGAACACCGACATGCCCAGCATGAAGGGCGGCTCGCCCACCGCCTTGGAGCGGAAGATGCTGTCCTCGCGGTTCGGCGCATTCTCCAGCAGCGCGACGTTGAAGATGCGCGGACGGTCCGAACAGGCCGGGATCTTGTAGGTGCTGGGCGCGTGGGTGCGCAGGCGGCCCTGCCCGTCCCACCACAGCTCCTCCATGGTCAGCCAGCCCATGCCCTGGACGAAGCCGCCCTCGATCTGCCCCCTGTCGATGGCCGGGTTCAGCGAGCGGCCGCAATCGTGCAGGATGTCCACCCGGTCGACGACATATTCGCCGGTCAGCGTGTCCACCGTCACCTCGGCGCAGGCCGCGCCATAGGCGAAGTAGTAAAACGGCGTGCCGCGCCCGGCCGCGCGGTCCCAATGGATCTTCGGCGTCTTGTAGAAGCCGGTGGCCGACAGCTGGACCCGCGCCATATAGGCGGCGCGCACCAGCTCGGCGAAGCTCATGTCGCAGTCGCCGACCCGCACCCGGTTGCGCTCGAACCGCACCGCGTCGGGCGCCACGCCCCACTTCTCCGCCGCGAAGGCGACCAGCCGCTCCCTGATGGTGCGGGCCGCCGCCTGCGCCGCCTTGCCGTTCAGGTCGGAACCCGACGACGCCGCGGTGGCCGAGGTGTTGGGCACCTTGCCGGTGCTGGTGGCGGTCGGGCGGATGGTGGAGATGTCGACCTGGAACTCCTCCGCCACCACCTGGGCGACCTTGGTGTAGAGCCCCTGCCCCATCTCGATCCCGCCATGGTTCAGCTGGATGCTGCCGTCGGTGTAGACATGGACCAGCGCGCCGGCTTGGTTGTAATGGCTGGCGGTGAAGGAGATGCCGAACTTCACCGGGGTCAGCGCCAGCCCCTTGCGCAGGATGCGGCTGTTGGCGTTGAAGGCGCGGATCTCCTCCCGCCGCCGCCAATAGGCGCTGCTGTCCTCCAGCTGCGCGATCAGCTCCGGCAGGATGTTGTCGGTGACGGTCTGGTGATAGGGCGTCAGATTGCGCTCCCCTCCCTCGGCATCCGTCCCGTAGAAGTTCCGCTTGCGGATTTCCAGCGGGTCCTTGCCCAGCGCGAAGGCGATTTCGTCGATCACCCGCTCCGCCGCGACCATGCCCTGCGGGCCGCCGAAGCCGCGAAACGCCGTGTTGGATACCGTGTTGGTCTTCAGCGGCAGCGATTCCAGCCGCGCCGCCGGATAGAAATAGCCGTTGTCGGCATGGAACAGCGCACGGTCGGTCACCGGTCCCGACAGGTCGGCGGCATAGCCCGCCCTTGCCGCGAACAGCATGTCGACGCCCTGGATCAGGCCGCTGTCGTCGAAGCCGACGCGATAGTCGATCTCGAAATCATGGCGCTTGCCGGTGACCTGGAAATCGTCGTCGCGGTCGGGGCGCAGCTTGGCGGCGCGGCCGGTGCGCTTGGCGACCAGCGCGGTGCAGGCAGCGAACAGGTTCGATTGCGTCTCCTTCCCGCCGAAGCCGCCGCCCATCCGCCGAACCTCCACCGTCACCGCGGCGTCCGCCAGGTCAAGCACATGGGCGACGATGTGCTGCACCTCGGTCGGATGCTGGGTGGAGACATGGATCAGCACCTCGCCATCCTCGCCGGGCACTGCCATGGCGATCTGGCTTTCCAGGTAGAAATGCTCCTGCCCGCCGATGGCGAGCCGCCCCTCCACCCGGTGCGGCGCCGCGGCCAGCGCAGCATCGGCGTCGCCGACCCGGAGCGTCATCGGCGGGGTGACCAGTGTCCGCTCGCCGTCGCGGGCGGCGGCGATGGTCAGGACGGCCGGCAGATCCTCATATTCGATCACCGCCAGCTTGGCGGCGCGGCGGGCCTGATCGCGGGTTTCGGCGGCGACAGCGAAGATCGGCTGGCCGACATGCTCGACCAGGGTCGAGGCGAACAGCGGCTCGTCATGCTTGCCCAGGCAGCCGATGTCGTTCACCCCCGGCACGTCCGCGGCGGTGAAGACGGCCACCACCCCCGGAGCCTGCCTGACCGGAGACAGGTCGATGGAGCGGATGCTCGCATGCGCCCGGCTGCTGAGGCCCAGATAGACATGCAGCAACCCGGCCGGCTCGGCGATATCGTCGACATAGACCGCCTCGCCACTGACATGCTTGTGCGCGCTTTCATGCCGGCGCGGGTCATGGACGGCGCCCTCGATCCGCGCCGGGGCGGCAGGCGTGATGGGGGCCGTGACATCGGGCGCCATGGAATCAGGCATGTGCAAGCCTCCGGTCGCCGACCAGACGGGTGTCCGCCGCCGGGTCGCTGGTCTCGACATACAGCTTCATCAGCAAATTCGCGGCCACCATGGAGCGATAGCCCGCGCTGGCCCGCCAGTCGCTCAGCGGCGTGTAGTCGCCGGCCAGCGCGTCCATCGCCTGGGTCACGCTTTCCTCGGTCCAATGGCGGCCCAGCAGCACCGCTTCGGCCCCGCCGGCGCGTTTCGGCGTGCCGGCCATGCCGCCGAAGGCGATGCGGATGTCGGCAACCCGCCCCTCGCCGTCCAGCGTCAGGCGGAAGGCGCCGCAGACGGCGGAGATGTCCTGGTCGAAGCGCTTGGCGATCTTGTAGGCACGGAACCGCACCCCCGCCGCCGGTTTGGGCAGGATCACCGCCTCGACGAATTCGCCCTCGCGGCGGTCCTGCTTGCCGTATTCGATGAAGAAATCCTCCAGCGGCAGCTCGCGCGTCTCGCCGCCGCGGCGCAGCCGCAGGGTGGCGCCGCAGGCGATCAGCGCCGGCGGGGTGTCGCCGATGGGGGAGCCGTTGGCGATGTTGCCGCCGATGGTGCCCATGTTGCGCACCTGCTCCGCCCCGATGCGGCGGATCAGCTCGCCGAAATCGGGATAGAGCGCGGCGATCCGCTCCGCCGCGTCGCTGTAGGTCACCCCGGCCCCGATCGCCAGCGCGTCGCCGCGATCCTCGATCCGCCGCAGGTCGCGCACACGGCCGGTGTAGATCACGGTCGCCAGCACGCGCTGGAACTTGGTCACCCACAGCCCGACATCGGTCGCCCCCGCCACGATGGTGGCGCCGGGATTGTCGAGCAGGAGCTGCGCCAGCTGCGGCACGGTGGCCGGCGCCAGAAAACGGCGCCCGCCGGCTCCGACGCTGAGGATCTCCCCGTCGCGCAAGGCCGTCAGCCTGTCCGCCCACGCCTCACGGTCGGCAAAGCGGTCGGCGGCCCGGTCGCCAATCTCGTACATGGTGTGGGCGGCGCGGACGATGGGCTCATAGCCGGTGCAGCGGCAGAGATTCCCGGCCAGCGCGTCGTCGATCCGCTGGCCGTCCGGCCGCTCCTCGTTGAGGTACAGCGCCAGCAGCGACATGACGAAGCCCGGCGTGCAGAATCCGCATTGCGAGCCGTGGCAATCGACCATCGCCTGCTGAACCGGGTGCAGCGCGCCGTCCGGCCCCTTCAGATGCTCAACCGTCAGCAGCCGGCAGCCGTCCAGCGTGGCGAGGAAGCGGATGCAGGCGTTCACCGCCTCATAGCGCAGCCTGTCGCCGTCCAGCCGCCCGACCACCACGGTGCAGGCGCCGCAATCGCCCTCCGCACAGCCTTCCTTGGTGCCGACCCGCCGTTCCGACAGCCGCAGCCAGTCCAGCACCGTCAGGGTCGGATCGACCGCATCGATCTCCCGAAGCTCGTCGCCGAGATAGAAGCGGAGGCGCTGGCGCATGGCTGCTCCCGATGAACTGGTGACGATGTGACGCAGTATTTCACCGACGTTAACTCTGTCACCAGATCGGCAGCGGGGGAAAGAGTTTCAAATGAATTGCAAAGGAGGCGGGGTCTGCCCCGTCCGCTTGATGGCATTTGCATTTGATCAGCGCATGGGGTCAAAGCCCCTCTCCCCCTGCGGGAGAGGGGTTGGGGTGAGGGGTTGCAAGCCATTGATTCCCCCGGCCTTCGGCCGCCGCACCCCTCATCCCGCCCCGCAAGGGGAGAAGGGCTTTTGGGGCGGACACGCTATTGTCAGAAACACAGTTCCGATAGCAATAGGTGACGGTGGCAGTAGCCAACCCTCACGCACTCCCCTCCGGCGTCATCACCGCCAACCCGCCATCCGCCCGCACCGACGCCAGCGTCAGCGCATGCCAGTAGAGGTCCAGCAGCGCCGCCGGCATACCGCCCTGCTCATGACCCTCCATCGGCAGGACGGCGGCGGCGTGGGCCAGTGCCGCGGTGGCGGCGTTCGGGCTGCGCGACACCGCATCGCCCAGCAGCCCCAGCGTCTGGCCCAGCGCCGCGGCGTCGAACCGCAGAAGCGCCGGCGGCACGGTGATCTGCGCCTCTCCCCCACGCAGCCGGCCGACGGCGATGTAGACATGCAGCAGGTCTGGCCGCTCCTCCGGCCGCAGCAGGGCGGCGACGATGCGGTTGCCGGTCAGCGGCCCGCTGCCGTCGAACTCGTACATGGTGGCGCGCTCGCCCTGCCGGGTGGCGGCGAGACCGGCGAGGCGGGCGGTCAGCGGCTCCCCGGCACGGCGGGCGGCCTCGTCGAACAGGGCGGGGTGGCTGCCGCCCTCGCTCAGCACCACCAGCGGCGCGTCGGTCGCCGCGGCGGCGGCCAGCAGCCGGGCCAGAACGGCGAAGGGATCGCTTGCCGCTTCATCCGCCCCCGCTTCCGCCTCCAGCAGACCGGCGCCACGGCGCAGCATCGCCTCGGCAAAGCTGATGTCGATATCCATGGCCCCAACCCTTCCGCTTTTCTCGAAACCCGGCCCGTTTTAGGACGGGGCGCCTCCTCCGCTCAATGGTAACCGAAGCTGCCCGTCACCTTTCCGCGGAACACCCAATAGGAATAGGCGGTGTAGCCCAGGATCGACGGGATCAGGAAGGCCATGCCGACCAGCAGGAAAACCTGCGTTTCCGGCGGGCTGGCCGCCTCCCACACGGTGACGCCGGGCGGGATCAGGTGCGGCCACAGGCTGATGGCGAGGCCAAGATAGGACAGGGCGAACAGCGCCATCGACAGCACGAAGGGCGCCACCTCCCGGCTGTTGTCAATGGCCCGCCACAGGGCGAAGGCCAGCACCGCGGTGACGATGGGCACCGGCGACAGGAAGATCATGTTGGGCATGGAGAACCAGCGCTCGGCGATCTGCGGCAGCAGGAAGGGCGTCCACAGGCTGACCGCCGCGACCCCCGCCAGCACCACCAGCATCAGCCCCCGCGCCATGCGATAGCACCAGTCCTGCAGCGGCCCGACGGTCCGCCAGATCAGCCACGTCGCCCCCAGCAGCGCATAACCCACCACCAGCATCGCCCCGCAGAACAGCGCGAAGGGGGAAAGCCAGTGCAGCATGCCGCCGACGAACTGCCGATCCTCCACCGGGATACCCTGGATGAAGGAGCCCAGGATGACCCCCTGCGCGAAGGTCGCCAGCAGCGATCCGAAGAAGAAGGAGCGGTTCCACCAATGCCGGCCCGCCCGCGCCTTGAAACGGAATTCGAACGCCACCCCGCGGAAGATCAGGGCGATCAGCATGACCAGCAGCGGGATGTACATCGCCGGCAGAACCACGGCATAGGCGATGGGAAAGGCGGCGAACAGCCCCGCCCCGCCCAGGATCAGCCAGGTCTCGTTGAAGTCCCAGACCGGCGCCACCGTGTTCATCATGGTGTCGCGGTCCTCCTCCGTCGGTGCGAAGGGGTACAGGATGCCGATGCCCAGGTCGAAGCCGTCCATCAGCACATACATGAACACCGCGAAGCCGACGATCCCGACCCAGATCAGGGTCAGCAGGCTTCCTTCCGCAATCTCCTGCATGGGGGTCACTCCGCTGGTTCGATGGAAGGGTCGGTGGCGGACAGCGGCCGTTTGGGCCGTTGCGCCTCCGGCGGCTGCTTGGCGTCATGCACATGCGTCGGACCGATGCGCAGCAGGCGGATCAGGTAATAGGTGCCGGCGCCGTAGATGATCGAGTAGGCGACGACGAAGGACAGCAGCGAGATCAGCGCCGCTTCCATCGTCAGCGACGGCGTCACCGCATCGGCCGTGCGCATATGGCCGTAGACGACCCAGGGCTGTCGCCCGATCTCGGTGGTGAACCAGCCGGCCAGGATGGCGATGAAGCCGATGGGCATGCAGCCCACCAGCACGCGGAAGAACCAGTCGCTGCCGTAAAGCCGGCCGCGGAAACGCAGCACCAGATGCACCACCGCCACCGCCAGCATCAGGAAGCCGATGGCGACCATCAGGCGGAAGGTCCAGAAGACGATGCGCGGGTCGGGCCGCTCGTCCACCGGGAACTGCTTCAGGCCGGGAACGCTGCCGTTGAAGTCGTGGGTCAGGATCAGGCTGGACAGCGCCGGGATGCCGATCTCCCAGTGGTTGGTCTCCTTCTCCACGTCGGGAATGCCGAACAGGATCAGCGGCGCGCGCGGTCCACCCTCCCAATTGCCTTCCATCGCCGCGATCTTGGCCGGCTGGTGCTCCAGCGTGTTCAGCCCATGCTCGTCGCCTAAGAAGATCTGCAGCGGCGCCAGCACGGTGATCAGCGCCAGCGCCATGCTCAGACCCAGCTTCGCATGGTCGAAATGGCGGCGCTTAAGCAGATAGAAGGCACTGATGCCGGCAACCACGAAGCTGGTCGTCAGGAACATCGCCGTCACCATATGGGCAAGGCGGTAGGGGAAGGACGGGTTGAACACCACCTGCCACCAGTCGGTGACGAAATAGCGGCCGTCCCGGATCTCGAAGCCGGCCGGCGTGTGCATCCAGCTGTTGGCCGACAAGATCCAGAAGGAGGACAGCAGCGTCCCCAGCGCCACGAGGCAGGCGGCCATCAGGTGGATGCCGCGCGGCACCCGGTCCCGCCCGAACAGCATGATGCCGAGGAAGGCGGCCTCCAGGAAAAAGGCGGTCACCACCTCGTACTGGATCAACGGCCCCAGGACGTTGCCCACGGTGTCGGACCAGCGGCTCCAGTTGGTGCCGAACTGATAGGACATGACGATGCCGGACACCACGCCCAGGCCGAAGGACAACGCGAAGATCCGCGTCCAGAATTCCGACAGGCTGCGGTAGATGCCCTTGCCGGTGCCGACCCACAGCGCTTCCAGCAGCGCGATCCAGCAGGCGAGCCCCACCGTGAAACTGGGAAACAGGATGTGGAAGGAGATCGTGAACGCGAACTGAATCCGCGACAGGATCAATGGATCGAGTTCCATGGCCGCCGCCTCTTTTTGTTTGGGCGCGTGGAAAGGCTTGCGCCGGGCGGTTGCCCGGCGCCGATGTGGCAGGAGGCCATGTAGAGTGAGCGGCTGCCGTGGAAAGGGGACTAGTCTTTCAGGCTTAAACCCGACAGCACAAGGGATCGGCGGGACATACGGAGTGTTTGAGCCGTATCGGCGAAGACCGGCGGTCAGTTGGGCGGATAGATGCTGGTGATGCCGGAAATCACCGTCTGCGCCGCCAGCGCCGCCAGCACGATGCCCAGCACCCGGCTGACCGTGTGGATCACCGTGCGGCCCAGCAGCCGCCCGACCCGGTCGGCGCCCAGCAGGATCAGCGTCACCCCGCCGATCACCGTCGCCGCCGCCCCCAGCACGCTGACCTGTCCCGCCACCGTGCCGCCGGTGCGGTCCATCAGCAGCAGGATGGAGGTGATGGCGCCCGGCCCGGCGATCAGCGGCACCGCCAGGGGGAAGACGGCGATGTCGTGGGCGTCCTCGTCGGTCATCGCCTCGCCGGTGTCGCGCTCCTTCCGTTCGGAGCGTTTGGCGAACAGCATCTCGAAGGCGATCCAGAACAGCAACGCCCCGCCGGCGATGCGGAAGGCCGGCATCTCGATGGACAGGGTCTGCAGCACCACCTTGCCGAAATAGGCGAAGAAGACCAGCACCACGAAGGCGATTGCGGTGCCGCGCAGCGCGATGATGCGCTTGTGGCGGTCTTCGAATCCGCGGGTCAGCGCGATGAACAGCGGCACCAGCCCCGGCGGATCGACGACGACGAAAAAGACGACGAGATTGCTGATGTAGTCCGACAAAGCCGGCTCCAGCTTTTTGTGATTGTGAATTGATAGGACCAATCATAAGCGTGACCGTGCAGGGTGTCACCCCCGGACCAGGCATTTCCCCCTCTCCCCTCGCGGGGTGACGGGCTATTCACCAACGGTGGTTGCCGCCATTTCGCAGAGGCGAGATGTGTGCATGCCATAGCCGCCCAGCGGGGATAGGATAGGTGGGGGCATTCGCAAGCCGACACCTCCCAAGCCCCCCTACCCCTTACCCCGCGCGCCCTCCCGCGCCCGCGACGCCGTCTCCCGCTCCAGCCTTTCGCGCAGGAAGGCCAGCACGGCGGCTTCCTCCCCACTCAACCCGGCCAGTTCGTCACGCAGCTCCGCCTCCACCTCGCGCTTCAGCGAGTCCAGCAGGCCGCCCTCCAGATAGGCGTCCAGCACCTCGGGATGGACGTAGCTCTTGCGGCAGACGCTGGGGGTGTTGCCGAGGCGGGTGGCGACCTGTTCGATGGCGCGGGTGACGTTGCGCTTGGCGCCGGTCGCGCTGTCGAAGGCCTGGAACTCCCTGAGCGCCATCGCCGCCAGCACGGTGCCGGCCCAGGTGCGGAAATCCTTGGCGGTGAAATCGGCGCCGGTGGCCTCGCGCAGATAGGCGTTGACGTCGCCCGAGGTCACGGCATGGCGCTGGCCGTCGCGGTCGAGATACTGGAACAGCTCGTCGCCGGCCACGTCCCGGCAGGCGGCGACGACGCGGGCAAGCCGGCGGTCGCGCAGCGCGACGTTCCATTCCTTGCCCGACTTGCCCTTGAAGGAGAAGCGGACCTCCGACCCCTCGATTTCGGTGTGGCCGTCGCGCAGCGTCGTCAGGCCGTAGCTCTGGTTCTCGCGGGCATAGGTTTCGTTGCCGACGCGGATCAGCGTGGTCTCCAGCAGCCGGACCACGGCGGCCAGCACCTTCTCCCGCGACAGGCCGCGCCGGCCGAGATCGGCGGACACCCGCTCGCGCAGGGCCGGCAATGCCCGGCAGAAATCCAGCATGCGGCCGAACTTGGTGCCCTCGCGCAGTTCGGTCCAGCGGCGGTGGTAGCGGTACTGCTTGCGCCCCTTGGCGTCGCGGCCGGTGGCCTGCAGGTGGCCGTCGGGATCGGGACAGATCCAGACGGCGCGGTAGGCCGGCGGGATCGCCAGCTTGCGGATCCGTGCCAGCGTGTCCTCCTCCGTCACCTGGGCGCCGTCGGGCCAGAGGAAGCGGAAGCCCTTGCCGTAGCGCCGCCGGCGGATGCCGGGGGTGTCGTCGGAACTGTAGGTCAGCCCGGCACAGGCGGCTTCCTGTTCGGGCGAGGGGCTGTCCATATCGGACGGAGGGATGGTGCTGTCCATACGGCCATCAACGGCCGGAACGGGCGTTGGTTGCCGCTACCCCCTTCGGAGAGGGTTTCTTCGCAGTTGCAAAAACTCTATCCTCGCATCGCCAGATCCAGCATGGAGCCGCGACCATGGACCGCAAGCCGGAAGAGACGACCCTGACCGCCCATCTGCCGAATCTGGAGATCCAGATCCGCCACCGCGAGGCGGGGGAGGATGGGGCGGAGGTGATCGCCATCCAATTCCGCGCCACCCCGTCCTTCGACGCGGTCGCGAAGCTGCTGGCCCCCGGCTTGATGAACCCGCTGCTGCTGGCGGGTCCCGCCGGCGGGAAGCCGGGCGCCGATCCGATGGCGTCCGCCGCCGGCATGGCCGAGCTGTGGATGGCGCCGATGCGGCTGTGGGGCGAGATGGTGCGGCAGGCCTGGGCGCCCTGGATTCAGATGGGGCAGCGCCGCTAGGCCGGTGCCGCTAGGTCACGGCCACTTCACCTCGGGCGGCAGGCTCATCAGGATCGCCTCGGTGTTGCCGCCGGTCTTCAGGCCGAAGGTGGTGCCGCGGTCGTAGAGCAGGTTGAACTCCACATAGCGGCCGCGGCGGATCAGCTGGTGTTCCCGCTGTTCCGCCGTCCAGGGCCGGTTCATGTGCCGGCGCACCAGGGCGGTGTAGCTGTCGAGGAAGGCGGTGCCGACATCGCGGGTGAAGGCGAAGTCCGCCTCCCAATCGCCCGAGTCGAGGTTGTCGAAGAAGATGCCGCCGACTCCGCGCGCCTCGCCCCGATGCGGCAGGAAGAAATAGCGGTCGCACCACTCCTTGTAGCGCTGGTAATAGTCCGGGTGGTGGCGGTCGCAGGCGGCGCGCAGGCCGGCATGGAAATCGGCGGTGTCCCGGTCGTCGGGGATCATCGGCGTCAGGTCGGCCCCGCCGCCGAACCAGCCCTGGGTGGTCACGATGTGGCGGGTGTTCATGTGCGTGGCCGGCACCAGCGGCGAGCGCATGTGCGCCACCAGACTGATGCCCGCCGCCCAGAACGCGCCGGTTTCGGCCGCGCCGGGGATGTTGGCGCGGAATTCCGGGCTGAAGGTGCCGTGGACGGTCGAGATGTTGACCCCGACCTTCTCGAACACCCGGCCCTTCATCACCGACATGGTGCCGCCGCCGCCCTCGCCGCCGCCATGGTCGGGGCGGGTCCAGCTCTTGCGCTCGAACCGGCCCGGAGGCAGGTCGGCATGGGTGCCGGTCAGCTCGTCCTCCAGCGCCTCGAAGGCGGCGCAGATGCGGTCGCGCAGCTCCCGGAACCAGGATGCGGCGCGGGCCTTGCGGTCTTCGATGATGCTGGGTTCGGCGGTCATGGTGTCTCCTGTGCGGCGGTCTGCCGCAGGGCTTCACCCAACACCATCGCCGCGCTGACCGCAACGTTCAAGGAGCGGGCGGGCGGCACCATCGGGATCACCAGCCGGGCATCGGCGGCGTCATGCACCTCGTCGGGCACCCCGGCGCTCTCGCGGCCGACCAGGATGCGGTCGCCGGGGGCGAAGCGGAAGCCGGTGTAGGGGATTGCCGCCCGGGTGGTCAGCAGCACCAGCCGCCCGGTCTGCGGCGCCGCGCGGTAGGCGGCCCAGGAGCTGTGCCGGGTCCAGTCGAGATGGTCCAGGTAATCCATCCCGGCACGGCGCAGCCGGCGGTCGTCCAGCACGAATCCGCAAGGCTCGATCAGGTCGAGCGCAACCCCCAGCCCGGCCGCGAGTCGCATCAGCGTGCCGGCATTCTGTGGAATGTCGGGTTCGAACAGCACAAGGCGCAACGCGGGCCTTGCCTCGAAGTGTTTGTTTTGCATACAAATAGTCCAGCCCCGACACACGCGACAAATTGTCTCCCGGCCAAGGACTTTTCAAGATGTCGACGCGACGGTATACCGCAGCGCAGAAGCTGGAGATACCCACTCCGGACCGATGCGGCATGCCTGAGGGTTTTTCCTTCGGCGGGCGGGCTTGCCGTGTCATGCATAAAAACGGTCCATCGGTCGTCCGGCGCGGGCAAAGGGCGTCGGGCATGCCTTGAGGAGAAACAGGCTTATGGCTCAGACCACGCATCCGCCCGGGACGGGTGGCCACGCGGCCTCCAGCGGCGAGGGGGGTTCCCGCCGCGATTTTCTGTATCTTGCCACCGGTGCGGTCGGCGTTGTCGGGGCGGCCTCGGCGGCCTGGCCCTTCATCGACAGCCTGAATCCGGCGGCCGACACCCTGGCGCTTGCCTCCATCGACGTCGATCTGGCTCCGGTCGCCGCGGGGCAGGCGATCACGGTCACCTGGCGCGGAAAGCCTGTCTTTGTCCGCCACCGCACTGCCGAGGAGATCGAAGCCGCCAAGCAGGTCAATCTGGGCGACCTGCGCGATCCGGCCGCCGACGATGCCCGCGTGAAGAAGCCGGAATGGCTGATCGTCATCGGCATCTGCACGCATCTGGGCTGTGTGCCGCTGGGCCAGAAGGTCACCGATCCGCGCGGCGAGTATGGCGGGTGGTTCTGCCCCTGCCACGGCTCGCACTACGACACCGCTGGGCGCATCCGCAAGGGCCCGGCCCCCGCCAACCTTGTCCTTCCGACGTACGCCTTCACGGGCGATACCAAGATCCGGCTCGGTTAAGCGGCGCAACGGTTCTGGAGACCCCGAGATGGCTCAGGTTCAAGCCACCAAGTTCAAGAATCCGGTCGTGAACTGGATCGACAGCCGCCTGCCGATCTTCACGATGCTGGATCACGAGTACAACCACTACCCGATGCCGCGGAACGTCAACTATCTGTGGGCGTTCGGTGCGATTGCCGGCATCATGCTGGTCATCATGATCGCCACGGGCCTGTTCCTGGCGATGCAGTATTCGTCCCACACCTCGCTGGCCTTCGATTCGGTCGAGCGCATCATGCGCGACGTGAATTACGGCTGGCTGATCCGCTACGTGCACGCCAACGGCGCGTCGATGTTCTTCATCGCCGTCTACATCCACATGTTCCGCGGCCTCTATTACGGCTCCTACAAGGCCCCGCGCGAAATCCTGTGGATCCTGGGCGTCATCATCTTCCTCGTCATGATGGGCACCGCCTTCATGGGCTATGTGCTGCCCTGGGGCCAGATGAGCTTCTGGGGCGCCACCGTCATCACGAACCTGTTCTCGGCATTCCCGATCGTCGGCGACCCGATCGTGACCCTGCTGTGGGGCGGCTTCTCGGTCGACAACCCGACGCTGAACCGCTTCTTCGCGCTGCATTTCCTGCTGCCCTTCGTGCTGCTGGGTCTGGTGATCCTGCACACCGCGGCGCTGCATGTCTGCGGCTCGAACAACCCGCTGGGCATCGACCCGAAGGGTCCGCAGGACACCGTCCCGTTCAACCCCTACGTCACGGTCAAGGACGGCTTCGCCGTGGTGATCTTCCTGATCATCTACGCGTCGTTCGTGTTCTTCATGCCGAACTACATGGGCCATCCGGACAACTACATCCCGGCCAACCCGCTGGTGACCCCGGCGCACATCGTTCCGGAATGGTACTTCCTGCCCTTCTACGCCATGCTGCGCGCGATCCCGGACAAGCTGGGCGGCGTGCTGGCGATGTTCGGCTCGATCGCGCTGCTGGCCTTCCTGCCGTGGCTCGACCGCTCCAAGGTCCGCAGCTGCAAGTTCCGTCCGATCTACCGCCAGTTCTTCTGGATCCTCGCCCTCGACGCGCTGGTTCTCGGCTATGCCGGTGCCATGCCGGCCGAAGGCGCCTGGCTGATCATCGCCCGTATCGGCACCGCCTATTACTTCTTCCACTTCCTGGTCCTGCTGCCGGTGCTGGGCAAGCTGGAACGGCCGAGTCCGCTCCCCAACAGCATCTCCGAGTCCGTTCTGAAGGGCGGGGGCGGCATCGCCGCCGGCGCCCATGCCAAGCCGATGGAGAAGGCCTGATGCGCGCGTTGAAGACTGCAATCCTCTCGGCGGCGCTGGCTCTCGGCATCGCCGGGGCCGCGCAGGCCTCGGAAGCCGTGCACATCCCCAAGCAGAACTGGCCGCACAGCGGCATCTTCGGGACCATCGACAAGGCGTCGGCCCAGCGTGGCTTCCAGATCTACAAGGAAGTCTGCGCCGCCTGCCATTCCATGCGTCTGGTTCCGATCCGCACCCTGGCCGGCATCGGCTTCAGCGAGGACGAGCTGAAGGCGATCGCCGCCGGCTATGAGGTGCAGGCCGGTCCGAACGACGCGGGCGAGATGTTCATGCGTCCGGCCATCCCGGCCGACCGCTTCCCGTCGCCCTTCGCCAACGAGCAGGCGGCCCGCGCGTCGAACAACGGCGCCCTGCCGCCGGACCTGTCGCTGATGGCCAAGGCCCGCGTCGGCGGCGAGGATTACCTCTATGCCTTCCTGACCGGCTTCGAGGAGCCGCCGGCCGACGTCAAGCTGATGGACGGCATGAGCTACAACAAGGTGTTCCCCGGCCATCAGGTCGGCATGCCGAACATCTTGCAGCCCGACGGCGTCACCTTCGCCGACGGCACCAAGGCGACGGTGGAGCAGCAGGCGCACGACGTGGCGACCTTCCTGACCTTCGCCGCGGAACCGCACCTGGATGCCCGCAAGCAGATGGGCGTCAAGGTCATCCTGTTCCTGCTGGTGCTGGCCGGCCTGATGTATGCCACCAAGCGCAAGCTGTGGAGCACGCTGCACTGAGCCCGACGGTTCGGTGAGGCAATTCGGACCTGGACAGGGCGCCCCTTCGGGCGCCCTGTTCGTTTATGGGGAACGGGTCGTCCGGGGGGCGGACCTACTGCGGAGAAGACGGATGGTGGACAAGCTGATCGACGAGATCGTCGATTTCTGGTTCGACGAGGCGATGAAGCCCTATTGGTTCCGCAAATCGGCAAGCTTCGACCGGGCGGTCGCCGACACGCTCGGCCCCCATTACGAGGCGGCGGCCCGCGGCGACTACGACCACTGGATGGAGGATGTCGACGGCTGCATTGCGCTGTGCGTCCTGCTCGATCAGGTGCCGCGCAACATGTTCCGCGACGACCTGCGCGCCTACGCCACCGATGCCAAGGCGCGGGGCGTGAGCGATCATGCCGTCGCCAACGGCTTCGATCTGGAATGCACCACGGACGAGCGGATCTTCCTCTACCTGCCCTATGAGCATCACGAGGACCTCGCCAGCCAGGAGCGGTCGGTCGCCCTGTTCACCGAGCGGGTCGGCGACGAGACCACGGTGCGCCATGCCCTGCGTCACCGCGAGATCATCCAGCGCTTCGGCCGCTTCCCCCACCGCAACGCCGTCCTCGGTCGCCCGAACACGCCGGAGGAAGAGGCGTTCCTGAAAGAGCCGGACTCGTCCTTTTAGACCGGCAGCGGCGCCAGCCAGCGTTCCAGCGCGCCGAGCAGGTCGGCGCGGCGGACCGGCTTGGTCAGATAGTCGTTCATGCCGGCGGCGAGGCAGCGGACGCGGTCCTCCGGCTGGGCGTTGGCGGTGACGGCGATGATCGGGATGCGGCTGCGCTCGTCGCCCAGCGAGCGGATGGTGGCGGTGGCCGTCACCCCGTCCATGTCCGGCATGGCGACGTCCATCAGCACCGCTTCGGGCGGCACCGGCGCCTGGGCGACGGCCACCACGGCCTCCGCCCCGCCGGTGGCGGTCTCGACCGAGAAGCCGGCCTTGGCGAGCAACCCCGCCACCACCATCCGGTTGGTCGCGCTGTCATCCACCACCAGAAGCCGGCCGCCGCGCGACCGCGCCCAACTCATCAGCACCTCGCCGTCGGTGGTGCGCGACGGCAGGCCGACCGGCATGTCGAGCATCGCCCGCAGGGAGCCGTCGTCCTCCTGCGTCACGGTCATCTGCGCGCCCATCGCCGCCAGCAGGCGACGGGCGAAATCCTTGCCGAACCCGTCCTTGCAGTGCCCATCGTAGCGCCCATGCAATTCGGCGCGGAGAACGACCGAATCCTCGCCGTTCGGCAGGGCCGAGAGGCGGAAGCTGAGCCGGCCCGGTTCGGCGCAGGCGATGGCGCTTGCGGCCAGCGCATTGCACAGGCTGCTCACGGTCTCCGCATTGCCGATCAGCCGCGGCGGCGTGCCCGTCAGCACGCTGACGTCCAGGGTTATCCCCCGCCCCTGCGCCAGAGCCGTGGTGGAAACCGCCAGCATGCGGACCATCGCTTCGGGAGCGAATGCTCTCCCCCGGTGGATGGGGACGTGATGCAGAATGTCACCGTTCATGGCCCGCCATTGGCAAAATGCAAAGCAGCTTGCAGTGATCCTGTCGGAACGTGACGGAGATCGGCGTTCCGACCGATAATGCGACCCATTATCAGCAAGTAGCGGGCCAGCGGCGCATCATTTCCCAAGCCGCGACACGCAAAGCGCGTTATCCTGCGACGACATACCGAAGTAGGCTGGCCGGGATAGGCTGGCCAACGCCGGAGAAGTGGCTTGATGGCGGATTCGATGTATCGGCGAACGGTCGGCCGGCTGTTGCAGCCCTTGGGCGTGATCGCGGTTGCGGTTCCGCTTCTGGCCGGTGCGGCGGCCCAGGGCGGCGAAGCCGTTCCCTACTGCGCCGATCCCGATTGGCCTCCTTACGAATCCATCTCCAGCGACGGAAAGCACCAGGGGATCGCGGCGGACCTGCTGGCGCTGGTTTCGCAGCGTTCCGGGGTGGCTCTGCGCCCCGTGCCGACCCGCGATTGGGAGGAGAGCATCGCGGCGGTGCGCGACGGCCGATGCCGCTTCCTCAGCTTCCTGAACCGGACGCCGAAGCGGGAGGAGTGGCTGGCCTTCACCGAACCGCTGTTCGTCGATCCGAACGTGCTGGTGACGCGGGAAGGTCACGACTACATCGCCGATCTCTCCTCTGTCGGCGGCGAGACGATGGTGCTTCCCCGGGGAACCTCGGTCGAGGAAAGGGTGAGGCGCGATTTCCCCAACCTCCGCATCGTCCTGGTCGACAGCGAGGCGGAGGCCTTCGCAGCGGTTTCCCGTGGCATGGCGGACATGACCTTGAGGTCGCTGACGGTCGCCGTCTACACCATCAAGACCGCCGGCTGGTTCAACCTGAAGGTCGCCGGCCATCTGCCGGGCTACGAGAATGCGTTGCGGATCGGGGTTCGCAGGGACGAGCCGGAGCTGTTGGCCGCCCTCGACCGCGGGGTCGGAACGATTTCCGCCGCCGAACGGACGTCCATCGCCAACCGGCATGTCTCCATTCAGGTCCAATCGCCGCTCGATGCATGGACGCTGGCGAAGCTGCTGGCGCTTCCCGCCGCGGTCCTTCTGACCAGCCTGTTCTGGATCGTCAAGCTGATGCGCGTGAACGAGCGGCTGCGGGTGCAGTCGCGCACCGATGTATTGACCGGCCTTGCCAACCGCAGCCACCTGAACGAGGTCTGCCGTTCGGAAATGGAGCGGGCTGCCCGCTATGGCCGGCCGATGGCGATCATCCTTGTCGATCTAGACCATTTCAAGCAGGTCAACGACCGGTTCGGGCATGTCTTCGGCGATCAGGTTCTGGTCGAATTCGCCGCCCTGGCGCGCAAGGCGCTGCGGACCACCGATACGGTCGGCCGGTGGGGCGGCGAGGAGTTCCTGATCCTGTGCCCGGAAACCGGCTCGGGAGCCGCCTTCGCGATGGCCGAGCGGCTGCGCCGCACGATGCGCGAGTATGACTTCCCCAACGGTCACCGCCAGACCGGCAGTTTCGGCGTCGCCGGCTTTCTCGACGGCGACAGCATCGACCGCCTGCTGATCCGTGCCGACAATGCGCTCTACCGCGCCAAGGATGACGGGCGCGACCGCGTCGTGCTCGACGACGGACCGGTGGACCGGTCGGAAGAGGCGCTCAGCCGGACCGTGTGTCCGGCGGATTGAACAGGTAGGGGACGAAGCTGCGGTGGTGCTCGTTCACCCGCAGCTCGCTGCCGATCGGCGGGAAGGCGCGCTGCTGGCAGTCGGTGCGCTCGCACAGCCGGCAATTGACGCCGATCGGCACCGCCGCCTTCATGTCGGCGATGTCGATGCCGGCGGCATAGACCAGTTCCGGCGCATGGCTGGCCTCGCAGCCCAGCCCGACGGCGAACTGGCGCGACGGCTTCAGATAGGCGCCGCCGCGCTTGGTCACGGTGCGGGCGATGCTGATATAGGCGGTTCGGTCGGGCATCTGGGCGAACTGCACCAGGATCTTGCCGGGCTGGGCAAAGGCCTCGTGCACGTTCCACAGCGGGCAGGCGCCGCCGAAGCGGGCGAAGTGGAAGCGGGTGGCGGAATGGCGCTTGGTGATGTTGCCGGCCATGTCGACCCGCACGAAGTAGAAGGGCAGGCCGCGGGCGCCCGGCCGCTGCAGGGTGGAGAGCCGGTGGCAGACCTGCTCGAAGCTGGCGGAGAAGCGGCTTTGCAGCTGTTCCACATCGTGGCGCAGCGCGCGGGCTTGCGCTGCGAAGGCACGGTAGGGCATCACCAGCGCCCCGGCGAAGTAATTGGCGAGCCCGACCCGGCAGATCGACCGGGCATCCTCGCTGGAGAATTTGGCCTGATCCACCAGCTCGTCGATCTGGTCGCCGAATTCCAGCAATGCGATCTGGTTCGCCATGTGGAAGGCACGGCTGGAGCTGGTCAGCAGGGCCGACAGCCGCAGCGTGCCGGTGGAGGCATCGTAGCTGCGCATGGCGGTCTCCCCCGCCTCGTCGGCGACCATCTTCACCCGCACGTCGTGGCGGCGCTTCAGATAGGCGGCCAGCTCGTTCAGCAGCGACCCGGAATGGATCTTCTCGGTGTCCCACAGCCGCTCCGCCGCCTCGTCCAGCGGGCCGATGTAGTTGTTGCAGTAGTGGAAATAGTCCCGCACCTCCTCGTAGGGGAACTGCGGCCCGGCGAAGCTGTCGCCCTCCTGGCTGCTGGGTTCGCGGTTGGACAGACTGTCGGCCAGCGACTGCACCCGCTCATGCAGTTTCTGATAGGCCTGATGCAGGCTGAGCACCCGGCGGGCCAGTTCCGGGCTGGAGCCGACCACGCTGCGCAGCTCGCCGGCGGTCAGCGGCGCCCCGACGAAGAGCGGGTCGGCCAGCGCCTCGCGCAGGTCGGAGACCAGCCGGCTGTCCTCATCCTCCAGGAAGGCGGACAGTTCAAGCTCGAAAGTGGCGGCGATCCGCATCAGCACCGGCAGGGTCAGCGGGCGCTGGTTGTTCTCCAACTGGTTGAGATAGCTGGGGGAAAGTTCCAGAGTCTTGGCCAGCGACGCCTGGGTCAGGCCGCGCTGTTCGCGCAGGCGGCGCAGCTTGTAGCCAAGGAATAGCTTCTTTTGCATGCGTATAAAATCCCGCCCCTGGATCGCCTTTGAAAACCGGACGTTCTTCGCAATCTTAGCAAGCGCAAATCCGTATTTGCAAAGGGCTTCGCAACTTCGCACGTTTTTGCGAAGAGGCTGTTTGAAGCGCTGCGAAGTTTGTGAATAATCCGCGGCGTTCCGGTGAATGATTGCGTCGCTCGACGCCGGAGCGGGGACCGTCACTGCGACGCCAACGATATGGGAACGCCCGATGCAAGACATTCTGGCCAAGTTGGAGTCCAAGCGCGCCGCGGCGCGGCTGGGCGGCGGTGAGAAGCGCATCGCCGGCCAGCACGCCAAAGGCAAGCTGACCGCGCGCGAGCGGATCGAGCTGTTCCTCGACGAAGGGTCGTTCGAGGAGTTCGACATGTTCGTCGAACACCGCTGCATCGACTTCGGCATGGAAAACCAGAAGATTCCCGGCGACGGCGTGGTGACCGGCCATGGCACCGTCAACGGCCGCCTCGTCTTCGTCTTCAGCCAGGACTTCACGGTCTTCGGCGGCGCGCTGTCGGAAGCGCATGCCGAGAAGATCTGCAAGATCATGGACCAGGCGCTGAAGGTCGGCGCCCCGGTGATCGGCCTGAACGATTCGGGCGGCGCCCGCATCCAGGAGGGCGTGGCCTCGCTCGGCGGCTATGCCGAGGTGTTCCAGCGCAACGTCGACGCGTCGGGCGTCATCCCGCAGATCTCGCTGATCATGGGGCCGTGCGCCGGCGGTGCTGTCTATTCGCCGGCCATGACCGACTTCATCTTCATGGTGAAGGACAGCTCCTACATGTTCGTCACCGGCCCCGACGTGGTGAAGACCGTCACCCACGAGGTCGTGACCGCGGAGGAGTTGGGCGGCGCCGTCACCCACTCCACCAAGTCGGGCGTGGCCGATCTGGCCTTCGAGAACGATGTCGAGGCTCTGCTGCAACTGCGCCGCTTCGTCGATTTCCTGCCGTCGTCGAACCGCGAGAAGGCGCCGGTCCGCCCCTGCGTCGATCCGCTCGACCGCGAGGACTTCTCGCTCGACACTCTGGTGCCGGAGAATCCGAACAAGCCCTACGACATGAAGGAGCTGATCCTCAAGATCGTGGACGAGGGCGACTTCTTCGAGCTGCAGCCGGACTACGCCAAGAACATCATCATCGGCTTCGCCCGCATGAACGGCTCCACGGTCGGCATCGTCGCCAACCAGCCGATGGTGCTCGCCGGCTGCCTCGACATCGACAGCTCCAAGAAGGCAGCGCGTTTCGTGCGCTTCTGCGACGCCTTCGAAATCCCGATCCTGACCCTGGTCGACGTCCCCGGCTTCATGCCCGGCACCAGCCAGGAGTATGGCGGCATCATCAAGCACGGTGCCAAGCTTCTGTACGCGTACGCCGAGGCCACGGTGCCGAAGGTAACCGTCATCACCCGCAAGGCGTACGGCGGCGCGTACGACGTGATGTCGTCCAAGCATCTGCGCGGCGACGTGAACTATGCGTGGCCGTCCGCGGAAATCGCGGTGATGGGCGCCAAGGGCGCGGTGGAGATCATCTTCCGCAGCGACATCGGCGACGCCGAGAAGATCGAGGCGCGTACGGAAGAGTACAAGCAGAAGTTCGCCAATCCCTTCGTCGCCGCCTCGCGCGGTTACATCGACGACGTCATCATGCCGCACGGCACCCGCCGCCGCATCACGAAGGCGCTGTCCATGCTCAAGAACAAGCAGCTCCAGAACCCCTGGCGCAAGCACGACAACATTCCGCTGTGAGGGCTGGCAGCATGTTCGAGAAGATCCTCATCGCCAACCGTGGCGAGATCGCCTGCCGCGTCATCCGCACGGCACGCCGCATGGGCATCAAGACCGTCGCGGTCTATTCCGACGCCGACAAGAACGCGCTCCATGTCGAGATGGCCGACGAGGCCGTCCACATCGGCGCCGCGCCGTCCGCCCAGAGCTATCTGCTGGTCGACCGCATCGTCGAGGCCTGCAAGAAGACCGGCGCCCAGGCCGTCCATCCCGGCTACGGCTTCCTGTCGGAAAAGCGCGAGTTCCAGGAGGCGCTGGCGGCCGCCGGCATCGCCTTCATCGGTCCGGACGCCCACGCCATCCAGGCGATGGGCGACAAGATCGAGTCCAAGAAGCTGGCCAAGGAAGCCGGCGTTTCCACCGTCCCCGGCTATCTCGGCGTCATCGCCGACGATGAAGAGGCGGTGACGATCGCCCGCGACATCGGTTATCCGGTGATGATCAAGGCCTCGGCCGGCGGCGGCGGCAAGGGCATGCGCGTTGCCTGGAACGACGAGGAGGCGCGCGAGGGCTTCCGCTCGGCCACCAACGAGGCGCGCTCCAGCTTCGCCGACGACCGCGTCTTCGTCGAGAAGTACATCCAGCAGCCGCGCCACATCGAAATCCAGCTGCTGGCCGACGGGCAGGGCACCTGCCTGTACCTGCACGAGCGCGAATGCTCGATCCAGCGCCGCCACCAGAAGGTCATCGAAGAGGCGCCGAGCCCGTTCCTCGACGCCGCCACCCGCAAGGCGATGGGCGAGCAGGCAGTGGCTCTGGCCAATGCGGTGCAGTACAAGTCGGCCGGCACGGTGGAATTCATCGTCGACGCCGAGCGCAACTTCTACTTCCTGGAGATGAACACCCGCCTCCAGGTCGAACACCCGGTCACCGAGCTGATCACCGGCCTGGACCTCGTCGAGCTGATGATCCGCGTCGCCTATGGCGAGAAGCTGACGATCCGCCAGGAAGACGTGCAGCTGAACGGCTGGGCCGTCGAGGCGCGCGTCTATGCGGAGGATCCCTTCCGCAACTTCCTGCCCTCCACCGGCCGCCTCACCCATTACCGGCCGCCGGCCGCCAACCCGCATGTCCGCGTCGACACCGGCGTGTTCGAGGGCGGCGAGATCTCGATGTACTACGATCCGATGATCGCCAAGCTCTGCACCTGGGGTTCGACGCGCGACGCGGCGATCGCCGGCATGCGCGAGGCGCTGGACCAGTATTACATCCGCGGCGTCAGCCACAACATCCCGTTCCTGGCCTCGCTGATGGCGAACCAGCGCTTCGTCGACGGGCGGCTGACCACCAACTTCATCGCCGAGGAATATCCGACCGGCTTCCACGCCTCGGACCTGCCGCCGGAAGACCCGGCGGTGCTGATCGCGGTGGCCGCGGTGATCCACCGCAGCCTGAACGACCGCGACATCCAGATCTCCGGCAAGATGGCCGGCAACAAGGCGAAGGTGCGCGACGACTGGGTGGTGGTGCTGGACGGCACGGCGCACCCGGTGCATCTGCAACCCGCCCCTTTGGAATCGACTGAAGGCAGCCCGCAGCGCATCGGCTATATGGTGGACATCGCCGGCAAGCACCATACGGTGTGGAGCGACTGGCAGATCGGCGAGCCGCTGTTCCGTGGCTCGGTGAACGGCACGCCTGTCTGCGTCCAGGTCGACCGCGTCGGCATCGGCTATCGCCTGCACCACAGCGGGTCGCAGGCCATCGTCAAGGTGCTGACCCCGAAGGCGGCAACGCTCGACGCGCTGATGCCGGTCAAGGCGCCGCCGGACATGTCGAAGTTCCTGCTGTCGCCGATGCCGGGCCTGCTGGTGTCGCTGGCGGTGACGGAAGGCCAGGAGGTCAAGGCCGGCGAGGTGCTGGCCGTGGTCGAGGCCATGAAGATGGAGAACATTCTGCGCGCCGCGCAGGACGGGACGGTCGCGAAAATCCACGCAGCCCCAGGCAGCAGCCTGGCGGTCGATCAGAAGATCGTGGAATTCGCGTAACCGTATAATAAGAAGAACAGTATCGAGAGGAAGCGTACCCCCCTTGCCCCCCTTCCTTCGGTCGGTTCGACCGGCGGAAGGGGGTGCATCGGGAGGAAACGCACTGCCAACATAACCTGCGCCCATAAGAAGCCCTCAGGAGGCGTCGATGACCGAGTTCCCGAAGAAGACCCTTGCCGATTGGGACAAGCTGGCCGCCAAGGACCTCGGCGCCGACGGTGACATTTCCAAGCTGGTCTGGAAGACCCCGGAAGGGCTGGACGTCAAGGCGCTCTACACCGCCGCCGACCTGGAAGGGCTGGAGCTGGACACGCTGCCCGGCTTCCCGCCCTTCACCCGCGGCCCGCGCGCCACGATGTACGCGGTGAAGCCCTGGACCATCCGGCAATATGCCGGCTTCTCCACCGCGGAAGAATCGAACGCCTTCTACAAGGCCAACCTCAAGGCCGGCCAGATGGGCCTGTCGGTGGCCTTCGACCTCGCCACCCACCGCGGCTATGACAGCGACCATCCCCGCGTCGTCGGCGATGTCGGCAAGGCCGGCGTGGCGATCGACAGCGTGGAGGACATGAAGGTCCTGTTCGCCGATATCCCGCTCGACAAGATGTCGGTGTCGATGACCATGAACGGCGCGGTGCTGCCGATCCTGGCCGGCTACATCGTCGCGGCGGAAGAACAGGGCGTTTCCCAGGACAAGCTGAGCGGGACCATCCAGAACGACATCCTCAAGGAGTTCATGGTCCGCAACACCTACATCTACCCGCCCGAACCCTCGATGCGGATCATCGCCGACATCATCGAGTACACCTCCCAGCACATGCCGAAGTTCAACTCGATCTCGATCTCCGGCTACCACATGCAGGAGGCGGGGGCGACGGCGGTGCAGGAGCTGGCCTTCACCATCGCCGACGGGCTGGAATATGTGCGGGCGGCGATGTCCAAGGGGCTGCCGGTCGACAAATTCGCGCCGCGCCTGTCCTTCTTCTTCTCCATCGGCATGAATTTCTTCATGGAGATCGCCAAGCTGCGCGCCGCGCGCCTGCTGTGGTCGACCCTGATGCAGGAGAAGTTCCAGCCGAAGGATGCCCGCTCGCTGGCTCTGCGCACCCATTGCCAGACCTCCGGCGTCTCGCTGACCGAGCAGGATCCCTACAACAACGTCATCCGCACCACCATCGAGGCGATGGCGGCGGTGCTGGGCGGCACCCAGTCGCTGCACACCAACGCCTTCGACGAGGCGCTGGGCCTGCCGACCAAATTCTCCGCCCGCATCGCCCGCAACACCCAGCTGATCGTTGCGGAGGAGACCGGGGTCACCAAGGTGGTCGATCCGCTCGGCGGTTCCTTCTACATCGAGCATCTGACCCACAGCCTCGCCAACGCCGCGCTGGAGCTGATCGGCCGGGTCGAGGAGATGGGCGGCATGACCAAGGCGGTCGAGAGCGGCATGCCCAAGCTGCTGATCGAGGAAGCCGCCGCCCGCCGCCAGGCCGCCATCGACCGCGGCGAGGAGGTGATCGTCGGCGTCAACAAGTACCGTCCGGAAAACCCCGAGGGGGTGGACGTGCTGGACATCGACAACACCGCCGTCCGCGAGGCGCAGATCGCCCGCCTGAAGCAGATCCGCGCCAGCCGCGACGAGGCCAAGTGCCAGGAGGCGCTGGCGGCGCTGACCAAGGCGGCCACCGAGAAGACCGGCAACCTGCTGGCCCTGGCGGTCGAGGCCACCCGCGCCCGCGCCACCGTCGGCGAGATCTCCGACGCGCTGGAAAAGGCCTTCACCCGCCATGTCGCCGTCATCCGCTCAGTGTCGGGCGTCTACGGCTCCGCCTATGAGGGCGACGAGGGCTTCAGGAAGATCCAGGAGGAGGTGGCGTCCTTCGCCGCCGAGGAAGGCCGCCGGCCGCGCATCCTGGTTGTGAAGATGGGCCAGGACGGCCACGACCGCGGCGCCAAGGTGATCGCCACCAGCTTCGCCGACATCGGCTTCGACGTCGACATCGGGCCGCTGTTCCAGACGCCGGACGAGGCGGCGCGGCAGGCGGTGGAGAACGACGTCCACGTCATCGGCGTGTCGTCCCAGGCCGCCGGCCACAAGACGCTGGTGCCGCAGCTGATCGAGGAGCTGCGCAAGCAGGGTGCCGGCGACATCCTGGTGGTGTGCGGCGGCGTGATCCCGCCGCAGGATTACGACTTCCTCTACAAGGCGGGCGCCGCGGCGATCTACGGGCCGGGCACCAACATCCCGAAGGCGGCGTCCGACATCCTGGGCATCCTGCGCAAGCAGAAGGCGGCGGCTTGACGCCCTATCGGGAAAAGGCGGCCTCTTGATCCTCTCCATGGCCATGCGCATAGTGACTGTGCATGGCCATGGAGAGACCGATGCCCGACACGCGCCTGCCTTTCGATGCATCCGCTCCGAAGCGGGCGACCAACGTCAGCCTCAACAGCGATCTGCTGGAGCAGGCAAAGGCGCTTGGCATCAACGTGTCGCGGGCGTGCGAGCGCGGTCTGGCCGACCAGATCGCCGAACTGCAGCGCAAGCGCTGGCTGGAGGAGAACCGGGAGGCACTGGCGTCGTCCAATGCCTATGTCGAGGCCCATGGACTTCCACTGGCCCGATACCGGCCCTATTGACGGGCACCGTCGCCGATGGCCCGCTTCGATGTCCACCGTCGTCTTGACGGTCCAGGCTACCTGATCGACCTGCAGGCCAACATCCTGCGCGATCTCAACACGCGCTTCGTCGCACCGCTGCTGCCGCCGGACGATGCGCCACTGCCGGCCGTCCGGCTCAATCCTGTCCTCACCGTCGAGGGGCGGCCACATGTCATGGTCAACCAGTTCGCCGGCGCTGTCCCGGTTGCCGATATGGGTCCGTGTGTCGGCAGCCTGATGGCTGAGGATACGGTCATTGTGGCCGCGCTCGACATGCTGATCGGTGCATAAGGCTTCGGCCGGGGAAACGCTGTTTTGACCGTCACCGCCGAAACCGACCTCTACGCGCCGGTCAAAGCCTTTCTGGAAGACCAGGGCTATGACGTGAAGGCGGAGATCCACGGCTGCGATCTCGTCGCCACGCGCGGCGCCGAGCCGCCGGTGATCGTCGAGCTGAAGAAGCGCTTCACCCTCGACCTCGTGCTGCAGGGGGTGGACCGGCTGGCGATCAGCGACAGCGTCTATCTCGCCGTGCCGCAGCCGGGGCGCAAGGCGACCGGGCCGTCACCGCTGGATAGCGATGTGAAGAAGCTCTGCCGCCGGCTGGGGCTTGGCCTGCTGATGGTCGACCTCGGGCTGGCGGAGGGGCAACGCGTCGCCGTTCTGCTCGATCCGGTTCCCTACAGCCCGCGCAAGGACAAGAAGCGTGCTCACCGGCTGCTGGGCGAGCATGCCCGCCGGATCGGCGATCCCAACCGCGGCGGGTCGACCCGCGTCGCCATCGTCACCGCCTATCGTCAGGACGCGCTGCGCATCGCCCGCATGCTGCGCGACGGGCCGCTGACCGTCGCGGCGTTGCGCAAGGCGGGGGCGCCGAAGGATGTCGGGCCGATGCTGCTGCGCAACGTCTATGGCTGGTTCGAGCGGGTCGGGCGAGGAACCTATGCGCTGACTCCGGCCGGCGTGCAGGGGGTGGAGGCGTTCGCCCATGCGCTGGCAGTCCCCTCTCCCCCGCCCAGCGGGGGAGGGTCAGGGAGGGGGCACGGATAGAGCACCCCCTCAAACCGCCTCCACCGCCTCCGTCACCGGCAGCAGCCGCCGCATCGCCAGGCACACCAGATCCCCGGCGACCGCACCCTCCGCGGCATGGGCCTGGACGCTGCGCAGGACCAGTTCGGCACGGTCGCGGGCCGACATGCCGCGGCCGTGGGCCAGGGCGGCGGCGAGGCGCTCCTCACCGAAGGGTTCGCGCTGACCGTCGACGGACTGCAGCACGCCGTCGGTGCACAGGAACAGCGTTTCGTCCTGATTCAGCACCGTGGTCGCCTCGCCATAGGGGGCGCCGCGGCGGATGCCCAGCGCCGGGCCGCCGGCGGCGGACAGGAACTCCACCCCGCCCTCGGCGGTGACGCGGCAGGCGCCGCGGTGCCCGGCGGCGGCATGGAGCAGAGTGCCGGCGGCACGGTCGTAGATGGCGACGAAGGCGGTGGCGAAGCCGTTGAAGGGGCTCTCGCCGCACAGCCGCTCGTTGGCGTGGGTCAGGATCGCCGCCGGACCGACACCCGGACGGGCGGCCTCGCGGATGGCGGCACGCACCATCAGCATCAGGAAGGCCGCCGGCACGCCGCCGCCCGACACCCCGGCGGTCACCAGCAGGCTGTGGCGCTCGTCCAGTTCGACCACGTCGTAGAAATCGCCGCTGACGGCATGACCGGGCACCAGCGTGCCGAAGAACTGGCTGTCGCGGCCGACCGGTAGCTGGCGCGGCAGCAGGTTGGCCTGCACGTCGCGGGCGGCGCGCTGCTCCTCCTCGATCAGCTGTTCGGCGGCGGCCAGCTTCTCGCTCTTGGTCTCCAGCTCCGCCCCGCGCATCACCAGCTGGGCGTCCAGGGTCTCCTCGCGCGCCGTCGCCTCCATCGCCATGCGGCGGAAGACGCGGGACAGCCGGCCGAACTCGTCGTCGCGGTCCGCCGCCTCGTTCAGGCTGAGGGGGTTGAAGCGCCCGGCCTCCACCGCCTTGACCGCCTCGCTCAGCCGTTCCACCGGCGCCATCTGGTCGCGGGCGAAGCGCAGGCAGAGATAGACGCCCAGCGCCAGCACGAAGACGCCAACCAGCCCGCCGATCTTCAGCTGCCGGCCCAGCATCGCCCCCGGCTCGCTGTAGGGAACGCGCACGGCCGCGACCGCCGGCAGGCCGGCCGCGGCGGCGTTGGCCGCGGCATAGCGGATGGGCGCCAGCGCCAGCAGCCCGTCGCCCGACACGCGGGTCGTCACGTCGCCGGTGGTCGCCGCCGCCTTGACCGCGGCGGTGTCGGCATCGGACAGCGGACCGCCCGACCCGTTGGCGAGCACGGCGCCGCGCGCCAGCACCCGGCCGTCACGGTCGAGCAGCCAGGCCGCCTCCACCGCACGGGTGGCGATCAGCCCGTCGATCACGCCCTCGGCCCCCGATTTGCGAAGGAGGTCTGCCAGGCGCCGCATGTCGGCACCGACCTGGACGATGCGCGGCCGGTCGACGCCGGTCACGCCGGCGAACTTCATCAGCCGGCCGCTCTCCATCGCCGGTTCCGACACCAGCGAGGCGGGCGACCGGTTCAGCAGGCCGCTGTAAGCGCCGTGGCGTGGCCCGCCCTTGGCATCCTGGCCGAAGACCGGATCGGGTCCGGGCAGATTGTGCAGATAGGCCCGGCCGCGGTTGTCGGTGATCCACATCTCGTCCGGACCACCCGACTCGGCGATCTGCTTCAACCGGTCGTTGATGGCCTTGGGCGGCAGCTTCGCCGTTTCCGCCAGCGCCACCAGATGGGCGGTCAGCGTTGCTTCCGACAGCAGCCGTTCGGACAGCAGGGCATCGACTTCCCGCGGGAGGTCGCCGGCCTGGGCGGCACCGCGGGCAAGCATGCCGGCGGTCAGCCGCGCTTCCGCCTCGATCCGCTCGGTCAGCACCGCGCGCGTGGTGAATGCCATCGTCGTGGTGACCGCCACCACCGCCAGCAGCACCAGACCGGTGACCAGCAGGATCAAACGCTGTTGGAACGTCATGGGATTGCGCCCGCCCCCTCTGGCTGAAGCAAATGACCGAAGCCTTGGCCGATGCAACCGCTTCTACCGGTCCGGGGCACGCAAGTCCAGTTGCCGGGCCGCCGCACCGGGCATGGTCACGACCTTCTGGGGCGGCACGAGGCGGCCACGCAAGATTCGACCGCAGGCGCGACATTATCTCTTTCGTAACCACATGGTCCGTAAGACGGAAGAACCGCGGACGGAGTCCCGCCGCGGTCCTGGGCTCTTTCGAACCCGCCACCACCCAACCGCCACCACTCGACCGGTGCACGCCCATGCCGCTCAACGTTCTGGAAGTCGCCGTCTATGCGATGGTCCTCACCGCCAGCCAGCCCAGCCCCTTCGAATGCGTGGCCGTGAAGCCGGAGGGCGTCAACTGCACCAACGGCCTGTCGGCGAAGCAGGACGGGCCGAACCTGCTGTTCAGCACCGGCATCCAGGTGATCAAGGACAACCAGGGCCGGGTGCGGCTCAGCAACGGGCTGCAGACGCGCTTCGACAGCTCCGCCTGGGTGGAATTCCAGGACACCGGCAAGAAACCGGTGGTCAGCGTCCGCAAGACCGGGCCGCTGCGCTTCAAATTCTCCAACGGCTTCCAGTGCGAGGCGATGGGCAACCCGGAAGACATGGCCCGCTGCCACAAGCCCTGACGCATGCCGGGGAGCCGATCCGTCCCGCCTCACACGGGGTCGGGACCCAGCTCCCCACGCCCATGCGGCGCGTCGAGATCCAGTTCCGGCCCCTTCGGCACGATGCCGGTGGGGTTGATGGTGGCGTGGCTGCCGTAATAATGCCGCTTGATGTGGTCGAAATTGACCGTCTCGGCCACGCCCGGCACCTGATAGAGGTCGCGCAGATAGCCCGACAGGTGCGGATAGTCGGCGATCCGCCGCTTGTTGCACTTGAAATGCCCGACATAGACCGCGTCGAAGCGGACCAGCGTGGTGAACAGGCGCCAATCGGCCTCGGTCAGCCGGTTGCCGACCAGCCAGCGCCGGGTCGCCAGCTTGGCGTCGAGACCGTCCAGCGCCGCGAACAGGGCGTCGAAAGCGGCCTCATACTTGTCCTGCGAGGTGGCGAAGCCGGCCTTGTAGACGCCGTTGTTGACGGCGTCATAGACGAAGGCGTTCTCGCGGTCGATCTCCTCCACCAGCTCCGGCGGGCAGAAGTCGGTGCGCATGTCGGTGAAGGCGTCGAACTCGCGGTTGAGCATGCGGATGATCTCCGCCGACTCGTTGTTGACGATGCTGCCGGTCTTCCTGTCCCACAGCACCGGGACGGTCACCCGGCCGCTGTAGCCGGGCCTGGCCTTCAGATAGACCTCGTAGAGGCGGCGGGCGCCGGTCACCGGTTCCGGCTCGGCGAAGGTCCAGCCTTCCGACAGCATCAGCGGATCGACCACGCTGACGCCGATCACCTCGTCCAGCCGCTTCAGCTTGCGGAAGATCAGCGTGCGGTGCGCCCAGGGGCAGGCCAGCGACACCATCAGGTGATAGCGCCCGGCCTCCGCCGCATAAGGGGTGGAGCCGTCGGCCGACACCCGGTCGCGAAACTGCGCCTCCGTCCGGACGAACGCGCCGCCGGATTTCTTGGTGTCGTACCACTGGTCTTGCCATTGTCCGTCGATCAGCAGGCCCACGGCTCACTCCCCTCTTTTCAGCGTCTACCTGTCATCAACCGTGCAGCTTCGCCGCGATCTCGGCGACATGGCGGCCCTGGAAGCGGGCGCCGTCCAGTTCGACCGCGCTCGGCCGGCGCGAGCCGTCGCCGCCGGCGATGGTGCTGGCGCCATAGGGCGAGTTGCCCATCACGTCCGAAACGCCCATCTGGCCCTGGAAGGAGTAAGGCAGCCCGACGATCACCATGCCCAGATGCAGAAGCACGGTGTGGGTGCTGAGGATGGTGCTCTCCTGCCCGCCATGCTGGGTGGCGGTGGAGGTGAAGGCCGCGCCGACTTTGCCGACCAGCGCGCCCTTGGCCCACAGGCCGCCGGTCTGGTCGAGGAAGTTCTTCATCTGCGAGGCCATGTTGCCGTAGCGGGTCGGCGTGCCGATGACGATGGCGTCATACTGGGCAAGCTCGTCCACGGTGGCGACGGGGATGTCGCTCTCGTCCTTGTAATGGGCGGACTGGCGAACCGCCTCCGGCACCAGTTCGGGCACGCGCTTCACCGCCACCTCGGTCCCGGCGACGGAGCGGGCGCCTTCGGCCACCGCCTGCGCCATCTCCGACACATGGCCCCAGCTGCTGTAATAGAGGACCAGAACCTTCGCCATCGTCGCCACTCCCTGTTCGGTTGGTGAATTGGCTCGCCGCGACCGGTGTCGGCCCGGCGGTGACACCAGAAATAGGGCGCGGCGGCCTTTCCGGTAATCCCGGATCTTGGCACCTCATTGTTCCCGGGTGTACAACAATGCCATGGATCGCCTCGACGACATGCTCGCCTTCATCAAGGTGGTGGACACCAAGAGCTTCACCGCCGCCGCCGACCGGCTCAATCTGTCGAAGTCGGTGGTCTCCCGCCGCATCGGCGAGCTGGAGAACAGGCTCGGCGCGCGGCTGCTGAACCGCACCACCCGCAAGCTCAGCCTGACCGAGGTGGGACAGGCCTATTACGAGCGCTGCACCCGCATCCTCGCCGATCTGGAGGAAGCGGAGCAGGCGGTCGCCGACCTGCACGCCGCCCCGCGCGGCCGGCTGCGGCTGAACGCGCCGGTCAGCTTCGGCATCATGCATCTGGCCCCGGCGGTGGCGGAATTCCTGGAACGCTATCCGGCCATCGAGATCGACATGGATCTGAACGACCGCACGGTCGATCTGGTCGACGAGGGCTATGATCTGGCGGTCCGCATCGGGCGGCTGCGCGACAGCTCGCTGATCGCCCGGCGGCTGGCCCCGGCCCGCATCGCGCTGTGCGCCAGCCCGGCCTATCTGCAGAAGCACGGGGTGCCGGAAACGCCGGACGATCTCGCCCGCCACAGCTGCCTGCTCTACACCAACGTGCCGACGCCCGACGTCTGGCAGTTCACGGTCGATGGCGAGACGCGGAACGTCCGGGTTTCAGGCCCGATCCGCAGCAACAACGGCGACCTTCTGCGCGAGGCGGCGATATCCGGCGTCGGCTTCATCATGTCGCCGACCTTCCTGTGCGGACAGGCGCTGACGCGCGGCGAGCTGGTCAGCGTGCTGCACCGGCACATCCCGTCGGAACAGTCGGTCAACGCGGTTTATCCGCAGAACCGCCACCTGTCGCCGAAGGTGCGGGTGTTCGTCGATTTCCTGGTCCAGCGTCTCGGCCCGCGCCCCTATTGGGACTGCGCGCTGCTCGACACGCTGCCGCAGGAGATGAGGCCGCAGGAGGCCGGCTGAACCAGCCCTCTTACGATCACGTCCTTACGACGGCGAGTTCGGCCGGCGGCGGGAGCGCAGGTTCAGCGCGGTGATGAAGTTCGGCTGCTGGCCGACCACCGGGCCCTGGGGAACCGGCTTCTTCGCGGCGGTCGACAGGAAGCCGCCGACCCGGCCGCGCAGCTCGACCGCATGGTGCGCCGCCTCGTCCGCGCTTTCCGCCACCTGACGGCGCACCGACGGGTCCAGCGTGTTGAAGGCGCGGGAGGCGAATTCGAAGGCCGGCTGCGACTTGGTGGCGATCACCTGACGCAGAGCCTTGGACACCAGCACCGTGTCGAGACCGCCCGGCCCCTCCACCCCGTCCAGCACGTCGGCGAGGATGCCGATGGCCTGGATCGTGCCGTTGTCGTCCAGGGAAAGGTCGTGAGCGTCCATACGGGTCTTCCGATCGTCTCAAGCGGTACGGGTCTCGCCCCTGCGGACACCGGGTTGCACCTGCGGAATCATAATGTTTGCGTCCGCATCTGGCAATGGACGCCCGCAGAGGCCGGCGGTGAAATCGTTAAGACCCTGCTTGTCCAGATGCCAACGACGCCGGGAAGGCAGCCCTGAGCGACGGCCACAGTGCCGCCCGGTCGCCGTCATGCTCCATCCCCGGCACCACCCGCACCGGCGCAGCCGGCCGGCAGCAGCAGCGTGGCGGCGAGAACGGCGCGCAACAGGGAGGCGGCCGGCTTCACCGCTCAGGCAGCCGGGTGGCGAAGGTCGGCGGCAGCAGCCGTTCGACGCAGGCCCCGGCATCGCCGACGGACAGCGTCTCGACGAAGCGGGCGGCGGCGTTTCGCCCGCAGGGGCTGACACCCAGCACGTCATGGCCTAGGCCGCGGAAGGACAACGACGTCGCCCGGTGCAGACTGCGCCTCATCGCCTCGGCCCGCGCCGGGACGGTGAAGGTGTCATAGGCGCCGGTCAGAATCAGCGCCGGCACATCGGATTCGACCGGCCGGTAGAAGGCCTCATCGACAGGCGGCAGCTTCAGCACCGAACAGGCGGCGTCGTAATCGGTCTCCACCGCGTCCGCCACCACATGCGGGCGCAGGTCCGCCGCGGCGCGCCGGGCGGCGGCGGCATCGATGCGCGGACGGTTCTCCCGGCACCCCACCGTCAGGTTCAGCCCATAGGCGAGCTTGTCCAGCACCCCCCAGATGCCCGGCGGCATCACCAGCGCCCGCGCCGCCGCATCCTCCAGCCGCCCTGTTCCGCCGGCCCGCAGGACGGCGCGGTCGAGACGGTCGAGCAGGGCCGGCATCACCACCATCCCGTCCGCGCTGCCCAGCCGCAGGGCCAGCACAGTCGCCAGCATCGGCCAGTTGAGTTGCAGGTCGCTCTCCCGCCCGGTGGCGGGATGGCGCAGGCGAAGCTCCAGCGGCCGCCGTTCCAGCGCCGCCGACAGCCGCTCCACCGCCTGCCCCAGCTGCGGGAAGGCGCGGGCGCAATCGGGCTGCGCGGCGCAATCCTCCACCATCCGCCGATGCGCCTGCCGGATGGCGGTCAAGCGGTCGAGGTCGAGCCACGTCGCATCCGGCGCCGCCGGGGAATTCAGCACGAGGCTGCGCACCGCCGCCCCGTCGGCACGCAGCAGCGCCTGCGCCAGCACCCCGCCATAGGAGGTCGCGACGACGTTCCAGCGCTCCACCCCCAGCGCGCCGCGCAGCGCCCGCAGGTCCGCCGCACTCTGCCCGCTGTCGAAATCCTCCAGCCGATAGCCGGCGCGGCGCAGCGGATCCAGGCAGGCGACGGCATCCTCCGCCGTCACGCCGCCGAACCATGTGCGCAGCGGGTCCAGCGCCGGGCAGCGCAAGGACGGCGCCGACCGGCCGGTGCCGCGCTGGTCCACCAGGACGATGTCGCGGCTGGCGCGCATCGGCGCCAGCATCGCCGCGGTGCCGCGCGGATCGTCGCTGCCGCCCTGCCCCGGCCCGCCGGCCAGCACCACCACCGGATCGGCGGCGGGCGCGCCGTTCAGCGCCGGCAGCACCATCACGAACAGGTCGAGCGGCAAGCTGTCCGGCCGCTGCCAGTCCGACGGCACCCGCAGGCTGTGGCAGCGCGGCGCCGGCCCGTCCGGCAGACCCGGCGGACATGGCGCTTCCATGAGCGCCGGTGGCGGGGCGGGCGCCGGGGTAGGCGCCGGGGTGGGGATTGCGGCCGGAACGGCGCCCGGCATGGCAACGGGCGGCGGCGATTCCCCGATCACGACCGGCGGTGGCCCCTTTGGCGCCCCGGCCAGCCAGTCGATCCCCACCCCGAGGAATCCGCCCGCCAGCGCACAGAGCGCCAGTGCACCGCCGATGACGGCGAGACGCCGACCGCCGCCGTCCATCGGCCGGGCTACTCGGCCACGGTGGTGAAGAAGGCGGACTGGACGACGACGTTGCCCTTCGCCTCGGCCTTGGCGATGGCCGAGCGCAGGTTCGCCAGATAGCCACCGGCAGGCTCCACCTCCTCACGTTCCGCCGGGAACAGCGGTTCGCGCGTGACCAGTGCCAGGATCATCGCCGGGCCATAGGGCGGGGCGATGGTGTAGACGCGGTCGCTCGGCGATTTGGCGACCCCCAGCGTGACGGGGCGGCCGGCATCGACGCGGTCGTCGCGGCGCAGGCGCATCGGCACCATGTGGATCGCGTTGCCTTCCATGTCGATGTAGTCGACGGTCAGGTAGCCCGACATCGCGGGCGTCACCGTGACCTCCAGCTTCTCGCCCTGGCGGTAGACCATCGACGGCCGGTTGAAGCCCAGCCCCAGCGCATCCGCCCCCTGCGCCTCCGCCCGCGCCGGCAGGCCGGCGACGCCCAGCGCCTCGCACAGCGGCCAGGGGCGCACGGCGACGCGGGCGTCGATGTCGACGCCGCCCGGCAGCCCGGTGATCGCCGCCTTCAGCGCACCGGCATCGGCGTCGCTGCCGACATAGCCGCCGATGCGCAGCCCCTTGCCGGTCTCGACCGCCCTGACGCCGGCACAGGTGAACCCCGCCGCCGCGGCCTCCACCCTCTTGCGCGCCTCGGCCGGCGTGATCGTCGGCACAGGCGGAGGGGCCGGAACCGCGGCCGGCACGACCTGGGCCGGTGGGGGCGTCGGTGCCGGGGGCGTCACGGTCTGAACCGCCGGAGTGACCGGCTGCGGCGGCACCGGAGCGGCGGGTGTCTGCGTGACCGCGGGCTTGACCGGATCGGGTGCCGGCGCTTCGGTCTTCACGGGCTCTGCCGGGGGCGGTGCCGGCGGGGTGGGCGTGCCCAGCGGCGCCGTCGTCATGGCCGGTGGCGGGGCAGCGGGAGGTGTCGGGGTGGGGGTGGGAGTTGCGGGAGCCGCGGCCTCCTTCACCGGCGCCTGGGCGGACGTCTGGGCGGGCGGCTGCGACTGGCCGAACAGCAGGAAACCGGCGACGCCGGCCGCCACCAGACCGCCGACGCCACCGGCGATCAGCCCGACCGGAGCCTTCTTCGTCGGCTGGGCGGTTGCCTCCACGGTTTTCGCCTGAGCGCTCTTCGCCTGCCTCCCGGCCACCGCCGGCTTCGGCCCCTCCTCCGTCGCCGGGGTCGCGGCCGGGAAGGGTGTGGCGTCGAAGGGGGTGATCTCCGCCGGGCGGCGGGTCAGCGCGCCGACCAGCTCCGCCATCGTCCGGGCGCGGTTCTGCGGATCCGGCTCCAGCATGGAACACAGGACCCCGCGCAGCGGCTCGGCCAACGCCGACAAATCGGGCACCGACATGCGCCGCTCGATCATCGCCTGCGGCGTGCGGCCCATGTCCAGCGGCCGGCCGAGCGCCGCCGCGGCCAGCACCAGACCGGCGCTGTAGATGTCCGACTGCGGCCCGACCTGCCCGCCGAACAGCCCGAACTGCTCGGGCGAGGCATAGCCGTACTTGCCGGCGAAGGCATCGCCGATGACGGTCCCCGCCCCGCCGGCGGTCTGCTTGGCGATGCCGAAATCGATGATCTTGGCGTTGGCGATCTCGCGGCCGGGCAGGATGACGTTGTCGGTCGACATGTCGCGGTGGACGATGCCGCGCTGGTGCGCCGCCGCCAGCCCCGAGGCGACGCGGTCGAGCAGGATGGCGACGTCATCCGGGTCGAGCGGCCCGCCCTGCAGCACCTCCTGCAGCGACGGTCCGTCGAGATACTCCATCGACAGCAGGATCCGGCCATATTCGTCGCGGAAGACGCCGTCGTAGGACACCACCGCCTCGTGCCGGATCTCGCGCAGCGCCGCCGCCTCGCGCCGCAGCAGCTCCACCATCTTGGCGTCCTGCGCCAGTTCCGGCCGGATCACCTTCACCGCATGCCAGGTGTTCATGTCGACATGGCGGGCGCGGTGCACCTCGCCCATGCCGCCGCGGGCGATCAACCCGGCCACCTCATAGGTATGGCTCAGCAGGGTGCCCGGCCCGATCGGCGCCGGCGCCGCCCGTCCTCCCGCCGCGTCCACACCGGAGACGGACGCCGCCGTGACCGAGGTCGGGGCGACGGACGCCCCGGACACCGAGGTGGCGGCGGCCGGCGGCGTGGTCAGCCTTGTCGCCTCGGCATCCGCCCCCTGCTTCGCGCCTCCGGACGCGGCCGGCAGGATGGCGGTGGGCTCGTGGCTGTCGTCGGTGGTCTGGGCCATGGCGGGATGCGATCCGGTTCAGGAAGGGGCGGACAGTGTCGAAGGATGGCGCGGCGGCGGATCAGTCCGGCGATCCGCCCTCCGGATCCCGGCCGGTGTCGCCGCGCACGAAGCGGTCGTATTCGCGGGCGATGGCGTCGCCGATCACCCGGTCGAAATCCTCTTCCAGCTCGACCACCAGATCCTTGTAGAGCGTCTCGTACTGGTCCCAGTAGCGGGCCTTGCGCGCCGCCGGAACGATGCTGTCGAGAAGCCGCGTCTCCAGCCGCTGGCTGAGCGCGCCGGGATCGAACTTGGCGACCACCTGCTTCAGCGCGGTCTGCAGCGCCGCGGCATAGGCGAGGTGGTGGACCTGCACATCGCTCGCCGCCTCGCGCACCGCGTCGGCCATCGGCAGGAAGCCGCGCAGGCGCGGGTTGGCCAGCACCGACACCGCCTCGTCAAGCGTCTCGCACCGCTTCAGCGGGTTCTCCCCCGCCGGGCGGAAGCTGGTCTGCTCCAGATGGAACTCGTCCTTGAAACGGGAGCGCGCCCGCAGCGACGCATGCAGCGCCCCCAGGCTGACGCGCAGCGCCTCGCCCAGGTTGCGCATCGTCGCAGTCGGGTCCGGCAGCCCGTCCGCCGGCAGCGGCGCGCCGAACCCCTCATAGAAGGCGGCGACCGCGGCACCCGCGTCGGTAACGGGCGCGGCGAGCGGCGCGGGAGGGGACACGGGCGCGGGCGGCGGCGGCACGACCTGCGGCACCGCGTGGGGAACGATGACGGAGTCGTCCGGCAGCGGGATCGGCTCGGCCACCCGGGCGACCGGCGACGGCTCCGCCGGCAGCGGATCGGCCGCCGGATCGGGCAGCGTCTCGTCGATGTTCCAGTCTTCCGGCAACGGCTGGGCCGTCTTCGCCGCGGCGGGGAAGGCCGGGTGCGGGACGGTGGAGGCCGCCGGCTTCGGCGGGGCGAACAGCTCGTCGTCCCAGTCGTCGGGGATGCCCCCGCCCGACGGCGGCGGTGCGGCGGCAGGCGGCTGATACGAGACGCCGATGGACAGCGACTGGTTCAGCGGGTCGGAATGGTCGTCCACCGTGCCGAACCGCCAGTCGTCCGCCCGCTCGCGCGGCGCCGCACCGCTGCTGGACGCGGTCCAGGCATCGAAGGGCGCCTCTTCCGACCGCAGCGGCCGGTGTTCGAACGGGCGCTGCTCGACGGAACCGGCGAGGGGGTCGGCGAACAGCTCGTCGAACCGGTCCGGTGCCGCGGCAGCGGGCGGCGGCGGGGCGAAGGGATCGGGGGCGAAGGGATCGGGCGCGCTATCGGTCCCGCCCAACCGGAAGGCGCCGGAAATCTCGGTGAAGCTGGGGGCGGACAGCGTTTCCACCGTCGCCTCGATGATGAAGCGACCGATGCGGATACGGTCGCCCGACCCGAGAGCCGCCGGCACATTGCGGCCGAGCGGCCGGTCGGAACCGTTGAGGAAGACGCCGTTGGTGCTGGTGTCGATCACCCGGTAGCCGGCCGCGGTCTTCTCGAAGACACAGTGCTGGCGCGACAGCAGCAGGTCGGGATCGGGGAGGATCCAGCCATTCTCGACCCCGCGCCCGACGGTGAGGTCGCCGCCATGCAGCGTCTTCTCGGCATTGCCGCCCAGCGACGCCCGATGGTCCGAAACGATCCTCAGCCTCAGCATTCCACGCTCCCCACCCCGCTGCCAATCCCTCTGCCCCGGCCGTCAGCCGCCGACCACCACCGTCGGCGCCCCGGTGACGATCACCCCGCCATGGGCGGTCTGGTCGCCCAGCCGTGCCGCCGGCCGGCCGCCGACCATCACCGTCGCCGATCCCTTCACGATCACGTCGGGCGGGCCGACGCAGACGCACATGTCGGTGACCACCGCGGCCGGCAGGAACTCGATCAGGACCGCCGGCACGCCGGGGCTGACGATGGGGCCGCCGACATGCGGGACCGGGCCGGTCGTCATCGGGCAGCTGTGCATGTCGGTCAGGCGCGCGGCGGGCGGCATGGGCGGTCTCCTCCGGCCTTGGGATCAGCGGATTCGGGGCGCGTCTGCACCCAATACGACGCCCGGGGCGGCGCCCGGAGCGGTCCGCAGCGGGATTTCGACGCGGCGCAGGTCGCCGTTGACCGATTCGAACAGGACGAGCGCGTCGGCGCCCGCATCCTCCATCATGAACCGGATGCCGGGGCCGAACAATGCGGCGCGCTGGGCCTCGTCGCTGATCGGCAGGAAGCTGCCAAGCACCGCCGGGTCGTAGAAACGGAACAGATAGGCCGCCCCGCCCTCGCCGTTGACGATGGTGAATTTGCGGAAATGGCGGCGCACCGCGTCGATGTCGCCGTCGGTCTGCACCAGGATGCCCCAGCCACGTCCCCAGCCCTCCCCCACCAGCCAGTCGGCGACGGCGCTGCCGCGCGTCAGCCGGACCAGATAGGGCGCCACCTCCGCCAGCTCGCTCGCCGTGTCGCCCTGGTAGAGGGAGCGCATGTCGGCCTCCTCCTCCCGCGCCAGCAGGCCGGGATAGAGGCCGGGGTCGCGCGCGGCGTCGACGATCATGTAGAGAGCGCGCGTCTCATCCCCCTGCGGCCACAAATGATGGGCAAGGCGCGCGACCACCTCCTGCGGTGACCGGCGGGGGGAAAGCTCCGTCATCGCCCTCTCCATGCCCGGATTCATGTCTGGCAGATCTCGCACAGCGGCGTGTTGGACGCGGCGGCGCTGCGCATCACCATGGCCTGGGCCGCGGCCTTCGGGGTGTGACTTTGCGCCGGGCGCGGCAGCTTGGCCTTCGGCGGGGCCGGGATCGTCCCGCCCTTGTCCTTGTCGGCCGGCGACGGCTTGTCCGGCTTGGCCGGCGAGGCGCTCAGCCCGTTGGCCGCACCGCCGCTGTTGATCAGCACCATGGTGCCGTTCATGGCGATGCCGGCCGGGCTCAGCGTGATGAAGTTGCCGCCGACCTTCAGCGTCAGCGAGGCGCCGGCCTCCAGGCACAAATTCGCCCCGGCATTGACGGCATAGTTGGTGCCGATCTTGTCGTGCAGGTCGACGCCGACCGTGCGCGACACGCCGCCGCCGATGGACTCCACATGGTCGCCGTCCACCGTGGCGTGATGGTTCTTGCCCACCCATTCCCACAGGCCGCCGGCGACGTTCACATGCTGGCCGGACGCCACCGAGCTGCGGCTGTCATGGCCGATGCGCAGGTCGTAGTCGCGCTGGGCATGGACGAAGACCTGCTCCTTGCCCGCCTTGTCCTCGAAGCGGATCTCGTTGAAGCCGCGCCCGCCGGGCGAGCTGCGCGTCTTGATGCCGGAGCGCGTCTTGTGTTCGGGCAGGGCGTAGGTCGGCAGCGCGTCGGCGTTGTTGACCACGCCGATCACCATCGGCCGGTCGGGATCGCCGTCGACGAAATCGACCAGCACTTCCATGCCGATGCGCGGCACCGTCTGCATGCCCCATTGGTGCCCGGCCCAGCTTTGCGCCACCCGGATCCAGCAGGAGCTTTTCTCGTCCGACCGGCCGCGGCGGTCCCAATGGAACTGCACCATGATGCGGCCGAACTTGTCGGTGTAGATCTCCTCCCCCGCCGGGCCGACGACGAAGGCGGTCTGGATGCCGCGCACCGACGGCTTGGGCGTGCGCCGCGCCGGCCGCACCACCGCCTTCGCCGGCAGGGCGCGGAAGCTGTTGCCGTAGGACGCCTTGCGCTTGTCGCCGGGCAGGAAGCCCTCGTTGCAGGCGTCGAACTCCAGCTCCGCCACCACGACGGGCTGGTTGTTCTCCGCCGCCGTCGGATGGTCGGTCAGGGCGAAAACCATGCCGGGGTGCAGGCTGCGGCAGGCACCGGTGCCGCGCACCCCCTCCAGCCCGCGCTCCTCCGTCTCCATCCGGCGGCGGGCGAGCGCCGATCCGGCGTCGCGCGTGGCATAGCGGCCGGGATATTCGAACAGCTCGTATTTGGTCGAAACCGGCACCTTGGCGACCGACGCCTCGCCGCTGTCCAGCGCCGTGCGCGGAGCCTGGAAATCGTAGTCCTTGGTCGCCCAGCGGCCCGACGCGATGGAATAGACCCGCTCCCACCGCTCGATCTGGTCGGCATACTGGCCGCTGGGGTTGAAGCGCAGGGTGGCCGGCGACAGCTTGGCATAGCCGGCGGCGCTGTCGGACAGGATCAGCTTGTGCCGGTCGCGCTCATGCGCGAAGTAATAATAGATGCCCTCTTCTTCCAGCAGCCGGCTGATGAAGTCGAAATAGGTCTCGTTGTACTGGACGCAATATTCGCGCGGCTGGTAGGTGCCGCTCAGGCTGCGGAATTCGAAGTTGGAGAAGCCGAATTCCTGGAAGATCGTCTCGACGATCTTCGGCACCGTCGTCGGCCCGCCTCCGCCCAGGCTGTGGAAGATGCGGCAATCGCTGGTGTAGGACAGCAGCGACAGCCAGGGCACCACCTCGATGGTGTAGTAACGCTGGTCGCGCCCCACCGGCACGCCGACGCCGAGCGAGCGCGCGATGCCGTTGACATAGTGGCGCTCGCCGTCCAGTTGCCGGAAGCCGATGTTGACGCTGTTGCCGACGATGGTCTCGGCTGCCAGCGGCTCGATGGGTCCCAGCGCGTCGATGCGGTAGAGGAAGGGGCTGGACAGCGCCTCGCGCCCCTGCACCCGCTCCACCAGCAGCACGTCGGGGCCGGCAGGCGTTTCCAGCGACAGCAGGCGGTCGTCCTGAACGAACTGCATCACGCCCCCTCCTCGGCACGGCCGGTCAGGAAATCGGCGAAGTTCGCGGCCGGCGGCAAGCCGGCGCTGGTGAAGCCCTGCTCCGCCACGCCCTCCCCGCCCAGCGTCCACCAGCGGGCGCCGGTGGAAGGCGCCGCATCGGCCAAATGCGGCACCGACAGCGCAGCGACGGAGCCGACGAAGGCCTCCACGTCCAGCGTGTGGGTCAGGACCGACAGCGCCAATTCCTCCGCCGCCTCGAACCACGCGGCATCCGATTCGGTCCCGGCGGCGGTCCGGCCGGGGGCGAACAGGGCGACCAGCGCCAGCGGGAACTGCCGCCCGGCCTTGTCGACGCTGGGCATCATCACGCCGGCCGCCGCCTGCGGCCCGCAGACCCCGGCCTCCAGCGTGAAACGCCAGATCGGCGCGTTGAGGTAGCGGTCCATCCACCCCTCGCCCAGCGCCGCCCGGCTGGCCTGCAACCCGTCGAGCAGCCAGTCGTGCCACGGGTCGGCGAAGCTGCGCGGCAGCCCGCGCAGCAGGAAATCGCCCCGCGCCGGCAGCTTCCCGAAACAACCGGTGTTTCCCATCGCAGACAGGCCCATCACAGACCGTCCGGGCATCGGAAGTCCTTGAGGTCGCGGATCGAGAAGGGGTTGACCGCGCTGGTCATCCGCACGTCGAAGCTGGCCGACTTGCCGCCGGCGCCGAAGCTGAGCGGGATGCGGTCGGGCACCGATCCCTTGCGGCCGCGGTTGGCGTCCAGCGTGCGGAACCACGCCCAGCTGCCGGTGCGCTGGGTCATCTCCGGCGGTTCGGTCGGCTGGCCGGTGAAGGTGACGCGCAGGTCGCCCGCCCCGCCCGGCTTCGGCCATTGCAGCCCCTGCGCCAGCGTGGCGTTGCGGGCGAAGGTCATGCGCTGGCCGTCGATGTCCAGATCCACCTGCTCCACCCCGGCGCCGAGAAGGGTCGGGCGCAGCTCGAAGCGCAGCGAGGGCACCCGGCCGCCATCGGGGAAGAAGGCGTCGCGGATCATCGCCGCATGCTGGAAGGCCGGCAGCACCGACGACGGAATGCCGAGGTCGGCGGCCGACGGCTGCCAGCGCCACGGCTCCCGCGTGGTGTCGACGAAGGGGCGCAGCCGGTTGGCGAAGAAGGCGTCGATCAACCCGCCGGGCGCGAACAGCCGGGCGAAGTCATCCATGCCGACATCGGCCGAGGCGCCCTTGACGAAGGGATAGCGGTTGTCGAGCGAGCGGCGGCACCAGGGCAGCACCGTGCTCTGCCATTCGGCGTTGATCTGCGACCGGGCGCCGCTCAGCGTCCGCGCCGTGCCCTGCTCCACCAGTTCCTCGGTCCAGCGGCGGACCGGCTGCGGATAATAGGCCATGTCGGTGGCGAGCTTCTGGAATACCTCGCCGCCGCCGTTGGCCGCCAGATCGAACAGCTTCTGCCCGCTGCCCGTACCCAGCGACAGCCGCGCCAGCACCGCATGCACGCCCTCAAGCTGGCGCAGCAGTTCCTCCAGCCGGGCATTGCCGCTGTTGCGGGTGAAGTCGTTCAGCGGGCGGAACCGGTCGTCCACCATCTGGGTGACCAGCTTGGCGACGCCGCTGTCGGCGACCGCCGCGGCCACGGCGGCCACCGCCGGAGAGGCGCCGGCCGGCGCCTCCGGCACGCGCTGCAGAGTCGTCTCGTTCGCCACCGCCGCCAGCAGCTTCTGCAGGGGAGAGGCGCGGCCGGACAGGATGTTGACCTCTTCGGCCAGCGCCTGCGGGTTGGCGGCCGGCACCAGGGTGATGTCGTTCAGCAGAGCGTCCCAGCGCCCGGCATAGTCGCGCAGATACAGGGTCAGCGCCGCCGTCTCAAGCTCCGGCCCGGCCTCTTCCCCGCGCGGGGGGCCGAGCAGCCAGCTGAGGTCGCGCACCGACCGCGCCGCACCGGGCAGCCCCGGCAGCATCACGCCGGTGAAGCCCTGTTGCGTGTAGAATCCCGGAATGCCGTCGCTGAACCGCGCGCCGGAGGAGCGGCGGAACACCCGGTCGCCTTCCGGCCCGGCCTGCTCGGTCGGGCGCCATTCCTGCAGCTTGCGCGCGGCCTCGCCGTCGCGGATGGCTGCATAGGCGCGGGCGGCCAGCGGCGTGCGGGCCAACACCTCGCGCGACTGGCGGATCAGCTCGCCATCCAGATTGACCTTCGGCAGCCCGGCGGGAGCCCCCAGCCCGGCATCGATGTGGCCGAGGAGCGCCTTGGTCTCGTCCTCGCCCGGCGGGGGCGAGACGCGGCGCAGCCAGCCCACGGTCCAGGCCTTCACCTCCTCGCCATTGACCGGCCCGGCGCCGCCCAGCGTCAGGTAGAGCCGCAGCAGCGCCTCCACCGCCGGGGCGTCGTCGGCGACCAGCCGGTCGCGCAGGTCGCGCTGCACCCGCACCAGCAGGCGCGGAACCAGCAGCCCGTTGACCGCGCGGCGGTAGAGCGCGTCGCCGGCCTCTTCCAGCTTGTCGCCCTGGTAGAGCCCGAAATCGAGCGCAAGCTTCTGCTTCAGCGCCAACGTGTCATGGCCGGCCGGCAGGGCGCGCAGCTCGTTCAGCACCGGCAGCACGCGGCGGATGTCGTCGTCGGCGACGGTACCGGCGGCCAGCGCCTCCGCCTTCGGGCGATAGGCGTCGACCGCCTGCTGTTCGCGGTCGATCAGCCCGGCATTGCCGAGATAGCTGGCGACCCAGGCGGCGGTGGCGGCGACCGTCACCAGCCCGAACAGGCTGTAGGCGATGCGCGGAACCCAGATGCGCCGCCGTTCCGCCGACGGGTCGAAGCCGACCAGATTGGCCTCGCGGAACACCAGATCGTTCAGCAGCCCGCCGAGGAAATAGCTGCGCTGCTGCCCGGCGGCGACGGCGCCGCCGCGGAAGGGCGCCGCCGGCAGGCCGAAGCTCTCGGCCAGCCCGCCGATCAGCCGGTCGATCTGCGTGCCTTCCTGGGTGCCGCTGGTGAAATAGATGCCGCGCAGCCGCAGCGCCGGCTCATAGCGGTTGGCCTTGAAGGCGGCGGCGACGAAGTCGAGCAGCGGCTCCTTCAAGGAGGCCAGCTGCGACGGGAAGGCGAAGATGGCGCCGCGGCGCTCCTGCGCATGCTCCTGCTGGATGCGGTCGACCGCGCGGGCGGACAGCCGGCCGGCGATGCCGTCCAACTCGCTGCCCAGCGTCGCCATGCCGGCATCGCCCAGCTCGCTTTCGGCCGCCGGCAGGGTGACGCCGACGATCTGCCGGCGTTCGTCGCGGTTCAGGTCGTGGAAGAACTCGTTGAAGCCGGCGATCAGGTCGGCCTTGGTCAGCAGCAGATAGACCGGCGCCTTGACCTTCAACGTCTCGTACAGCTCGCGCAGGCGGCGGCGGATGGCGGCGGCATGCTGCGCCCGCTCCTCCGGCCCGGCGGCGGCGAGGTCGGGCACCGCCATCGCCACCAGCACGCCGTTGATCGGCTGGCGCGACCGCGCGTCCTTCAACAGCTTCAGGAAGGCGCCCCAGCCGGTCTGGTCGACCGCCTCGTGGCTGTCCTGGGTGGTGTAGCGTCCGGCGGTGTCGAGGAAGATGGCCTCGTCGGCGAACCACCAGTCGCATTGGCGGGTGCCGCCGACGCCCTTCAGCGGCTTGGCCCCGGTCTGGTCGGCCAGCGGGAAGTTCAGGCCGCTCTTCAACAGCGCCGTGGTCTTGCCGGCACCGGGCGGGCCGATGATGACGTACCAGGGGGTCGAGTAGAGATAGCCGTCGCCCAGCCCCCGCTGCTTGCGCCCGGCCTTCAAGAGGGCCAGCGAGTCCGCGAAGGTCTTGCGCAGGCCGGCGACCTCGTCGGCCTGGTCCATCGCCGCCATGCGGGCCGCGTCGCTGCCGCCGGTCAACTCCGCCGTCATCCGCTCCTCGGCCTTGGCGTCGCGGCGCTTCAGCAGGATCAGCACGACGGCCAGGATCGGGAAGGGCACGGCGGCGGCCACGGCCAGCCAGGGCATCTCCAGCCCGGCCAGCGGCGCCAGCAGCGCGATCAGCGCCGCCGCGATCGCCGCACCGATGAAGCCCAGCACTGCGCGGGAGAGCAAGATGGCGGTCAGCCGACTCATTCCGATACCCCTGTCCCTGATCTTTTCCGGCCGCTGGCACCGCCCCCGTCCGGGACGGCTCCGCTCATTTCCTGAGAATGATGTCGATCCGGCGGTTCGCCGCCCGGCCTTCGGGCGTGTCGTTGGACGCCACCGGCTCGGTATCGGACTTGCCCTCCGCCTTCAGGCGGGACTTGTCGGCGAAGAGCGGGTCGAACTCCGCCATCACGGATTCGGCGCGGGCCTTCGACAGGTGCCAGTTCGACGGGAAGCGCAGCCGCCCGCCGCCGGTGATCGGCACATTGTCGGTATGCCCGGTGATCAGCACCGCGCCCGGCTCCTCCGCCACGGCGCGGCCGACGCGCAGCACCGATGCCCGCACCTTGTCGTTCAGCCCGGCGCTGCCGCTGGCGAACAGGTTGCTGCCGCGCATGCGCACGGTGATGGACAGCGCATCCTCCGTCACCTCGACCAGCCCTTCGGCGATCTCCGGCTCCAGGAACTTGCGCACGCGCTGAACCTGCGTGGTCTGCGGCGGCGGCGGCGGGGCGATCTGCGGCGGCGGCGGTGCGGCTTCGGCCAGCTTGACCGGGGCCGGCGCCTCGATCACCACGCCGCCATGCGGCGGCAGGCCGCCCATGCCGGCGAACAGCCGGTCCGACGCGCCGTTCAGCAGAAAGCTCAGCGCCAGGAACAGCAGCAGCAGGAACAGCGCGGTGCCGGCCCCGGCCACCCAGACCGGCAGCGAACTGCGCGGCGGACGATAGTCCATCGCCAGCGCCGCCGCGTTCGGGCAGAGGATGCGGTCGGCATAGCCGCGATGCTTGACCAGGATGTTGTAGACGTCCTCGCGGATGCGGGCATGCTCGCTGTCCTGCCGGCCGGCGACGCGGTAGCGGCCGCGGAAGCCCAGCGACAGGCAGAGATACATCAGCTCCAGCAGGTCGCCGTACTTGCCCGGATCCTGCCGGGCGGAGGCGAGCCGTTCATAGAACTGGTCGCCGCCGACGACGTTCTTGTGGAACATGCTGGTGACGTTCTGGCGCGTCCAGGAACTCTGGCTGCCCCATTGCGAGTTCAGCACGATGTCGTCGATCAGGGCGCAGAGCGCGTAATGGGAGGTCGCCTGGGTCGCGGCGTCCATGCCGGACTTGGTCACCCAATGCTGGAAGTCGCGCAGGGCGGAGATCACGCGCTGGCGCAGCGATTCCAGATCCGGCACCCCGGTCACGTCGTTCAGCCGCGCCGCCAGCAGCAGAACCGGCGAGGCGGCGGCGGCAAGCGGCGACCGGGCGGCGAAGATGCCGGCCAGCGCCGGTCCCGGCACGCCGACAGCCTCCACCCGCGCCGCGGCAGGCGGTTCCCCGCCGCCGGGAGCACCGGATGCGCGCCGGCCACCCGGCGTCGGCATCAGGACCGTGCGTTCCGTCTCCGGTCCGGGCATGCCGCCAAACTCATCGCCGCCTTGCATGTCCACCCCAATCCGCAAGCTGGCCCGAAAGCAGTCCGGCCCCTGTTTTGTAAACACTGTGAACGAACCAACCGAAGTTTACCTAGCCATTTCTGGCCATTTCTGGCGGACGGCACCGGGGCATCGACGACGAAAGGTCGTACCCCCGGCACTCCCGGCCCAAGCGTCCGCTCAGGGTCGACCGGCCTGCGGCGCCGCCAGCGGGAAGGGGTTCAGCTCGTTGCCGCCGGTCTTGAAGATTGCGGACTGGCTCCACTTCTTCTCGCGCGCCAGACGCGGCACCGCCCGGTTCACATACTGGCCGAGCGTGAGGTTGTAGATCGCCTCGTCCCCCGGCAGCAGGGCCTTGCCCTTCAGCCCTTCCAGCACCGCATGGGCGAAGATGCCGTTGCGGCCGTCATAGCTGTCCAGCGCCTCCTCCTGCTCCGACGAGGCGGCCAGCAGGTAGCGCTGCCCCATGTCCTGGTACAGCTTGTCGACCGTGCCCGCCGACACCGCGCCCGAATGGCAGGTGTCGAGCATCACCAGCACGTTGCGCGCCGAAATGGCGCTGACCAGCCGGTTCAGCTCCTTCTCCGACAGCCCCTGCTCGCCAATCGCCTGCGGCGTGGCGGCGGTCACGTTCTGGGTGATGAAGTGATAGAGCTTGACCGACGGGTCCTTCGGCGACGGCACGATCACGCCATGGCCGGCGAGGTAGAGGACGACGGTGTCCTCCTCCCGCGCGACGGCGGCGATGTCCTCCAGCCCGGCGATCACGGCGTCGCGGCTTGCCTCCTCGTCATAGAGCGCCTTCGACAGCGCCAGCGACTGTTCCCGGTCGTAGTCGGCGGGAACCCGGCCGCTCAGCGTCTCGGCGAAGGAGGAGGCGTCGGCGCGGGCGAAGCTCAGCTGCGTGCCCTCCGGCCGGTATTTGTCGATGCCGACGACGAAGGCGATCAGCCGCGGCTTGCCCGGTGCGGCGCGCTCGGTCTTGTCGGCCGCCGTCGTCGCGTCGGCGGTGGCCGCCGGCTTGGGCAGCACGAAATCGACCAGCGGCGACCGCTCATAGATCGCGTCGCTGCCGTTGAAGGCGCGGATCTGCACCCGGTTGCTGCCGGGATCCAGACGGACGGTGCTGACGCGCTCCTCCGTCGGCGGCTGGTCCTTGCCGGCGTCTTTCGGGGCATCGGCCGCCGCCGGCGCCGGATTGGCAGGCTGCGCGGCGGCGGCAGGTTCCTTGGCGCGGGCGAAGGCGCGGGACTTGTCCTGGCCGCTGACGTTGCGGCCATTGAGGAACAGGTCGACCGACCCGATGCCGCCGCCGGTGTCGGCCAGCCGGTAGCGCAGCCGCACCGCGCCGATGCCCTCCGGCAGCGTGACCGAAAGGCGCGGCTGTTCCGCCGCGACCTCCAGCTCCGGCGTCTGCGGCACCGGCTTGGCGGATGCCGCAGCGGGTGCAGCCGCCTGGACGGCCGGCGCCGGTTGCTTGGCGCGCGCGAAGGCGCGGCTGACCGGCGTCATGTCGAGCGGGTGGCAGGTTTCGGCGGCCGGCGGCGTCGGGACGGGAGCGGGAGTGGGAGCCGCCGACTCCGTGGCGCCGGTGCCAAGCGCCAGGCCGCGGCTGGCGGCGGGCACGGTGCAATAGTCCAGCAGGGTCACCTGCGGCCGGCTCTGGGTCAGCCGGCGGATGTCGCCGATGGCGGACAGGCGCGCGGCGATCTCGGCCTGACCGGTCTGCTGCAGCTTGGAGCGCACCAGTTCCGGGGCGTTGAACACGCGGTAGACCTGCTTGAACTCGACCCACTGGAGACCCTTCTTCTTCGGGTCGTTCAGGTGGAAGCCGACCAAGGTCTCTCCGCCGCTCTCGGAATGGTCGAAGAAGGCCTCCGGCGTCCACAGGACCCAGCGGCGGCCGTCGCGGTGCGGGAACAGCGCCGCCAGCTCCTCCAGCGGACGGGAACCGCCGGACAGCGCGTACCAGCGCAGCGTGCCGTCGCCCAGCGCCGCCACCGCGACGCTCCCGTCGGCCGACGCGACGACGCCCCACACCGCGGCCGGAACCTCGGCGCGGGCAAGCTCCGCCCCGGCGGAATCGAGCAGGCGCAGGCTGAACTCCCCGCCCAGCAGGACGCGGCGCTGCCGGCCCAGCACGGTGGCGCTGCGCGCCCATTCGCCGCTGTCCAGCTTCACCGGCTGGCCGTTGACCTTGGGGTTGGGGGTGTTGCGCCAGTCGGTGACGCCGATCCCGGGACCTTCCGCCGCCGGCCGGGCGAGGCCGGGCTGCGCATCCGGCGCCGGGGTCAGGCTGCGGGCCAGCACGTCGAAGCGCATCGGCCGCCGGCCGCCCTGCTCCATGCCGAATTCCAGCACCAGCCCGTCGTCGGACAGGCCGAAGCGGCCGAGATGGATGTCGCGATAGTCGGCGACGTCGCCCATGCGGGCGAACTGCAGCCGGCCGGCCGGGTCGATCACGCCCCATCCCGGATCGGCGGCGGCGAAGGCGACCCCGCCGCCCGGCAGGGCCAGCAGATGGGTCACGGAATCGCGCGCGGCAGGCGTGTCGGTGTAGGCACCCTTGCCGGCATCGGCCCAGCGCCGCACCACGTTGTGCTTGCCGTCCAGCGTCGCGGTGCCGGCGGCGACCAGCGCCGTCCCGTCCCAGGCGACCGCGGCGAAGCTGCCGCCGGTGACGCCGGTGGCCTTGGCGGTGTGGCGCGTCTTCAGGTCGGCGGCGGCCAGCACGTCGACCTGCGCCCGATCGGCATAGCCGACCGCCAGCAGCGCCCCGTCCGGCGAGAAGGCGACAGAATAGGGCAGGCCCTTGCCCGGCTTGCGCTTGGCCTTCGGCTTGAAGGCGGTATCGTAGACACGGACATTCCCGTCGAAGGACGCGGTGGCGAGCCGCCCGTCGGGCGCGAAGGCCAGCGCCGACACCCGCGCCTCATAGGCGGCGTCCTCGGCGACCAGCTTGAAGCTGGAACTGTCCCACACCCGGATGCCGGCGGTGCCGCCGAAGGCCCCGGCGACGAAGCGCCCGTCTGGCGAGAAGGCGAGGTCGTTCAGCACCTGCGGCTGTCCCGGAAGCCGGGCCTTCAGCCGCTGTGCCTTGACGTCGAACAGATAGAGCGTGACGCCGTCGCCCCAGCTCGCCCCGGTGTTGCCGGCGGCGACAGCCAGCGACCCGTCTGCCGACAGGGCCACGGCATAGAGCGCACCCTCGTCCCCCGCCTCCATCGGCACGCGCAGGACGCCCAGCGGCTCCCCGCCGTCGCGCGCCCACAGGCGCAGGGATTTGTCGTTGGACACGGTGGCGATCAGCCGGCCCTGCGCGTCGCTGGCCAGCCGGTTGACGCGGGCGGTGTGGCCGCCGGTCTCGATCCGCAGGAACGCCCCCGTGGACGCATCGGCCGCCAGAACCGGCCGGGCCGCGAACGTCACCGCCGCACCGCAGAGGAGTACGCCCAGCAGGACGACGGAAAGAGCGCCGCGCCGCAGGCGCGCGTTCAGGCGAGAGAGACAGCCGGCCATCATCCGTTCCGCTTGCACTGGTGTCGTCCGGCGGCGGTCCCGCGCATCCTCTGCGAAAGACCGCCGCCGGTCAGGTCATCCGACCGCACCGATCAGACGGCGTCCAGCGTCGCTTCCTTCTGGGCGATCTGCTGGATGCTGCCGGTGGTGGCGTTGATGCGCTCCGACGTCACGAACGCGGTGTTGGTGCGCTCGACCACCTGGGAGGCCGGGGTGGACGCGGTCTGCTTCGCCGGCTTCTTCTTGGTCTGCTCCTTGACGGCGGTCTTGGTGCGGATCTTCTCGGCGGATCCCGGCTCGATGCTGTCGGCGGCGACCAGATACTCGTCGCGGCGCTTGACGATGTTCTGGTTGATGCTGCTGGCGATGGCGTAATCCTTGTCCAGCTGGCTGCGGATCAGCGCCAGGCGCTGCTCGGCCTCCGGCTTGCCGATGCGCTTGGCCTTGTAGTCGGCCTTGACGCGGGCGATCTCGGCGCGGCGGCAGTTCACCAGCTGGTCCATCGCCACCTGGGTGCGGTTCAGGTTCTGGTTCTCGGTGTCCAGGTCGGTCATCACGCCCAGGATCGCCTGATCGCGGCCCTGCTGCATCTTGGAGTTCCAGTAGCCGCCCAGCGTGCCCAGCGCAGCACCGGCAGCGGCGCCGATCAGCGCGCTCTTCATGTTGCCGCCGGCGATGGCACCGGTCAGCGCGCCGACACCGGCGCCGATGGCGGCGCCCTTCAGCATGTCCTCGGCATAGTAGTTGCCGGTCGAATCGAGCGCGACGCGGTACTGGTAGCAGGCGTCGGTGCCATCGTTGGCGCCGATGCGATCCGTCTGCGTGGTCACGCAGCCGCTGAGCGCCATGGCGACGATGGTGAGCGAGACGAGGCTTGCCTTGGCACGGTTGCTTCGCATGACCTGGATTCCCGTTTGCATTTATGTTCAAGACATATTTCGATCGGATCCAGAACTCCGGGTCGTCCGGACCACCCCCTCAGTGGGCGCACCCCGCAGCCGATCAGGACCCGCCGCAACGCTGCCACAGCAACAACTGTAACGGAAGGGGGCATTACTACCAATTCGTGCGGCCTTTTATCCAATTTTTCGGCCTGTAGCCTTTGAGGCACGGCTACCCGGGAGAAATATGATGTTCGGAAGAATGCGGCACCGGATCGCCGCGATGGGGTTTGCCTGCCTGAGAGCGTGCCTGAGGGTCGGCCTGACTGCCGGTCTTGCCGCCGGGGCGACCCTGACCGCGACCGCAAGCCCGGCGCGGGCGGAGATCGCGGCGCTGGTGATCGGAATCGACCGCTACACGCGGATCAACCCGCTGCAGGGCGCCGTCAACGACGCCCGCGACATCGACGCCGCGCTGAAGGGCCTTGGCGTCAGGAAACGTCGCCTGTTCATCGACGGCGAGGCGGAGCGCAGCCGCATCATAACGGCCTGGCGGGAGCTGATCGCCGAGACCTCCCCCGACTCGACCCTGGTGCTGACCTTCGCCGGCCATGGCGCACAGCAACCGGAGCGTGTGCGCGGCAGCGAGGTCGACGGCATGGACGAGTTCCTGGTGCTGGCCGACTTCGCCCCGCGCGGCCCCGGCACCGCCCAGCGGCTGACCGACGACGAGATCGCCGTGCTGCTGAAGGAAGCCGCCCCGCGTCGGGTGATCTTCGTCTCCGATTCCTGCCATTCCGGCACCATGACCCGCGGCTTCGACGACCGCGCCGGCATGCTGGGCACGCGGGCGGCCAAGATCGACGGCGCGCCGGTCGACCGTATCGAGGACGACGCCCTGCCCCCGCCCACCCGCGCCGCGCTGCAGGCGGAAGCGGACGACCAGCCGCACGTCACCTTCTTCGCCGCCGTCGCCGAACATGAATTGGCGCCCGAGGTGATGATCGACCGCAAGCCGCGCGGCGCGCTGAGCTGGGCCTTCGCCAACGCGCTGCGCGGGCAGGCCGACCGCGACAACGACGGCATCGTCACCAAGGGGGAGCTTGAGACGCACATCCGCGGCGCCGTCCGCATGGCTCTGGAAGGCAAGCAGCACCCTCAGGTCCAGCCGCGCGGCCGTGGCGAGCTTCCGCTGATCGACCCGGTCGCCACCAGGCCGAAGCCGCCGTCCCTGCTGCCCGCCGCCGGCCCGGTCCCGCTGCGCATCCTGGCCAAGCCGGCGGCGGTGAAGACTCTGGCCGCCGGTCTTTCCGGCATCGAGATGGCCGGCAAGGACGATCCCGCCCTGGTCTGGGACAGCGCCACCGGCGATGTGGTGAGCACGATGGGCGACGTGCTGGCCAGCATCGCCGGCGACCCGATGGCGCCGGAAACCCGGCGGCGGGTGCAGGGGGTGGTCGACAAATGGTCGCTGGTGGTGCGGCTGAAGGCGGCGGCGCAGGACCGCTCGCTGGCCCTGGCGCTGGAGCCGGGCGACCGCAACTACCGCCAGGGCGAGACGGTCTCGCTCGACATCCGCGGCAACAGCGGCACCTATTTCACCCTGATCAATCTCGCCGCCGACGGGACGGTCAACTATCTCTATCCGCTGGCCGAGCGCAACGACCCGGCGCAGATCCCCAAGGGCGGCCCCTACCGGCTGGCCCTGACGGTGGAGCCGCCCTTCGGCGCCGACCATTTCCTCGCCATCGCCTCGACCAAGCCGATGGCGGCGCTGCAGCGGGACCTCGCGGCGCTCGACGGCAAGCCGGCCGCCGCCGAGGTCGCCACCCTGCTGACCCGCCACCTCACCGGCCAGCCGGTGGAGTTCGGCATCCACGGCGTCTACAGCACGGCGCGGTGAATCGGGAAAATGCGATGCGGTCCGGCCGGCTGCGAAAGCCCCTCTCCCCGCGCGGGAGAGGGGTTGGGGTGAGGGGTTGCAAACCCAATATTTCCAACGGTCTGCGACCGCCGCACCCCTTGTGTCTTTGAATTTTGCTAGAGAAGAAGCCCTGGGGGGTGGGGCATGCCCCACCCCCCAGGGTGGAGCGGCACCCGCTAACCCCTTGGCCCTGGCCGGCCGCGGATGAGCTTGGGACCGCTCCGCCGTCTTCCACGCCCGAACAGTTGCCTGGCACGACCGCCGAACAGGCAAGGAAGGGATCCGAAGAATGGCACTTCTTCTCATGTTTGTCGGCATCGATGTGAGCAAGGATGCTCTCGATGTCCATCTCCTGCCCGGCAACGCCTCCTGGCGTACGGACAACACCGAGCAGGGTTGGAAGCAGTTGATGACGTGGCTGGAACGCCACGGCGAGCCGGCCCAGATCACCGTCGCCCTGGAGGCCAGCGGCGGCTTCGAGAAGGGCTGCGCCCGCAAGTTCGCCGAGGCGGGCTATGCCGTCTCCATCCTCGATCCGGTGCGCGTGCGCCGCTTCGCCGAGGCCGCCGGTCAGTTCGCCAAGACCGACGCCATCGACGCCCGCGTCATCGCCCGCTTCGCCCAGACCTTCACCACCACCACGGCGGTCTTCGACCAAGCCACCGAGCGGCTGGCTGAGACTGTGCGCTGGCGCCGCCAGCTGATCGAGCAGAAGACCGCGCTGGACAATCAACTGCGTGGCTTGACCAGCACCTCCCTGCGCCGTGCCACGCGCGGTCTGCTGACCCGGCTCGAAACGCTGATCGAGCGGATCAGCGACGAGATCGCCAAGCAGATCCAGGCCAATCCGGCCTGGGCCGCGCTTATCGAGCCGATCCGCTCGATCAAGGGAGTCGGCCCGGTCACGGTCGCCACCCTGCTGGCGGAGTTGCCTGAACTGGGCAGGCTCGACCGGCGAAAAATCGCCGCGCTGGTTGGGGTGTGCCCCTACACCCGCCAAAGCGGCAAGAGCGACGCCAAGCGCTTGATCCGCGGAGGGCGCCTTGGCCTGCGCAACGCACTCTACATGGCCGCACTCACCGCCATGCGATACGATCCGACCCTCAAGGCCTTCTACGAGCGCCTCCGAGCCGCAGGAAAGCCGGGAAAGGTCGCCGTCGTCGCTGTCATCCACAAAATGCTGACAATCCTCAACGCTCGGGTCCGTGATGCCCTGGCAACCACTCCCAGCAACCCATGAACAAGACAGTTGCTCATCCCAACCCGCGGATCGGCAAAACGCCGTTGGCGTTTGGCCGATCCCGCCCCGCAAGGGGAGAAGGGCTTTCTCGCTGCCTTAATTCCTCTACCCCCGCAACGCCGCGCGGCGGTCCGCCCGCATCAGGGCGGCGCCGCGTTCGGCGATCATCACCGTCGGCGTGTTGGTGTTGCCCGAGGTCAGGGTCGGCATCACCGAGGCGTCGATCACCCGCAACCCGCTCACGCCCCGCACCCGCATCTCCGCATCGGTGACGGCGGTGGCGTCGTCCTTGCCGCCCATCCGGCAGGTGCCGACGGGATGGAAGATGGTGGTGCCGATGTCGCCCGCCGCGCGCGCCAGCTCCTCCTCGGTCTGGAAGCTGGGGCCGGGCTTGTATTCCTGCGGATGATAGGGGGCGAGCGCCGGCTGCGCGACGATGCGGCGGGTCAGCGCCAGCGCCTTCGCCGCCTTCGCCCGGTCGGCCGGATCGGACAGGTAGCAGGGGGCGATGGCCGGATTCTCGCGGTGGTCGGCCGCGGTGATCCGCGTCCAGCCGCGCGAGGCCGGGCGCAGGTCGCAGACGCTGGCGGTGAAGGCCGGGAAGCCGTGCAGCGGATCGCCGAACTTCTCCAGCGACAGCGGCTGCACATGGTATTCCAGGTCGGCCGTCTCCATCTCCGCCGAGGATTTGGCGAAGACGCCGAGCTGGCTGGGCGCCATGGTCAGCGGTCCCTTGCGGAACAGGGCATATTCCAGCCCCATCATCGCCTTGCCGAACAGGCTGCCGGCCCGCTTGTTCAGCGTCAGCACCCCATCGACCTTGTAGATCATGCGCAGCTGCAGATGGTCCTGCAGGTTGGCGCCGACGTCGGGCGCGTCCAGCACCACCGGAATCCCGAGTTTCTTCAGATGCTCCGCCGGCCCGATGCCGGAGCGCTGGAGAATCGCCGGGCTGCCGATGGCTCCCGCCGCCAGCACCGTCTCGATCCGTGAGGTCGCCCGCGCCGGCTCCCCCTTCACGGTGAAGCGGACTCCGGTGACGCGGCCGTCGGCGATCTCCACCTTGTCGATGGCCGCCTCGATGGCGAGCTTCAGGTTCGGCCGGTCGAGCGCCGGGCGCAGGAAGGCCTTGGCCGCGCTCCAGCGGATGCCGCCCTTCTGGTTCACCTCGAAGCTGCCGACGCCGAAATTGTCGCCGCGGTTGAAATCGTCGGAGCGCGGGATGCCGGCCTGCTGCGCCGCCTCGGCGAAGCGGTCCAGCAGGTCCCAGCGCAGCCGCTGCCGCTCCACCCGCCATTCGCCGCCGCTGCCATGCATCTCGTCGGCGCCGCGCCAGTAATCCTCGCTGCCCTTGAAGACCGGCAGCACCTCCTTCCAGCTCCAGCGGGAATCCCCGGTGATGGCGGCCCATTCGTCGTAATCGCGCGCCTGCCCGCGCATGGCGATCATGCCGTTGATCGACGAACAGCCGCCCAGCACCTTGCCGCGGGCATAGTGGATGCTCCGGCCGTTCAGCCCGGCCTCCGCCTCCGTCTTGAAACACCAGTCGGTGCGCGGATTGCCGATGCAGAACAGGTAGCCGGCCGGGATGTGCAGCCACACCCAATTGTCCTTGCCCCCGGCCTCCAGCAGCAGGACCGAGACGTCCGGATCGGCCGACAGCCGGTTTGCCAGCACGCAGCCGGCCGTACCGCCGCCGGCGATGATGTAGTCGAAGCTGCCGAAATCGAGCACGTCCGCCATCCGCTTCCCTCCCGGGGGATTTATCGATTTGTCAGACATATTAGATTGCTGACCGGACGAACGATCCAGCAAAATTTTGCCGCAGCGCTGTCGTTTCCTGTCGACCTGCGGCGTTGCCCCGTCAGTCCGCGGCTTTCCGCCGGCGCCGTTCATGGTCGGTCAGCAGATCGACGAAGGCGCGCACCTTGGTCGGACGGAATCGGGCGGCCGGAAAGACGGCATGGATCCCGCCCGACGGCAGGCTCCAGTCGGGGAGGATGTGAACCAGCCGGCCGGAGGCGAGGTCGTCCGCCACGCAATAATCCGGCAGGACCGACAGCCCCGCACCCTGGCGCACCGCCTCGCGGACGGCGAAGGTCGCATCCAGGGCGATGGCGGCCCGCAGCGCCACGCCGCGCCGTTCGCCGGCCGAGGACGGCGAGGCGGCGAACGTGAACTGCCAGTTCAGCGGGTCGCGCAGCGCCGCGTTGGCGACGAAGGGCAATGCGGCGATGGCATCCGGAGCGGCAGCGCGGTGCAGCCTTGCGGCCAGGGCGGGGGTGCCGACCAGCAACTGGCGGAAACTGCCGAATTGCCGGGCCTGCAGGCTGGTGTCGGCCAGCCAGCCGACGCGGATGGCCAGATCGAAATTGCCGGCGACGAGATCCAACGACTGGTCGGACAGGGCCATGTCGGCCCGGCAGGCCGGATGGGCGGCGGTGAAGGCGGCGATGGCCGGCACGACCACCGAGACGCCGTAATCGAACGGAGCCGTCAGCCGCAGCAGGCCGGACGGTGCCGCCGCGCTCTCCGCCAGTTCGGCGAAAGCGTCGTCGGCTTCGCGCAGGATCACCACGCAGCGCCGGTGAAACGCCATGCCGGCCTCGGTCGGCCGGACCTTGCGCGTGGTGCGGACCAGCAGGGTGGTCCCGACCTCCTCCTCCAGCCGGGCGACCTGCTGGCTGACCACCGCCTTGGTGATCCCCAGCCGTTCAGCCGCCGCGGTGAAGGAGCCGGTTTCGACCACCGCCGCGAAATAGGCGATGCGGTTCAGGTGTCTGGGATCGCTCATGGCCCGACCGGCCGGCTCCGATTGTTTGTCAACAGCATACGATATGTCCATTTCATGCCGTCTATACAGCACAATCGCCGCCGGATAGGGTCTGCTCATTCGATCAGCCTCAGCCGAGCGGGCAATCATGAGCCGGACCAGAACCGTCACCTATCTGTTCGACCCGCTGTGCGGCTGGTGCTACGGCGCCTCGCCGGCCGTCGCCCCGCTTGCGGCGGTCGCCGACCTTGCGCTGGAGCTGCTGCCGGTCGGGTTGTTTTCGGGAGCCGGAGCCCGGCCGATGGACGATGCTTTCGCCGCCCATGCCTGGGCGAACGACCAGCGCATCCAGGCGTTGACCGGCCAACCCTTCGGCGAGTTCTACCGCAGCCGCGTGCTCGCCGACCGGCAGCGCCGGCTCGACAGCGGGCCGGCGACGCTCGCCCTCGCCGCGGTGGCGATGACCGCGGCCGACCGGGAATTTCAGGCGCTCGCCGCCATCCAGTCCGCCCGCTATGCGGATGGCCGGGACATCACGGCGGTCGAGACGCTGGCCGACATCCTGGCCGGGCTTGGCCTCGACACGGCAGCGGCCCTGCTCGCCGAAGGGGCGGAGGAACTGACCGTCTTCGATGCCCTGCGGGTGGAGCGCGGCCGGCAGCTGATGGCCGCCTACCGGGCAAACGGGGTGCCGACCCTGCTGTATGACGACGGCACGCACCGCCGGAAGCTCGATTCCGAAATCCTCTTCTCCAAGCCCGGCAGGCTGGCGGCGCTGCTGCAGGCCCAATAGCCGCCGGAACACAGCCGCAAAACACCGAAGGACAATGACGATGATCAGCCGCAGGGACATCCTTGCCACCACGATGCACGCCCTGGCTCTGGGTGGCGTCGCAACCCTTCTCCCCTCCGCATCCGCTTTCGCCGCCGCCGGCGCTCCCCTCTCCTGGCGTCGCTTTCCCGCCGGCGAGGCCGGCTTCTTCCGGGCGCCGGTGCTGCTGTCGGGCAGCCGGGAGGCGATCCTGATCGATGGCGGCTTCACCCTGTCCGACGGCAAGGCGCTGGCCGAGGCGATCCAGGCCAGCGGCCGGACGCTGACCGCCATCTATGTCAGCCAGAGCGACCCCGACTATTATTTCGGCCTGGGTCCGGTCAAGGCCGCCTTCCCCTCCGCCCGCGTCATCGCCGCAACCGCGACCGTCGAGGCCATCAAGGGCAATGTCGAGAAGAAGCTGGCGGTCTGGGGGCCGAAGCTGAAGGAAAACGGTCCGCAGACCCTTGCCGACGTGGCGATGCCGGAGCCGTTCGACGGCCCCTCGCTGACGCTGGAGGGCCAGTCCATCGAGATCGTCGATGCGCAGGGGCTGGCCAACCGCCGCTATCTGTGGGTTCCGTCGCTGGGTGCGATCGTCGGCGGGGTGATGGTCTTCTCCGGCCTTCATGTCTGGACCGCCGACACCCCGACCGCCGAAGCGCGGGCCGCCTGGGTCCGCGCCCTGGACAACATGGCGGCGCGGAACCCCGCCCTGGTGGTCGCCGGCCATGCCGCGCCGGGCACCGGCACCGACCCGGCGGCCATCGCCTACACCAAGGCCTATCTGCTGGCCTTCGAGGAGGAACTGTCGAAGGCCAAGACCAGCGCCGACCTGATCGCCGCCATGAAGCGGCGCTACCCCGAGGCCGGGATGGGCATCGCGCTCGACATCGGCGCCAAGGTGGCGACCGGTGAGATGAAGTGGGGATGACGGAGCGGCCGGGACGGCGGGGGCCGGGCAGCCGGACCTCCCCCGCCGTCGCGGCGCCCCCTCACTTCCGGTTGACCAGCGCCACGCCGCAGACCGCCACCGCCATGCCGGCCAGCGCCACGATGCCCAGCTTCTCGCCGAACAGCATCCAGGCGATCAGGGCGGTGACCGGCGGGGTCAGGTAGAACAGGCTGGCGACCTTGGCCGCCGCACCGCGGCGGATCAGGGCGAACAGCAGGAAGATGGCGCCGACCGACAGGACGAAGCACAGCCACAGCAGGGCGAAGACGAACTCCCCCGTCCACTGCACCTGCATCGTCTCGGTCAGCGGGGCGGCGACCGCCAGGGCCAGGGCGGTCGCGCCATACTGGATGGCGGTGCCGCTGCGCAGGTCCATGCCGCCGCCATGGCGCTTCTGGTACAGGGTGCCCAGCGTAATGCCGACCAGCGCCACCAGGGCGTAGCCCAGCGGGACCAGATGCGCCGCATCGACCGACAGCTTCTCCCGCACCACCATCCCGACGCCGGCAAGACCCAGCAGCAGGCCGGCCCATTGCCGGCCGCTCACCCGCTCGCCCAGCAGCGGGCCGGACAGCGCGGCCGTCAGCAGCGGCTGGATTCCGACGACCAGCGCGGTGACCCCCGCCGGCAGGCCGCGCGCGATGGCGATGAAGATGCCGCTCAGATAGACCCCATGCACCAGCAGCCCGGCCAGCGCGATCCGCCCCGTGGTCGGCCAGTCCTTCGGCCAGGGCGCGCGGGTGGCCAGCGCCACCAGCGCCAGCACCGCCGCGACCAGCGCCAGCCGGATCAGCAGGAAGGTCAAAGGCTCCACATAGGGAAGCCCGTATTTCGCCCCGATGAAGCCGGTGCTCCACAGCAGCACGAAAAGACCCGGCATCAGGCGCAGCCAGGTCTGGCCGCCGCCCGTCGCGGTCTCGCCCATGAAAAATTTCCTTCCTGCGGTCAGCTCACCGCCGGGACGGCCGGGGACGACTTCGTCGGTTGCCGGCGCGCCTCGGCGACCGCCTGGATATGGGACTGCAGATTCGCGTCCTTCTGCACCAGCCGGCGGAAATCCTTCTCATCCAATACCAGCAATTGGCAATAGCCCAGCGCCCGCACGTCTGCATTGCGCCGTTGGCGGGTCAGCAGCGCCATCTCGCCGAAGAAGTCGCCGGTGCCCAGCGTCACCGGCTCCGCCAGATTGGGCACCAGCACCTCGACCGCGCCGGACGCGATGAAGAACATGGCGTCGCCGCGCTCGCCCTTGCGCACGATGGTCTCGCCCGGCAGGGCCAGCTGTGCCCGCAGCAGCGTGGCGATGGTCGTCACCCGCTCCGCCGGCAGGCCGGCGAACAGCGGCACCCGTCGCACCAGCTCCGCCACGTCGAAGCGGACATCCAGCTTCGGCAGGCGCTCCAGCACCCGGCGGCGCTGCTCCAGGTCGCGCTCCAGGTCGGTCAGCACCTCCTGGCTGATGATCGATTCGGCGTAGAGGGTCCGGTAGTCGGCCTGCTCCAGCCGCAGGGCGGCGCGGCCGACATAGCGGCTCTGCAGCACCACCGCATAGTCGGGATACTGCAGCTTCAGGGCCGACAGAGCCTGCTCGACGATGCCCAGCCGGCCGACCAGCATGCCTTCCAGCTCGAACGCCACCTCCTGCCCCAGCACGCGGGCCAGCCGGTCGCGGGTGAAGGCCAGCAGTTCGCGCAGGACGGTGCGCACGGCGACCAGCACCTCGAACCGCATCGACAGGCGCCGGGCCAGCGGGCGATGGATGCCGAAGCGGCGTTGCAGCCAGCTGGCTCCCCGCATCCAGGGCGAGAAGGCGATGAAGGGCTCCTCGAAGGCGCGGTAGCCGTTGCGGCCCTGGGCCTTGACGGCGTCCAGCAGCCGGCCGCTGCGCCCGGCGAGCAACTCCATCACCGCGCGCGACACCATCCCTTCGGAGAAGTGGGCGTAATAGAGCTCTTCCTCGCGATTCACCAGGATGACGAGACCGATGGTGATGCGGTCCTCATTGGACAGCTTCGTCTCGTCCCGGCTGTCCTGGTCGATCTTCTTCAGCCGCTCCTCGTAACGGGCGATCATCACGTCCTTGACGGCGCCGTCGACCTCATAGGTCTGGGCGACGGCAGCGACGCGGTCGCGGATGCTGTCGGTGGACAGCGCCAGCGCCCGGTTGCGCATGGCGCGCTCCACCGGCGTCAGCTCGTCCAGCTTCAGCACGCGGATCAGCCAGCGCAGCGTGGTGCCGTTGACGAACAGAGTGACGAAGACGAAGCCGGTGACCATCACCGCGACGAAGCTCTGGACACGGTCCGGCACCCGGAAATTCTCGGTCACCGCCAGCGCCAGCGTCAGCGACACCGCCCCGCGCAGGCCGCCCCACAGCATCACCGACTTGTAGGAGTTGCTGACCTTCTGCGCCAGACCGGCCCAGGACAGCACCGGCAGCAGGCCGAACAGCACCACCGCCCGCGCCGCGAAGGCGGCGGCGACCACCACCAGTACCAGCCCGACCTCCGCCCAGCCGGCATCGGCCATCAGCCGCGGCACCAGGATGGCGGTCAGCAGGAAGATCATCGAGTTGGCCCAGAAGCCCAGCTGCTGCCAGACATGCTCCATGGCGCCCCAGGTGGCGGGGGAGATGCGGGTGCGTCCGACCGACCCGATGACCAGGGCCGAGGCCACCACCGCCACCACGCCGGACGCCCCGACATAATGCTCGGCCAGCACATAGGACAGATAGGCCAGCGCCACCGTCAGCGTGATCTCCGCCATCGGCTGGTTGCGCATCGGCTCCACCAGCATGCAGACGATGCGGCCGCAGACATAGCCGGTGACGACGCCGCCGGCGAAGTCGCGCAGGAAGTCCAGCGCAGCCGCCCCCAGCCCGCCATGGGAGGTTCGCGTCAGCATCTCCAGCAGCAGGGTGAACAGGGCGATGGCCGCGGCGTCGTTCAGCAGGCTCTCGCCCTCGACCAGCGTGGTAAGCCGCCGCGGCGCGCCGAGGTCGCGGAAGATGCCGATCACCGCCGCCGGATCGGTGGAGGCGACGATGGCCCCCAGCAGCAGGCAGGCGACCAGCCCCAGCGAGGTGAACAGGCTGACCGCATAGCCGACGGCAAAGGTGCAGACGAAGACCGCCACCACCGCCATCAGCAGGATCGGCCCCAGATCGTCGAACAGCCGCCGCACATCGACCGCCAGCGCCGTTTCGAACAGCAGGATCGGCAGGAAGACATGCAGCAGGATGTCGGACGAGACGTCCAGCTCGGCCAGCGAGTTCAGGAAATCGTGGAACGGGTCCTTGCCCGGCCCGGCGAAGGTCTGGATCACCGCGCCCAGGGCCACGCCGACACCCGCCAGCAGCACCGTGTAGGGCACCTGGAAGCGCGCGGCCAGCGGCGGCAGGAAACTGACGAGGGCGAGAAGCCCGGCAACGCCGAGGACTTGGATGACGATGTCGTGCATGTTCCCACGGGGGCGGCGGCGGCGTGGGCTGCACGGTATCGCTGCACTGTGGCGGGAGCAAGACCGGGAACCACGGAGTCCTGCGGCAAAAATGGTCCCGGACCGCGAGCCCCTTGCATCGTTGGGACGGGACGGTCAGCGCGGCGGCGGCGCCGCGATCCCGCGCGACTGCAGATACTGCTGGCAGCGCCGCTGCCAGTCCGCAAGCGGCGAGGACGGGTCGAGGGCGGCGTGGAAGATGTAGTCGGCCGCCGCATCGTCCGACACCGGCGAGCGGTGCAGCGCGTCGGCGTTCCGGCCCAGCAGATAGGCGACGACATGGAACTGGTTCATGCGGGCCAGCACCAGCGTCACCGTGCTGCCGCTCTCGTCGGTCGCCTCGATGTCGGCGCCGGCATCCAGCAGCATGCGGACGGCATCGGCGTTGCGGCGCAGGCCGGCATTGACCAGCACCGGCTCGCCGATGGAATTGCGGGCGTTGGGATCGCCGCCGAAGGCAAGCAGCAGCCGCAGCCAGTCGGTATCGGTGCCCGACGCCACCATGGTCAGCGCCGATTCCCCGTCGCGGGCGCGGCGGTTGGGATCGGCCCCGGCCTCCAGCAGGGCCTTGGCCCCCGCCTTGCTGTTGTTGGCGATGGCGAACAGCAGCGGTGTCATCCCCTCCGTTCCGCCCGCGTTCGGATCGGCGCCCGCGGCGGCGAGCTGGCGCACGGCGGCGGCGTCCCCCCGTCCGGCGGCGTCGGCCAGCCTTGCCGTGGCGGCATCGGGGAAGAAGTGGCTGGCGGGCGGCAGAGCGGCCATGGCGGACCTCGCGGCGAAGGGGGTGGGAAGGAGCGTCCAGCCGGCTGCGGCCAGCGCCACCAGGATCAACAGCCGGCGGAGAAAGGTAATGCCGGGCTTGGGCGGAGGCACGGGAGCTGACCCTCGCCTGCCGGAAAAGCCCCTCTCCCCTTGCGGGAGAGGGGTTGGGGTGAGGGGTAGCAAGTCTGAGCTTCCACCGGCCTTCGGCCGGCTGCACCCCTCATCCCAACCCTTCTCCCACAAGGGGAGAAGGGCTTCATAGACGAAACGCCGCTGCTCCAAGCTCAAAGTTGATGATCCCTATTCATTGAGTGCCCCTCACCCTCACCGGTGCAGGGCTGCACGCAGCTGGCCCTCGTCCGCGCGCTTCTGCTTTTCCAGCGCGTTGATCGGATAGGCCATGCCGTGCTTGGTGACGGAATCGGCGGCGACGCCCTTGACATACTCCATGCCCTTCTTGCCCGCGGCGGCACCCTGGAAGGCGTTGCCATGCTCGTCCACCGCCTCCAGCGGCACAGTCCTGCCGATGCTGGTCGGCATCGGCCCGACGAGGTTCTGCGCGGTGGTCAGCACCTCGCCGCCGACCTGATAGTTGGTGACCTTGCCGGCATTGGCGCGCGATTTGCCGAAGGCGGCGACCGTATCGTCCTTCAGGCCGGCAGTGTTGAAGGTGGTGCAGGGCACGTCGGCCACCACGGCGCCGGCGGTCGCCAGCCCGCCGCCCAGCGAATGGCCGGCCATCTCCAGCCGCGGCCCGACCTTGCTCTTGACCTTCTGCGCCGCCTGGATCGCCCGCTCGTAATAGTCGGAGCGCAGGCCGATACCCTGCTGCAGGTTGTTGACCCAGTCCTCCTTGGCGGTGAAGGTGGTTCCCTTCGGCACCAGCACGACCTGCGGCGGGGATCCGAACACCTTGGGGTCCGCCACATACAGCTCCGCCCGGAAACCCGAGGCGGTGCCGGGGTTCAGGTCGCTGGGGACGAGGCCGTATTTGCGCAGCTCCGCCGGGTCGTCGCTCAGCCGGGTCCAGCCCGGCGGCGGGGTCTTGGGCGAGTCCGGCCCGTTCTCGTGGTGATAGACGTCAGCGGCCAGCCTTGCGCGCTCCACCGCCTTGTTGTCGCGGGCGAAGCGTTCCGTCACCTCCGGCAGGACCTTCTTCCCGCGCGCCTCCTCGATCAGCGCCTGCCGTTCGGCGACCCGCTTCGCCTTGGCGTCGATCTCCGCCTGGGAACAGGGGATGGTCGGGTTCTTGGCGGGAACGGGGGCGTTGCGGCGGAAACGATCCGCCAGATCGTCGGTCAACGTCTGGCCGGCGGCCTTAGCGCCGCGCTTGGCCGCTCCGCCGAAGTCGCCCTCCAGCACCGCCGCCCCGGTCTCCTTCAGGCCGGCCTTGACGGTGTCGGCCGCCATCCGGCCGCCGGTGCGCAGGGTCTGGTAGGTCGCCTTGGCCTTCGCCGTGGCGCTTCCGGCCATGTCGGCCAGCGTGGACAGGATCGCCATGGCGTCAGTCCCGCTGCGACAGGGCGGCGATCATGGCGTCGACCCACTCGGTCAGCCATTCCGCCTTGCGGTCGGCGGTCATCGCCGGGTCGGCCAGCACCTCGCGCGCCGCCGGGCTGTCCTCGTCGAAGCGGTCGCCGGCCAGCGCCGCGGCGACGATATAGCAGGCGACCTGCCAGCGCGTGGTCAGGCCATGCCCCTCGGCCCGCGCCAGCTGGTCCCGCCCGAACGCGAGGAAGCGGTCGGCCGGCACCGGGTCGGCATCCGGGAAGCGGTCGGCGAGGTAGCGATGCACCGCGCGGATCAGATCCTCTTCCCCCAGCCGGTCCATCTGGGCCTGCGACAGAACGAACACGGTGCACCCCGATCGATTGCGCTACCAGGGTATGATAGAGGTGCAATCATTGACAGAAAAGCGACAACGCCGGGTTTTCACGGCTGAGTTGGCTCGGGAGAGCACAACTGGACGGTCCGGTTCTGGAACCCGGGCACCCGGTCGACTACCATGGCGCCGGCTTTGCCCGAATCGGACATAGGGGACAGGGGAATGGGGACGGTCAGGGTCTTGCGGCCGGCATTTGCCGGATTGGCGTTGTTGCTGGCGCTGCCGATGGCGTTTGGCGGCGTGGCGGCGGCCACCGAACCGACCGCCGCCCCCACCACGTCGGAGGATTTCATCCGGGCCCTGCGGCCGGACACGCCGCCGTCCGACGAGATGCCAAACGAGAAGCCCAGAACCCGCGGCCTCGCGCTCGGCACCGGTGGCGCTGGCGAACCGCCGCCACCCCCGTCTCCATCGGCGCCCGCCCCCACCGCCATGAAGCCGAAGACGGCCCCGAGGATCAGCTTCCAGGTGGAGTTCGCCTTCAACTCGGCGGAACTGACACCGAAGGCCGCCGGCATCCTCGACGAGCTGGGCCGCGCCCTGACCTCTCCGGATCTGGCGGCCTACCGCTTCCAGCTGACCGGCCACACCGACGGCGTCGGCAATCCCGATTACAACCTCGCTTTGTCGAAGCGGCGGGCCGCGTCGGTGCGCGATTACCTGACCCGGAGATTCGGCGTGTCGTCCGGCCGGCTGGTGGCCATCGGCCGCGGATCGCAGCAGCTGCTCGACCCCGCCAACCCGGCCAGCGACGCCAACCGCCGGGTTGAGATCGTCAATCTCGGCTCCTGACCGCCGGGAACCCGGCAGCGGGGCAATGGCGGCTCAGCGCCAGCCGCCGTCGCGCGTCAGCCCGGCCAGGATGTCGCGCAGGATGGCGTGCGCCGCGCGGGCGGCGACCGGCATCGGCCGGCCGGCGGCATGGGCCAGCAGGATCGTCCGGTCGATCTGCGGATCGACGATGGGCAGCCCGGTCAGGCGATCCGCCACCGTGCCGTAGCGCGCCACCCGCTCCGACAGCACGGTATAGCCGCAGCCTTCCGCCACCAGCGCCTTGATCTGTTCCAGCGCGTCGATCTCCATGGCGACAGTGACGCGGGCGCGGGCCAGCACTGCCGCATGCTCCACCTCCTCGCGCACGCCATGCGGGCGGCCGGGCAGGATCAGCGGCAGGGCCAGCGCCTCGGCGAAGGGGATGGAGCGGCGCCCGCGCAGCAGCGGGTCGTCCGCCGGCCCGACCAGATGCAGGCTTTCCCGCGCCACCAGCTCCGTCTCCAGCCCGCCCATCTCCTCGGCACCGAACACCAGCGCCAGATCGAGCTGCCCCGACAGCACCCATTCCAGCATGTGGCCCGACAGCCCTTCCACCACCCGCAGCCGGATCTGCGGATGGGCGCGGCGCACCGCAAGCGCCAGCGGCACGGTCAGCACCGGCCCCAGCGAGGTCGGGATGCCGACCGTGGCCGGACCGGCGGGGACCGCCTCCACAGCACGCACTTCGTCGCGCAGCCCGTCCATCGACTCGATCAGCGCCGCCGCCCGCTGCGCCAGCCGCCGCCCGCTTTCGGTCGGCACCACGCCGCGCGCCGTGCGCAGCACCAGCTGGCAGCCGAAATCCTCCTCCATCCGCTTCAGATGCAGGCTGAGCGCCGGCTGCGCCACCCGCAACGCCTCCGCCGCGCGGGAGATCGAGCCATGCTCGACGATGCCGAGGAAATAGCGAAGCTGCCGCACATCCATGGCATCGATGTTCCGTTTGTCAACAATTCAGCATTTTAGATTGCGTGAAGCCGACATCATACCAGCATGGCGATATTGGCGAAACTGCATGCGTTACGACATTAGGGTCAGCAATGACCGGCGTCACGGCCGATAAGTGCTTTCATGAGTTTAATGGTTAACTCATCTGATCCGGCTTCCAAAGCTTCTTTTACCGCTTCTTCCGCAGCTTGTGATGCAAGGGAAATAAAACGGACAAGGTCATCAAAATGACAGGGTTCATCGTTGCCCGACATCTCTTTAATAATTGACTGTAACTCACGTGCAATTTCTTTTTGCTTCTCAATTAGCTCTTTCTGATGAGGATGCACGTCAATGGAGCCACTCCGAAGAAGGAGATCGGTGCAAACGGCCGCTACGGCTCGCCTTTCAAGCCGCGCCAGGGTCTGCACGATGTCTTGCATGCGCCACTGGTAATCGGCGACATCGTTCGTAGTCGGCAAAACGAGTTCTTTTTTCGTAGCTCCCTTACCAAGCGAATAGATTCGAGCATGCGGTCCGTATGGCCCGGCATCCTGCCAGCCATGTGCCTTCAGATAAGCCGCAACCCTCTCATGGGGAAGGTAACGCACGACCTGGGTTGTTCGCGCGCTGAATATTTCCTGGTTCAAGGCGTCCGTTGACATTTACGCCCCTTTCCGACTGTCACGGTCGGATTGCTCAAGGATGTTCAGGATAGCATGGTGATCGAATATGTTCTCCGGGGAAAAATGCACGGCGACGCTATCGGTAACGATGGCTGGAGCTCCCCGCATATCCTTCCAGAATGCGGCACGGCGCAAGAACAAGCCATCCTCGGTGACTGAGAGCCAAGATTCCCGCTCGACTGGCATGTCCAGCACGACAAGTAACATTGGGCAGGTTGCGTCCCTGCGCAAGAGGTCGTAGGTGCGACGGTCGAGCTGAAAAGAGAGCATCTTTCCCGCTCCGATCCGCGCCAATCTCGTCGTCGCTTTGGCCTGTACGGCAAGGCGGGCGGTGCCCGACCCCTGGATAGGCGAAACCCAGAAATCCAAGCCGTTCCGATCGACCGGTAGACTTAAGACCTGGCATCCCGCCCGTGCCGCGACGGCTGTCAGATAGGCGTAGGATAGACGCTCCTGAATATCGCTGTCCTTGGTGGTGACGATTTCCATGAAAGCAACCCAAAAGCCATGCCCACGTCTTTGATAATCGCTTCCATAGCATGTGTTGCAGCAAATGCGCATCCACTGAACCTGAAGTCTCCCCTCTTGATCGCCGCAATTCCGTTAACCATTTACCCATCAGGCACCGGGCGGTCGCGCATTTTGCGGACCGCGGAGGCGCCGTTCCGCGCCGGATGACTGGGCGGAAGACCTTGGAAACGGAGTGCCGGATGGACTTCGGTCAATTCACCGATCGTGCGCGCAGTGCCATTCAGGCCGCGCAGATCGCCGCCCTTGCCGAGCGGCATCAACAGCTTCTCCCCGAACATCTGCTGAAGGCGCTGATCGACGACGCCAGCGGCGTGGCGGCGCGTCTGGTGCGCGATACCGGCGGCGATCCCGACCTGCTGAAGTCCGCGACCGAGGAACAGCTGTCGCGCGCTCCGGTCCAGCCGGGTGCCAACGAAGGCCCGCAGCCGCTCTACATGTCGCCGGCGCTGGCCGCCGTGCTGCAGGGCGCCGTCGCCTCGGCGCGCAACGGCGGCGACCGCTTCGTCACCGCCGAACGGCTGCTGGAAAGCCTCGCCCGCCAGAGCGGCCCGCTGCGCGCCCTGTTCCGCCGCGCCGGCGTCGATGCCGACGCGCTGGCCGCCGCCGCCGATGCCCAGCGCAAGGACCATCCCGCCGACGCGGAGACCGAAACCACCTCCGGCGAGGCGCTGGCCCGCTACACCCGCGACCTGACGGAAGAGGCGCGGCAGGGCCGGCTCGACCCGGTGATCGGCCGTGACGACGAGATCCGCCGCACCATCCAGGTCCTGGCCCGCCGCACCAAGAACAACCCCGTGCTGATCGGCGAGCCCGGCGTCGGCAAGACCGCCGTGGTCGAGGGGCTGGCCCAGCGTCTGGCCTCCGGCGACGTGCCGGAAGGGCTGAAGGACCGGCGCGTCCTGGCGCTCGACCTCACCGCGCTGCTGGCCGGCGCCAAGTTCCGCGGCGAGTTCGAGGAGCGGCTGAAGTCGGTCCTGAGCGAGGTGCAGGAGGCCAACGGCCGCATCATCCTGTTCATCGACGAGCTGCACACCCTGATCGGCGCCGGCCGCACCGACGGGGCGATGGACGCCGCCAACATGCTGAAGCCCGCGCTGGCGCGCGGCGAGCTGCGCTGCGTCGGCGCCACCACGCCGGACGAGTACCGCAAATACATCGAGAAGGACGCGGCGCTCGCCCGTCGCTTCCAGCCGGTGACGGTTGACGAGCCGTCGGTGGACGACGCCGTGTCGATCCTGCGCGGCATCAAGGGCAAGTACGAGGTGCACCACGGCGTGCGCATCGCCGACGCGGCGGTGGTCGCGGCGGTCAACCTGTCGGCGCGCTACATCGGCGACCGCCGGCTGCCCGACAAGGCCATCGACCTCGTCGACGAGGCGGCGAGCCGCCTGCGCATGGCCATCGACAGCAAGCCGGAGGCGCTCGACGCCGTCGACCGCCGCGTCGCCCAGCTGAAGATCGAACGCGAGGCGCTGAAGGCCGAGCCGGACGCCGCCTCGCAGGAACGGCTGCACGTCCTGGAAGGCGAACTGGTCGAGGCGGAAGCCCGCCAGTCCTCGATGGAGGAGGAGTGGCGCGCCTCGCAGTCCCGCCGCACCGAGGGCCGCCGCCTGAAGGAGGAGCTTGACCAGGCCCGCACCAGGCTGGAGCGCGCCCAGCGCGACGGCGACTGGGCCAAGGCCGGCGAGCTGGCCTATGGCGTGGTGCCCGACCTGGAGAAGCGTCTGGCCGAGGCCGAATCGCGCGCCAGCACCGAGCGTGACGAGGTGACGGCCAAGGACATCGGCGCCGTCGTCACCCGCTGGACCGGCATCCCGGTCGAACGGATGCTGGAAGGCGAACGCCAGCGGCTGAAGGGCATGGAGGACAAGCTGGCGGAGCGCGTCGTCGGCCAGAAGGAGGCGGTGCGCGCGGTGTCCAAGGCGGTGCGGCGTGCCCGTGCCGGGCTGAAGGACCCCAGCCGGCCGACCGGTTCCTTCCTGTTCCTCGGCCCCACCGGCGTCGGCAAGACCGAGCTGGCCAAGGCGCTGGCCGCCTTCCTGTTCGACGACGAGACGGCGATCACCCGCCTCGACATGTCGGAGTATATGGAGAAGCACGCGGTCAGCCGCATGATCGGCTCGCCGCCGGGCTATGTCGGCTATGACGACGGCGGCTCGCTGGCCGAACGCATCCGGCGCCGGCCCTATCAGGTCGTGCTGCTGGACGAGGTGGAGAAGGCCCATCCCGACGTGCTGAACGTCCTGCTGCAGGCGCTCGACGATGGGCGGCTGACCGACGGGCAGGGCCGCACCGCCGATTTCCGCCACGCCATCCTCATCATGACCTCCAACCTGGGGGCCGAGGCGCTGAGCGCCTTGGGCGACGACGAGGACATGGCCGGCGTGACGGTGGAGGTGATGGACGCGGTGCGCAAGGCCTTCCGGCCGGAATTCCTCAACCGGTTGGACGATGTCCTGATCTTCCGCCGGCTGGGCCGGGACCAGATGTCGCGGATCGTCGATATCCAGCTGGCTCGCGTCAACGAGCGGCTGGCCGAGCGCGGCGTCACCCTGGCGGCGGACGCCGCAGCCAAGCGGCGGCTCGGCGATCTGGGCTGGGATCCGGCCTTCGGCGCCCGTCCGCTGAAGCGCGCCATCCAGGGCCTTGTCGAGGATCCCATCGCCGAGCGCCTGCTCGACGAGGAGGTGGAGGGCAAGACCACCATGACCCTGTCGGTCGTCGATGGCCGGCTGGCTCTGGACGGCGTCGTGGTCGAGGAGGACCGCGCCCACGGCTTCAAGGCGCCGGAGCGTCCGCCGCTGGGCTTCGCCCTGCCGCCGGTGGCAAGTTCCGCCAACGGACGGGAGGCATCGGTCCACTGACCGGTGGGTCGCGCATGGTTCCGCGATGATGGAAAAGGCTTCGGGCGCCCGGCGTCCGAAGCCTTTTTCCGTCAGGTTTTTATGTCCAGACAACCGGCGGTTATCAGGTCGGCGGATGGATCGTCACCATTTGGTCTTCAACTGCTTGGCGCCGTCGCTCGACCAGATGATGGCGATGGCGTCCACCACCAGGGCCGCATTCGCCTTCTCGTTCTGCTTCCAATCGCCGCACAGCATCATGATCGTCGCGATGGCGCACAGGCAGCCGCCGCGCGCACCTTCGATCAGGCTCCTGCAGTGATCTTCTTTCGGGCTCTTGTCGCGGCAGTATTTCCGGATAGACCAGATTCGGTCGGCGATCAGCGGAATGCCCACGGTGAAGATGCTGACGGCCTTGATTGCTTCGTTGTTCTCCTTGCGATTGATGACGTAGGTCAGGTTCTCCTTGCATTTGCCGCAGCTACAGGTGTAGCCGGACCGCTCCGTTGCGGCGTTGCGCAGGTCATGCAGGGCGAAGATGCCGTTGGCGTTGATCCCGACGGACAGCGCGCCGAGCCACGGCCCCAACGCAGCCCCCAGCGGAAACAGCGTGACGGAGCCGATCGCCACATTGACGGTCGTGGTCGCCACCCCGGTCATCGCCGTGACACCGTGTTGCAGGCCGGATTGCGCAACTCCGATCACGGCCATCTTGGAATATTTGATCAGCTTGGCGCGCGTCTCGCTGAAGGGCTCGAAATCCTTTTCCTTCGGCGCGTCGGCATCGAACATTTCCGCGAGTTCGAACAATTTTTTGGGAGGAGGAAGCGGCATCCCTGAAACCTTCGGATGAGAGGGTCGAAATGGCAGGACGGCGGAGCCATTACAGTCGAAAGCGATAGGCAGGCAACAATCAGGTGACAAGCGGTCGGCCCTCCGAAACGACGGCATCGGTCGTGCCAATTGTCTGCGGGTCTGCTACATCTCCGCACCGCAACATCGGGAGGCAGACATGGCCGCAACGATCCCATCCTATCTGTCGAACTTCTCGCTCGCCGGACAGGTGACGCTCGTCACCGGGTCGGGGCGCGGGCTGGGGCTGGAAATCGCGCGGGCGCTGGCCGGGTCGGGCGCGCATGTGCTGCTGAACGGCCGCGACGCCGCGACACTGGACGCCCGCGTCGAGGAGATACGGGCTGCCGGCGGGAGCGCGTCGGCTCTGGCCTTCGACGTGTCGGACCGGGCGGCGGTGCGCGATGCCTTCGCCCGGATCGACCGGGACCATGGGCGCCTCGACGTGCTGGTGCAGAATGTCGGGCAGCGCAACCGCAAGCCGCTGGCCGAGTTGACCGATGACGAGATCGTGGCTCTTCTCGACGTCGATCTCGCCTCCAGCCTGATCCTGGCGCGGGAGGCGGCGCGCCTGATGCTGCCGCGGGGCCGGGGCCGTCTGATCGCCATCACGTCGGTCGCCGGGCAGATCTCGCGGGCCAACGACAGCGTCTATGCCTCGGCGAAGGCGGGGCTGAACGGCATGGTGCGGGCATTGGCCGCCGAGTACGGTCCGCATGGCCTGACCAGCAACGCCATCGCACCCGGCTTTTTCGCAACCGAAACGAATGCGGCCATCGCCGCCGATCCCGAACGCGGGGCCTATTTCGCCAACCGCACGACGATGCGCCGCTGGGGCCGGCCGGAGGAGATCGCCGGGGCGGCGGTGTTCCTGGCGTCGGCCGCGGCGTCCTATGTCAACGGCCATGTCCTGGTCGTGGACGGCGGCGCCACCATCTTGATGTGAGCCGCCGGCCGATTGACACCGCCATGCTGACCATACCGATCTCCTGCGGCGACCCCGCCGCCCTGTTCCGCCCCTGGAGCGCCGAGCCCTGGGCCATGCTGCTCGACAGCGCGGCGCCCCATCCGCAGAACGGGCGCTTTTCCTATATCGTTGCAGAACCGTTCCAAACCGTCGAATCGATTGACGGACGGACGCTGGTCGATGGGGCGCCGGTGCCCGGCAGTCCCTTCGACGCGCTGGAACGGGCGCTGGCAGCATATCCCCTGCCCTCCGCCGGCCCGGTTCCCTTCACCGGAGGAGCGGTGGGCTTCGTTGGTTACGAGTCCGGAACGGCTTTGGAAGGGTTGCGCTCCCGCCATGGCAATCCGGGTGGACAGCCGGACATGGCCTTCGGCCTCTACGATGTCGTCGCCGCCTTCGACCGCGAAACGCGCAGCGCCTGGGTCATCGCTGCCCGGCCGGAGGCGGAGGAACGCGCCCGCCGCATGGCCGCGCGGCTATCCGTTCCACTACCGGAACAATCGGCCGGGCCGGCCCCGCTGCACTGGCGGTCGGAGCTGTCGCGTCCCGACTATCTCGACCGGGTCGGCCGGGTGCTGGAGTATATCCGGGCCGGCGACATCTATCAGGCGAACTTCACCCAGCGCTTCCTGGGCGATGTGGACCGGTCCATCGACGCCTATGCGCTGTATGAGCGCCTGCGCCGTCTCAGCCCGGCGCCCTTCGCCGCCTTCCTGAACTGCGGTCCCCGGCTGCGGCTGGCCGGCGCCTCGCCCGAGCGCTTCATCCGGCTGCGCGCCGACCGGACCATCGAGACGCGGCCGATCAAGGGCACCCGCCCGCGCCATGCCGATCCGGCGGCCGATGCCGCGGCCGCGGCAGAGCTGTCGGCCAGCATCAAGGACCGGGCGGAAAACCTGATGATCACCGACCTGCTGCGCAACGACCTGGCGCGCGTGTCGGAGGTCGGCAGCGTCAGGGTGCCGGTGCTGTTCGGGCTGGAGAGCTTCGCCAGCGTCCATCATCTGGTGTCGGTCGTCACCTCCCGCCTGCTGCCGGGGCTGGGGCCGGTCGATCTGCTGCGCGCCGCCTGCCCCGGCGGATCGATCACCGGCGCACCGAAGATCCGCGCCATGCAGATCATCGACGAGCTGGAGGTCGCCCGCCGCGGCGCCTATTGCGGCTCGGTGGCCTGGATCGGCTTCGACGGCGCCATGGACAGCAACATCGTCATCCGAACCCTGTCGGTGACGCAGAACCACGTCATCGCCCAGGCCGGCGGCGGCATCGTCGCCGATTCCGATCCGGCGGCGGAACATGAGGAAATGCTGGTCAAGGCCCGCGCCCAGCTGCGCGCCGCCGGCGATCCAGCGGTGGAGGGACTGCAATGACCATCTGGCTGAACGGCCAAATGCTGCCCGCCGCCGAGGCGCGGATCGACCCGGCCGACCGCGGCTTCACCCTTGGCGACGGCCTGTTCGAGACGATCCGCATCAAGGACGGCCAACCGCGCCACCTGCCCCGCCATCTCGCCCGGCTCACCGCCGGAACCGCCCTGCTGCGCCTGCCGCTGCCCTACGAGTCCGCGGCGCTGTCGGAGGCGATGGCGGCGCTGATCGCGGCGACCGGCACCAAGGACGGCGTGCTGCGCCTGACCCTGTCGCGCGGCACCGGCGCCCGCGGGGTTCTGCCGCCGCCCGATGCCCGTCCGACGGCGATGATGACGGTCGCTCCCGCCGCCCACATGACGGCGCCGGTCGCCGCCGTGATCGCCCGCAGCACTCGCCGCAACGAGCATTCGCCCTTGTCGCGGCTGAAATCGCTGAACTATCTGGATTCCATCCTGGCCCGGCAGGAGGCGGCGGAGCGCGGCGCCGACGAGGCGCTGCTGCTGAATTGCGCCGGCCGGCTGGCCGAATCCAGCATCGCCAACCTCTTCCTGTCGGTCGGCGGCCGGCTGCTGACCCCGCCGGTCGCCGACGGCGCCCTTCCCGGCATCCTCCGCGCCCTGATCCTGGAGCGCCATGGCGCGGAGGAAGCGCCGCTCACCCCCGACGACCTCGCCCGCGCCGACGAGGCGTTCCTGACCAACAGCCTGGGCCTGCGCCCGCTGCTGTCGGTGGACGGCGCTCCGGTCGGAAACGGCTCCGCCGGTCCGGTCCTCGCCCGGCTGCTGGCCGAACCGGACCTCTAAGCAATCGAGGGACTGTCATGATCGAAACGGTGAGCTATCCCGAACTGACCGCCATCGGCTTCATGGTCGAGGCAAGCCGGGAGGACCTGCCGGCGGCGGTATCGGCAGCGTGGGAGCGCCTGTTCGCCGCCGACAGCGGGGCGACCTCCTTCGCGGCGGTGTCGCTGCCGGAGGAGAACGGGCTGCAGCGCGAACTGGTGGGATTCCTGGCGGCCAAAGCCACGGAGATCCCGCCGGGCATGGTCCGCGTCGATCTCGATGCCGGCCGCTATCTGCGGCTCATCCAGGACGGCCCGGTCTCCGCCATCCCGGACGGCTTCGCCCGGCTGCATGCCCATGCCGAGGCGAACGGCCTGAAAGTGAGCGGCATCGCGCTCGACTTCGGCCACCGTCCGGGCTTGCCCAACGGCCGTCACGAACTGCATCTGGCGCTGACACCGCAACTGCTGGCGCTGGGGTGACGGCGTAAAGCCCTCTCCCGTCCCGGGAGAGGGAGGGGACCCACGAAGTGGGGAGGGTGAGGGGGATCGCGACAATCCCGAACCGCATGGCTCCGTGCCCAACCCCTCACCCTTCCCACCGCTTCGCGGCGGGCCCCTTCCCTCTCCCGGGACGGGAGAGGGAGAAGTAGCCCCACCCCCCCTACTTCAAAAACGGCAGGTTCAGCCCCTGCTCCTTGGCGCAACTGATCGCGATGTCATAGCCGGCGTCGGCATGGCGCATCACGCCGGTGGCCGGGTCGTTCCACAGCACGCGCTCCAGCCGCTTGGCGGCGGCGGCGCTGCCGTCGCAGACGATGACCATGCCCGAATGCTGCGAGAAGCCCATGCCGACGCCACCGCCATGGTGCAGGCTGACCCAGGTCGCGCCGCTGGCGGTGTTCAGCAGCGCGTTCAGCAGCGGCCAGTCCGACACGGCATCCGATCCGTCCTTCATCGCCTCCGTCTCGCGGTTCGGGCTGGCGACCGACCCGCTGTCGAGATGGTCGCGGCCGATGACGATGGGGGCCTTCAGCTCGCCCGACTTCACCATTTCGTTGAAGGCGAGGCCCAGCCGGTGGCGCTGCCCCAGCCCGACCCAGCAGATGCGCGCCGGCAGGCCCTGGAACTGGATGCGCTTGGCCGCCATGTCGAGCCAGTTGTGCAGGTGCGGATCGTCGGGGATCAGCTCCTTCACCTTGGCGTCGGTCTTGCGGATGTCCTCCGGATCGCCGGACAGCGCCGCCCAGCGGAACGGGCCGATGCCGCGGCAGAACAGGGGACGGATATAGGCGGGAACGAAGCCGGGGAAGTCGAAGGCGTTCTCCAGCCCCTCCTCCTTCGCCATCTGGCGGATGTTGTTGCCGTAATCGACGGTCGGAATGCCCATGGCGTGGAAGGCCAGCATCGCCTCCACCTGCACCCGCATCGACTTGCGCGCCGCGGCGGCCACCGCGGCCGGCCGGCTTTCGCGCGCGGTCTCCCACTCCTCCAGCGTCCAGCCCTGCGGCAGATAGCCGTTCACCGGATCATGGGCGGAGGTCTGGTCGGTGACGATGTGCGGCCGGGCCTTGATGTCGGTGGCGGCGCGGCGCGCCAGTTCGGGGAAGACGTCGGCGGCGTTGCCGAGCAGCCCGACGGAGATCGCCTCGCCCTTCGCACAGGCCTCGTCGATCCAGGCCAGCGCCTCGTCCAGGTCGGCGGTGTGGCGGTCGAGATAGCCGGTGCGGATGCGCATCTCGATGCTGCTCGGGCGGCATTCGACCGCCAGCATGCAGGCGCCGGCCATGGTGGCGGCCAGCGGCTGCGCCCCGCCCATGCCGCCCAGGCCGCCGGTCAGGATCCACTTGCCCTTCAGGTCGCCGTTGTAATGCTGGCGCCCGGCCTCGACGAAGGTCTCGTAGGTGCCCTGGACGATGCCCTGGCTGCCGATGTAGATCCACGACCCGGCGGTCATCTGGCCGTACATCGCCAGACCCTTGCGGTCCAGCTCGTTGAAATGCTCCCAGGTCGCCCAGCGCGGCACGAGGTTGGAGTTGGCGATCAGCACGCGCGGCGCATCGGCATGGGTGCGGAAGACGCCGACCGGCTTGCCGGATTGCACCAGCAGGGTCTCGTCGTCGTTCAGCGTCTTAAGCGCCGAGACGATGCGGTCGAAGCTTTCCCAATCGCGGGCGGCGCGGCCGATGCCGCCATAGACGACCAGCTCCTGCGGCCGCTCGGCGACATCGGGGTCGAGGTTGTTCATCAGCATGCGCATCGGCGCCTCGGCGAGCCAGCTCTTGCAGCTCAGTTCGGGGCCATGCGGGGCACGGATGACGCGCTGGTTGTCGAGGCGTGATGACATGGGTTGGTGGCTCCTGGTGGGAGGGGTCTTGGTATGCAAGGTATTTTTCCCCCTCCCCATCCCTCCCCCGCTCTCGGCCGGCCAACGGCCGGTCCGATCGCGGGAGAGGGGGTTAAGCGCGGGAGCGGCGGAGTTCCCTCTCCCGCCGGAAGGCGGGGGAGGGTTAGGGAGGGGGCGGCGGGCGAGAACCTCTAAGGCGGCGGCAACTGGAACCGCGCGCCCAGCCGATACCGGCTGCCGGGATGCACCAGCATCGCCACCGTCACCACCCTGCCCTTCACCCAGGTGCGGCGGGTCACGCGCAAACAGGGTTCGGTGACGGGGATGTCCAGCAACCGGGCGATCTCGGCCGTCGGCGACACCGCTTCGATGACGTGCTCGACCTGCGGCGAGGACTCCAGCCGGATCAGGTACTCGCCCGGCGTCTGGCGGGTGAAGTCCTGCTCCAGATAGTCGGGTGCCACCGCCGGGTTGACCCAGCGTTCCTCCAGCTGGACCGGCACGTCGCTCTCGCTGTGGACGACGATGGAATGGAACAGCTTCGCCCCCACCGGCAGGTTGAAGCGCCGCGCCAGCCCGGCATCGGCGGCAACCGCGAGCAATTGCTCCACCCGGCAGCAATGGACGTTGCCGCGCTCGGCGATCTCGTCGGCGATGCTGCGCAGTTCCACCACATCGGTGCTAGGCGGCCGTTCGGCGACGAAGGTGCCCAGCCCCTGCACGCGGGTCAGCAGCCCCTCGTCGGTCAGGTCGCGCAGCGCGCGGTGGACCGTCATGCGGCTGACCGAGAATTCCTCCAGCAGCTTGTGCTCCGACGGGATCTGGAAGCCCTCCGGCCAATCGCCCGAGCTGATCCGGCGGCGGATGGCCTCCTTGATCTGGGCATAGCGCGGCTGGGCGGTGGAAATGACGTCGCTCATGCGGCCTCCACACGCGGCTTGCGGACCACGCCGCCATTGACCACCGCCGTGCAGGGGTTCAGGCCGATGGCGTAGGCCAGTTCCGCCGGATGCCCGATGCGCCAGACCGCCAGATCCGCGCGCTTACCCGGCGCGATCACGCCACGGTCGGCCAGCCCCAGCGCCGTCGCCGCATGGCGGGTGACGCCGGCCAGCGCCTCCGCCGGAGTCAGCCGGAAGAAGGTGCAGCCCATCGACAGCATCAGCAGCAGCGAGGTCACCGGCGAGGTGCCGGGATTGTTGTCGGTGGACAGCGCCATCGCCACGCCATGGCGGCGCAGCAGCTCGATGGGCGGCAGCCTGGTCTCGCGCAACGCATAAAAGGCGCCGGGCAGCAGCACCGCGACCGTGCCGGCCTGCGCCATGGCGACGACGCCGTCCTCGTCCAGATGCTCGATATGGTCGGCCGACAGCCCGCCGAACTCCGCCACCAGCCGGGCGCCGCCGAGGTTGCTCAGCTGTTCGGCATGCAGCTTCACCGGCAGGCCGAGCCGCTTCGCCGCCTCGAACACCCGGCGGGTCTGGGCGACGGAAAAGCCGATGCCCTCGCAGAACGCATCCACCGCATCGGCCAGCCCGGCTTCGGCAATGGCCGGCAGCGTCTCCGTGCAGATGCGGTCGATGTAGCCGTCCGGGTCTGTCTTGAACTCCGGCGGCAGGGCGTGGGCGCCGAGATAGGTGGTGCGCACCTCCACCGGGCGGACCTGGGCCAGCCGGCGGGCGACGCAGAGCATGCGCGTCTCGGTCTCGGTGTCGAGACCATAGCCGGACTTCACCTCCACCGTCGTCACACCTTCGGCCAGCAGGCTGTCCAGCCGCGGCAGGGTGGCGGCCAGGAGCTCGTCCTCGCTGGCGGCGCGGGTGGCGGTGACGGTGGACAGGATGCCGCCGCCGGCCCGCGCGATCTCCTCATAGCTGGCGCCGTTCAGCCGCATCTCGAACTCGCGGGCGCGGTTGCTGCCATGGACGAGATGGGTGTGGCAATCGATCAGGCCGGGGGTCATCCAGCCGCCCTGCCCCGAATGGACCTGGGTCGCCAGTGCGTCCGGCGCGTCGGTCAGGTCGGCGCGCCGGCCGACGAAGGCGATGCGGCCGTCCTTGATGCCCACCGCGGCGTCGGCAATGGCGCCGTAGCCGTCGGCGTCGTTCATCGTCGCGACGGACAGGTCGATCCACAGGGAATCCCACGGCGCGCTGGTCGGCATCGGTTCGGCTCCTTCCCAAAATTCCCTCTCCCGCCCCGGGAGAGGGAAGGGGCCCATGGCGCAAGCCATGGGAAGGGTGAGGGGTGATCCAAGGAACCATGCGCTCCTGGATTCTCGCCCTCCCCCTCACCCTCCCCGCCTCCGGCGGGTCCCCTCCCTCTCCCGGGGCGGGAGAGGGAAAAGTTTGCACAGCAACCCTCTTGGCAGCCGGTTGCCTATACTTGTATAGTGTTGTCTATAATAGCGAGGGCGCCCCCATGAGCAACCTGTTTTTTGCCTCGGCGCTGCTGCCGGACGGCTGGGCGGAGAATGTGCTGGTCACGGTGGACGAGCGCGGCCGGATCGTCTCGGCGACGCCCAATACCGCCTGCCCCACCGATGCGGAGCGTTTCGCCGGGGCGGCGGTCGCCGGCATCGCCAATTTGCATTCCCACGCCCACCAGCGCGCCATCGCCGGCATGGGGGAGTCCTCCGGCGAGGGATCGGACAGCTTCTGGAGCTGGCGCGAGGTGATGTATCGCGCGCTCGACCGCATGGGGCCGGAGGATTTCGAGGCGGTCGCCGCCCAGCTCTATGTGGAGACGCTGAAGGCCGGCTTCACCGCCATCGCCGAATTCCATTACCTGCACCATGACCGCGACGGGCGCGCCTACGCCGACCCGGCGGAGATGAGCCACCGCGCCGTCGCCGCCGCGCGGACCGCCGGGCTGCCGATCACGCTGCTGCCGGTGCTCTACAACGCTTCGGGCTTCGGCGGTACGCCGCCGACCGCCGGACAGCGCCGCTTCATCCATGACGGGGCAGGGTTCGCCCGGCTGACCGCGGCCCTGCACAACGCCTATGGCAAATCCTCCGACGTGCGCCTCGGCATCGCCCCGCATTCCCTGCGCGCCGTCCCGGATGCCTTGCTGACGGAAACCGTCGCCGCCCACCCGCATGGCCCGATCCACATCCACATCGCCGAGCAGCGCCGGGAGGTGGAGGACTGCCTCGCCCACCATGGCCGCCGCCCGGTGGAACATCTGCTGGAGACCCAGCCGGTCGATGGCCGCTGGTGCCTGATCCACGCCACCCATATGACCGAGGCCGAGGTGACGGGCGTCGCCGCCAGCGGTGCCGTCGCCGGCCTGTGCCCGACGACCGAGGCCAACCTCGGCGACGGCTTCTTCGCTGCCGAATCCTTCATGGGCCAGGGCGGGCGCTGGGGCATTGGCTCCGACAGCCACATCTCCGTCAGTCCGGTGGAGGATCTGCGCTGGCTGGAATATGGCTCGCGGCTGACCAGCGGCCGGCGCACCGTGCTGGCCGGCGGCCCCCGCCGCTCCACCGCCCGGCGGCTGGTGGAGGACGCCCAGGCCGGCGGCGCGCAGGCGACCGGATTCGAGGCCGGACGCATCGCCGCCGGTCTCCGCGCCGACCTCGTCGTGCTCGACACCGACCACCCGCTGCTGGCCGCGCGAAAGGGCGATGCGCTGCTGGACGGCTGGATCTTCGCCGGCAACGCTCCCCTCGTGCGCGATGTGCTGATCGCCGGACGCGCAATCGTCCGCGACCGCCGTCACCCGCGCGAGGAGGAGATCGCCGACCGCTTCAAGAAAACCCTTGGGAGACTTCTGGGATGAGCGAGAGCATCACTCTGGTTCCGGGCGCGCTGTCGCTCGACACGCTGCGCAGCATCTATCGCGGCCGTCCGGCCCTGACGCTCGACCCGGCGGCCTATCCGCGGATGGAGCGCTCGCGCGCCCTGATCGACCGGATCGCCGGCGGCGACGAGGCAGTCTACGGCGTCAACACCGGTTTCGGCAAGCTGGCCCACACCCACATCGCCGCCTCGGATCTGGAGACGCTCCAGCGCAACCTGATCCTGTCGCACGCCACCGGCGTCGGCGCCCCGCTGGCCGATGGCGTCGTCCGGCTGATCCTGGTGATCAAGGCGGTCAGCCTTGCGGTCGGCGCGTCGGGCGTGCGACCGGCGCTGGTCGATGCCCTGCTCAAGCTCTATCAGGCCGACGTGCTGCCGGTGGTGCCGGGCAAGGGCTCCGTCGGCGCGTCGGGCGATCTGGCGCCGCTGGCCCATCTGTGCGGCGTGCTGCTCGGCATCGGCCATGTCCGGGTGAAGGGCGAGACGCTGCCGGCGGAAGAGGGGCTGCGCATCGCTGGCCTGCCGGTGTTCGACCTGAAGGCAAAGGAAGGTCTGGCGCTGATCAACGGCACCCAGGTCTCGACCGGTCTGGCGCTCGCCGGCCTGTTCGAGATCGAGCGCACCTTCAAGGCGGCGCTGGTCGCCGGCTCCCTGTCGGTCGAGGCCGTCATGGGCAGCCACCGCCCCTTCGATGCCCGCATCAGCGCCCTGCGCGGCCAGCCCGGCCAGATCGCCGTCGCCGCAGCCTTCCGCGAGGTGCTGGCCGGCAGCGAACTGAACGCCAGCCACCAGGGGCCCGACTGCCACCGGGTGCAGGATCCCTACAGCCTGCGCTGCCAGCCGCAGGTGATGGGCGCCGTTCTGGATCAGATGCGGCAGGCCGCCCGCACGCTGGTGATCGAGGCCAACGGCGTCACCGACAACCCGCTGGTTCTGGTCGACACCGACGAGGTGCTGTCCGGCGGCAACTTCCATGCGGAGCCGGTGGCGATGGCCGCCGACCAGCTCGCCATCGCCGCCTCGGAGATCGGTGCCTTGGCCGAGCGTCGCATCGCCATGCTGATCGACACCACCATCAGCGGCCTGCCGCCCTTCCTGGTCGCGGAGCCCGGCCTGAATTCCGGCTTCATGATCGCCCATGTCACCGCCGCCGCCCTGGCGTCGGAGAACAAGACGCTTGCCCACCCCGCCAGCGTTGACAGCCTGCCGACCTCCGCCAACCAGGAGGACCATGTCAGCATGGCGACCTTCGCGGCGCGCCGCCTGGGCGACATCGCCGGCAATGTTGCCGACATCGTCGGCATAGAGCTTTTGGCCGCGATTCAGGGGCTGGAGTTCCATCGCCCGCTGAAGACCACCGACCGGCTGGAGCAGGCGATCGCCACCATCCGCGCCGAGGTGCCGCGTTACGAGGTCGACCGCTACTTCGCCCCGGATCTGGCCGCCATCGGCGCCCTGGTGCGCAACGGCGCGCTCGACCATCTGATGCCGGTATCCCTGGAGACGGCACAATGACCGCCCCCACATTCGATCTGGTGAGAGGCGACGGGCCGCTGGTCATAAGCATGCCCCATTGCGGCACCGCCCTCTCCCCCGGTCTGGCCGACCGCCTGACCGACGAGGCGCTGACCCTGCGCGACACCGACTGGCACATCCCGCGCCTGTACGGCTTCGCGACCGGCCTGGGGGCGACGATGCTCAGCGCCCGCTATTCCCGCTACGTCGTCGACCTCAACCGCTCCTCGACCGGCGAGAGCCTCTATCCCGGACAGGCGACCACCGGCCTGTGCCCCGACATCCTGTTCGACGGCACGCCGCTCTACCGCGATGGACAGGCGCCCGACGCGGCGGAGGTGGCGCAGCGGGTGGAGACCTACTGGCGTCCCTACCACGATGCGCTTGCTGCGGAGCTGGCGCGGGTGAAGGCGCGGCACGGTTTCGCCCTGCTCTATGACGCCCATTCGATCCGCAGCCATGTGCCGCGCCTGTTCGACGGACGACTGCCCGACCTGAACCTCGGCACCGCCCGCGGCACCAGCGCCGACCCGCAGCTCGCCGCCCGCGTCGCCGCGGCGATGGAGAGTGCCGCGGCGGCGGAGGGCATGAGCTGCGTCACCAACGGCCGCTTCGTCGGCGGCCACATCACCCGCGCCTACGGCCAGCCGGCCGATGGCATCCACGCCATCCAGATGGAGCTGGCGCAGGACCGCTACATGGACGAGGAAGCGCCGCCCTTCGCCTACCGCCCGGACCGGGCTGAAAAGCTGCAGCGGGTGCTGGCGGCACTGCTTGACGCCTTCACCGGCTGGCGGCCGGCGCAGGGCTGACCTTCAGCGGGGGCGCGGAACCGCCCCCGCACGCCCCGCGTTCCCCTGCGGCGCCCATGCTGGGGCGCAGAATGCAGAAACGGCTATCGCGTTTGAGGTTCGAGCGACAAAGGTCCATTTCGGATGCCCTTCTCCCCTTGCGGGAGAAGGGTTGGGATGAGGGGTGCGGCGGCCGTAGGCCGTGGAAATCGATGGCTTGCGACCCCTCACCCCAACCCCTCTCCCGCAAGGGGAGAGGGGCTTTGTCGGCAAGCGACGTTCAAATGCGGTTGCCCTGAGAATGCAGGGGACCGGCCTTGAGCGATGCGACCGACAGCGACATCACCCACAGCAACATCACCGACCAGCGCGGCATCGAGAATCCGGGTGGCGGCTTCGGCTATGGCGGGCGCGCCGCCCCCACCATCCTCCAACCCGCCTTGACCGCGGTCGATACGCTGGATGCCCAGGTCCACGACATCGTCACCTGCGATCCCGGCCCGGTCAGCCGGGCGCTGGCAACCGCGGGCCATTACGCCATAAAGCGCCATGTGCTGATCCCCGGCTTCGCCATAGCCGGCATCGTCGGCCTGCTGACCGGACAGGCGGATCTGCGCCGCGCCGGCAGCGTCGGTGTTGCCGGTCTGGTGGCAACGGCGACCGCCAGTCGCTCGATCAAGCGTTATGTCAAGCGCCGCCGTCCCGACGAATGCGCCCCGCGGCGCAAGCCGGGTTGGCGGATCAGCGCTCGCTCGCTGCCCTCGGGCCATGCCGCCAGTGCCTTCGCAGCAGCGACCGCCCTGGCCGCGGTCAGCCGGTCGCCGGCACAAAGCCTGTTGATCTATGGAACCGCGGCGGCGCTTGCCGGCGGGCGGGTGGTCCGGCACCGCCATTGGGCGTCGGACGTGCTGGCCGGCGCCTTGCTGGGCACCGCCATCACGCTGCTGGCTCGGCGACTCCTGCCGCGCTGATCCGTTATTTCTTCGGCAGCGGCAGGGAGGCCTGTTCGGTCCTGGACGGGTCGGCCAGACGCTTGGCGCGCTTGTTGCGCACCTCCGCCGCCTCGCCGGCCTTCAGCGGCACGAAGCCGTCCGGACGCATGGCGTTGCCGACGATCTGCTTCAGCAGGTCGATGTTGGTGGTCTGCACGCGGCGGCCGCGGCGGACCTGATCCAGGAACTTCTGCGACGGCGTCAGCACATAATCGATGGCGTCGATGCGCTTGCCGACCTTGGTGTATTCCTTGTCGGCGACGTCGAGGATCCCCTCGTCCACCAGCGCGTCGACGGCGGAGGTCACCACGCGGAGCGTGTCGCGGCGGCGCGACCACTCGTTCATGCCGCTGTTCTTGATGATTTCGTCGGCGCTGATCGACACCGGCTTCGCATCGTCGTCGGCGGTGTCGTATTCGATGGACAGGCGGTTGTAGAGCCAGCGCGACACCGGCGACTTCAGCTTCATCAGCCAGGCGTAGGAAACCGGCTTGAACTCCAGGTCGCGGATGGCGGCGGAGACCAGCGGGTTGAATTCCAGATAGGTCTCCTCGACCCCGCCATCCTCATCGACCAGATCGGGGCGGGAGCGGATGGCCAGCACCGGGAAGGCGGTGGATTCCAGCAAATTCTGTCCGCGGCTCTTCTTCCCCGGCTCCGCGCTGCCGCCGGTGGAGATGATGATGCGCGACCGCGCCAGGATGGTCAGGGATTCGCGGATGTCCTGGATCGACAGAGTGTGGTTGACCGCCCGCAATTCCCGCTGGATCTCGTACAGGCTGAAGCGCATCTGCACCTTGTCGCGGTTCTCGCCGGTCAGCGACAGGCGCGAGCGGTCCATGGCGAGGCGGCGCACCACCTGCTCCACCACCTGCTCGCGCTCCGACGGGAAGATCTCGACTTCCACCAGATCCGGGCCGCTGCCGGGGGCGCGGTCGTCCTTCTTCGCGGTGCTCAGCCGGTCGATACGGGCGGGCTGGACGGTCAGGCGATAGTTGCGGCCGCGGAAGGCGAACTCGCGCCGCACCGACTTGATGAAACTGTCCTTGGTGACCAGCTCGCCCTTGTCCTTCGCCACCTTTTCCTTGTCGTTGTCGCGGGAGACGAACACGAACCGCGGCGCCAGATCGTAGAGCGCGATCAGGTGCGATTGCGAACGGTCTTCCAGCTCGAACAGGATGAGCTGCGCGGCGCTGGTCGGGGCCATCTTGGTCATGAACGTCTCCGAAGGTCGGGAGTAACCATGGCGCGCGGAGCCCCCCGGCGCAACAGAACCGAAGGAAATTACCGCCTCCGGGGTGGAGCAACAGCCCGCGCACATGGTGCGACAGCCCGCGGTGATGGAGCAACGGCCCGCGACCATGGAGCCATAGCCCGCGATTGCCGCCTTTGCCCCGGCTTCCCAAGGCACCGAACCGCGACTCCCTGAAGAATCGGAGAGAATCGGCCGCGGCACGGCAGGGGAGAACCGCGGGCTACCGCTCCATGACCGCGGAACACCACCCTCGGCGCCGTCTCCGGACCGCCCCATCTCTCCCGGTCATCCCGGCCGGCGGGGAAACGCGGGCTATCGCTCCAGGCACCGCCGGGGAGAAGCCTGAAATCGCTCCGAAGACAGACGGGAACCGGCCCGGCAATCGCGGGCAAGGGCTCCATATCCGCGGCCTGAAGCGCCAGGATTCCGATTCGGGCTGGCATCGCGGGCTATGGCTCCATGGTCGCGGGCCGGGGCTTCACGGTCGCGGGCTATCGCTGACCATCCGCGGGCTGCTGCTCTATGGAGTGCGAGCCCGCGATTCGACTCTGCCGCGGACCGCTTCGAATCCTCCCTGCCAATCATGCCATCCACCCGCCACCGCAGCCCGTCCGGCCGCCGGCACGGAGGAGTATCGCCACAGATGACCGACCATAGCGCAAACCCCAACCGCTGGGGCCGGATTCCGGCCTGGTGGCTGGATCACCCCGATCTCGATGCCGACGGCCTCGCCGTGCTGGCCGCTCTCAGCACCTATGCCGATGACATGGGCGTCTGCTGGCCCTCGCAAGCGACGCTGGCGGGAAAGCTGAAACGCAGCCGGCCGACCGTCAACCGCATCCTGGGCCGCCTGGAAGCGCTGGGGCTGGTGACCATCGAACACCGCCGGTCGGCCAGCGGCGGCCGTCTCAGCTGCCGTTACCGGCTGGCGCTGACCGTGACCGGCAGCGTCGGGGAGGGTGCAGCGGTGGACAGCCCCGCTGACTCATCGACGGACTCCCCCTGTCCAGCGGCGAGTCACGAACAGCCTGAACCTGAACAGATTCCGGACACGCCCCACCGGCGGGCGGGCGGAAGGCAGGCAATCGGCGGAAAACCGGCCGCGGCGCACCCTGTTGCCGAACAGGTCGGCGAAGACTGGACCCCATCCGCCGCGGATCGCCAATGGGCGGCGGCCCGCTTTCCCGCCGTCGATCTCGACCGCCATGCCGAGCGCTTCGTCCAGCAATGCCGCGCCCATGGCTACCGCTACCGCGACATCGCCGCCGCGTGGCGGTCCTGGTTGCTGCAGGACATGGCCCGTATGGCGCAACAGCCCGCGGAACCCTCCCGCAATCCGGAGGGCGGGGCAAACCGCACCCGGACCGGCCATTCCAAAGCCAACCGTCCTGCCAACCGACAGGCCGCGGATGCCGAACAACGCCTGTCGGCCTGGGCCAGCGTCGCCGCCCGGTTGAACGGTCAGGCCGGTACCGCCGCTGGCGCCACCAACCCTTGGGGAGTGGGCGCATGAGCAACCTTCACCCGTTCCCCGCCTCGCCGGCCTCATCGCCCAGCCTGCCGCTTCCCTTCGACCCGGCCATGGCGCCGGCCCTGCGCAGCCGGATGCTGCGCGAGGCTCTGCCCGACCCCTTGCGGCAACTGCTCGACCGCGGGCAAGTCGGCCGTCACAGCCGCTTCACCGATGACGGCTTCGCCGACGTGGTGGAGGATTGGACGCCGCCGGCCGGAGTGACTCCGCGCCATGCCGCTCTTGCCCGCCGCGCCCTTGCTGAGATCGACCAAGCCATCCTCGCGCCTGCGCCGGCCAACCATCTGCTGGGCCGGGTGCTGGCACTGCTGAGCCATTTCCCGGCCAAGGCCACGACGCCCGAGGTGGAGCAATTGCTCGCGATGGACTGGGCTGACGATCTGGGAGAGTTCCCGTCCTGGGCAATCGATCAGGCGGCCAGGGTCTGGCGCCGCACCCGCAAATGGCGGCCCAGCATCGCCGAGATCCGTGCCCTGTGCGAGGAGGCCTGTGCCGCCGAACGGGCTTTGGCCGAACGCCTGCGCGCCATCGCCATCGCCGGCGAGCGAACCGCCGAAACCGGTGGAGGTACAGCGGTGCGGCCTGTGCTGGCCTCGACCCTGCGCCGCATGCGATGATAACCGAACTTCAGTCTTATGATACACTGGCCTGTGGCCGTTGCGACACCCTGCACCGGGGTTGCGAAGCTAAGACATGTCTTAGATTTGCGCCACGTCCGCGCTTTGCTAAAAGGGGGCCACAGCCGATGGCGAAAAGGGACATGAGATGACCAACGACACGGGGCACGGACCGGTGAAGCGCTTGCTGGTCAATGGCCCGAAGGGCGGAATCGGCAAGACGACGCTCAGCCGCAACATCGCGGTGGCGGCGGCGCTCGACGGCTGCACGGTCGCGACGCTCGATCTCGACCCCCAGCGCAGCCTGACCAAATGGTTCGCCAAGCGTCCGGACGGAATGGCGACCATCACCCATTTCGAAGCGGGCATGACACCCGGCGACATCCGCGCCGCCCTGGACGGCATCGACGGCTACGACCTGCTGGTGATCGACACCCCGCCGTCGATCGAGGACCATCCGGAGGAGTTCAAGCTGCTGGCCCTGTCCTCCGACCTGATCGTGGTGCCGACCGGGCAGAGCGACGACGACCTCGACTCCGTCCGGCCCTGGATGCGCTTCGTCCGCCGCTATGGCAAGAACGCGGCCTTCGTGATGAACCGCGTCAAGCCGCGCACACGCGGTTTCACCGAGGCGCAGCGCAAGCTGCTGGGCGACGGCCGGATCTGTCCGGTCGAGGTGCCGGACTACGAGGACATCCAGTTCACCGCCAGCCGCGGCATCGGCCTTTTGGAGCTGAAGGGCGGCAAGGGGGCCGAGCATGTCGCCGGCGTCTGGGCCTTCGTCCGTCACGAACTGGAGCTGGCGCAATGAGCGGGTTCAAGCAGGTTTCCAAGGCGCAGGCCCGCCGCCACATCGCGGTGGATGAGCGGATCGAGCGCATGGCGGAGGCGACCGTCGATCTCGTCCACCGTGAGGAATTCGTGCAGGAGATCTCCACCCTGTGGCGCAGCGCCCAGGAGAAGTTCCTGCTGATCGGCCGCTATCTGGTCCAGGCCCGCATGCGCCTGCCCCATGGCGAGTTCCAGGCGATGGTCGAGAATGAGCTGCCCTTCGGCTATCAGGTCGCCTACCAGCTGCGCATGGTGGCGGAGGCGGTGGACAGCGGACGCCTTCCAGGTTCCAAGCTGCCGCCCAGCTACGCCACGGTCTACCAGCTCGCCACCCTGACCAGCGAACAGCTCCGGCTGGCCGACCAGCGCAACCTGATCCGTCCCGACGTCACCCGGCCGGAGATCGTCCGCTTCAAGCGCGACCTGCGCAGCAAGGCCATCGATCACGTCAGCCGCCGCGAGGTGCTGGAGGCCGAACGCCAGCGGCTGCGCGAGCGGCTGATCGCCGTGGAAGCCGAACTGGCATCGCTGGACGACCAGGAGGACTGAAGCAACGTCATTCCGGCCGGCTGCTTCCTCTGCCCTGCCGGCCCGGAACGCTGTATCCTCCCCGCATCTTAAGTCCTGGACGACCGACTTGCGGGAGACGCCATGCCGAGCATCGATCTGAACTGCGACATGGGCGAGGGCTATGGCGCCTGGGCGATGGGTGACGACCGCGCGATGCTCGACATCGTGACCTCGGCCAACATCGCCTGCGGCTTCCATGCCGGCGATCCCACCATCATGGCCGACACCGCCCGGCTGGCCGGTGAGAAGGGCGTGCGCATCGGCGCCCATCCTGGTTTCGAGGACCGCTCCGGCTTCGGCCGTCGCGTCATCCGTGGCATCACCGCCACGGAGGTGGAGCGGCTGGTCGCTTATCAGGTCGGCGCGCTCCAGGCCTGCGCCGCCCTGTCGGGCCAGCGTGTGACCCATGTGAAGCCGCACGGCGCCCTCTACAACATGGCGGCGGTCGAGCCGGATCTGGCCGACGCCATCGCCCGTGCCGTCAAGGCGGTGGACCCCGCCCTGCTGTTCGTCGTTCCGCCCTTGAGCGCCATGGACCGCGCCGGCCAGGACGCCGGCTTGCGGGTTGCCCGCGAGGCCTTCGCCGACCGCACCTATGAGGATGACGGCACCCTGACCCCGCGGACCGTTTCGGGATCGGTGATCCACGACCCGGATCTGGCCGCCGCACGCGTGGTTCGGATGGTGCTCGACGGTGCCGTGGAAAGCCGCCATGGCACGCGCCTGCCCATCGTTGCCGATACCATCTGCGTCCACGGCGACACCCCCACCGCCGTCGCCATGGCCGCCGCCGTCCGCCGGGCGCTGGAACAGGCAGGGGTGACGGTGAAGGCCGTGGCCTGAAGCTGGAGCGCGGCCGGTCGGTGAAAGATCGGCCGCCATCCCAGTCCATTCTTTCAAATACGCTATCCTGGGTTTTGCGATCTCGCGCATTCCGCGAATCCGTCCGCATCTCTGCGCCCCAGCAAACAAAGTCCCGGTCACAGTTTTGTCGGAATTTTAGGCGAACATGTCTCAAACACGAAAGGATACACAGGGCCGCATCGACGAAATGGACAGTCGACCCCCGGCCAACCAGCACAGGTCTTGCCCATGCAACGACGAATTTCCATGCCAGTTCTGGCGGCAGTGGCGATTTTTTCGACCGGCGAGGCATCTGCTGAGATTCTCTACCAAAAGGGTAGTGTTGCGGATCGGCGTCATTTTTTGCAGGTCGATGTCTCCTGGGGCGCGCTGGAGATCGGGCAGGCCGATGGCGCCCGCAACCGCCTGGTGGGAACCACGGCGATGCCGGCCACGGCAGGGGCCGGAAGCCGCACGGCCAAGCTGACCTACTACACCCCGCCGCTGCGCGGGTTCGAGCTTGGCGCCAGCTACACGCCGCTGCCGCGCGGCAACGCCGACCTGCCCGACCCGCGCGAGGCGCTGCATCTGGTGGAGGCGGCGCTGCGCAAGACCCTGCAAATCGGCGGGATCAATGCCCGGCTGACCGCCGGCACCAGCCGGGCGCGGGTGCGCCGAGACAGCCGCCGCCTGCCGCGCCAATCCTGGATCGTCGGCAGCCAGTTCACCTGGCAGAGCGTGACCTTCGACGGCGACCTGCGCCAGCAGGAGGAGGCGGACGGCGTGGCCTTCCGCAGCCTGAATGCCGGGCTGGCCTATGGCCGGGGCGACATGACGCTGTCCTTCCGCGTGCGCCGGTCGGCGTCGGAGGGGGCGGTGGCCAACGAACGCTATCTTGCCGACCTGACCTATCGAATCACGCCGCGCTGGCAGGTGATGGCCGACACCAATTTCGACAGTGGCCCGGAAAGCATGGGCGCGGTGGTAAGGCTGGGCGCCCGGCTGCGGTTCTGACCCGCTCAGTCCGTCAACAGGCCCACCAGCCGCTCGGCCGCCGCGTCGACCTCCGCCACGGTGGTGCCGCGGCCGAGCCCAAAGCGCAGGCTGGCATGGGCATCGGCGGCGGACAGGCCCAGCGCCAGCAGGACATGCGACGGCTCCCCCGCTCCGCTGTGGCAGGCGGAGCCGGTGGCGACCGCCAGATCCGGCAGATCCAGCAGCCGGTCGGCGGCGTCGATGCCGGGAATGGTGACGTTCAGGCAGCCGGCCAGCCCCTCTCCGCCCTCTGCGGCGCCGTTCCGGCGGATGCCCGGCAAGCGCTCGCGCAGCTGCCGCCACAGCCGGTCGCGCAACTCCGCGATCCGGCGCGCATCCTCCTCCCGTCGCTCCCGCGCCAGCCGGCAGGCGGCACCCAGCCCGACGCAGAGCGGCGTCGGCAGGGTGCCGCCCCGCATCCCGCGCTGTTGCCCGCCGCCGGCCGAGGCCGGAACCGGCCGGAAAGGCCGGCGTACGATCAGCGCCCCGATCCCCATCGGCCCATACAGCTTGTGCCCCGACAGGCTCAGCCCGTGCAGTCCCAGCGCTGCCATGTCGAGCATGCGTGTACTCAGCGCCTGCACCGCATCGCTGTGCATCGGCGCGCCATGGCGGGCGGCGACCGCCGACAGCTCCGCCAGCGGCTGGACCGTCCCCACCTCGTTGTTCGCGGCCATCACCGATACCAGCGCCGCTCCGGGCAGTTCCGCCAGTGCCCGTTCCAGCCCGGCCGGATCGACCCGCCCGGCCCCGTCCACCGGCAGCATGACGACCGGATGGCCGCGCCGCCGCAGCTCCGGCAGGCAGCCGAGCACGCTGGCATGCTCCACCGCCGAGACGACGCAGCCACCCCCCGGCGGCACCCCGCCCAGCAGGGCCAGCGTATTCGCCTCCGTCGCGCCGGAGGTGAAGGCCACCTCGCCCGGCTGCGCGCCGACCAGGGCGGCGACCTCTGCCCGCGCCTGCTCGATGGCGTCGGCGGCCCGCCAGCCGGCGGCATGGGCGGCATGCGGGTTGCCGGCGGCCTCCTGCCGCATCCAGGGCAGCATCGCCTCCAGCACCAGCGGGTCGAGCGGCGTCGAGGCCAGATGGTCGAGATAGATCATGGCGCAGTATCGCGCCATCCGCCGCGGAAGGGGAGGGGGTGCTACTGCGACGGCTGCTCCGGCCGCTCCGGCCGTTCCGCCGACTGGGCGCCGCCGCTGCCGCTGACGCGCCAGATGGCGTTGCCGACATCGTCGGCGACCAGCAGGGCGCCCTTGTTGTCCAGGATGACGCCGACCGGGCGGCCCTGCGCCTCGCCGTCCTGGTTGAGGAAGCCGGTCAGCACGTCCACCGGCTCGCCCGCCGGCTTGCCGTCGCGGAAGGGCACGAAGATCACCTTGTAGCCGCTGGGCGGCTCGCGGTTCCATGAACCGTGCTGGCCGATGAAGACGCCCTGCTGCAGCGATTGCGGCAGTTCGCCCTCCCGCGAGAAGGCGAGCCCCAGCGAGGCGGTGTGCGGACCCAGCGCATAGTCGGGCGGGATCGCCTTGGCGACCAGATCCGGGCGCTGCGGCTCCACCCGCCGGTCGACATGCTGCCCGTAATAGCTGTAGGGCCAGCCGTAGAAGCCGCCGTCCTTAACAGAAGTCATGTAGTCGGGGACAAGGTCGCTGCCGATCTCGTCGCGCTCGTTGACCGCGGTCCACAGGGCGCCGCTCGTCGGCTCCCAGTCCAGCCCGTTGGGGTTGCGCAGGCCGGAGGCGAAGATGCGGTGCGACCGCGTCTTCAGGTCGATCTCCCAGATGGCGGCGCGGCCTTCCTCCGCCTCCATCCCATTCTCGGCCACATTGCTGTTTGAACCTGTGGTTGCATACAGCTTGGTGCCGTCGCGGCTGGCGACGATGTTCTTGGTCCAATGGTGGTTGATCGGCCCCCCCGGCAAATCGACGATCTTCTCCGGCTGGGCGGTGATGCGGGTGTTGCCCGGCTTGTAGGGCACCTTCACCACCGCGTCGGTGTTGGCGATGTAGAGGTCGCCGCCGACCAGCGCCATGCCGAAGGGGGAGTTCAGCCCCTCCAGGAAAGGTTCGCGGACATCGGCCTTGCCGTCGCCGTCGCTGTCGCGCAGCAGGGTGATGCGGTTGGCGCTGGGGGTCTTGGCGCCGGCCTTGTCCATCACCAGCCCCATGACCCAGCCCTTGATGCCCTTGCCGTCCTCCGGCTTGGGCGGGGCGTTGGTCTCTGCCACCAGCACGTCGCCGTTGGGCAGAGCCAGCATCCAGCGCGGATGGTCCAGCCCGGTGGCGAAGGCGGTGACGCTCAAACCCTCTGCCGCCGCCGGCTGCGCTCCCTGCGGCCAGCCGACGGCGTCGGCGATGTTCACCGTCGGGATCAGCGAGGATGTCGGTTCCGGCAGGGTCGGGTTGGGGCCGGTGCCGGCCGACACCGGCAGGCTCGCCTGATCGCCGCAGCCGGCGAGCGACAGGACCGCGACCGTGGCGGAAAGCATGAAGGCAAGCCGAGAGGAACTACGCATGCGCCGGAATCCCGCATCTGTGGGCGTGGAGGGGGTATCCACGCTCAACGTCCGGGCAGGCGGGATAGTTCCGGCTTGGCTATCGGCCCCGACCCGTCAGCCCCCGCAACTCCGCGGCCAGGGCGGCGGCCAGCTTTCCGCCGTCGCACAGCGGTCCACCGGCCATGCGGGCGCGCAGGCTGCGGCGCAGATCCGCCAGCCGCTGCGGGTCGGAGGCCAGGGCGACGGCACGCTCCACATAATCGGCCGGGTCGGTGGCGATGCAGCCCTCCACCCCCGCCACCGTCAGGAAGGCCAGCGAATGGCGGCTGGAGAAGGTCTCTCCCGGCAGGGTGACGACCGGCACGCCCATCCACAGCGTCTCCAGCGTCGTGGTGCTGCCGGAGAAGGGGAAGGGGTCGAGCGCCACGTCCACCGAGGCGCACCGGCGCATATGGTCCAGGCTGCTGCTGGCGCCGACCATCGTCACCCGGTCCGGCTCGATGCCGGCGGCGGCCAGCCGGTCGCGCCACAGCGCCGCGGTGGCGGGGCAGGACAGCGCCTTGGTCTTCATCAGCAGGCGCGAGCCCGGCATCCGCCCCAGGATCGCCGCCCAGGCGGCCAGCACCCCGTCGTTCAGCTTGGTCAGGATGTTGAAGCTGCCGAAGTTGACCGGCCCGCCCGACAGGCTGGGCGGCGGCGTCAGCGGCAGGATATCCTCGCCGCCCGGCGGGTCGTAGGCGATGAAGGCGTCGGGCATGCGCAGCACCCGCTCCGCATAGAAGCCCTCCATGCCGTCCGGCACGTGGTGACGGTCAGCGACCAGCGCATCCATCGCCGCCAGCCCGGTCGTCGCCATGTAACCGGACCATGCGACCTGCACCGGCGCCGGCTTGCGCGCGAACACGCCGGGCCGGCCGCGGGCATTGTGTCCGGCGAGGTCGATCAGCACGTCGGGCCGGTCATGGCGGATCTGGGTCGCGATCTCGGCATCGGTCAGCCCGGCCACCGGCGTCCAGCGCGTCGCCGCCTTGCGGAAGCGTTCGGTCACGTCGTCGGCTTCCGTCTGGTTGGCGTAGAGCAGCAGGCGGACGTCATGCTCCGGCAGCGCCTCCACCGTGCGCAGCGCGAACAGGCCGGCGGGGTGGCGGCGGAAGTCGCCGGACAGGATGGCGACGGTCAGCGGTCCCTTTCCCGCAGCAGCCCCCGCCCCAGAGGCCCCGCGGCCGGGCTTGACCCAGCGCCCGCGGTGCGGTGCGCCATGGACCCTATCCCAGTCCCGGTGCGCCTCCAGCACCGCCGCCGCCGTCACCCCCGGCCGGAACAGCTGGAGATAGGCGAGGTTGGAGCGCACGTCGGCCAGACCGGGATCGAGCGCCAGCGCCCGCCGGTTCCCGGCCTCCGCCGCGTCGAGCAGCCCCTGGCCCTGCCGCACCAGCGCCAGATTGGCATGCGCCTCCGCCAGCGCCGGGTTCCAGGCCAGCGCCGCCGCATAGGCGTCGGCCGCGGCCCCCAGCCGGTCGGCGCGCTGGCGCACCTCCCCCAGCCGCAGCAGCGTGTCGGACAGCTCGGGCCGGGACGCCACGGCATGCCGGGCCGCCCGCTCCGCCCCGTCGCGGTCGCCCAGCGCCAGCTTGGCCGCCGCGAGGTTGGCCAGCGCCGCCGCATGGTCGGGGCGCAGCGCCAGCGCGCGGGCCAGCGCCGTCGCCGCCTCCTGCGGCCGGCCCAGCGACAGCAGCAGCCCGCCCCGGTTGGCATGCGCCTCGACGAAGCCGGAATCGTCGGCGATGGCCGCGCGGTAGGCGGCGTCGGCATCGGCCCGGCGGCCCAGCGCCGCCAGCACGTTGCCCAGGTTGAAACGGGCGCGGGCATAGCCGGGTCGCCGGGCCGCCGCCTGCCGGAAGGCGGTCGCCGCCTCTTCCAGCCTTCCCAACGCCTCCAGCGCGTTGCCCATGTTGTAGAGCGCCTGGGCGAAGTCCGGCCGCAGGCGGATCGCCTGCCGGTGGGCGGCCACCGCCTCCTCCAGCCGGCCGAGCGCCTTCAGCGCGCTGCCCAGATTGTCGTGATAGTCGGCGACCCGGTGGTTGTGCTGGATGGCGCCGCGGATCAGCTGGACCGCCCGCTCCGGCTGGCCCGACTGCAGATGGACCACGCCCAGCAGATGGGCGGCGTCGGCATGGCCGGGCATGGCGTCCAGCACGGCATGGTACATGGCCGCCGCCTCGTTCAGCCGGCCCGCCTGATGATGCGCCACCGCGGCAGCCATCGCTTCCTGGATCGTCGCCATGCCGACCGTCATACCGGTTGCCGGGGGCCCGCGCCAGCGGTTTCCCATCCACTGGCGCCGGAGCGACGGCTTTCAACACTTGACCCGGCGGGCCGGGGCGGTCAGCTTGCCGGCCGTATACAGCTCCGGCCGAACTCCATGAACCGACTGCAACGGTACCTGTTCCGCAACCTGCTGATCGCCACCCTCTATTCGACGGCGGGCCTGACGCTGACCATCTGGCTCAGCCAGTCGCTGCGCCTGATCGAGATCGTGGTCAGCGCCGGCGCGCCGATGGGCATGTTCCTGTGGCTGCTGCTGCTGACGGTGCCGACCTTTCTCGGCGTCGTCCTGCCGCTGGCGCTGGTCGGTGCGATCCTGTTCACCTACAACAAGATGGCGACCGACAGCGAGCTGGTGGTGATGCGCGCGGCCGGCGTCGGCCCGCTGTCGCTGTCGCAGCCGGCGCTGGTGCTGGCGGTCGGGGTGATGGCCGTGGTCCTCACCCTGAATGTCTGGATCACCCCCGCCGCCCATCGCGAACTGGTGCGGATGGAATACACGGTGCGCAGCGACTATTCGCAGCTGTTCCTGCGCGAAGGCGTGTTCAACGAGGTCGGCGACCATTTCAGCGTCTTCCTGCGCGACCGCGACGCCGACGGCAACCTGCACAAGGTGCTGATCCATGACGGGCGCCAGCCGGACAAGCCGATCACGATCATGGGCGACCGCGCGGTGATGCAGACCGGGCCGGAGGGCACGCGCTTTGTCGTCTATGACGGCAACCGGCAGGAGCTGGACCGCAAGACCAACCGGCTGTCGCAGCTGTTCTTCGAACGCTACGCCGTGGACCTGAAGGCGGTGGCGCCGCAGGCGGCGGAACGCTGGCCCGACGCCCGCGAGCGCAGCACGGCGGAGCTGATGTCGGGCGACGTGCCGGCGCAGGACGACCGCATGCGCCGCGGCCTGATCGCGGAGCTGCACCACCGCTTCTCCTCGCCGCTGCTGGCCCTGACCTATGCCCTGGTGGCGCTGTCGGCGCTGCTGTCGGGCGAGTTCAACCGGCGCGGCCAGTCCTCCCGCGTGACCATCGCCGTGCTGCTGGTGATGGGGCTGCAGGCGGGGGCGCTGGGCCTGACCAGCCTCGCCGGCAAGGCGACCGTCTTCGTGCCGCTGATGTACGCCATGCCGCTTGTCATGCTGCTGCCGGCGCTGTGGGTGATGTCGCGCGGGCTGATGCTGCGGCCGGGGCGCCGGCATTCCGCCGGGGACACCGCCGGGGACAAGGCTGGAGACGCCGCCGGGCGCGCGTCATGAGCCGCATCCTGTTCATCACCTCCAACCGGCTGGGCGACGCGGTGCTGTCCACCGGGCTTCTCGACCACCTGACCCGGGCCTATCCGGACGCGCGGCTGACCATCGCCTGCGGGCCGCTGCCGGCGCCGCTGTTCCGCTCCGTGCCGGGGCTGGAGCGGCTGATTCCGCTGGCGAAGCGCTCCTACGCCCGGCACTGGCTGCGGCTGTGGCTGGATTGCGTCGGCACGCGCTGGGATCTGGTGGTCGATCTGCGCAACTCGGCGGTCGGGCGGCTGGTGCCGGCCCGCCGGCGGGTCTTCCACGCCAAGCCGCCCCGCCCGATGCACAAGGTGGAGGAGAATGCCGCCCTGCTCGGCCTGTCGCCGCCGCCGGCCCCGCGCCTGTGGATCGACGATGCGGCGCGGCGGCAGGCCGACGCCCTGATCCCGGCCGGAACCGGGCCGTTCCTGGCGGTCGGGCCGACCGCCAACTGGCTGGGCAAGGAATGGCCGGCCGACCGCTTCGCCCGGCTGGCCCAGCGATTGACAGGGCAGGGGGGCGCGCTGCAGGGCGCCCGCGTGGCCGTGCTGGCCGCCGGGCCGGAGCGCGAGCGGGCGCGGCCCGTGCTCGACGCGCTGGGCGACCGCGCCATCGACCTGACCGGCCGCACCGACCCGATGGCGGCGGCGGCCTGCCTGGAGCGCGCCGCCCTCTATGTCGGCAACGACAGCGGGCTGATGCACATCGCGGCGGCGGCCGGCGTGCCGACGGTCGGCCTGTTCGGTCCCGGCTATCCCGCCATCTACGGTCCGTGGGGGCCGCGCGGGCGGGTGGTGGTCAGCGAGGTTCCCCAGGCGGATCTGCTGGCCCGCGTCGCCGCCGATCCCAATGCCCGCGGCCTGATGGACGGCATCGCCGAGGACCGGGTGGCGCAGGTCGCCGACATGCTCCTGGCTGAATCGCCAAGCCTCTGTGACCAGTTTGCGGCGAACCCTGACTCCGCAGCCGAGCTACCCCCGTTGCGTTGACAAATCCAGCTGGATAACCGACACTTCGGCGACTATGCATAGGGGCAACTCCGCCCCACCGGATGGGTTTACCCCCGAGGGTTTGGAATGAAGCCGACTCCCACCTACGCCAACAAGCCGACCTCGGACAATCCGCGCGACGTCGAGGCTTGGGCCCTGGCGGAAGCGGCGCGCCGCATCATCGCCGCCAGCCATGCCAAGGACGAAAAGGCCTTCCGCGAGGCTCTTCAGCTGAACCAGCGCCTGTGGACCATCTTCCAGGCGGCGATCACCGAAGAGGATTGCGGCCATCCGCCGGAGGTCCGCACGAACATCGCGGCCCTGTCGCTGCTGGTCGACCGCGAAACGACCAACCGTCTGATCGACCTGGATTTCGGCAAGATCGACACGCTGGTCAACATCAACCGCAACGTCGCCAGCGGCCTGACCGCCCAGGGCCAGTTCATCGCCGCCCAGCAGGCGACCCAGCCGCATGCTGGCACGCCGCAGGCCGCCGCCCCGCAGGCTCCGGCCGCTCCCCAGGCGGGCGCTCCGGCACCGGGGCAGCCGCCCGCCGGCATGCGTCCTGCCGTGCCGCCGCGGCCGATGACCACCCCCGACGCCGCCCCGGTCAACCGCGAGTCCCTGCGCATCTCGATCTGAGCAGTATCGCATTCGACAAAGAAAAGGCCGACGCTCCCGTGGGGCGCCGGCCCTTTCTTTGCCCTCACTCCGCCGGAACCTCGCGTTCCAGTTCCTCCAGCCAGATGCGGGCGTTGCCGTCGGACGGCGCGCGCCAGTCGCCGCGCGGCGACAGGGACCCGCCGGCCGTCACCTTCGGCCCGTTCGGCATGGCCGAGCGCTTGAACTGGCTGAAGCCGAAGAAGCGGCGCAGGAACACGCGCAGCCAGTCGCGGATCTCCGCCGGGCTGTAGGCGCGGCGCTTCTCCAGCGGATAACCCTCCGGCCAGTCGCCCTTTTCGACGTCGGCCCAGGCATGGCGGGCCAGGAAGGCGATCTTCGACGGGCGGAAGCCATAGCGCAGCACGTAGAACAGGTTGAAGTCCTGCAGATCATACGGCCCGACCACGGATTCGGAGCTCTGCAGCGCCTTGTCCGACCCGGCCGGCACCAGTTCCGGCGAAATTTCCGTCTTCAGGATGGCGTCCAGCGTCTCCGACACCTCCTGCTGGAACTGACCGGTGCGGCCGACCCAGCGGATCAGGTGCTGGATCAGCGTCTTCGGCACGCCGGCATTGACATTGTAGTGGGACATCTGGTCGCCGACGCCATAGGTACACCAGCCCAGCGCCAGTTCCGACAAATCGCCGGTGCCCAGAACGATGCCGTTGTGGTGGTTGGCGAGCCGGAACAGGTAATCGGTGCGCAGGCCCGCCTGCACATTCTCGAAGGTGATGTCATACACCGCCTCGCCGCGGGCGAAGGGGTGGTCCATGTCCTTCAGCATCTGGTTGGCGGCCGGCCGGATGTCCAGCTCCTGCGCCGTCACCCCCAGCGCCGTCATCAGCCGCCACGCATTCGACTTGGTGCCCTCGCTGGTGCCGAAGCCGGGCATGGTGTAGGCGAGGATGCCGCTGCGCGGCAGGCCCAGCCGGTCCATGGCGCGGGCGGCGACGATCAGGGCGTGGGTGCTGTCCAGCCCGCCCGACACGCCGATCACCAGCTTCCCGATGCCCGTCGCGCGCAGCCGCTGTACCAGCCCGGCGACCTGGATGTTGTAGGCCTCGTAGCAGTCCTGCTCCAGCCGTTCGGTGCTGGCCGGGACGAAGGGCAGGCGCGGCACCACGCGCAGCAGCCCGACATCCTCCTCCGTTGCATCCAGCCGGAAGGCGACGGTGCGGAAGCCGCCGGCGGCGGAGCCGTGCAGGCGCCGGTTGTCGTCGAAGGTGCCCTGGCGCAGCCGTTCCTGCCGCAGCAGGTCCAAATCCACGTCGGCCACCGCCATCTGGGCGCCGTCGGGGAAGCGGTCGGTCTCCGCCAGCATCTCGCCATTCTCGAAGATCGAGGTCTGGCCGTCCCAGGCGAGATCGGTGGTCGATTCCCCCGTCCCGGCCGACGAATAGAGATAGGCCGCCAGACAGCGCGCCGACTGCGATTTCGCCAGAAGCCGGCGGGTGTCGGACTTGCCGATGGTGATGTTGCTGGCCGACAGGTTGGCCAGAACGGTGGCGCCGGCAAGCGCCGCCATTGTGCTGGGCGGGGCGGGAACCCACAGGTCCTCGCAGATCTCGGCATGCACGACCAGCCCCGGCTGATCCTCGGCCGAGAACAGCAGGTCGGGGCCGAAGGGGGCGGTCAGGTCGCCGATGCGGATCGTCCCGCCATCCGTGCCGGTGCCGGAGGCGAACTGCCGCCGTTCGTAGAATTCCCGGTAGTTGGGCAGATGCTGCTTCGGCACCACGCCCAGCAGCTCGCCGCGGTGGATCGCCACCGCCGTGTTGTAGAGCCGCCCGTCATACAGCAGCGGCGCGCCGACCAGCAGCAGCGGCATCAGCCCGGCCGAGGCCTGCACCAGATCAAGGATCGCCTGCTCCACCGCGTCGATCAGCGGGTCCTGCATCAGCAGATCGTCGATGGCATAGCCGGACAGCGCCAGCTCCGGGAACAGCGCGACCGCCACCGACTTGTCGTGGCAGGCGCGCGCCGCCTCCAGGATGGCCGCGGCGTTGGCCGCCGGGTCCGCCGGGGTGCAGCGCGTCGTGCAGGCGGCCACCCGCGCGAACCCGTGCCGATAGATCGAGGTGAAGCTCATGACCCGTCCCTGCTGCCCTGCCTGTCCCTGCTGCACCACGATAGGGTGCCGGGGAAGGAACCATAGCAGGAAATTCGCCCGCGTCAGTCCTGACGGAACCCGGTGAAGCGCGTGAAGGCTTCCGCCGGCTCGCGTTCGGTCGGAAAGTTGTTCTCCGGCGCCGACCAGTCGGCGTGGCCCAGCGCCATGCCGCTGGCGATGATCTCGGTGTCGGGCAGCCCCAGATGGCGGGCGGTGATGGCGTGGCGGTAGCAGAAGGCCGCCTGCGGGCAGGTCTCCAGCCCGAAGCCGCGGGCGACGATCATGACATTCTGCATGAACATGCCGAGGTCGAGCCAGGCGCCCTTGCCCATGTCGCGGTCGATGGTGAAGAACAGCCCGACCGGCGCCCCGAAGAACAGCCAGTTGCGGCCATGCTGCCGCGCCATGCGCTCGCGGTCGCCCTTGCCGATGCCGAGCGAGCCGTAGAGCGCCCACCCCACCGTCCGCCGCCGGCCCAGATAGGGCTCCCGCCAGCTTTCCGGGTAATAGGGATATTCCGGCACCTCCGGCTCCCCCGCCTCATGGGCGGCCAGCAGCTCGGCCGACAGGGCGGCGCGCGCCTCCCCGGCGATGGCGTGGACCTTCCAGGGCTGGATATTGGACCCGCTCGGCGCCCGCGCGGCGAGGTCGAGGATGCGCAGCACCGTCTCCCGCTCCACCGGCTTGGGCAAGAAGGCACGGACGCTGCGCCGGCCGGCGACGGCGTCGAGGACCGAAAGGGCAGGGGCGGAGAGGGCAGGGGCGTCGCTCATCCCGCCACCTCCACCGCCGGCTCGTGCCGGACCGGGAAGTTGACCGAGCGGGCGATGAAGCACTTCTCCGCCGCGTCGTGATGCAGGGCCAGCGCCGTCGCGGCGTCCGATCCCGGCGCCAGCGTCACCCGCGGCCGCAGCACGACGCTGCTGAACTGCCCGCCGCCGTCCGCCCCCTCCTCCATCACCCCTTCGGCCTCGTCGGCATAGGCGGTGACGGCGATTCCGGCGCTGGCGCAGAGATGCAGGTACCACAGCTGGTGGCAGGCCGACAGCGAGGCGACGAGCAGGTCCTCCGGGTTCCAGCGCGCCGGATCGCCGCGGAAGGCCGGGTCGGAGGAGCCGGGGATCGCCGGCTTGGCCCCGGCGCCGATGCTGTGGTCGCGGCTGTAGGCCCGGTAGCCCGACGTGCCGGTGCCGAGATTGCCGGTCCATTCGACCCGCACGGCATAGCGGTGTTCCCTGTGCGCCATCCTTCCCTCTCCTTCGCCGTCTATTGCATCACCATCATCAGAAGCGCCGGCAGCGCCACGAAGGCCATGGCGGTGGAGCCCAGCACCATGCCCGCCACATCCTCCGGCGAATTGTCGTAGCGCAGAGCCCACAGGTAGTTAAAGACCGCCACCGGCATCGAACTCTGCACCAGAACCACGCCGCGCGTCGCCCCGGTCAGCCCCATCGCCCAGGCCACCAGCAGCCCCATGGCGAAGCCGGCGGACAGCCGGAAGGCCGACATCGACAGCGCCCGCACCGCCCCCGACAGCTGCAGCTTCGACAGCGCCACCCCCAGCGAGAACAGCATCAGCGGCACCGCGCAATTGCCCAGCAGCGTGGTGGTGTTGCCGATCCAGGCGGGCAGGGGAAGCTCCGCCAGCTGGATCGCCACGGCGAGCGCCACCGCATAGATCGTCGGCGTGCGCACCATCTGCCCCAGGTCGAAGCGCCCCGCCGCCAGTGCCGGCCCCAGCGTGAACTGCCCCACCGACATCACCGCATAGAACAGCACGGCAAGGCCGAGCCCCGCCTCGCCGAAGGCGAAGAGGCACAGCGGCAGCCCCAGATTTCCCGCATTGGGAAAGGCCATCGCCGGCACATAGACCCGGAGCGGCAGCCGCGCCGCCAGCAGCACCGGCACCGACGCCAGCGCGGTCAGCGCCATGCAGGCGGCGGCGGCGGCCGCCATCTCCGCCATCGCGTCGGGCGACAGCCGCAGCCGGGTCAGCGCCGAGAACACCAGGCAGGGCGACGATACGTTGACCGCGAAGGCGGTGATGAAGGCGCTGTCGTAGGGAAGCCGGGCGCGCGTCCAGCCATAACCCAGCGCCGCCACCACGAAGACGGGGGCCAGCACGGCGAAGGCATCGGACAGAAGGGCGAGGGTGGGCATGCAACCGCTGGGCAGGTGAACGGCCCGCCACGATGACGGCATTCCGATCCTGCGTCATCCCCCCAGGCCCGTTCGAGCCCAAGCTTCGGCGCAGACCAGCCGCGCGCCGGAGGCAATCGCCGGAGCCTCCCTCCGATTCGCAGGCGCCTTCGATGGCGCACTGCGCGTCCATGGCGCCATACGCCTGCAGCGTGACTGCAACGCCATCGTATGGACTGCATTTTCGTAATGTTTATCAAAAGCGAGTAACGATTTGTAACGAAGCTTGAGCCAGAAGGGGGCAGCCACTATGGTGCCATGGCCTCAATCTGCGGACCAGTATGACGAATTTGTCCGGCGCCAAGACTGTTGTTCGTCCTCTGAACAACAAGGCGCAGCAATCCAGACGACAGCCGAACCTGAACAGCCGCCGGTTATCGCTGCGTTCTGTTCTGCTCTGGATTCTTTTGTTGCTGTCGGCCGGTTTGTTTCTTGCGCTCGCGGCTCTGCCCGTCGGACGATTTGCCAGCGCCGCGATTTCGGTCGGCGTCGTGGCGGCGGCCTTCGTGCTGGGGCGCTTCGCCCGGCGATTCTGGCATGCCCGCACGCTGACCGTGCTGCTGCTGGCCTTCGTCACCTTCCGCTATTTCTTCTGGCGGCTGACCGGCACGCTGCCGCCGGTCGACGATCTGGTGAACTTCATTCCCGGCGTCACCCTCTTCGCGGCCGAAGCGCTGTCCTTCGTGCTGTTCCTGACCTCGCTGTTCGTCATCATCGATCCCATCGCCCGCGAACCGTCGGAACCGACGGGCGATCCCGCCTTCTGGCCCAGCGTCGACGTCTACATCCCCTCCTACAACGAGGAGCCGGAACTGCTGGAGACGACGCTGGCCGCTGCGGTCTGCATCGACTACCCGCGCGACAAGCTGCGCGTCTATCTGCTGGACGACGGCGGCACCGACCAGAAGCTGGCCCACAGCAACCCGGAGCAGGCCGCGGCGGCCAAGCAGCGGCGCGAGACGCTGACCGCGCTGTGCGAAAGGCTGCAGGTCACCTACATGACCCGGCCGCGCAACGAGCATGCGAAGGCCGGCAACATCAACCACGCCTTCCAGAAGACGTCGGGCGACCTCGTGCTGATCCTGGACGCCGACCATGTGCCGACGGTGGGCATCCTCAAGGCGACGGTGGGATTCTTCCAGCAGGACACCGGGCTGTTCCTGGTGCAGACCCCGCATTTCTTCGTCAATCCCGACCCGGTCGAATACAACCTCGGCACCTTCGAACGGATGCCGAGCGAGAACGAGATGTTCTACTACTCGATCCAGCCGGGGCTCGACCGCTGGAACGGCTCCTTCTTCTGCGGGTCCGCCGCCATCCTGCGCCGCGCGGCGCTGGAGGAGGTCGGCGGCTTCAGCGGCGACACGGTGACGGAGGATTGCGAGACCGCGCTGGAGCTGCATTCGCGCGGCTGGCGCAGCGTCTATCTGCCGCGCCCGCTGATCGCCGGGCTGCAGCCGGAGACCTTCGACAGCTTCATCGCCCAGCGCTCGCGCTGGACCCAGGGCATGATCCAGCTGTTCCTGCTGAAGAATCCGCTGTTCAAGCGCGGCCTGACAATCGCCCAGCGGCTCTGCTACACCAGCACGATGCTGTACTGGTTCTTCTGGTTCTGGCGGCCGATCTTCCTGTTGTCGCCGCTGTGCTATGCCCTGTTCGGGCTGGAGATCTACCGCATCAACCTGCCGGATTTCGCCTGCTTCGTCATTCCGCACGTCTTCGCCGCCGCCTTCCTGTCGCAGTTCCTGCACGGGCGGATGCGCTGGCCGCTGTTCTCGGAACTCTACGAGTATCTGCAGTCCTTCCACGTCTCCCGCGCGGCGCTGGCGACGATGATCCGGCCGCGCGACCCGGTGTTCAAGGTCACCGCCAAGGGCCAGTCGGTGGAGGAGGACGGCTTCTCTCCCCTCGCCACGCCCTTCATCGTCACCACGCTGCTGCTGGCGGCCGGGCTGGCGGCCTGCGCATGGCGCTATTCCATGTTCCCGGAACACCGGGCCGCCATCGTCCCGGTGGCGGTGTGGTGTTCCCTCAGCCTGCTGCTGGCGCTGGGCGGGCTTGCGGTCGTCTATGAACGCAAGCGCGTCCGCCGGCAGGAGCGCTTCACCGTCGACCGTCCCGCCGTGCTGAAGCTCGCGGACGGGACCGCCATCGACCTGACCGTCGCCGACGTGTCGGCGGGCGGCGTCGGGCTGCTGGTCGATCCCAAATGGCGCGACTCCATTTCCCGGCCGGACCAGACGCCGGTGCTGACCATCACCGCGACGGAGACGGAGGCGGCGACCACCACCGGTGTGCGCATCTTCCGCATCGAGATGCGCAACGGCGAGCTGGCGGTCGGCGCCAGTTTCGCCCCGCGCGACCGCCAGGACATCGTCGAGATGGCGCGTTTCGTCTTCGGCAACAGCGTCGGCTGGGACGTCTTCCTCGACCGCAAGCGGGTGGCCGCCCCGACCTTCTTCGGCGGGCTGCTGTTCTTCGCCACGCGGGTGGTGCCGCGGCTGGGGCATGTGCTGCTGGCATTGCCGCGCGCCCTGTGGCGCATCCTGAGCTTCCAGGCTCCGTAACGGCCATGGCGCAGGCTCGCACCCATATCTGCGGCCCAAGGGCTGCCTGCAACCTGACCGTCGACGCCCGGACCATCCGCGGCCTGTTGGCCCTGCTGTGCCTCTGCCTCGCCCTCTGGACCGGCTGGACGGCGCCGGCCCGTGCCGAGGACCGGCGGGTGATCCCGCTGTCGAACCTGCGCGACGGCCAGCCGGAGGTCATCCTGCATGGCGAGACGGAGACGGTGGCCCTGCGCGCCGTCCTGCCGCCGGTGGTCGGCCTGACCTCCGTCGTGCTGGCGCTGACCTACGAGAACGGCATCGACATCCTGCCCGAAAAGGGGGCGATGTCGGTCTTCATCAACGGCTCCCCGGTGGCCGACCTGCCGCTGTCCGCCTTCCGCGGGCCGGTCAACGCCTCGATCACCCTGCCGGCCAGCCTGATGCGGCCGGGCGAGAACCAGATCGTCTTCCAGACCAACGCGCAGCACCGCGCCATCTGCTCGGTGCGCGGCACCTACGATTTGTGGGCGCGGGTGAACCTCGCCGCCTCGTCGCTGACGCTGGTGTCGGACCGCGGCGTTCCCGAACCCGATCTCGCCATGGTCAGGCAGCTGCTGGTCGCCGCCGACCGGGCGCGCGAACCGCTGGCCATCCTCCATCCCGGCAGCGAGATCGACGCCGACCATCTCGGCTGGGGCGCCATGGTGGCGCAGTCCTACGGCCTGCTGCTGGGCGACCAGACCCCGCGGATGACGGCGGTGCCGGCCCAACCGCCCGCCCAACCGTCCGCCCAACCGCCCGCCGCCAAACCCGGAGCCTCCGGTTCGCCGTCGCTGGAAACTCTTCCCCTGCCGGGCGGCAAGAACGTGCTGATCGGCACCCGCGACCGCATCGCCCCGCTGCTGGGCGAGGCGCGGGCCGCCGCCATCGCCGGTCCCTTCCTTGCCGTCTATCCGCTTCCCGGCCCCGGCGGCGGGGCCTTCGTCGCCGTCGCCTCCGGCCGCACGCCGCAGGAAGTGGATCAGGCGGTGATGCGGCTGGCCGACCTTTCCCGGCCGCTGCCGACCCAGACCGCCATGATCGTCACCGACGCGGCCCCGCCGGCGCCGCTGCCGCAGCCGGCAGTGCAGGCGGAGGGGCGCTACCGCCTGTCGGAGCTGGGCTTCCAGACCGTCCAGCACAGCGGCTACCGCTATGCCGGGCACTTCACCCTGACCCTGCCCACCGGCTTCGCCCCGGTCAGCGACCGCTCCATCCTGTTCCACGTCAACGGCGCGTTCGAGGGCAGTCTCGGTTCGGGCGCCGTGCTGAACGTCCGGGTGAACGGCAAGTCGGCGGGCGCCATCGAGATCGACAAGCGGTCCAGCGGCGTGATCGACAATGGCGAGATGCCGCTGCCGATGGCGATGTTCCGCCCCGGCCCCAACGTGATCGAGGTGGAGGCGGAACTGCCGCCGGCCGGCGGCACCGACTGCGTCTTCGCGGTGCGGCGGCCGACCTTCACCCTGCTCGACAGCTCCAGCATCGAAATTCCGGGCTTCGCCCGCCTCGTCACGCTGCCCAGCCTGGGCGGCTTCGGCAACACCGCCTATCCCTATGGCGGCGTCGCGGGCGGCGAGCCGGCGGCCCCCTTCGACCTCGTGGTCGTCGGGCGGGAGCCCGCCTGGTTCGGCGCCGCCTGGAGCCTGACCGCCCGGCTGGCGCAGCGGGCGGGCGACCTGATGGCGGTGGTGCCCTACACCGGCTGGGACGGTGCGCCGGACGACAACGCGCTGATCGTCGGCCCGGTCGCGGCGCTGCCGCAGGCCGTCTTCGCCTCGGCCCCCCTTCCTGCCGACCGTCTCGCCGGCCTGCTGGAGGCCGGAACCCTGATCGCCCAGGCCAGTGCGCGGGGCGAGCCGATGCCGGCGGCAGACCGCCGCGCCCTGGCAGAGCGGCTGCGGCTGGGCTGGTCCGGCAGCACCGTCCGTCCGGGCGTTACCCGGTCCGCTGGCTTGCCGTCTTCGTCCTTCGGCATCGCCGGGACGGCACAGGCGGCCGATGGCGGCGCCCAGAACCGCTGGCAGCGGATGGCCGGCGAGGCCAAGGACGCCTCCGCCGCCGCCGGCGGCTGGGTTCCCGACTGGGCGCGGCGCGTGATGGCCGCGGCGGCCCGCTACGTCAACCATTGGACGGTGGAGAATGCGCCGGTCGACGTCGTCGCCCTGACCGAGAATGCCGACCAGCTGCCGGAGGCGGCGCTTCTGCAATACCGGGCGCCCGGCGCCGATCCGCTGACCTGGACCCTGCTGACCGCGTCGGATCCCCGCTCCATCGACCGCGCCATGCGCAGCCTGGGGGAAGCCGGCCTGTGGGACAAGCTGCGCGGCGGCGGGGCGCTGTGGAGCAGTGCGGCGCCGGCCGTCACCACGCTGGAGGCGTCGAACCGCTACCAGATCATTCTCAATCCCTTTGACATCGGCAACCTGATCCTGATCCTGGCCCGCAACCTGTCGCAGCGGATCGAGCTTCTGTTCGCCATGCTGCTGGGGACGGCGGTGGTGCTGACGGTCAGCATGCGTCTTCTGCTGAAGCATGGACATCGGGAACGGAGCGGACCATGACCCCATCGCGGCGTGACCTACGGGATGCACAGATCTCGCATCCGCGAAGAAAATACAATCTCCGGGGGCGAGTGGCCCTTCTCCCCTTGTGGGAGAAGGGTTGGGATGAGGGGTGCGGCCGGCCAAAGGCCGGGAAGATTCGGTTTGCCCCCCTCACCCCAACCCCTCTCCCGCGAGGGGAGAGGGGCTTTGTTCAGCGCCAGACAGCATGCTCTGTTGCAAGCGAGAGATCTGTGCACCCTGTGGCATCGCGGCGTGACGTGCTGTTCGGAGCGGCAACCCTGGGCCTGACGGCGGGTCTGGCGGCCGGCCTGTCGACGGCCTTCCCGGCCGCCGCCTTAGCCGCGCCCTTCGATGCGGCGGCGTGGCGGCGCTATGCCGAACGCTTCCTGCAGCCGGACGGGCGGATCGTCGACACCGGCAACAAGGGCGTCAGCCATTCCGAAGGGCAGGGCTACGGCATGCTGCTGGCCGCGGCGGCCGGCGACCGCGCCGCCTTCGACCGGATGTGGGGCTGGACCCAGCGCACGCTGATGGTGCGCGGCGACGGGCTGGTGGCGTGGCGCTGGACCCCCGGCGGCGGCGTCACCGACCGCAACAACGCATCCGACGGCGACATGCTGATCGCCTGGGCGCTGCTGCGCGCCGCCGAGCTATGGAAGACGGAGGCCTACCGCACCGCCGCCGCCGCCATCGTCAAGGCGCTGGAGTCCGGGCTTCTGGTGGAGCATGCCGGGCTGACCGTCCTGCTGCCGGGGCGTGACGGCTTCCGCAAGGGCGACACGCTGGTCCTCAACCCCAGCTATTGGATCTTCCCGGCCATCCGCGCCTTCGCCGCCTTGCCCGGCGGACAGCGCTGGAACAAGGTGACCGATTCCGGTCTGGTCCTGCTGTCGAAGGCGCGCTTCGGCGGGTTCCAGCTGCCGCCGGACTGGATGGCGCTGGACGCCGCCGGCACCGTCACCGTCGCCGAAGGCTTCAGGAAGCAATATGGCTACGATGCCGTGCGCGTCCCGCTCTATCTGGCCTGGGACGGCTACCGCGATCCCTATTATTTCCGGCCCTATGCCGATCTGGTGGCGAAATTCGGCGGATCGACGGTCCCCGCCACCGTCTCGCTGCCGGGCGGCACCACCACGCAGGTGGCGGCCTCCGTCGGCATGCTGGCGGTCTACCGGCTGGCCTGCCGCCTTGCCGGCGCCGGAGCCGGGGCGGGGGGCGGCGACATGGTGACCGTGCCGCCGCTGGCGCCGGACGAGGATTACTACTCCACCACCCTGTTCCACCTCTCCGCGCTGGCGGCCCAAAGCCTGGGGATCGACCCGTGACCCGTCCCGTCCTTCTTCCGACCCTTCTTCTTGCCGGCATCGCCGCGCTCGGCGGCGGGAGCGATGGCTGGGCGCAGTCGAACGGCGGCGGCCGCGCGCTTGCCCCCGGCGTGAAGGTGGAGGTGGCGCCGGCCCCCGGCAGCGGCTCCGGCCCCGCCGCCGGCAAGGTGGACGAGACGGCTCTGCGCTATTACGCCCGCATCGGCGACGGCGAACGGCTGGAGGCGGAGATCGCCCGCCTGCGCGCCCTCGATCCGACCTGGGAGCCGCCCAAGGACCTGTTCGCGCCGCAGCCGGCCGCCGCGAGCGTCGACGAAAGCCCCTTCTGGAGCCTGCTGTCCGCCGGCAAGGTGGCGGAGGCGCGCGCCGCCATCGCCGAACAGCGGCGCAAGTCGCCCTCCTGGCAGCCGTCGGACAAGCTGCTGCAGGAGCTCGACCTCGCCGAGAGCGCCGGCCGCATCCGTTCGGCCAGCGACACCAAGCGCTGGCAGGATGTGGTGGACGCCGCCGCCGCCAATCCGGAGGCGGTGGCCTGCAACCGGCTGGACAATGCGTGGCGCCTCGCCGAGGCCTATGCCGAGCTGAAACAGACCGACCGCGCCTTCGACACCTACAAGACCATTGTCACCAGCTGCCCCAAGGCCAAGGAGCGGCGCGATACAATCTTCAAGGCATCGCGCTATCTCGGCCCCGACCGGCTGCGCGAGCTGGCGGCGCTCGGCGCCACCGCCAACCCGGCGACGGGGGAGGACTACTCCACCGTCCGCACCGCCGAGGCCGAACTCGAAACCGGCCGTCTGCTGGAGCGCCTGGGCAATTCCAAGGCCGGGGCCCTGTCCGACGCCGACCTGTCGCGCGTCCAGGGCATCGTCCGCGACAAGCAGGACGCCGACGCCGCCATCGCGCTCGGCTGGTACTTCCAGAAGCAGAAGAACTTCGCGGAGGCGCAGAGCTGGTTCTCCCAGGCCAATGGCTGGGCGCCGTCCGACCGGGCGGCGGAAGGTCTGGTGCTGGCCTACAACGGTTTGGGCGAAAAGGCGCAGGCCCGCGCCGCCGCCGCGCCGTGGAAGGGCAAGTCGAACCGCGTCGACCAAGCCCTCAAGGCGGTGGATCCGCCGCGCGGGCCCTCCGGCGGCGGGCGCAGCGCTCCGCAGGGGCCGAGCGAGCTCGACCGGGCGCTGGCCCGCCAGGATTATGCCGCCTGCCTTACCATCATCCGCGCCTCGATCGTCAAAAGCGGCCCGACCGCCGCCCTGCTGCAGCAGCGCGGCTGGTGCCTGCTGGAGATGAAGCGCCCGTCGGAGGCCGAGGCCTCCTTCGCCGAGGCGAAGGCTCTGGCCGCGCGCGAACCGGCCAAGGACGGCGCATCGGCCGGCAGCCTGCCGCAGAAGGCGACCCCGGCGCAGGAGAACGCCTATGGGCAGGCCATCGCCCGTCTGGCGACCGGCGACGTGGCCGGCCTGACCCGCGACCTGCCGCGCGCCAACATGACGGCGGCGCAGAAGGCGGAAATCCGCGCCTCGCTGCTGGCGGCGGAGGCCAACCGGGCGCTGGAGGACAAGCGCTACAACGACGTGCTGCGCCTGCTCGACGCCCGCAGGGAACTGGAGCCGGAACCGCGCAATCTCGGCATCCTGCGCGGCTGGGCGCTCTACAATCTGTTGCGCATGGACGAGGCCTATGCCCAGTTCAAGGCCATCGACGACCGGCTGAGCACCGAGGAATCGCGCGAAGGCGTCACCATCACCGGGAAGACGATCTATCATGGCTGGTAAGGGAGCCCCGATGCCCGAGACACCGTCCGATAGCCCGACGGCCAAGTCCGGCGGCGTGCGCACCCTCCTGCTGGCGACGCTGGCCGCCGTCACCCTGCTGACCTCGGGCTGCGCCGGCTGGGTGCGCGACAACCTGACCCAGGCGCCGACGCCGTGGCGCCGCATCCAGCCCGCCGCCTTGCCGGTGACCCTGCCGGACAGCCGGGACTTCCCCATCGTCGCCGCCCGCATGCGCGACACCGGCACCGTCTACAAGAGCTATATCGTCGTGCTGGGCAACCCCACGGTGCTGCCGGGCGAGAACCGCCTGACGGTGGACGTACAGACCCTGCCCGACAGCCTGTTCGGCGCGCTGGTCCAGCCGCCCCGCATCTTCCCGGTCCCGCTCTACACCATGGACACGCTGACCGAGACGACGAAGCGCGAATTCCCGGAGATGCGCATCAAGCTCGCCGACAGCGCCCGCCGCAACCGCTACGGCGACTACGACTATGTCACCGCCCAGGACGGCGAGAACAGCTGCGTGCTGGCCTGGCAGCTGATCGGCGACCGCAAGCGCATATTGCCGGAGCGGATCGAGGCGATCCGGCTGGACTACCGGGTCTGCGGCGTCGGCTCCAACATCCCCGCCCTGCTGGCCCCGTTCGAGGCGATGACGCTGACCCTGCCGGAAACGGTGCTTGAGGTGCAGGATTTGGGCGGCCTGTAACCAAGGATCGCAAAAGGGCGACAACGGCTCGGCTTTGCGGTAGTCATGGGCGGCCATTCGCTTCCCATGACTGCAGAACCCATCGCCGATGACCACCGTTTCCGAAGCCCTGCGCATTGCCGTCGGTCTGCACCAGGGCGGCCGTCTGGCCGAAGCGGCGGACATTTACCGGAAGATCATCCGGGCCGCGCCCGCGGTGGCCGATGCCTGGCATCTGCTGGGTGTTCTGCATCACCAGTCCGGCGACTCCGGCGAAGCGGTGCGACTGATCGGGCAAGCGATCGGGCGCGATGGCCTGTGCGCCGCCTATCACGACAATCTCGGTTCGGCACTGCGTGCCGGGGGGAAGGCCGGTCAGGCCGCCGGCCATCACCGGGCCGCGCTGGCGATCGATCCGGGCTGGGTCAAGCCTTTCGGCAATCTGGCCGGCGCCCTGACCGATCTGGGCGACGGCGCCGCGGCTGCCGATGCCCTGCGCCGGGCGCTGCGGCTTTCCCCCGATACCGAAGCCTATCTGCTGCGGCTCGGCGACTGCCTGTATTCCCAGGACCGGATCGGCGCGGCGGAAGAGGTTTACCGGCGGCTGGACGGGCTTTATCCCGACCGCCCGGACTATCTGTACCGGCTGGGCCTCTGCCGGCTGGCGGAAAGCAGGCTGATGACGTCCGCCCTGGCCACCTCCGGCCATCTGGTCGACCGCAAGGCGATGGGAGAGTCTGTCGCCGCCTTCGGCCGCGCCGCCGCCGGCGGTCATGCCGATGCCACCAGGAACCTGTTCGGGACGGCGGTCGTCGCCCTTCAGAACGGGGTGATGGAAGACGGGATGCTGGGCCGGGTCGCGGAGGCCGGGCGGCGCCGGCTGATGACCGAACCGGGCGACAGCGTCGCCCTGTCCGTGGTCTGCTACGATCTGTATCGCCAGGGGCGCCTTGACGCCGCCCGCCGCTTTTTCCGCAAATATGCGCGCCATTGGCCGGCGCAGGCGGTCGCGGCGGATTTCGAGATGCTGCTGTGGACGATGGTGCGCAGCGAACCGGCGTTTTTCGAGCGGCTTCTCGCCGATCCGCCCACCCTGTTCGGCCGTGCCAACCGCCGCATGCCGGTTGCGCCGGGCGCCGATGGCCGGCCGGTCCTGCTGGTGGGGTGCGACGACGATTATTGGCGCCGGTTCGGCGCAGCCTTCCTGGATTCGGCGCGCGAGCGGGCGCCGTCCTGCGCCATGCATGTCCATATCGTCAACCCGTCGGCAGAGACCGAAGCGGCGCTGGCGGATCCGGCTGGCGCCGGCGGCGGCCCGCTGTCGGTCTCCTTCGAGGCTGCCGACCTCGGCGGGTTGCCCGACCCTGTGCGGCTGACCTATTACGCCTCCGCCCGCTTCGCGGTGACGCAGCGTCTTCTGCGGCAGCAGGTCGGGCCGGTGATCCAGGTCGATGTCGATGCGCTGCTGCTCGCCGATCCGGGTGCGGCGATGGCGGGCTGGCCGGGCTGGGATGTCGCGGTGATGCAGGACCGGCGCGGGCGCGGCCCGACCCGCGACTTCCTCGCCGGCTTCCTGGCCTTCAACCGGACACCGGCCGCGCAGCGTTACCTCGACCTCGTGGTCGCCTATATCGCCCGGCATTTCGACGAGGGGCGGGCCTTCTGGGGGCTGGATCAGGCCGCCCCCTTCTGCACCCACGACCATCTGGTCCGCAGCGGCGGCGCGCCAACCCTGATCCGCTTCGATTTCGAAGCCTTTCCCTTCCTGCGCTTCCTGGAGAAGTGACCCCCCTCACGCCGCCCGCGCCGTCTCCCGCTGCCGCAGCCGCTCCTCCAGCGCCCGCCAGCGCGGCTCGACCGCCTCCCAGGCCCGCTGCTTGACCGGCCCGAAGCCGCGGATCTCCTGCGGCAGCGCGGCCAGCTCCACCGCGGTGGCGAGCCTGTCCGCCGACAGCCGTTCCGCGATCTCCGCCACCGTCGCCTCATAGCGGGCGATCAGCGCGCGCTCCATCTTCCGCTCCGCCGTATAGCCGAACGGGTCGAGCGCCGTGCCGCGCAGCCGTTTGCAAGCCGCAAGCCCGCGGAACACCGGCAGGATCCAGGCGCCCAGCGCCATCTTGCGCGGCTCGCCATGGCCGTTGGTGTCGCGCGACAGCAGGGGAGGGGCGAGGTGGAAGACCGGCTTCCAATCCCCCTCGAACCGCTCCTCCAGGCTTTTGCGGAAGACCGGATCGCTGTGCAGCCGGGCGACCTCATACTCGTCCTTGTAGGCCATCAGCTTGAAGGCGCTGCGCGCCACCGCCTCGGCCAGCGCGGTCGAACCGGGAGCCACGCGGCCTTCCGCCTGCCGTGCCCGCTCCACCAGCGCGCGGTAGCGCCCGGCATAGGCGCGGTCCTGATACTCCGCCAGGAAGGCCGCCCGCCGCTCCACGATGCCGGCGAGGTCAGCAGCCGGCGCCCCCTCCTCCGCCCCCAGCCCCGCCAGAGCTTCCGGTCGGTGCGCGGCGAGGCGGCCGAAGGCGAAGGCGCGCAGGTTGGCGGCGACGCCGGTGCCGTTCAGCTCGATGGCGCGGGTCAGCGCCTCCAGCCCGACCGGCAGCAGCCCCTTCTGGAAGGCGACGCCCATCAGGAAGACGTTGGCGAGGATGCTGTCGCCGAACAGCGCGGTGACCACCCGGTTGGCGTCCACCACCTCGACCTGCTCGGCCCCCGCCGCCCGGCGCAGGCTGCGCAGCAGAGCCCCCGCATCCGGCAGCTTGGCGCCGTCGCGGGTGAAGGCCCCGGTCGGCGCCACATGGGCGTTGGCCACCACCCGCGTCCGCCCCAGCCGCACCGTCTTCAGCGCGTCCGGCGAGGCCGCGACCACCGTGTCGCAGGCCAGCACCAGCTGCGCCCGCTTCGGGTCGATCCGCGCCTGATGGAGCAGCGCCGCATCCCCCGCCACCCGCAGATAGCTGTAGACCGCACCGCCCTTCTGCGCGAAGCCCATGAAGTCCAGCACCGAGGACGCCTTGCCCTCCAGATGCGCAGCCATCGCCAGCACCGCGCCGATGGTGACGACGCCGGTGCCGCCGACCCCGACGATCAGGATCTCCGCCAAATCTCCAGCTGCGCCATAGCGCGGCAGCGGCAGCGCCGCCAGTTCCCCGGCGAAGCGCGCGGCGACCCTGTCCGGCTCCGGCTTGCGCAAGCTCCCGCCCACCACCGAGACGAAGCTGGGGCAGAAGCCGTCGGCGCAGGAATAATCCTTGTTGCAGCTGGATTGGTCGATCTGCCGCTTCACCCCGAATTCGGTCTGTTTCGGCTGCACCGACAGGCAGTTCGACTTCTTGCCGCAGTCGCCGCAGCCTTCGCAGACCAGATCGTTGATCACCATCCGCCGCGCCGGGTCGGCCATGGTGCCGCGCTTGCGCCGCCGCCGCTTCTCCGCCGCGCAGGTCTGCTCATAGACGATGGCGGTAACGCCGGGAATCTCGCGCATCTCGCGCTGCACGGCGTCCAATTCCTCGCGGTGATGCACCGTGGTGAAGGGCGCCAGCCCCGACCGGCTGTCATACTTCTCCGGCGCGTCGCTGACCACGGCGATGCGGGTGATGCCCTCCGCCGCCAGCTGGCGGGTGATGGCGTCGACGGAGATCGGGCCGTCCACCGGCTGGCCGCCGGTCATGGCGACGGCGTCGTTGAACAGGATCTTGTAGGTGATGTTGATTTTGGCAGCCACCGCCTGCCGGATCGCCAGCAGGCCGGAATGGAAATAGGTGCCCTCGCCCAGATTCTGGAAGATGTGCGGCCGCTTGCTGAACGGCGCCTGCCCGATCCAGCTGACGCCCTCGCCGCCCATCTGGCTCAGCCCCACCGTGTCGCGGTCCATCCACGACGCCATGAAGTGGCAGCCGATGCCGGCCATCGCCTTGCTCCCCTCCGGCACCTTGGTCGAGCTGTTGTGCGGACAGCCGGAGCAGAAATAGGGCGTCCGCGCCAGAGCAGGATTGATTGCAGGGGCAGCGGGAGCCTCCCCCGGCAGCAGCTCCGCCAGCCGCCCTACAAAATCCTGTTCCGGAAAGCGGTGGCGGATGCGCTCCACCAGAGCCTTGGCGACGATCCAGGGCCGCAGTTCCCCGGTGGCGGGCAGCAGCGGGGCGCCGAACTCGTCGGTCTTGCCGACCACGGCGCGCGGCCGCTCCCCGGCCGGCAGGTGGAACAGCAGATCCTTCAGCTGCCCCTCGACGACCGGCGCCTTCTCCTCCACCACCAGCACCTCGTCGGCGCCGCGGGCGGCGGCGAGCGCGAAGTCCGGCTCCAGCGGCCAGGACAGCCCGATCTTGTGGACCGACAGCCCGATCCGCTCCGCCTCCGCCGGCCCGATGCCGAGCAGCCGCAGCGCCTCCATCACATCGAGATGCGCCTTGCCGGTGGTGACGATGCGCAGCCAGCCGCCCCGGCCGGAACTGCCGCCCATCACGGTGCGGTCGATGCGGTTGACGCGGGCGAAGGCCTTCACCGCCGCGACCTTGGCGGCCAGCCTTTCCTCGATGGCGAGGCTGGGCAGGTCGGGCCAGCGGTAATGCAGCCCCCCCGGCGGCGGATCGAACGCCACCGGCAGGTATCCGCCCTCCAGCGCCGGAATCCGCACCGTGCCCGAGCTTTCCACCGATTCCGAGATCGCCTTGAACCCGACCCAGGCGCCGGAGAAGCGCGACAGGGCATAGCCGTACAGCCCGAACTCCAGATAGTCGCGGATGCCCGCCGGGTTCAGCACCGGCATCGACCATGCGATCATGGCGAGGTCGCTCTGGTGCGGCATGCTGGACGACACGCAGCCATGGTCGTCGCCGGCCACCGCCAGCACCCCGCCGCGCGGCGAGCTGCCATAGGCGTTGGCATGTTTCAGCACGTCGCCGGAGCGGTCCACCCCCGGCCCCTTGCCGTACCACATGCCGAACACGCCATCGACCTTGCCCTCGCCCGAGGATTCGACCTGCTGGGTCCCCATGACGGCGGTTGCGCCCAGATCCTCGTTGACGCCGGGGACGAAGCGGATGGCATGGGCGTCCAGATGCGTGCGCGCCTGCCACAGCGCCTGATCCAGCCCGCCCAGCGGCGACCCGCGATAGCCGCTGACGAATCCCGCCGTGTTCAGCCCGGCCCGCCGGTCGCTCTCCGCCTGGAGCAGCAGCAGCCGGACCAGCGCCTGCGTCCCCGACAGATAGACCTGCCCCCCGGCGCGGCTGTAGCGGTCGTCCAGGCGATAGCTGCGGTCGATCCGGTCAGGAGCCCGACCGTGATCGCGCTCCGCCCGCAGGCCCGTCGGCATGCCGTCCATGTCTCGTTCCCTCGATTATCCTTCGTTGGAACGAGTGTGCGCCCTTTGCAGGCAAATGATTTTGCGGGTTGGGCGCGGAACGGGTGTGTTCGGAAAATCCCGTTGCGGATTGTTGGGGTGTGGAGCGAAATTTTTGCGGTGGATGGGTGGGGGAGGGACGAAGCAGGGGGGTAGGGAGTGAGACTTGTCAGATGGACAAATGCACTCCCCTTCGCGACAGCGGTTCAGTGGCGGACCAGCAGGTCCAGCGGCACCTGGAGCGCACCGGCGATGCGGGCCATCGCGTCGAAGCTGCCGGGCTTTTTCCCGTTCTCAATCTCGGACAGGTAGGACGGAGCCACGCCTGCGGCTTCCGCCAGTCCGCGGGCCGTGAGGCCGCGATGCTCGCGGAGCACCGCAACAGGATGCTCCCCATCAAGGATGCGCTCCGCGACCTCGAACGGAAAAGTCTCCGTCTCCCCCGCAGCGAGCCGTGCCTTTACGGTTTCGGCGTCGGCCAAGTCCTGGGCGTCCGTCACCAGATCGGCCAGGGCCTCGAAGTCGGCCCGGCTGAGGGTGACGCTGTCCGCCGTCTCGGCAATCGGCGTGATTGGCAGAGCGTTCATCGATAGACCTCCTTGCGGTTCCCGACCTTCAGCACCGTGACCAACAGCGCATCGCCGTCGATCTGGTAGATGGCCCGCCAGTCCCCGTGGCGGATGCGGCCTTGCCCGCCGCCGAACGCCTTCGCCCAGGGATGGGGGTCATAAGGAGCGGCGGCGAAGGTCTTCAGCTTGTCCCGCAGCCCGGCCGCATCGCCCTTTGGCATGCGGAGCAGAACCTTCAGCGCAGTGGCTTCGATCACGAGCTTCATGCAGACATGATCGCTGATAGCGAATCAACGGTCAAGCTGCTATTCGCTAACGGCGAACCACCCCTTTTCACGACAACGCCAGGACGGCCGCGGCTGCCCCTTTCGCGACAGCGGTCCCATGCTCTGGCCGCTCCCTTTCACGTCAGCACCACGACAGCCGAGGTCGCTTGTTCAATAAACGACCCTTTGTCAATGCATGGAAAAAGAGAAGGATTTACAATCCAAGATTTGTTTTTAGTGCAGCGGTTGCTAGGGCGTGTCGTCAGTTATGGGATTCCCAGCGGTAGGAATGCGTGATTCATAGAGGGTCGGCTGACGGGAGGGCCGACGAATGCGACGCTATGCTTTGCGCGACGATCAGTGGGAGCGGGTCCAGGATTTTCTGCCGGGGCGGGTAGGCCATGTCGGGGGGACGGCGAAGGACAACCGCCTGTTCGTCGAGGCGGTGCTGTACCGTTACCGGGCTGGCATTCCCTGGCGCGACCTGCCCACCCGGTTCGGGGATTGGAAGAACACCCACCGCCGCTACCGCCGCTGGTGCGAGAGCGGGGTGTTCGAGCGCCTTTTCAAAGCCCTGGCCGAGGACAGCGACAACGAGTACATGATGCTCGACGCGACCATCGTCCGCGCCCACCAGCACAGCGCCGGGGCGCGAAAAAAGGGGGCGCCTGCCAAGCCATCGGCCGATCACGAGGGGGGCTGACGACGAAGATCCATGCCATCGTGGACGCCTTGGGCAACCCGGTGGCGATCTCCCTGACCCCCGGTCAGGCCTCTGACTTCAGCCAAGCCGCCCCTCTGCTCGACGCGGTCGAGCCGCAGGCCCTCATCGCCGACAAGGCCTATGATGGCGACGCCCTGATCGACGCATTGAAGGAGCGCGACATCGTCCCCGTCATCCCGTCCAAGGCTAATCGGCTGATCGCCCGCGATACCGATTTCGCCTTGTACCGCGAACGTAATCTCGTCGAGCGATTCTTCAACAAGCTGAAGGGCTTCCGAGCCATTGCAACTCGATACGACAAGCTTGCCAGCACTTTCTTGGCGGCTGTTTACCTCGTGTCGGCTGTCATCTGGCTCAACTGACGACACGCCCTAGTCCAACCCCGATCTTCTCGGATGTGGAGAGTAGCCATTGGCCAGCCTGACCGATCGATGCCAGAGCCTGTTGTACCTTTGATGCGTCATTGGCTTCGGCCCCAATTTGGGCTTCGGATAGGCGTCCGATAGCGGAAAAGTGTTCTGGACTACTGGCTTGTGGTAGGACAGCGGTCCGAAGGGATGCAAACTCAGCCGCTAACTTGGTAAGGTCCATTCCTGACAGGCTTCCGGCATTCCCGGTAATCTGTGTCGACCGATTGGTACCCTGTTGGATCGCACCTCCATTAAATGTGCCAATATTTATGATGTTTTGCACTGCGGGAAAATGCTGCGTTGGAAAACCAGGGCGCGCTAACGCGTCCTCCACCGCATCCACTCCACCACCCGTAATAAAAACGTGTGGTAGCGCGGCCATCTCTCGACTGTCCTTAGAGTCCGACTCGGAATCGGCAAAGCTGTGTCTATGTTCGAGCCACCCGTCTTGAGAGCAGTTTGACGCTGGCGATGAAGACCCAGGCGACGGCACTCTCGACGGTGGCCTCGAAGTCCTTGGCGAGGCGGCGATTGCGGTTAAGCCAAGCGATTGTACGCTCAACGACCCACCGCCGAGGCAGCAGTTCAAAGCCTTTGGCGGCGTCGGACCGCTTGACGATCTCCAGAGTCCATGTCCCGATCTGAGCCAAAGCGGTTTCCAGCTTGGGTCCAGCGTAGCCGCCGTCCGCGAAGACGTGGCGAAGCCAGGGGAAGAGCGTGCGAACGGAGGCGAGGAGCGCCGGGGCGCCATCACGGTCCTGGATGTCGGCGGCATGAACGATGGCGGCGACCAGCAAGCCATTGGTGTCGGTCAACACATGCCGCTTGCGCCCCTTGATGCACTTGCCCGCGTCGTAGCCACGGGGGCCACCTGCTTCCGTCGTCTTGACCGACTGGCTGTCGATCACCCCCGCTGTCGGGCTGGCCTCCCGTCCCATGCTTTCCCGAACCATCGCCACCAAGGCGTGATTGATCGTCTCCCAGGTCCCATCGTCGCGCCAGCGGTAGAAATAGCGCTGGACCGTCGTCATCGGCGGGAAATCCTTCGGCAGTTGCCGCCACTGGCACCCGGAGGTCGCCAGAAAGAGGATGCCGTTCACGATCTCGCGCACGTTGACCGTTCGCGGCCGTCCCAAGCGTCGAGCCGCCGGGAGGAGTGGTTCGAGCACCGCCCACTCCGCGTCCGTCGTGTCGCTTGAATACCTCAATCCTTTTCGCTGATACTGCGCTCGGGTGATTTCAGTCCACATTGTCTTGTCATTCGTCATGCTTCGCAACATCAATCGAATCACAAGAGACTGAAATCACTCAATTCTTTTCGGGTCAGGCTCTCAGCAATGTCATGAGCTGCAGAGTTTCCTTCTAATCTCAGCATCGTTGCCCATTCTGAAATTGTTTTATCAATTATATGCTTATCATCCAACTCTTTGAGCTTAAAATATAGATCACCTTTCTTATATTCGAAATGGTCGCAAACACTTTCTAGTGTTCTCCTGCACATAATAACCGAAGCAGTATAAGCCTTTACTTTCAGACATTTCTCGGCTTCCTCGTAATTAAACTGTATATTGTCAGGTATCTCGGTTTCAAATTTTTTTAGTAAATTTAGGGTACAAAACTTTTGGAGTTGCATACTCCATATTTCCCTGTCCAACGTAATAAATCTCTCTTGACACCAGTATTGGCCCGTCACACGACGGGCATTGTAAAATGGAGTATTCTATATTATCTTGGCTAAATTCATCAAAGGTGTTATAGGATCCTTTAATATCCGCATCTACAAATGTACCGCAGCCATCGCATTCAATGCGCATTTTCAATCCTCCATTTCGTGACAGTTGCCCAGAAGTGATTATTTTCGCTAAACGTTTTCTGAAGTGCTTTCAGTTTTAATTGCTGATTGGAAATTAGTCTTTCATCTACTGCCTAGACACCACAAATTCAGCTATACTTAACCGCTTTTCCACCAGCTTAGCCGGATGCCCTTCCGGCAATCCCCGATCCCGTGCCGCGCTCATACCAGACTTGGTCCGCTCACTGATAAGATTGCGTTCAAACTCAGCCATGGTCGAGACTAGGGTGAACACGAGCTTGCCCGTTGCTGTGCTGGTGTCGAGATATTCACTCAAGCTTCGCAAGCTTACCTTCGCTTCCTGCAATCGATCACCTATGGGCAGCAGCTCCTTGGTGCTGTGCGCCAATCGGTCTAGGCGCCACACCATGAGCGTGTCGCTCCGACGAAAAGCCTTCAACGCGCCGGCTAACACTGGCTGTTCGGACCGCAAGCTATTGGTCTTGTCCGACCGTACATCGTTGGGCCGAATTTCGGCGGCGATCAGCGCCGCGATCTGGAGGTCAAGTTTCTGATCGTCAATGGACATCCGTACATAACCAATCAGATGTGGATGAACAGCATTCTTCGTGTATCTATCCATTTAAATGCATTATAGCGTGAAAAATTCCACGGAAAACCAATCTTGCGTGGCATTGCTCGAGCTAAAGTGTCGCGAATCCCGCCGTGGGACAAAAACCCCTCAACCAGAAAAAATTCCTATATCCTCCCCCGCTGGTCCCATCCACCCGCGGAGCCCCGCCATGCCGCTCGACAGCCGCACCCTCTCCGACGACCATTTCCCCTGCTGGGCGGAGGAGCCGCCGGTCCCCGCCGACGGCTCGCTGGTTCCCGGATCGCAGTTCAACGAGGAACAATGGATCATGGCCGCCGGCATGCTGGCGCGCGGCTGTTCCTTCCTCTACGTCGCCCGCGCCATGGGATGCAGCCGCACCACCCTGTGGCGGGCCTATTACGGATCGCGGGATTTCCGCCATCGCGTCTGGTGGGAACGGCAGGCGTTGAACCGGGAGGCGGACCTGCGCCTTGCCTCGATCCGCACCCTGGTGGCGGAACAGATCGAGCGGCTGGTGTCGATGGGCGATCCGAAGACGGTGCGCTGGCTGGCCGAACGGCTCGGCCTGTTCGCCGGGCTCGACGCCCCGGCCAGACCGGCGGCGCGCGCTCCCCAGCCCGACCGGCCCGCCCCGTCCCCGGAACCGGCGGCAACGCCGGCCCCGCAATCGCCCCCGCAATCGCCGCAGCCGCCCCCTCAGCCCTCATCGCCGCCGCAGCCCGAGCCGGCCGCTCCGCCCCCGACGCCCGCCGGCCCCGGCGGCGACCGTTCCCGTCCGCGGCCGGTGGAGCCGGTCGCCGCGGCGCTCCCCGATCCCGCCCCGGTGCCGGTGGACGGATGGAACAGCGCGCGAAATCCGTTCCACACTGTTCCATCCGCCGCCGCTCCGCCGGCCAAGGCGGGCGGGCGGCGCCGCGTCAGCCCCCTCGGATCAGCTCCGAATACCAGCGCGCCGACTCCTTCGGGGTCCGCGCTTGCGTCGTGAAATCGACATGGACGATGCCGAACCGCGTGCCGTAGCCGCCGCCCCATTCGAAATTGTCCAGCAGCGACCAGACGAAATATCCCCGCACGTCGGCCCCCCGCGCCTTCGCCTCCGCCATCGCGGCGATGTAGGCCTGGAGGTAGGCCAGCCGCTCGGCATCCACCACGCGCCCCTCGGCATCCGGGGCCTCCGCCGCCTTGGTGCCGTATCCGTTCTCCGTCACATAGATCGGCAGGCGGTAACGGCGGGTCAGGTCGATCAGCGTGTCGCGGAAACAGCCGGGGTCATAGGGCCAGTCGATGGCCGTCCGCTTCATCCCCGCCGGCGGCGATCCGAATCCGAAGCCCCAGATCAGGCTGTCGTCCTTGCGGCCATAGACCGGGGCGTAATGGTTCAGCCCGAACCAGTCCAGCGGCCGGGCGATGCGCGCCATGTCGCCGGGCTGCACATAGGGCTCGATGGCTTCGGCTATGCGGCGCGGATAATATGCCAGCAGCTGGGCGTCGGGGAAGGCGCGGTTCCAATGCTCGTCGAACAGGGCGGCGGCCTCGACATCCTCCGGCCGGTCGGTCTCGGGCCGCATCGGCTGGACGCTGTGCACCGCGCCGATGGAGGCATTCGGCACCAGGGCGCGCAGCACGTCCACCCCGGCGCCATGGGCGAGGTTGACGTGGTGGATCGTCTTCAGGTGGGTGGCGCGGTCGGCGATGCTCGGCGCCCCCCAGCCGAAGGCCCAGCCGAACAGGGTGAAGACGGAGAATTCGTTGAAGGTGGCCCAGCGCTTCACCCGGTCGCCATAGCGCCGGGCGCACAGCGCGGCGTAATCGGCGAACCATCCGGCGCCGTCGCGGACGGCCCAGCCGCCCTGGTCCTGCAAGGCCTGCGGCAGGTCCCAGTGATACAGGCACAGCCAGGGCTCGATGTTCTTCTCCAGCAGCCGGTCGATCAGCCGGTCGTAGAAATCCAGCCCCTTTTCGTTCGGCGCGCCGCGCCCGCGCGGCAGCACCCGCGGCCAGGAGACGGAGAAGCGGTAGGCCTGCAGCCCCAGCTCGGCCATCAGCTCCACATCCTCCGGCATCCGGTGGTAATGGTCGCAGGCGACGTCGCCGCTCTCGCCATTGTCGACCCGGCCCTTCAGCTTGCAGAAGCTGTCCCAGATGCTGGGCGCCCGCCCGTCGGCCTCGGCCGCGCCCTCGATCTGATAGGCGGAGGTGGAGGCGCCCCACAGGAAGTCTTTGGGAAAAACCGGACGTTCGGCCATGGCGGATCACCCGAAATATGGATGATCGGATCCTACCTCTTTCCCGTCCGGGTGGAAGGGGCCAATCGTCGCTGTTCCCGGCGGATGCTCCGTCACGATATCGCGGTCGACAGGATGGCGCGGCACTCCTATGGTCTGGCCGACCGGACGAGCGATTCAGAAAGGAACGGGCGCATCATGGCGAAAAAGGACGGGGTCAACGGCAAGGGCGGCCAGTTCAGCGGGACGCCGGCCGACCGGCTGGTCCGGCTGTGGCGCAACAACGACGAGCGTTTCGGCGCGCTGCTGGACGAGGTGCTGGACGGCAACCGCCAGGGCGTGATCGAAGCGGCCGTGGGCAAGCTGCGCGAGGAGGAAGGCTACGACTTCATGGACGAGGTCGAGGCCTTCTCCGAAACCGCGCAGGGCACCGACGAGCAGGGCGACCCGACCCTCTCCACCCTGTTCTGGCTGGTGCTGGAGGTGGACGGGCCGCTGGACGCGCCGCCGCCGGTGGGCGTGATCGAGGAAGCGCTCGATTCGGCCGGGCTGCTGGAAAAGGCCGCCGACATGCGGCTGCTGCCGCTGTGGCTGGATCCGGAGCCGCTGTCCTACCTGGATGCCGCCGACCGCCGCACCCTGCTGCGCCGCCTGATCTCCTCGCCGGAGGAGGCGGAGAGCTTCGCCCGCACGCAGGATCTGCTGGCCCCCGCCGACGACAGCGGCACCCGGCTGGTCGGCGTCGTCGGTCTGGTGATCGAGGAGGATGCGGAGCTGGAAGGGGAGGGCATGCCCGATCCGCTGAAGCTCGGCTTCGCCGACGACGGGCAGGAGCTGGAGATCGACCCCATCGAGCAGGAGCGCATCCGCCAGTCGATGGCCGCCTTCGCCGAAGCGGTCGCCGCCGCCGATCCGCGGGTGAAGCGCTGCGAGCCGGTCGGCGGGCTGAACGATCTCTTGGACTTCACCGCCGAGGGCGTCTGGCCGGACGACATCGAGGCCAACTTCGACGAGATCAACGACTTCCTCGACATCGCCGGCAACGAGACCGGCGACGGCGTCCTCGACCTGTCGGTCGGCCAGACGCCGGAGGGGCTGCTGGTCCGCGTCTACAACTCCGACGGCGTGTTGCTCGACGAGCGGAGTTTCGACCTCTCCGGCGCCCGCGCCGACGAGGCGCTGGCGATGATGAAGCGGCGCTGCCGCCGCCTCACCGAGGAGTAAGGAGGCTCAGCGCCGGGCGGGCCTGACCGCCAGCACGCAGGCGACGGCGGCGAGGATCAGCACCAGCGCCGCCGCCAGCCGCAGCGTCATCGGCTCGCCCAGCAGCAGCACCGCCCCGCCGACCCCGACCACCGGGATCAGCAGGGTGCTGACCGCCGCCTCTCCCACCGTCAGCCGGCGCACGGTGACGTACCACAGCGCCTGCGCCGCGCAGATCGAACAGACGATGTGCCAGGCGAAACCGACCCACACCTCTGGGTGGATCTCGGCCAGGGCCGGCCTCGTCTCCGTCGCCGCCAGCAGGATCATCGGCGGGGCGCACAGCACATACTGCCAGCCGGTGATGACCATCGGGTTGCTGCGCCAGACCCGCCGCTTCATCACGATGGTGCCCAGCGCCCAGGCCAGCGCCGACACCAGCATCACCGCCGGCCCGGCCAGCTGCGACGGCGGCGCCGTCAGCGCCTCCGGCCCCAGCAGGACCATCAGCCCGGCCAACCCGCAGGCCAGCCCGACGATCTGGCGGGCTCCCGGCCGCTCGCCCAGCAGCGGGATCGCCAGCAGCGTCGCCCACACCGGCATGGTGAAGGCGATGATCGCCGCCTGCGAGGTCGCCATCAGGCTCTGCCCCAGCGCCGTGCAGAGGTTGAAGACCAGCACATTGCACAGCCCCGCCGCCGCCAGCGCCGGCCATTCCGCCCGCTCCACCCGCAGCCGGTGCCCGGCCAGCCGCGCCGCCCCCAGCAGCAGAACCGCCCCGGCGGTGAAGCCGATGGCGCGCAGGCTGAAGATCGGCATCTGCGTCAGGATCGTCTTCACCGCCGGCCAGTTCATGCCCCAGAACAGGCTGATGGCGACGATCAGCAGATACTTGACCAGATCGCGGCCGGCCCCGCTGGCGGCGATGGCGGTCATGCCGCTCTCTTGCCTTCAAACCCGTCCAGGAAGCTCGAAAGGTTGGCCGACAGCGCGTCGATGGCGTATCCGCCCTCCTGCACCAGAACGGTGGGCATGTCAGCGGCGGCGATCAGCGCGCCCATGCGGGCGAAGCCCGGCGTGGTGACGCCGAAGGCGGCCAGCGGATCGTCGATGAAGGTGTCGAAGCCCAGCGAGACGAACAGCATGTCCGGCCCGAAGCGGCGGACCTCCTCCAGCCCCTTGCCGATGGTCGCCAGCACGGTCGCCTCGTCGCTGCCGATGGGCAGCGGCAGGTTCAGATTGTATCCCTCGCCGCGGCCGGTCCCGCGCTCCTGCGCGAAGCCGGCCATGTGCGGATAGAACTCCGCCGGATCGGCATGGACCGAGACGAAGAACACGTCGTCGCGCTCGTAGAAGATATCCTGGGTGCCGTTGCCGTGATGGACGTCCACATCGATGATCGCCACCCGCGCCGCCCGGCCCTGGGCTCGCAGGATCGGCAGCACCGACTCCGCCGCGACCGCGACATGGTTGAGGTAGCAGAAGCCGCCGGCCATATCGCGGGTGGCATGATGCCCCGGCGGCCGGCACAGCGCATAGGCCGCACGGTCCGCCCCGGTGGCGACCAGCCGCGCCGCATGGATGGCGGCGTTGGTCGCGGCGCAGGTGGCGGTCCAGGTCTCCGCGCCGATGGGGCAGGCGGTGTCGAACATGTGCCAGCCGGCCTGCCCGACGATGCAGGTGGGATAGCTGGGGGCGGCCTGCATCCGGTGGACGTTGGGCAGCACCACGTCGCCCATGTCGCCCTTCGCCACCCAGCGCGCATGGGCGGTCTCCAGGAAGGCTAGATAGGCGGGGGTGTGGACTGCGGCGCGCGGGGCGGAGCCGTAATCGTCGGGACGGATCAGCGTCTCGCCGCGCTTCTCGATCAGCGAGGCCAGCGCACCGACCCGCTCCGGCTTCTCCGGCAGGGCGCGCAGCAGGCCCTTGTTGAAGTAGGTGGCGGGGCGGTGCAGGGCGGCGTCGGGGTGATGGACGAACTTCATGGGGGACTCCGGGGCGTGCTGAGGTGGTGCCCCCTCCCTCCCGCTTCGCGGGTCCCTCCCTCCCCCGCCTTCGGCGGTGGAGGGACAGGAAGCGCCAGTCCCCTCTCCCTCGAAGAGGGGGAGGGTTAGGGAGGGGGCAATTGCAACTTGCGCCGTTACGGCCGGCCGGCCGTGGCGACCAGCGTTTCGAACAGCACGGCGGCACCGCGGGCGCCGTCGGCGGGGGAGATGTTCTCGACCTCGTTGTGGCTGATGCCGTCCTCGCAGGGGATGAAGATCATCGCCGTCGGCACCTTGCCCGCCACATACACCGCGTCATGGCCGGCGCCCGACACGATGTCGCGGTGGCTGAAGCCGAAGCCGCTCGCCGCTTCGCGCACCCGGTCGACCAGCGGCTCGGCGAAGGGCGTCGGCGGGAAGTGCCAGAAATCGGCGATCTCGGCGCTCACCCCCTGCTGCTCGGCGATTTCGGCGACGGCGGCACGGAAGCGGCGGTCCATGTCGGCCAGAGTGTCGGCGTTCGGGTGGCGCAGGTCGACGGTGAAGAAGACCCGGCCGGGGATGACGTTGCGCGAATGCGGGTGGACGTCGAGGATGCCGACGGTGGCGCACGGGTCGCCCGCCGTCTCCAGCCCGACCCGCTGCACCGCCTGCACCATGGCCGAGGCGGCGACCAGCGCGTCGCGGCGCAGGCGCATCGGCGTCGGGCCGGCATGCGCCTCCACCCCCGTCACCGTCACCTCGTACCAGCGCTGGCCCTGCGCGCCGGTGACGACGCCGATCTCCTTGCCCTCGACCTCCAGCACCGGACCCTGTTCGATGTGGGCCTCCAGATAGGCGTGCATGGGGTGATCGACGGAAGCCTCGCCGGCATAGCCGGTGCGGACCAGTTCGTCGCCGAGCCGGGCTCCGTCCTGCGCCACCTTGTCGAGGATCTCCTCCAGCGTGAAGATTCCGGTGACCACGCCCGATCCCATCATCGGCGGCGAGAAGCGCGATCCCTCCTCGTTGGTCCAAACCGCGACCTCGACCGGGTGCAGGGTTTCCACCCCACGGTCGTTCAGCGAGCGCACCACCTCCAGCGCCGCCAGCACGCCGAACACGCCGTCGAACCGTCCGCCGGTCGGCTGGGTGTCGAGATGGCTGCCCATCACCACCGGGGCCAGGCTGTCGTCGCGGCCCCTGCGGCGGGCGAAGATGTTGCCGATGCGGTCGACGGTCACGGTACAGCCGGCGGCCTCGCACCAGGAGACGAACAGGTCGCGGCCGGCCTTGTCCTCGTCCGACAGTGCAAGGCGGCAGCTGCCGCCTTTCGCGGTGGCGCCGATCTTCGCCATCTCGGCAAGGCTGTCCCACAGACGGTCGGCGTCGATGGGCAGGTTGGAGGGGAGGGGCATGGTGGCTCCGGGTGGGGTTTGTTGGATTCTTGGGGGTGGGAGTTGCGGTTGCCCCCTCCCTAACCCTCCCCCGCTCTTGCGGGAGAGGGAACTCCGCCGCTTCGCGAATAGCTCACATCGACAAGCGTCCTGCCCCCTCTCCCGCGAAGCGGGGGAGGGATGGGGAGGGGGCAATGGTTGAGGGGGCAATGGTTGAGTGGGCCTTGGTTGCGGTATCTAAGCCACCACCTCCCGCCGCTCCCGCGCCCTGAGGTCGACCATCGCCGACACCGCGCGCAGCATCGGCACCTCCATGCCGCAGCGCTCCGCCAGTTCGATCACCGATCCCAGGATCGCCTCCAGCTCCAGCCGGCGGCCGGCCTCATAGTCCTGCAGCATCGACGTCTTGAAGTCGCCGACGCCGGCGGCCATGGCGATGCGTTCGTCCACGCTGGTGGTGAAGACCACGCCCAGCCGCTCCGCCACCGCCTTGGCCTCCAGCATCATGGCGCGGCCGGTCTCCCGCGTGCCGGGATCGTTGCACAGCCGGCCCAGCGTCGATCCGGTCAGCACGCTCAACGGGTTGAAGGCGAGGTTGCCCCACAGCTTCACCCAGATCGCCTGCCGGATATCGGTGGTCTTCGCCGGCTGGAACCCGGCCTGCCCGAACAGGGTGACGATGCGGTCCACCGCCGGGTTGTCGCGGCCGGCAGCGTCGCCCCCGGCATCACCGAAAACGAAGCGCTGGTCGCTGACATGGCGCAGGCGGCAGGGGCCGTCGCCCTCAACCGCGACGAAGGTCGTCGCGCCGACCACCCGGTCGGGATCGATGGAGCGCCAAAGCAGCCCGTCGGGATCGACGCTGGCGAGCGGCCGGTCAGCCAACGGCTCCGGCTGGCGGTGCGGATACCACCAGGGAATGCCGTTGATCATCGGCACGATTGCGGTCTCCGGCCCCAGCAGCGGGGTCAGCGTGTCGATGGTGCCGCGCAGTGCATGGGCCTTGACGCAGAGGAACACCAAATCCTGCGGCCCCAGCGACAGGCTGTCGTCGGTGACGCGGGGGGTGAGCCGGGCGACGCGGTTCAACGGCGTCACCATGGTCAGGCCGTTGCGGCGGATGGCGGTTGCGGCGTTCGGCCGGGCGACCAGCGTCACCTCCGCCTCCGTGGCGCCCAGCCGCGCTGTCAGCAGCCCGCCGACCGCCCCGGCCCCGATGATGGCGACCTTCATTCAGTGCGCTCCCGCCGGGACTTGCTGAAGGTCGTCCGGGATGTGCCAGCCCTTGCCGGGGATGGCGTCGAGCAGGCTGCGGGTGTAGGCGTCGCGCGGATGAGTGAACACCTGCCGCGCCGTGCCCAGCTCGACGATCCGTCCGCGGCGCATCACCGCGATGGTGTCGCAGACCTGCGCCGCCACCCGCAGATCGTGGGTGATGAACAGCATGGCGAGGTTCAGCCGCTTGCGGATGTCGTCCAGCAGTTCCAGCACCTGCCCCTGCACCGATACGTCGAGCGCCGACACCGGCTCGTCCGCCACCAGCAGCTTCGGCTCCATGGCGAGCGCGCGGGCGATGCCGATTCGCTGGCGCTGGCCGCCGGAGAACTCGTGCGGGTAGCGGTCGGCGGCCGACCCATCCAGCCCCACCATCGCCAGCAACTCCCGCGCGCGGGTCAGCGCCTTGTTGCGGTCCTCGCCGAAGGCGACCGGCCCCTGGGCCACGATGTCGCCGACGCGGTGGCGCGGGTTCAGCGAGGCGTAGGGGTCCTGGAACACCATCTGCACCGCCCGGCGGTAAGGCTGGAAGCCCTTGCGGTCGAGCGCCAGCAGGTCGGTGCCCTCGAACAGGATGCGGCCCGAATCCGGCTTGATGAGGCCGACGATGGAGCGGCCGAGCGTCGATTTGCCCGATCCCGATTCTCCGACCAGCCCCACGGTCTCGCCGGGATGGATGGTCAGCGACAGGTCGTCGCCGGCCACCACCTGCTTGGATTTCTTGAACAGCCCGCCGCCGACGTTGAACACCTTGCGAACCTTGTCGGCGACCAGCAGCGGCGCGCCGACCTTGGCATGGTCGTCGCGGTGCTCGATGTAGTGCGGAACCGAGGCGATCAGCTGCCGGGTGTAGGGATGCTGCGGCCGGTTCAGCACGTCGGACGCCGGGCCGTATTCCACCAGCTTGCCGTGGCGCATCACCGCCACCCGATGGGCGATCTCCGCCACCACGCCGAAGTCGTGGGTGATGAACATCATGCCCATGTGGCGTTTGGCCTGGATCGAGCGGATCAGGTCGAGGATCTGCTTCTGGGTGGTGACGTCCAGCGCGGTGGTCGGCTCGTCGGCGATCAGGATGTCGGGCTGGCAGGCCAGCGCCATGGCGATCATCACGCGCTGGCGCTGGCCGCCCGACAGGCGGAAGGGATAGGCCTCGGCCAGTTCGGCGGGGTTGGGCAGGCCGACCTGGGCCAGCAGCTCAACCACGCGGGCGCGGCGGGCGGGGGAGGGCAGGTCGGTGTGCTCGCGCAAGCTCTCGCCGATCTGGCGGCCGACCCGCATCAGCGGGTTCAGCGCCGTCATCGGCTCCTGGAACACCATGGCGATGCGGCCGCCGCGCAAGCTCCGCTGCTCGGCCTCCGGCATGGTCAGCACGTCCTTGCCCTTGAACAGCAGGCTGCCGCCGGCGACCCGCACATGCGGGGTGGGCAGCAGGCCCATCATGGCGTGCGCGGTCATCGACTTGCCGGAGCCGGACTCGCCGACCACGCAGAGGATCTCGTCGGGGTTCAAGGTGAAGGTCAGGTTGTCCACCGCCAGCGGGCGGTCGGCGCCCGGCGGCAGCGCGATGCTGAGGCCGCGCACATCGAGAAGAGGCGTGGTCGTCATGGCGGCGGTCTCCGTCGGGATGCGGGTCAGTTCGGACAGGCTCATCGGATCACCCGCGCGACCGGGCGAGCTTCGGGTTCAGCGCATCGTTCAGCCCCTCGCCGACGAGGTTCAACGCCAGCACGGTCAGCACGATGGCGAGGCCGGGGAAGACGCTCATCCACCAGGCCTGCCGGATCACCGTGCGGGCGGCGCCGATCATGTAGCCCCAGCTCATGGCGTTCGGATCGCCCAGACCAAGGAAGCTCAGCGAGCTTTCCAGCAGGATGGCGGTCGCCACCATGAGTGAGGCCGAGACGATGATCGGCGACAGGCTGTTGGGCAGGATCTGGCGCAGGATGATGGTGGTGTTGCTCTGTCCGGTGGTGATGGCGGCCTGCACGAACTCGCGGGTGCGCAGGCTGAGGAACTCGGCGCGGGCGAGGCGTGCGAGCGGCGGCCAGCTGACGATGGCGATGGCGGCGACGATGGTGGTCAGGCTGGGGGTAAAGATGGCGACCAGGACCACGGCCAGCACGAAGTTGGGGATGGTCTGGAACAGCTCGGTGAAGCGCATGATGGCGTCGTCCACCCGTCCGCCATGGAAGCCGGCCAGCGCCCCCAGCGTGACGCCGATGGCCAGCGCCGCGGCGGTGGAGGTCAGGCCGATCAGCAGCGACACCCGCGCCCCGTGGGCGATGCCGGCGGCGATGTCGCGTCCCAGCATGTCGGAGCCCAGCAGCGCGTCCTCGGACAGCGGCGGCTGGAACGGGGCGGTCGCCATGTCCCAGGGATCGTTGGGGAACAGGATGGAGGCGAAGACCGCCAGCACGACGATGGCCGCCAGGATGACGAGGCCCAGGACCGCGCCCTTGTTGCGGGCGAAGGCCCGCCAGAATTCGGACTTCATCATTGGGACACCTGGATGCGCGGATCGACGAGGCCGTAGAGGATGTCGGTCAGGATGTTGAAAAGGATCACCATGATCGACGTGACCAGGAAGATGCCCAGCAGCACCTGATAGTCGCGCTGCAGCACCGCCTCGAAGGCCAGCCGGCCGATGCCGGGCCAGGCGAACACGGTTTCGATCAGGATGGAGCCGCCGACCAGCTGCCCGGCCTGGATGCCCGCCACGGTGATGACCGGCAGGATGGCGTTGCGCAGCACATGGCGGGTGACGATCCGCCCCTGCGACAGCCCCTTGGCCTTGGCCGTCTTGATGAAATCGAGGCCGCGCACCTCCAGCATCGAGGCGCGGGTGAGCCGCGCGTAGCTCGCCATATAGAACAGCGCCAGCGTGATGACCGGCAGGATCAGGTGCTTGGCCACGTCGGCGACATGGGCAAGCCCGGTATAGCCGGCCCCGACCGTCTCGTAGCCGAAGGCCGGCAGCCATCCCAGCTGGATCGAGAACAGCAGGCTCAGCATCAGCCCGATCCAGTAGATCGGGGTGGCGTAGGCCAGCAGCGCCACGACGGTGATGGCGCTGTCGGCCCAGGTGCCGACCGTCACGGCGGCCAGCGTGCCGAGCGCCACGCCCAGGGCCAGCGCCAGCAGGAAGGCGGTCAGTGTCAGCACCAGGGTGGCCGGCAGCCGTTCCGCCAGGATGTCCCAGACGGGCCGCTGCTGCCGGTAGGAGAAGCCGAGATCGCCCTGCACGACCTTGCCGACATAGGTGCCGAGCTGTTCGAGGATCGGGCGGTCGAGCCCGAACTGTTCGCGCAGCTGCGCGACGAACTTCTCGTCGGCGGCCCCGGCTTCGCCCGCCATCACCATGGCCGGGTCGCCGGGGGCGGCATGGACGAGGAAGAAGTTCATCACCACGATGGCGATCAGGATCGCAGCGGCCTTGACCAGGCGGCTCGCGAAGATTTGGGCGAATCCCAGCATGGGCGTGGTCCTATTTCAATTGCCGCGCTCTCGCCTCTCCCCCTCTCCCCGGGGAGGAGAGGGGATAGTGGGGGAGATCGGACGACTACTTCGCCAGCCAGACGTCTTCGTACGTCTCGTTCACCCCGATGGCAGTCTTGTTGGCGTTCCTGACCCGCTTGTCGAGGAAGGTCGGGAACTCCATCTCCAGCAGCCAGACGACCGGCAGCTCGTCGGACAGGATGCGCTGGACCTCGCTGTACTGCTCCTGGCGCTTGGCCGGGTCGTTCTCCTGCGACGCCTTGGCGAACAGCTCGTCCACCTTCGGGTTGGAATAGCCCATCGTGTTGGAGAACATCACGCCCTTGCGGATGTTGGACGAGATGTAGGTGCGGGCGACGCCCAGCGCCGGATCGCCGTACTGGTAGACGAAGTTGGTGGTGATCTCGTAATCCCAGTTGGCGACGCGCTGGCTCCAGCCGGCGGCGTCGGTGCTTTCCAGGACGACGGCGATGCCGACCTTGGACAGCGACTGCTTCAGATACTCGCCCAGGCGGGTCCAGGTCTCGCCATAGGGCATCGGCATGATCTTGACGGTGGCGCGCACGCCCTTGCCGTCGGGCTTCAGGCCCATCTCGTCCAGCAGCGCCTTGGCCTTGGCGAGATCGGGCTCGTAGGTGGTGACCTTCGGGTCGTAGAACTTGACCACCGAGTTGATCGGACCGGTCGGCACGCGTCCCAGCCCGAACCAGATCTTGTCGCGGATGAACTTGCGGTCGATGGCGTAGGCGATGGCCTTACGGAAGCGCTTATCGTCCAGCGGCTTGACGCGGTGGTTGATCTCCAGCCAGGACAGCGGCGCCACGAACTCGTAGCCGGCGGTGGTCATGGTCAGGTTGGGCAGCGCCTTCATGCGCGGAACCTCGAAGGGCTCCAGATCGCTGTACTGTGTCTGCTGCACCTGTCCGCTCTCCAGCGCCAGCGAGCGGCTGGCGGCGTCCGGGATCACGCGGAAGGTGATGCCGTCGAGATAGGGCAGGTCCTTCTTGTAATAGTCTTCGTTGCGGACGAGCTGGATGTAGCTGCCCTTGACCCATTCCTTCAGCTTGAAGGGACCGGTGCCGATCGGCGTGGCGTTGGCCGGATTGGCGCGGAACTCCGTCCCCTCATAGAGATGGGCCGGCACCATCGGGGCGGAGGACACCTCGAAGGCCTGGATGAAGGCGGGGAAGGCTTCCTTCAGCTTGAACTCGACGGTGTGATCGTCCAGCGCGGTGATCGACTCGCAGCGGCTGAAGACGGCACGGGCACGCGGGTGGACCTCCATCAGGAACTTGGAGGTCGAGAACACGACGTCCTTCGCGGTGAAGGGCTTGCCGTCATGCCACTTGACGTTCTGGAACAGCTTGAAGGTGTAGGTCAGCCCGTCCGGCGAGACCGTCCAGCTCTCGGCCAGCGACGGCATCGGGTTCAGCTTCTGGTCGTAGGTCAACAGGCCCTGATAGATCTTGCCGGCGACCGTCTGGGTCGGCCCCTGCTGGTTCAGCCCCAGCATCAGGGTCGGGGGCTCCGGCTGCACGATGGAGTTGAGGACACCGCCGCGGACCGGCGTCTCCTGGGCCATGGCCGGGGCGGCGACCAGCGCCGTGGTGCCGGGAACGGCGAGCACGGCGGCGAGCAGGCCTGCTGCGGCGGCGCGGTGGAACCCGCGGGTGAAACCGCCCTGAAAACTGCGGCGGAAGCTGGCGGGGATACCGGAAAGGCGTCTGGTCATCGGGTGTCCTCGTCTCCAGAAGTTGTCGGTGATGTCAGCGACCCTGTCGTGTCGGTGTTTTTTGTTGGGAGGCTTGTGGGCTGGCGATTGCCCCCTCCCTAACCCTCCCCCGCCTTTGGCGGTGGAGGGGACAGCCGCCGCTTCGCGTAAGGCACCCTCTCCCGCGAAGCGGGGGAGGGTCGGGGAGGGGGCATGACGACTATCCTCACCGCGGCCCCACCGGTCCAGACGTGCCGTCCAGCCAGCGCAGCATCGCGTCCCATTCCAGGACGCCGGCCCGCGGATAGGCGCGCTCGTACTGCTGGGCCGTATGCTCGCACACCTCCGGCGAGGGGTAGACCAGCGGACGGCCGCCGGCCAGCGCCATGATCTGCTGCTTGCAGGCCTGCTCCAGGTAGTACATCAGCACCGCCGCCTCGGCGACGTCCTGGCCGGCGGTCAGCAGGCCATGGTTGCGCAGGATCATGCTGTGGTGGCTGCCGAGATCGGCGACCAGCCGCTCCCGCTCCGCCAGGTCCAGCGCGATGCCTTCGTAGCTGTGGTAGGCGATGCGGTTGTACCAGCGCAGCGAATGCTGGGTGATCGGCAGCAGCCCGTCGGCCTGGGCGCTCACCGCCATGCCCGCGTCGGTGTGCAGGTGGATGACGGCGCCGACGTCGGGACGGGCGTGGTGGACGGCGCTGTGGATGGTGAAGCCGGCGGGGTTGATGGCGTCACCCTCGCGCCCGTCCACCAGATTGCCGTCGATGTCGACCTTCACGAGGTTGTCGGGCGTCACCTCGTGGAACATCAGGCCATAGGGATTGATCAGGAAATGGTCGGGAGTGTCGGGAATCCGCGCCGACATGTGGGTGTAGATCAGGTCGGTCATGCCGAGCCGGTCGAACAGCCGGTAGGCGGCGGCCAGATCGGTGCGCACCTTCCACTCCACGTCGGAGCAGTCGCGGGTGGCGCGCGGGGCGTGGGCGGCGTTTGCTTTCAGGGAGGCGGCGATCATCGGGCGGGTCTCGTCGGGAAAGAAGGGGTCAGATGGGTTCCAGGCCGCACCAGCCGGCGATGAACAGCGCCAGCACGCGGGTCACGTCGCGCAGGCTGTCCAGCGACACCGATTCGTCGATGCCGTGGATGCGCGTCGCCTCCGGGCCGTAGCAGGTGGCGGGCGTGTCGCCGTAGAGCTGGAAGAAGCGCGCGTCGGTGGTGCAGGTCAGCGCCACCAGCTCCGGGTCGCCGCCGCGCACGGCGCGATGGCTGTCAGCCAGCATTGTCACCAGCGGATGGGCCGGGTCGATCTCGCAGCCGGCGGCCTGGAATCCGTTCCACTGCAACTCGACGCCCACCTTGGCAAGAGCCGGGTCGGTGGCGCGCGCCAGCTCCACCGCCCGGGTCACCTCGGCGCGGACCGCCTCCGGCTCCTGCCCGGGGAAGAAGCCGAGCCGGAGGTCGAGCGCGCAGCGCGTCGGGACTGACGACGGCCACTCGCCGCCCTCGATCCGGCCGAGATTGACGTTGACGGGGTGGGCATGGCCACAGAAGGCCGGATGGCGGCAGGCCGGCTCGTTCCAGCGCACTTCCAGCGCCTTCAGATGCGCCGCCAGCACATAGGCCGCCTCGATGGCGTTTACCCCCGCCGAGGTGTCGAGCACATGGGCCGGCGTGCCGGTCAGCACCAGCCGCAGCCACATCACGCCGACCTGGGCGACGGAGATGGAATGGTTGAACGGCTCCGGGATCACCGCGGCGTCGGCGCGGTAGCCGCGATGCAGGCAGGCGAGCGCGCCGTTGCCGGTACACTCCTCCTCGATCACCGACTGCAGATAGACGGGCGCGGCCGGGCGGTAGCCCAGCTTGCGCAAAGCGTCGAAGGCAGAGGTATAGGCTGCGATGCCCGCCTTCATGTCGCCGGCCCCGCGGCCATAGAGCCGCCCATCGGCGATGCGGGGCTCGAAGGGCGGGGTGGTCCACAGCTCCGCCGGGCCGGCGGGCACCACGTCGATGTGGCCGTTCAGGATCAGCGAGCGCCCCTTCGCCTCGCGCGGCTTATGGACGCCGACGACATTCTCGCGACCGGCATAAGCGCCGGGACGAACCGGCGGCGAGAAGCCCGGCATGCGGGAGATCGCCTCCTCGTCCACGTCGAAGCGGTCGACCTCCAGCCCGAGCGCGGCGAAGCGGTCGGCCATCAGCGCCTGCGCGCCGGCCTCCTCCCCCAGCAGCGACGGCTGGCGCACGAGGTCCGACAGCAGGGCCACGCACTCGCCCTGCGTCGCATCGGCGGCGTCGAGGATGGCGGCGCGCAGGCCGGGGTCCGGCAACGCATGGTCGAGACGGTCTGCCGTTTCTCGTGTCATTCCGAATCCTCTTCGCCGATGCGGCTGGATTGCGCGGTCGGTTGAAAAAAGACAAAGCGGCTGCTGCGCGGCCTATCCCAAATGGATATGACCGCTATAATGCGACGTTATGCATGTCCGGCTTGGCGATGTTTGAGGACCGCCATGTGTCGATTAGGCGATGACGAATGCGACGTGGCAAATAAGCATTTTTCATTTCGCCCATGAGTTTGATTTATGCCGCAGTTGCTCAGTGGGCAATCATGTGCGTAGTATTTGGGCGGCAGAACGAATGCACCGGAATCGGGCACCGATGGAGAGGGCGGGGGAGTGAACGAAACCGAGGCGGAACGGCAGGCTCTGGCCCGTCTTGGGCAGCAGATGGACTGGAACCTGCTGCGCACCTTCATGGTGATCGTACAGGAGGGGAGCATCACAAAGGCTTCCGTCCGCCTGTTTTTGACGCAGCCCGCGGTCAGCCTCGCGCTGAAGCGGCTGGAGGAGCAGCTCGGGCGCACCCTGATCGACCGCGGTCCCGGCCGCTTCGCCGTCACTGCCGCCGGCGAGCAGGTCTATGACGAGGCGGTGGCGATCCACGCCACCGTGTCCCGCCTGGGCGCCCTGGTGCGCGACGCCAAGGACGAGATCAGCGGTCATGTCCACATCCTGATGACCAGCCGCATCCAGACGCCGCTGCTCGACCGCTCGCTGCGGGAATTCCACCGGATGTATCCGCAGGTGACCTTCCGCATCGACGTGATGGCCTCGGCCGACGCTCATATCGCCTTGCAGCAGCGGGTCGGCGCCATGGCGATCTGCCTGTTGCGCGAACCGATTCCCGGATTGTCCAGTCAGGTGTTCCTGCGCCAGACCTACCGTCTTTATTGCGGTTCCGAGTTCCGCCTGTTCGGGCAGCGCGACATCGACATCGCCGAACTGCGGCACGAGAATTTCGTCTCCTTCACTTCCGACCAGATCGACGGCGCCCTGTCGCCGCTGACGTTGTTCCGCGCGCGGGAGGGCTTCGCCGGCCGCGTCGTCGCGTCCTCCGCCAATCTGGAGGAGGTGCGCCGCATGATCCTCTGCGGCCTCGGCATCGGACCCCTGCCGGAACACATCGCCGCCCGCGACGTGGATGACGGCATGCTGTGGGAACTGCCGCCCTATGAGGGAATCGCGCCGGTCAACGTCCACCTGATCTGGAACGAACAGGCCAAGCTGAACCGGGCGGAGCGCGCCTTCCTCGACTATCTGCAGACGGCGCTCGCCACCGCGCCGGCGCGGGAACTGGCTGGCGTGTCACCTGTCCCGTAACCGCTGCCATCCCACGCCCCCTCACTGCATCTCTTCCAGCCGCAGCGGCGTCTCCACCAGCAGCCGGAACCGCCCGCGCCCGGTCTTCTCGATCCGCAACGGTCCGCGGCGGTCGTCCAGCCGGCGTTGCAGCAGGATCAGCCGCGCTTCCAGATTCTCGGCGAAATCCGGCAGCGGGATGTCCGGCGCCAGCCGCAATTCGCGGTTGGTGAAGTCGGTGCGCCCCAGCGTCGTGTGGTCGCGCACCAGCTTCCACAGGATCGCCCCGGCCACGCCCTTGATCAGATAGTCGTGGTCGAGGAAGACGCTGTCGTCGGTGGCGTAATGGCGCACGGTGACCGGCTGTCCGCCGGCCGGCGCCGCTGCGGTCTCGGCCGGCGTATCCTCGCCCTCCGTCGCTTGGGCCGCGGGCAGGCTGCGCATCAGCGCGCCCAGCTGTGCGGCGAGCGTCGCCAGCGCATCCTCGTCGTCGTAGGTGAAGCGCATCTCCTGCGCGCTCTCCACGAAAAGCACCCCGGCCAGCTTGCCGCAGCCGTCCCCGGCCTCATGCGCCAGGATCGGCACCGCCAGTTGGCTGTGCGGCTGTTCCAGGCCGGGGAAGGGGATCTCGCGCAACCGCCCCGCCGCCGTGCCCTGCCGCATCGCCATGCTATAGGCGACGTCGGTGGTCATGTGGGTGATGCGGATCGGCACCCGTTCGCGCGCCGCCACGCCGATCACCCCGTCGCCGGGCGCCACCTCCCAGCCGATGCCGCTGCCCCGCCCGCTCCCCTCATAGCCGAGGGCGGCGACGGTGAACAGCCGCCCGCTGGCGGCATCCGGCAGCAGGATCAGCGCATGCTCCACCCCGAACAGGTCGCGCAGGGCGACGATGGCGCGGTCGAGCAGGTCGGACAGGTCGGCGCAGCCGCGCAAGCCTTCGCAGGCGCGCCGGACGGCCGACAGCAGGCTGCGCGGGCGCATGCGCCCGGGCAGGGGATGGCCGCCGGGCACCGCCTCGATCTCCGTCACCCGGAACAGGTCGGCGCCGCGCAGCCGGAACACCTCCGCCATCCCGACATGAGAGGCGATGCCCGACAGCTTGGCCTTCATGCTCTCGAACAGCGGCCCGTCGGTCTCGGTCCGCAGATAGTCCAACCGCAGCCGGTACTGCGCCCCGGTCGACGGGTCGATGACCTCCAGAAGGGCGTCCCGGCAGTCAAGGATGTTGGCCCGCGTCTTGTTGAAGAACTGATAGGACAGGGCGATATGGCCGGGGTCGACGTAATGGACCTGCGACAATTGCGAGACGTTGGGCGTGCCGTCCGGCGCCACCGTGGCGATGGTGGCGGGGATCATCCCCTCCAGACAGGTCCGGATGGCATCCAGCGTCAGCACGGGATGGTGGTCTTGCCGGTCGCTCATGCCGGCACCGGCTCGCCGGCCTTCGGGCCCGGCGTCTGGTCGAACACCGTGGCCGGGCGGACATGCAGCGCCACCAGATCGACCGGATCGCAGGTCATCACCGCCCGGATGAAGGGCTCGGTGAAGCCGATGCCGGTCAGCTCGGCGATGAAGCCGTCCAGGTAGGGGCCGGCGAGCGCCGCCTCTTCCGCCGTCGGGGCGGTCACGACGGCGCCGTCGCCCTTGACCTGCAGGGAGCGGTGGGTGCTGGGTTCGGAAAAGACCACGGCCAGCCGGCCGGTGTCGGCGACGGCGGCCACCAGTTCGGCATTGGCCCGCCCGTCGAGCAGAACGGTCAGCCGCTCTCCCCCGCAACTCGCCCGTGCCGCCACCGCCCGCGCGACCAGGGGCCGGTTCGCCCGGTCGCTGGTCGCGACATTGACGCTGAGGCTGCGGTCGAGGAAGCGCAGAACCGCGGCGCCCACACCCGTCCCAAGCTGAAGACCGTCCGGCTCCGCCACGCCTGCCTCCTCAGCGCCCCTAAGCGCCGTTATTCGGCGATCAGGATAGCAACGGCACCGGCCGGGCGGCAAACCAACCGATGGACGTCATCCATGCGGCAGGGACCTGCCCGGCCATCCCGCTCACGCCCCCGGCGCAACCACGAAGCAGGCCATGCCGATTGTGACCAGTCCGCTGCAGGCGCTGGCCGCATCCTGTTGCGACAAACCGGACAGGCGGGCGCGGTAGAGCGGCCCGGTCTGGGTGTCCACCGCCTGCACGATCCGTTGCGAGCGCGACAGCACCGGCATGGAGCTGCGGGCGCGGTCGATCACGCGCTGGCTGTCGTCGGGCGAGCGGAAGGCGCCAAGCTGCACCGTCCACACCCCGCCGCCGGCGGTCGCCGGTCCGGCCATCGTCGCCACCGGCCGCGGTGCCGGCGCATCGGGCGTCGAGGTGTCGGGCGCCACCACCCGCACCGCGGGCGCCGGAGCCGCTGCCGGGGCGGGCAGCGCCGCCACGGCGATCGGCGGACGGCTGGCCGCCGGGCGGCTGTTCGCCGGCGGCGCGTAGGAGGGCGCCTGATAGGAGGGCGCCTGATAGGAGGGGGTTGGCTGCGACGAGGTGTAGGACGGTCCAAAGTGCGACGGCAAATCGGAGGACGGCGCACTGACCAGCACGATGTCGGCGCCGTTGGGGGCCGGGGTGCGGTTCAGCCGCGGGCCGACCGACGCGATATAGCGCCGCGTCTCGCCCGGCAGGCTGCGCTTGCCGGCCAGATAGTCGCCGTAACAGCCCGGACCGCAATTGTAGGCGCCGAGGAAGCCCGGCGCGCCGAACAGGTTGTACATCTCGCGCAGATAGGCGGTGCCGGCGATGATGTTGTCATGCGGATCGAACGGGTCGGAGCCCAGATCGTGCTTGCGCCGCATCTCCTCATAGGTGCCGGGCATCACCTGCATCAGCCCCATGGCGCCGGCCTTGCTGACGATCGGCTTGCCGTTGACGGTGGTGCGCCCGCCGCTTTCCTGGCGGATCACCTCGCGGATCCACAGCTCCGGCATGTCGAAGCGCTTGGACGCCTCGGCGATGTGGGCGTCGATCTCCGCCGGGGTGGCGGTGCGGTGCGATCCGCCCCCGCTGGCGCAGGCGCTCAGCAGGGCGGTCAGGGCGGCGCAGGTCAGCAACGGCTTCAGGCGACGCACGGAACCCCCGGTCATCGTTCAGTTCTAACTTTAGGATAAGCCCGATTTGGAGGTAGCGACCTTTGCACATTCCGGCCCCGCCGTAAACCGTCCCGGCTGTGACCTTCGACGCGGCCGGGGAACGCGAAGGGGGGAGGGCACCGGAGTCCTTCGGACGGACAAGCGGCCGGACGGCCATCTGCCGTCCGGATCGCCTTCTGCCCGGATTTCCGTTGCCTGGGTCTTTCGGCAATCGGGTCTTTCGGCGAATCACGTCTCCCGGTCGTCGTCCGGGTCGCGGCGGGTCGTCAGTTCGCGCATCAGCCGTTCCTTGGCGGTCTTCCGGCTCGGCCGGCCGGCCGCCCGCCCGAACAGCCCACCCAGCAGCCCGCCGGATTTCGGCTCTTCCTCCGGCTCCGCAGTCACCTGCGCGCGCTCCGCCTCGCGCCGGGCGAGCATGGCGGCGCGGTCGACCAGCGGGTTGCGCAGCCGGTGCGGCAGCGCCTTGAAGGCGAGGTTGGCGCGTTCCAGATCCGTCACCGACTCGGTGGACCGGGCGATGCGCAGCGCCACCCGGAACAGATCGAGCCGCCACGCATCCTCCGGCGCATGCGGCAGCGTTTCCGCCGCCGCCAGCAGGGTGTCCAGCCCCTTCCCGGTCAAGGCGCTGGTGGATCGTTCGCTGCTGGATTTCTCGGTGTCGCGGTCCCGTCCCATTCCGTCATCGATGCTGTCGCGCTGAAGGCGGACTTTAGGACGGCTCGACAGGATTTGTCTGCCCCCATGCGGAGACCACACCATTCGGGTGGGGGAGGGGGCGGATCGGGCGGCGTCCGCCAGCCGGAGCAGGGTGGAATCGCAATCATCCTTCTGAGGTGCTCAGGAACAATTTGAAAATCTCATAACTTCTCTTCAGTGCAGGCGTTAAGAAATTTTTCACTACTCAATTTATCTCGTATTTTTTGTCTCCGAGATAGAATATCGTTTTTATTCCTTTGTTCATTAGCTCAACGGCCAAATTCATTGGGAGTTGTGTTCCGTCTGGCTTGAGGGAAGCATATATGTTTATGCCACCATAAAAACAAAACCTAACAAGACTGATGCCAAATTGATCACGATCCGAAATTTGATAATAGAATACATCGGGATTGTTTCCATGATTCTGTTTATCCCTGAGTTCAATCTCAGATTTATCCCTTATAAAATGATAAAAGTTTCTGGCGCTTGGCTCCTTAATGGAGAGGTAGCCTAGAACTACCCTTGTTTCTCCGAAAAATTTCTCGCCAAAGTGATGTAGATAAATTCCTCTGACAATGCGGTCGAAACACCTACTCAGTCTTTCGTAATTTGGCGTTCCCCAAATGCAATCAATAAACGAATTATTTCTACACTCAATCGCAAATATCTTCTTTTCACCGACGAAAACTTCTTCCAAAAGTATTTTAGAATTTCTCCTAATGGCCCTGTTAACTTTGCTAAACTTATGTCTGAATCCAATAGAGTTGTTCCCGATGATTCCGGCAAGGCTGATCATCAAGAACTCGTCGTCGCTTGATTTTGCTGAATTGTGCTGGTCGCAAGATGGAACTGTTATTAAATTTTTCCGGAAGTCTTCGCCAAATTCCTTTCCCTCCGGGAATAAGCATTTGGGTGGTACGTGCTCTTTCGACGTTGAGAGGCTCTTGCACATATAACATTCTTCCATTTTAATCTCCGGGTTTACGAAATCAGTATCTAAATCTACAGCCAACTGCAATCAGATGGCGATAGAAACTGTATACAAATCAGTTCGCGAGAATTTTGATGTTTGCCTAGGAGTTGCGGATAGCGCGAGGATACATTGCTCTTCGGATGGTGCAACATTCATCTTTCTCAGAATAGAACGATGAACCATTTACAATAGCATAAAAAACGCCCTCCCCCCGTCGCCGGGAAGAGGGCTGCAAGTCAAACGGGGAAATGCGCGGCAGGATGCCGGCAATCATGCCAGCGCCCGGGGGTATGGGCGCGGCATCTCGTAGCCGGCCCCTCCGCAAAGCGGCGGAAGGGCCGGAAATCTCACGTCACTCCGCGGCCTGCGCCACGGTCAGGCCCAGCCGCTTGGCCACGCCCTCGCCATAGGCCGGGTCGGCGGCCAGGAAATGCTTCAGCTGGCGCTGCTGGATGAACAGCGGGGCCTTGCCCAGGCTGCCGGCGATGTTGTCCATCAGGCGGTCCTGAGCCTCGGCGCCGATCAGGCGGAACAGCGCGCCGGCCTGGGCGTAGTCGTCGTTGCCCTCGCGGTGGTCGTAGTGGGCGGCGTCGCCGCGGATGCGCAGCGGCGGTTCGCTCGCGACACCGGTCTGCGTCGGGCCGCCGAAGCTGTTCGGCTCGTAATTCGGCCGGGCGCCGCCGTTGCCGTCGGTGCGCATGGCGCCGTCGCGCTGATAGTTGTGGACCGGGCAGCCCTGCGGCTTGTTCACCGGGATTTGGGCGTAGTTGCCGCCCAGCCGGTAGCGGTGGGCGTCGGCATAGGCGAACAGCCGGCCCTGCAGCATCTTGTCCGGGCTGAAGGAGATGCCGGGCACCACGCTGGCCGGGCTGAAGGCGGCCTGCTCGGTCTCCGCGAAGAAATTCTCCGGGTTGCGGTTCAGCACCAGCTCGCCGATCTCGATCAGCGGGTAATCGGCATGCGGCCACACCTTGGTCAGGTCGAACGGGTTGATGCGGTAATCGTCGGCCTCCGCCTCCGGCATGATCTGCACCGAAACGGTCCAGGCCGGGAAGTCGCCCTCCTCGATCGAGGCGTACAGGTCGCGGGTGGCGTGGTCGGGGTCGATGCCGCCCATCACCGTCGCCTGCTCGGCGGTGAAGTTCTCGATGCCCTGGCGGGTCTTGAAGTGGTACTTGACCCAGAAGCGTTCGTTCGCCGCGTTGATCCACGAGAAGGTGTGGCTGCTGAAGCCGTCCATGTGGCGATAGCTGCGCGGCGTGCCGCGGTCGCTGAACAGGATGGTCAGCTGGTGCATCGTCTCCGGCGACAGCGAGAAGAAGTCCCACATCGCGGTGGGGTCCTTCAGGTTGGTGGCCGGGTTGCGCTTCTGGGTGTGGATGAAATCCGGGAACTTCAGCGGATCGCGCAGGAAGAAGACCGGCGTGTTGTTGCCGACCAGATCGTAGTTGCCCTCTTCCGTGTAGAACTTCACGGCGAAGCCGCGCGGGTCGCGCTCGGCATCGGCGGAGCCCTTCTCGCCGCCGACGGTGGAGAAGCGCAGGAAGACGGGCGTCTCCTTGCCCACCGACGACAGGAAGGCGGCCTTGGTCCAACCGGTCACGTCGCGGGTGACGCGGAAGCTGCCATAGGCGCCGGCGCCCTTGGCGTGGACCACGCGCTCCGGAATGCGTTCGCGGTTGAAATGGGCCAGCTTCTCGATCAGGTGAAAGTCCTGCAGCAGCAGCGGACCGCGCGGACCGGCGCTCAGCGAATTCTGGTTGTCGGGAACGGGCTGGCCGAAGCTGGTGGTCAGGGTGCTCATCCGGGTCATCCTCGTTAAGGCGGGTGTCGCTCTGTGCGGCGTCATTGTCTCGCCTCTGGTTATCCGGCGTCTTGAACGATATATCCAAGACATTGAAGGAAATGCTCCCATAGGCACTGTCTATGAATCTCTCCGCCCTCTCCCTGCGTGACCTCGAATATGTCGTCGCCGTCGCCGAGCTGCGTCATTTCGGCCGCGCCGCCGAACGCTGCGCCGTCAGCCAGCCGTCGCTGAGCGCCCAGATCCGCAAGCTGGAGGAGGCGCTTGGCCTCTCCCTGTTCGAGCGGACCAGCCGCAAGGTCCTGCTGACCCCGCGTGGCGAGGCCATCGTCGCCCAGGCCCGTGTGGTGCTGGAGGAGGCGCGGCGCCTGCTGGCCCTGGCCGACGGGTCGGGCGGCGCGCTGACCGGGCGGCTGCGGCTGGCGGCGATCCACACGCTGGGCCCCTACCTGTTCCCGCACATCCTGCCGCCGCTGCGCGAGGCCTGGCCCGACCTGACGCTGATCCTGTCGGAAGGACGGACCGACAGCCTGCTGGAGGAGCTGCGCGACGGCCGGCTCGACGCCGTGCTGCTGGCCCTGCCGGTGGAAACCGACGGGCTGGTGGCGGAGCCGCTGTTCTTCGAGCCCTTCCTGCTCGCCCATCCCGCCGGCCATCGCCTCTGTTCGTCGCCCACCCTGTCGCTGAACGACCTCGACCCGTCGGAGCTTCTGCTGCTGGAGGAGGGGCACTGCCTGCGCGATCAGGCGCTGGCCGCCTGCGGCCTCAGCGCGCGCGGCGGCGGCGTCCATGCCACCGGGCTGGAGACCCTGCGCCACATGGTGGCCGCCGGGGCCGGCTGTACGCTGATGCCGCTGCTGGCGACCCAGGGGGAGGCCGGCCGGACCGCCAGCGTCGGCGGGCTGGTGGATTACCGCCCCTTCGATGCGTCTTCCAACGGCGCCCGCCCGCCCGGCCGCGTCATCGGTCTGGTCTGGCGGGCCAGCGACCCGCGCGACCGCGGCCTGCGCGACCTGGCCGCCTTGCTGCACCGCGTGATGCCGGCGGGCACCGGGCCGGTCCTATCCTGAAGGGATGAGGAGCTTCGGGAAGGAACAAGCGCCCATCGGCCGGGTTGAAGGCTCGGCCCGCGCTTCACACTGTTCTGAGGCGAGGGCACGACTTTCGATCCAGGCGGAGAAGTGGGCGATCATGGCAAACATCCTGAGACAGGCAACGCGGCTCGGCGAAGGATTGCCCTTTCCGCTGGGCGCGACGTGGGACGGCCTCGGCGTCAACTTCGCCTTGTTTTCCGCCCACGCCACCAAGGTCGAACTGTGTCTGTTCGATGAAAATGGCGAGGAGGAGCTCGAACGCATCGAGCTTCCCGAATTCACCAACGAGATCTGGCACGGCTACCTGCCCGATGCCCGTCCCGGCCTGCTCTACGGCTACCGCGTCTATGGCCCCTACGAGCCGGAGCAGGGGCACCGCTTCAACCCCAACAAGCTTCTGCTCGACCCCTATGCCAAGGAGCTGGTCGGCGAGATCCGCTGGAACCCGGCCCATTTCGGCTATGTGATGGAATCGGGCGACGACCTGACCTATGACGAGCGCGACAGCGCGCCCTTCATGCCGAAATGCAAGGTGATCGACCCCGCCTTCACCTGGGGCCGCGACCACAAGCCCGGCACCGCCTGGGACCGCACCATCTTCTACGAAACCCATGTGAAGGGCTTCACCAAGCTGCACCCGGCGGTGCCCGACAGCCTGCGCGGCACCTATGGCGGCATGGCGGTGAAGGAGGTGGTCGACTACATCAAGTCGCTCGGCGTCACCTCGGTGGAGCTGCTGCCGGTCCATGCCTTCGTCCAGGACCAGCATCTGGTCGACAAGGGGCTGGCGAATTACTGGGGCTACAACTCCATCGGCTTCTTCGCGCCGGAACCGCGCTATGCCGCGTCGGGCAACGCCATCAAGGAATTCAAGGAGATGGTCGCCCATCTCCACAACGCCGGGCTGGAGGTGATCCTCGACGTCGTCTACAACCACACGGCCGAGGGCAACGAGCGCGGGCCGACGCTGTCCTTCAAGGGCATCGACAACGCCTCCTACTACCGCCTGCTCCCGGACCAGAAGCGCTATTACATCAACGAGACGGGGACCGGGAACACCGTCAACCTCAGCCACCCGCGCGTGCTGCAGATGGTCACCGACAGCCTGCGCTACTGGGCGACCGAGATGCATGTCGACGGCTTCCGCTTCGACCTCGCCACCATCCTCGGCCGCGAGTCCTACGGCTTCGACGAGGGCGGCGGCTTCCTCGACAGTTGCCTGCAGGACCCGATCCTGAACAGCCTCAAGCTGATCGCCGAGCCTTGGGACTGCGGCCCCGGCGGCTATCAGGTCGGCAATTTCCCGCCGGGCTGGGCGGAGTGGAACGACCGCTACCGCGACACCGTCCGCGCCTTCTGGAAGGGCGACGAGGGCAAGCTGCCGGAGGTGGCGCCGCGGCTGTGCGGTTCCGCCGACCTGTTCGACAAGCGTGGGCGCAAGCCCTGGGCCAGCGTGAACTTCATCACCGCCCATGACGGCTACACGCTGAACGACCTCGTCTCCTACAACGACAAGCACAACGAGGCGAACGGCGAGGACAACAACGACGGCCACTCCCACAACCTGTCCTGGAACCATGGGGTGGAGGGTCCGACCGACGACCCCGAGATCAGAGAACTGCGCGAACGCCAGAAGCGCAACATGCTGGCGACGCTGCTGCTGTCCCAGGGCTCGCCGATGCTGCTGGCCGGCGACGAGTTCGGCAACACCCAGCACGGCAACAACAACGCCTATTGCCAGGACAACGAGACGGCGTGGCTGAACTGGGACGGCATCGACGAGGACGGGCAGGCGCTGATCGAGTTCGTCCGCCGCGTCGTCGCGGTGCGCCAGTCCTTCCCCATGCTGCGCCGTGGCCGCTTCCTGTCGGGCGAATACAATGCCGAGTTCGACATCAAGGACGTGACATGGCTGACCCCCAGCGCCGACGAGATGGACGAAAGCCATTGGCATGACGGCAACGCCCGCTGCATGGGCATGCTGCTGGACGGCCGCGCCCAGGCCAGCGGCATCAAGCGGCCGGCGATGGACGCCACGCTGCTTCTGGTCATCAACGGCCATCACGACGTGGTCGGGTTCACCCTGCCCGAGGTGACAGGCGGCAGCGTCTGGCGCTGTCTGGTCGACACCAACCTGCCGGACCCCGACGAGGCGCCGCGCGTCGACACCGGCGACACCTATATGGTGACCGGCCGCTCGCTGCTGCTGCTGGCGCTGGAACCGGAAGGCAAGACCTCCTTCGCGCTCCGCCGCGCCGCCCACGCCCTGCGCAACGTCGCCGAAAGCCCGACCCTGTCCTTCGGCGAGGAAAGCGTGGAGGAGGAGAAGCCGGCGGAGGTGAAGGAACCGGCGGAGGAGGAAGCGGTGACGGAGGAGGCGGTAAAAGAACCGGAAAAGGTGGAAGCGGCTGCCGAGGCCAAGCCCGAAGCGAAGAAGCCCACCTGAACCGACGCCAAATCTCCCTCTCCCGTCCCGGGAGAGGGAAGGGGCCCATGCGCAGCATGGGAAGGGTGAGGGGTCGTGCAAGGAACCATGCGCTTCCGGTTCCTTGGATCACCCCTCACCCTCCCCACGCCTTCGGCGCGGGTCCCCTCCCTCTCCCGGGGCGGGAGAGGGCATGCAGGATCCGCCGCCATGAAACTGTTCGAATGCCAGAACTGCCGCCAGCCGCTCTATTTCGAGAACACGCTGTGCGAGCGTTGCGGCTACCGGCTTGGCTATCTGCCGGATGTGGGCACGCTGTCGGCCATCGACCCGACCGACCATGACGGGGTGTGGAGCGCGCTCGCCACCAGCGAACCGCTCTACAAATTCTGTGCGAACGCCGAATTGGACGCCTGCAACTGGATGCTGCCGGCCGACTCATCCGACACCCATTGCGCCGCCTGCCGGCACAACCGCACCATCCCCGACCTGTCCGACACCGCCAACCTGACGCTCTGGCGCAAGCTGGAACTGGCCAAGCACCACCTGTTCTACACGCTGACCAACCTGACTCTGCCGCTGCAGACCCGGATCGAAAATCCGGAGGAAGGGCTGGCCTTCGATTTCCTGTCCGACACCGTCGCCGCCGACGGCACGGTGACGCCGGTGCTGACCGGCCACGCCAACGGCCTGATCACCATCAACGTCGCCGAGGCCGACGACGCCGAACGCGAGAAGCGGCGCACCGATATGGGCGAGCCCTACCGCACGCTGCTCGGCCATTTCCGGCACGAGATCGGCCATTATGTCTGGGACCGGCAGGTGCGCGACGACCCGGCCCTGCTGAAACGCTTCCGCGCCCTGTTCGGCGACGAGCGCCAGGATTACGGCGAGGCGCTGAAACGCCACTACGCCAACGGCGCGCCGGCCAATTGGCAGGCGAATTTCGTCAGCTCCTACGCCACCGCCCACCCGTGGGAGGATTTCGCCGAGACCTGGGCGCATTACCTCCACATCGTCGACACGCTGGAGACCGCCCGTGCCTTCGGCCTGCGGATCCGCCCGCGCATCAGCGAAGGGGCAGAGCTCGAATCGGAGATCGACTTCAACCCCCACAAGGCCCGGCACATCGAGGATCTGATCGACCCCTGGCTGCCCTTGACCTATGCGGTAAACAGCCTGAACCGCAGCATGGGTCAGCCGGATCTCTACCCCTTCATCCTGTCGGCATCGGTGATCGAGAAGCTGGGATTCATGAACGGGATGGTGCGGGGGCTGTAGCCTTCCGCCCCTACCCCGACCCTGGTCCCATCGGGAATCGCAAAGGGTGGGGCAGAGTTCGACCAGTGAAGACACTGCGCCATCCCGGCCCTTTACAAGGGATCAACCAAAACAGTCGCGGGCATCTGCAATTTATGGAAGATCGGTATCTGCCGTTTGACGCGCGCCGGTCGTGCATCCGCCAAAAAAGTTTGCGAAACTGACTTTCAGCGTATTGCAGAAAAAGGAAAAGGCCGCTAGCTATTGTGCCGCGGCCCGAGTTTAGGGAGGAAACGCCTGACAGGCGATCGAAACAAAAAATAATGCTGCGTCGCCGAAAATCCAGCCCAATGCGGCTGGATTTTTCGTTTCCGGCGCAAGGATCTTCCGCATATTCCGTGTTGCCCCGGTGGAAGGGGGATTCCCCGAACGGTTGATTGCGCTATCATGTCGGCCCAACGAACCATACAGTCGGGAAGATTCGTCATCATGAAACGGCGTGCGTTCCTTTCCAGCGCCGGTGTCGGCCTTGCCGCCGCCGGAACCGTCGGGACCATTGCGGCCCCGGCCATCGCCCAGAGCTCCCAGCCGGAGATCAAGTGGCGCATGGCGTCGAGCTATCCCAAGAGCCTCGACACCATCTATGGCGCGGCGGAGTTCATCGCCCGGCGCGTGTCCGACGCCACCGACGGCAAGTTCCAGATCCGCCCCTTCGCCGCCGGCGAGATCGTTCCGGCGCTGCAGGTGCTGGACGCGGTGCAGAACGGCACCGTCGAGTGCGGCCAGTCGGCGGCCTATTTCTATGTCGGCAAGGATCCGACCTTCTGCTTCGACACCGCCATGCCCTTCGGCCTGAACACGCGCCAGCACATCGCCTGGATGATGCATGGCGGCGGGCTGGAGCTGATGCGGGAGGTGTTCAAGGATTACAACATCCACCACATCCCCGCCGGCAACACCGGCGCCCAGATGGGCGGCTGGTTCCGCAAGGAGATCAAGAGCCTGGAGGATCTGAAGGGGCTGAAGATGCGCATCGGCGGTCTGGTCGGCCAGATCCTGACGCCCTTCGGTCTGGTCCCGCAGCAGCTCGGCGGCGGCGACATCTATCCGGCGCTGGAACGCGGCACCATCGACGCGGCGGAGTTCGTCGGCCCCCACGACGACGAGAAGCTGGGATTCTACAAGGTCGCCAAATACTACTACTACCCCGGCTGGTGGGAGGGCTCGGCGCAGATCCCGCTGATGTTCAACATGCAGGCCTGGGAATCGCTGCCGAAATCCTACCAGACCATCCTGGAGCAGGCCTGCTGGGAGGCCAACACCTGGATGATCGCCAAGTACGACACGCTGAACGCCGCCGCGCTGAAGCGGCTGGTCGCCGGCGGCGCCGTGCTGCGGCCCTTCCCGCGCGACATGATGCAGGCCTGCGAGAAGGCGGCGTTCGAATTCTACGACAAGCTCGCCGCCGGCAACCCGCGCTTCAAGAAGGTCTATGACGGCTGGAAGCCCTTCCTGGAGCAGGAGCGGCTGTGGTTCCGGGTGGCCGAGAACGGCTTCGACAGCTTCGTCTACTCCCAGGCCGCCCAGCAGCGCTGAACGGGGGGAATTGGGGGCGGGTCGCCTGCGGCGATTCGCCCCCTCCCTTCGCGGCAACAGCTGATTTTCATACTTCCGTCTGTCCGCGAGATCGATCATTGGTCTTCTCAATCGCATGCGAATGGAGCACACTGCCGGTCGAAGCGTAAGCAGGGCCTTCGCATTTGCACAAAAAAACGGCAGACTGTTGAATTGATCAAGGCATAGTCATTCCTCTTGTCTATTTTCTTAAACGCGTGTTACCGTCAGGGCCAGAAAGACGGACCGGGCCGGGGTGGCGTACCCGGATCCAGGTCGCCTGTGACGGGAGCGGACGGATGGACGGCGGGATGATCGCGACGACAGATACCCTGGTGCGCTTCACCGGGGTGCAGAAGACCTACGATGGCGAGCATCTGGTGGTGAAAAGCCTCGATCTCGACATCCGCAAGGGCGAATTCCTGACGCTGCTGGGGCCGTCGGGGTCGGGCAAGACCACCACGCTGATGATGCTGGCCGGGTTCGAGGTGCCGACCCATGGCGACATCTTCATCGGCGACCGGCCGATCAAGAACGTGCCGCCGCACAAGCGCGACATCGGCATGGTCTTCCAGAACTACGCCCTGTTCCCCCACCTGACGATCGAGGAAAACGTCGCCTTCCCGCTGTCGGTGCGCGGTGTTTCCAAGGCGGAAACCAAGGAACGCGTGGCCGCCGCGCTCGACATGATCAAGCTCGGCAACCTGGCGTCGCGCCGTCCCGGCCAGCTGTCCGGCGGCCAGCAGCAGCGCGTGGCACTGGCCCGCGCCCTGGTGTTCAACCCCGCCCTGGTGCTGATGGACGAACCGCTGGGCGCGCTCGACAAGCGCCTGCGCGAACATATGCAGCTGGAGATCAAGCGCCTGCACGAGACGATGGGCCTGACCGTCGTCTACGTCACCCACGACCAGGGGGAAGCGCTGACGATGTCCGACCGAATCGCGGTGTTCAACGACGGCATCGTCCAGCAGATCGACCGCCCGGATGCGCTGTATGAGCGGCCGGTGAACAGCTTCGTCGCCAACTTCATCGGCGAGAACAATGTTCTGAACGGCGTTGTTGAAAATATCGAACAGGGTTGGGCTCGGGTCGCGCTGGATGCCGGCGGCTCGGTGGTGGCGCAGGCGGTCAATGTCAGCGGCGCCGGCAGCCGCAGCTCGCTGTCCATCCGTCCGGAGCGCGTGGCGATCGAGACCGGCGACAGCGGCGACGCGACCACCAACCGCCTGCCGGCCACGCTGACCGACCTGATCTATGTCGGCGACCACACGCTGGCGATTCTGTCCACGCCCGCCAACCCGGAATTCATGGTCAAGCTGCCGGCCGGCTCCTATGCCGGTCTGGCGCCCGGCCAGGACGTCTACATCGCTTTCCGCCCGGAGGACTGCCGGGCGCTCGATCCGGTCTGAGGACGTGGTTCCTCAGTGCCAGGGTGCCTTCCAGCAACAACAACCACGACGAATAAGGACGGGGATCATGTCGAAGATTAAGGTGGCTCTCGGTTTCGCTGCGACCTTCACCGCCCTCACGGCTTTGGCTTCGGCCGCCAGCGCCCGCGACCTGACCGTCGTGTCGTGGGGCGGCGCCTATCAGGATGTCCAGAAGAAGGTCTATTTCGAGCCGTTCAAGGCCACCGGCACGCCGATGAACGACGAATCCTGGGACGGCGGCGTCGGCGTCCTGCGCGCCAAGGTCCAGGGCGGCGCCTCCACCTGGGACGTGGTGCAGGTCGAGAGCGAGGAGCTGGCTCTGGGCTGCGACGAAGGCCTGTACGAGAAGCTGAACTACTCCAAGATCGGCGGCGAGGACGCTTACCTGCCGTCCACCGTCAACGCCTGCGGCGTCGGCGCCATCGTCTATGACTTCGTGCTGGGCTACGACAAGGACAAGCTGAAGGACGCGCCGAAGAGCTGGGCCGATTTCTTCGACACCAAGAAGTATCCGGGCAAGCGCGGCCTGCGCCAGGGTGCCAAGACCACGCTGGAGATCGCGCTGATGGCCGACGGCGTGGCGCCGGCCGACGTCTACAAGGTTCTGGGCACCGATGCCGGTGTCGAGCGCGCCTTCAAGAAGCTCGACACCATCAAGAGCGACATCGTCTGGTGGAAGGCCGGCGCCCAGCCGCCGCAGCTGCTGGCGTCGGGCGAAGTCGCGATGACCTCGGTCTACAACGGCCGCATCGACGCCGCCAACAAGAAGGAAAACAAGAACTTCGGCATGGTGTGGAACGGCGCGCTCTACACCATCGACAGCTGGGTGATCCTGAAGGGCAGCCCGAATCAGGAGGCCGCCTACAAGTTCCTGAACTTCGTCGGCAAGGCGGAGAACCAGGCCAAGCTGTCCGAAGGCATCGCCTATGGCACGTCGAACAAGAAGGCCCCGTCGCTGCTGTCGAAGGCGGTCCTGACCGACCTGCCGACCTCGCCCGACAACATGAAGAACGCGGTGGAGATCAACACCGACTTCTGGCTGGAGAACATCGACCGCCTGACCGAACGCTTCAACAAGTGGGCGGCGAAGTAAGTACTTAGTTGTGATGTCTCCCTCTCCCGTCCCGGGAGAGGGAAGGGGTCCGTGCGGAGCACGGGAAGGGTGAGGGGCAGCGCGAAAATCCCGAACCGCATGGTTCCTTGGATTACCCCTCACCCGGCGCCTTCGGCGCCACCCTCTCCCGGGGCGGGAGAGGGAAGGGACTTTCCAACAGGACAATGCCGATGACAGCCGCCTTCGTTGCCGGCGCCGACGTGCCGTTGAAGCGTCGATTGAAACGGGCCGAGCGCGCCCGGCAGTACCGTGCGCTGGGTCTGGTGCTGCCGCTGCTGGCCTTCCTGCTGTTCACCTTCGTCGTGCCGATCGCCGGCATGATCTGGAAGTCGGTGGACGACTGGGAAGTGCCGCAGGTGATGCCGCAGACCGTGGCGGCGCTGGAGCGCTGGAACGGCCAGGGCCTGCCCGACGAGGCCGCCTATGCCGCGCTCGCCGCCGACATCCGCACCGCGCGCGAGGCCGGAACGCTGGCCGTCGCCGCCAAGCGGCTGAACTATGTCGTCAACGGCTTCCGCACCACGCTGCTGTCGACCGGCCGCAAGCTGAAGGAGCAGCCCGCTCCCGGCACCGCGAAGGCGACGCTGATCGAGATCGCGCCGGCCTGGGGCGAGCGCGAGAGCTGGGCGGCGATCAAGAGCGCCAGCGGTCCGGTCACCAGCTATTACCTGCTGGCGGCGGTCGACCTGACGCGCAACCCGGACGGCGACATCGTCCATGCCCCGGCGGACCAGTCGATCTACCGCGACGTCTTCCTGCGCACCTTCGAGATCGGCTTCGGCGTCACCGTGCTCTGCCTGATCCTGGGCTTCCCGGTTGCCTACATGCTGGCGAATCTGCCGACCGGCCGCTCGAACCTGCTGATGATCTTCGTGCTGCTGCCCTTCTGGACCTCGCTGCTGGTGCGCACCTGCGCCTGGATCGTGATCCTGCAGAGCGAGGGCATCGTCAACGGCTCCCTGCAATGGCTGGGCATCATCGAAGAGCCGATGCGGCTGATCTACAACCGCTTCGGCGTCTACATGGCGATGACCCATGTGCTGCTGCCCTTCATGATCCTGCCGCTCTACAGCGTCATGCGCGGCATCTCGCCGGCCTATATGCGGGCCGCCGCCTCGCTGGGCGCGCCGCCGGTCACCGCCTTCCTGCGCATCTACCTGCCGCAGACCATTCCGGGCATCGGCGCCGGCTGCCTGCTCGTCTTCATCCTGGCCATCGGCTACTACATCACGCCGGCGCTGGTCGGCGGTGCTGCGGACCAGATGATTTCGTCCTTCATCGCCTTCTACACCACGGAAACGGTCAACTGGGGCCTCGCCTCGGCGCTGGGCGCGGTTCTGCTGCTGTCCACGCTGGTGCTGGCGGTGCTCTACGGCAAGCTGGCGCTCGGCCGCCAGACGACGGGAGGTCTGAAGAATTGAGCGCGAACCATTCCCCCCAGACCGCCAGCCAGCGCATCGCCTGGATCACGACGGTCGTCACCGGCACGCTGGTTCTGTTCTTCCTGATGGCGCCGATCCTGGCCATCGTCCCGCTGTCCTTCAGCTCCAGCACCTATCTGACCTATCCGCTGCCCGGCCTGTCGCTGCGCTGGTACGAGGACTTCATCAATTCGGCGCGCTGGATCCATGCGTTGAAGAACAGCATGATCATCGGCGTGGCCTCCGCCATGCTGTCGATGGTGCTGGGCACGCTGGCCTCGCTGGGGCTGGCGCAGTGGAAGAGCAGGTGGAAGCCGCTGGTGCTGGCCGTCGTGCTGTCGCCGATGGTGGTCCCGGTCGTCATCACTGCGGTCGGCGTCTATTTCTTCTTCGCGCCACTCGGCCTGACCGGCAATTATCTGGGCCTGATCCTGGTCCACACCGCGCTGGCGACACCCTTCGTCGTCATCACCGTGTCGGCGACGCTGCAGAGCTTCGACATGACGCTGGCCCGTGCCGCCGCCTCGCTGGGCGCGCCGCCGCTGCTGACCTTCCGCAAGGTGATCCTGCCGCTGATCCTGCCGGGTCTGGCGTCGGGCGCGCTCTTCGCCTTCGCCACCAGCTTCGACGAGGTGGTGACGGTGCTGTTGCTCGCCGGGCCGGAGCAGCGCACGCTGCCGCGTGAGATGTTCAGCGGCATCCGCGAAAACATCAGCCCCACCATCACGGCTGTGGCGGTGGTGCTGACGGTGATCTCGGTCTGCATGCTGTCGACGCTTGAATACCTGCGCCGGCGCAACGAGCGGCTGAAGGGGAATGCGGGGTAGGGGAGTGGGTGAGGGGGAGAGGTGCGTGTGCCCCCTCCCTCCCGCTTCGCGGGTCCCTCCCTCCCCCTCTTCGAGGGAGAGGGTGGATTTGCAGTAGGGCGGCAGTCCCCTCTCCCACCGAAGGTGGGGGAGGGTTAGGGAGGGGGCACCGCACCCCAACGCATCACAAATACGGCGGCGTGCAGGCGCTGATCAGCTCGCATTCCACCTCGCCGATGTTGCGGAACCGATGGGGCACGCGGCTGTCGAAGAAATAGGCGTCGCCGGGGCCGAGCAGCTGTTTGCGGTCGCCCACCGTCAGCTCGATCTGGCCCTTGATGACGATGCCGCCCTCTTCGGATTCATGCTGAAGCATGGTGCGGCCTGTGTCGGCGCCGGGGGCGTAGCGTTCGTGCAGGATTTGCAGGTTGCGGCTGCGCAGGTCGCCCACCTGCCGGAAGGAAACCTGGCCGACGGTGCCCTTCAGCTCGCCGGCCAGTTCGATCAGCTCGTCGCCCTTGAAGAAGATCTGCTCGGGCGGCGGCAAATCGTCGGAGGAAAAGAATTCGGCAAGAGTCATCGGGATGCCCTGAAGCACCTTGCGCAATGACGAAACGGATGGGCTGCTGCGATTCTGCTCGATCAGAGAGATCGTGCCGTTGGTCACTCCGGCTCGCTGGGCGAGCGCCCGCTGGGACAGCCCATGCTGCTCGCGGATCTGCTTCAACCTGGCGCCGACATCGAATTCCATCACCGGACTCCTGTTCCACACCTGTCTAGGCAATAGCCGATCCGCACAACCCCGTCATCAGAATATGAACAGCTAAACAGGGGTTGTTTAATTTATTAAACATGGTAGGCTTCTGTCCAAGATCCAGGCCCCCGCGCAGGAAGCCCTTGATGAACAAGGGAGAGTCCGCCGGGCGCGGCCTAACGGTTCCACAATCCTTCATCCAGGGCGGATAGAACATGCTGTCGTTGAACGACCAGGGCCTTCTCCGAACCAAGGGCTACGTGAATGGTGCGTGGCGTGCGGCCGAGTCCGGGAAGAGCTTCCCGGTCACCAACCCCGCCACCGGCGCCGTCATCGCGGACGTGTCCGACATGGGCGCCGCCGAGACGCGCGAGGCGATCGACGCCGCCAACGCCGCCCTGCCGGCCTGGAAGGCCAAGACTGCCAAGGAGCGCGCGGCCATCCTGCGCCGCTGGTACGACCTGATCCTGGCGGCGCAGGAGGATCTGGCCCAGCTGATGACCGCCGAGCAGGGCAAGCCCCTGACCGAATCGCGGGGCGAGGTGGTCTATGGCGCCTCCTTCATCGAGTGGTTCGCGGAGGAGGGCAAGCGCGCCTACGGCGACGTCATCCCGACCTTCGCCGGCAACAAGCGCATCGTCGTCCTGAAGGAGGCCATCGGCGTCGTCGCGGCGATCACGCCGTGGAACTTCCCGAATGCCATGATCACCCGCAAGGTGGCCCCGGCGCTGGCCGCCGGCTGCACCGTGGTGGTCAAGCCGGCCGAGGACACGCCGCTGTCCGCCCTGGCGCTGGCCGAACTGGCGGAGCGTGCCGGTTTCCCCGCCGGTGTCTTCAACATCGTGATGGGCAGCGATCCGGCCGCCATCGGCACCGAGCTGACCCACAGCCCGATCGTCCGCAAGGTCAGCTTCACCGGCTCGACCGAGGTCGGCAAGCTGCTGATGCGGCAGGCCGCCAGCACGGTCAAGAAGGTGTCGCTGGAGCTGGGCGGCAACGCCCCCTTCATCGTCTTCGACGACGCCGACCTGGACGAGGCGGTCAAGGGCGCCATGGCGTCCAAGTACCGCAACGCCGGCCAGACCTGCGTCTGCGCCAACCGCCTGCTGGTCCAGGCCGGCGTCTATGACGCCTTCGCCGCCAAGCTGGCCGAGGCCGTCAAGGCGCTGAAGGTCGGCAACGGTGCGGAGGCCGGCGTCACCCAGGGTCCGCTGATCAATGCCGATGCCATCGCCAAGGTCGAGGAGCTGATGGGCGACGCGCTGGAGAAGGGCGCCAAGGTCGCGCTCGGCGGCAAGCGCCACGAACTGGGCGGCACCTTCTTCGAGCCGACGATCCTGACCGGCATCACCACCGAGATGCGCGTCGCCCGCGAGGAGATCTTCGGCCCGGTCGCCCCGCTGTTCAAGTTCGAGACGGAAGAGGACGCCATCCGCATGGCGAACGACACCGAATTCGGGCTTGCCGCCTACTTCTACAGCCGCGACATCGGCCGCGTCTGGCGCGTGGCGGAAAAGCTGGAATACGGCATGGTCGGCATCAACGAAGGCATCATCTCGACCGAGGTGGCCCCCTTCGGCGGCGTCAAGGAGTCCGGCATCGGCCGCGAAGGCTCCAAGTACGGCCTCGATGATTTCATGGAAGTCAAATATCTCTGCGTCGGCCTCGGCGCCTGACCCGCCCCACGGGAAAAGTCAAAGGAAGTACGAAAATGACCACCAATCAGTCCTTCGTCGCCCGTCGTGAGGCCGCCGTCTCCCGTGGCATTTCCGCCGGCATGCCCTTCTACATCGACCGGGCTGAAAATGCCGAGATGTGGGACATCGAGGGCAAGCGCTTCATCGACTTCGCCGGCGGCATCGCCGTGCTGAACACCGGCCACCGCCACCCGAAGGTGATGGAGGCGGTGAAGGCGCAGATGGAGCGCTTCACCCACACCTGCGCGATGGTCACGCCCTATGACAGCTTCGTCGAGCTGGCGGAGAAGCTGAACGCGCTGGTCCCCGGCCCGACGCCGAAGAAGACCGCCTTCTTCACCACCGGTGCCGAGGCGGTGGAGAACGCCGTCAAGGTCGCCCGCGCCGCCACCGGCCGTCCGGGCGTGGTCGCCTTCTCCGGCGGCTTCCACGGCCGCACGCTGCTGACCATGGGCCTGACCGGCAAGGTCGTGCCCTACAAGGTCGGCTTCGGTCCCTTCCCGGCCGAAATCTTCCATGTGCCCTTCCCCAACGCCTATCGCGGCATCAGCGAGGCGGAGAGCCTGAAGGCGCTGGACACCCTGTTCAAGTCCGACGTCGATCCGGCCCGCGTTGCCGCGATCATCATCGAGCCGGTGCAGGGCGAGGGCGGCTTCAACATCGCCAGCCCGTCCTTCCTGCAGGCGATCCGCGCGGTCTGCGACAAGCACGGCATCGTCATGATCGTCGACGAGATCCAGACCGGCTTCGCCCGCACCGGCAAGATGTTCGCCGTCGAGCATGCCGGGATCGAGCCGGACCTCGTCACCATGGCGAAGAGCCTGGCCGGCGGCTTCCCGCTGTCGGCGCTGACCGGCAAGGCCGCCCTGATGGACGCCCCGATCCCCGGCGGCCTCGGCGGCACCTATGCCGGCAGCCCGCTGGCGACCACCGCCGCCCTGGCCGTCATCAACGTCATCGAGGAAGAGAAGCTGGTCGAACGCGCCGAAAAGCTCGGCGAGCGCATCGCCGGCCGCTTCCGCACCATGGCCCAGCGCAACAGCCTGTCGGTCATCGGCGACGTCCGCAACCTGGGCGCCATGGTCGCCATGGAACTGGTGACTGACCGCGAGACCAAGGAGCCGGCCGCCGACCTCACCAAGGCGCTGGTCGCCAAGGCCGCCGAGAAGGGCCTGATCCTGCTGTCCTGCGGCACCTACGCCAACGTGATCCGCGTGCTGGTTCCGCTGACCGCGTCGGACGCCCTGGTCGACGAAGGCCTGGACATCATCGAGTGTTCCCTGGAAGAACTGGTGTCGGCGTAATCGCTCCCTCTCCCGCCCCGGGAGAGGGAAGGGGCCCAAGCGAAGCTTGGGAAGGGTGAGGGGGAGTGCAAGGAACCATGCGCTTTCGGTTCCTTGGATCACCCCTCACCCTCCCGCCTTCGGCGGGTCCCTCCCTCTCCCGGGACGGGAGAGGGCTATAAGAAACCAACAGGAGGAAGTGACCTTGGCCGGACCCTTGTCGCACATCCGGGTGCTGGAGCTGTCGCGCGTGCTGGCCGGGCCGTGGTCGGCGCAGACGCTGGCCGATCTCGGCGCCGACGTGATCAAGGTGGAACGGCCGGGCGCCGGCGACGACACCCGCGCCTGGGGTCCGCCCTGGGCCGGCGACCAGTCGGCCTATTTCCTGTCGACCAACCGAGGCAAGCGCTCCATCACCATCGATTTCGAGCGTCCCGAGGGTCAGGAGCTCGTCCGCAAGCTCGCCGCCCAGGCCGACGTCGTCATCGAGAATTTCAAGGTCGGCGGGCTGGTCAAATACGGCCTCGACTATGACAGCCTGAAGGCGGTCAACCCGCGGCTGGTCTACTGCTCGATCACCGGCTTCGGCCAGACCGGGCCGTACCGCAACCGCGCCGGCTACGACTTCATGATCCAGGGCATGGGCGGGTTGATGAGCATCACCGGCCAGCCGGATGGCGAGCCGGGCGGCGGTCCGGTCAAGGTCGGCGTCGCGGTGACGGACATCTTCACCGGCCTCTACGCCACCATCGGCATCATGGGCGCGCTGGCCCACCGCGACCGTACCGGCGAGGGGCAGCAGGTCGACCTTGCGCTGCTCGACGTCCAGGTGGCGGTGCTGGCGAACCAGGCGATGAATTGTCTGGTCGGCGGCAAGGCGCCGCAGCGGCTCGGCAACGCCCATCCCAACATCGTGCCCTATCAGGCCTTCGCCACCCGCGACGGCTACATCATCCTGGCGGTCGGCAACGATGGCCAGTTCGCCAAGTTCTGCACAGTCGCCGGGCAGCCGGAACTTGCGAAGGATGAACGCTACGCCACCAACCCGGCCCGCGTCGCCAACCGCAAAGAGTTGGTGGCTCTGCTGGAGGAGTTGATCCGGACCCGCGACAGCCACGACTGGCTGGCTGCGCTGGAAGAGGTCGGCGTTCCCTGCGGCCCGATCAACGACCTGACCGCGGTGTTCGAAGACCCGCAGGTGAAGGCCCGCAACATCCACCAGGATCTGCCGCACCCGACCCAGGGCAGCGTTCCGACGGTGGCGAGCCCGATCCGCTACAGTGGCACGCCGCTGGTCCACGACACCGCCCCGCCGACGCTGGGCCAGCACACCGACACCGTGCTGGCGGATCAGCTCGGCTTGAGCGAGGCCGACATCGCGTCCTTGCGCGAGAAGGGCGTGATCTGATCGTAGGAGTTGGGGCCGGAAAGCGCCGACTTTCCGGCCCCGACATCGAACGCCCTCCTCAGAACTCGGTCACGACGGTCACGCCGGCGACTTCGAACCTGTCCATGGTCACCAGGGCGTCGATGGACTGCTCAAGATTGATCGTCCGGCCGATCAGCTTCTCCGGCGCCAGCTTGCCGGAGCGCATCATCTCCAGCATCGCGTCATAGCGGTGGGCCTGCATGCCGTGGCTGCCCAGGATCTCCAGCTCGCGAGCAATGACAAGGCTCATCGGGATGGCGGGGGTGCTGTTCTCGGCCAGCATCAGGCCGACCTGCACATGCTTGCCCCGTTTGCGCAGGTTGGCGATGGAATTGAAGCAGGTGGTGGGGTGGCCCAGCGCGTCGAGCGAGACATGGGCGCCGCCGCGCGTGATCTCGATCACCGCTTCGGCGACCTCTCCGACCTCCGACGCGTTCACCGTGGCGACCGCGCCCAGCGCGCGGGCCATGGCGAGCTTGTCCTCCGAGATATCGACGGCGACGACATTGGCGCCCAGCGCATTGGCGATCATGATCGCCGACAGGCCGACGCCGCCGCAACCGTGGACCGCCACCCACTGGCCGGCGGAGGTCTTGCCCTGATCGACGACGGCACGGAACGAGGTCACGAAGCGGCAGCCGAGGCTGGCGGCCGTGGTGAAGTCCATCGTCTCCGGCAGCCCGACCAGATTGATATCCGCCCGATGCAGCCCGACATATTGCGCGAACGATCCCCAATGGGTGAAACCGGGCTGGAATTGCCGGTCGCAGACCTGATGATTGCCGGAATGGCATTCAGGACAGGCGCCGCAGCCGCCGACGAACGGAACCGTCACCCGGTCGCCGATTTTCCATTTGGTCACGTCCTTGCCGACCGCCTCGACGATGCCCGCCAGTTCATGGCCGGGGACATGCGGAAGCTGGATATCGGGGTCGTGGCCGACCCAGCCATGCCAGTCGCTGCGGCAAACCCCGGTCGCCATCACCTTGACGACGACTCCATGCGGTTCCGGCGTCGGGTCGGGCACGGTCATGATTTTGGGCGGTGCGGAAAACGCCTCGTAGACCACCGCTTTCATGGGGGCTCTCCTGCTGGAATGGTCCCGTCATACTACGGCGAACCCGCTGAAATTGGCTTTCAATTGAAGACGGAGCACCCCCTAGGATATGAAGGAGTCTTTCAGATGATATCTTTTCCTTGAAGGAATTCCTCGCCGTGGACCCGCTCGATAAGATGGATGCCGTGATCGTGGACCGGCTGCAGCAGGATGGCCGGCTGTCCAACGCCAGGCTCGCCGAACAGCTGGCGCTGAGCGAGGCGTCCTGCTGGCGCCGACAGAAGCGTCTGGAGGATTCCGGGGTCATCAAGGGGTATCAGGCGGTTCTGGACCGCCGGAAGCTCGGCTTCGGCGTCATGGCCTTCGTGCAGATCGTCTGCACGCAGCATGGCGAGGACGTCACCGCGGCCTTCGAGGCGATCATCCAGGCCTGCCCCCATGTGCTGAGTTGCCACAACACCACCGGAGAGGCGGATTTCCTGCTGGTCGTCGTCGCGCGCGATCTCGACGATTACAGCGGGTTCGTCGACAAGGTGCTGAGACGGCTGCCGGGCGTCGCGAGCATCCGCTCGAACCTGTCCCTGCGGGAGATGAAGGCGACGAACCGGTTGCCGGTTCTGGAGGATGCCCATCGCTGACACCCCGCGGACATGCCGCGGATGGATTTTTCCGCATCGCTCCCGTTCGCCGGGCGGGGGTTGCGTTCGTCCGCCATTCCAGCAATATCGCAGCCCGCGCAGGTCTTCGGCCTGCTTCCGCGGATCCCACGCCATCAACCATCGCCGGACCCTTCCATGACCGCGGCCCCCGCGACCGACACCCGCCGTGGCATCCTGATGATGCTGGGCGGGATGACGCTTTTCACGCTGAACGACGCGCTTGGCAAATGGCTGGTGGCCGACCATCCGGTCGCCATGCTGCTGGCCGTGCGCAGCCTGTTCGGGCTGGCGGTGCTGGCGCCGATGATCTGGCGCGAGGGACTGGCCGCGGTCTTCGCCGTCGACCGGCTGCCGCTGCACATCCTGCGCGTGTTGCTGATGACGGTGGACGTCGCCTGTTTCTACTGGGCGGTCGGTTATCTGCCGCTCGCCGACGTGATGACCATCTACATGTCGGCGCCGCTGATCGTCACCGCGCTGTCGGTGCTGGTGCTGGGGGAAAGCGTCGGCTGGCGCCGCTGGGTGGCAGTTGCTGTCGGCTTCGCCGGCGTGGTCATCGTTCTGAACCCGACCGGCCGGTTCGATCTGTGGCCGTCCCTGGTGGCTCTGCTCGGCGCCTTCATCTTCTCATGCGGCGTGATCTCCACCCGCATCCTGCGCTCCGCCTCCAGCCTGACGCTGGTCGCCAACCAGATGGTCGGCGGGATGCTGATCGGCGGGGTGACGCTGCCCTGGACCTGGGAAGCCCCGGGCTGGCTCGGCTTCTTCCTGCTGGGGCTGCTGGGCATCACCGCGCTGGCCGGCCACGCGATGATGAACCGCTCGCTGCAGCTCAGCCCGGCGGCGGTGGTGGTGCCGTTCCAGTATGTCGCGATCCTGTGGGCGGTGATCCTCGACCTTATCGTCTGGGGTACCGCGCCGACCGCCCGCATCGGTGTGGGGGCGGCGCTGATCATCGGCAGCGGCCTGTTCATCGTCTACCGCGAACAGCGCCTGAAGCGCGGCGTGGCGGCGGAAGGGGTGGCGGAGGTGCCGTGAGGCCCCGACCCACCCCCGGCCTCACAGCCCGAAGAACCGCGGCACCAGCCGGATCGTCACCGGCTCCACCGGGCGCCAGCCATAGTCGCGGATGACGTCGTTGGATTCCACCGCGCGGCGGTTGGGCTCCAGCGACCATGTGATGTGGTAGGTGGAGCCGTCGGGCCGGTCGCTGGTGCCGTCGATGGCGACGACGACCGCCTGCACCCCCTCGCCGTCGTCGGCGCAGCCGATCACCTCCGCCTCGGTGGCGGTCGGCAGCGGCTCCTGCGGGCCGGCGCCGAACTGCAGGGTCACATGATCCGCGACGAGCCGCTCATAGCGCGGCGGGATCAGGGCCAGCAGCCGGCTGCGTTCGTCTGCCGGCAGTTCCCACCCGGTGTATCCCGCTCCCATCGCCCGATCCTCCGAACCGAAAGGCGCCGTATCCGTCAACGCCGGCCGCCGTTCATGATCCCGTCCATGATCTTATTCGCTTCGGCGGGTCCGGCAATCAGTTCGATCATGCGGATGGCGGTGTAGCCGGTGCGCGTGTTGCCGGCGGGACCGCCCAGCGCCTGCTGCGCCTTTTCCGTCAGCGAGGCGGTGGTCTTCTGGGTCATCTCCCGCAGCTCGCCGCGCAGGCCCAGCGAATCGGCGATGGTCGCGCATTTGCGCAGCGCCCGCGCCTGGTTCTCCGCCTGGGCCAGCTGGGTCCGCCCGTCGCCGCCGCCGTCCAGCACGCCGATGGCCGCGATGATTCCGGCATCGGCGTCCTGCAGCACCTGGGTCTTCACCATGGCGTGGACGGAGTTGCGGACCTGCTTCAGCCGCTGGTCGAACTCCTTGTTGCGGCTGTGCTCCATCGCCGCGCGGGTGGCGTCCAGGCTGGCGACGATGCCGAGCGCCAGATCGGCCACCGCCATGCGGTCGGTGGTGCCGCCGGGCGCGTTCTGGAAGGCGCGCGACCGGTCCTCCATCTGGGCGACGACGGTGCCGCTCAGCGCCATGAACAGGGTGGCGCGGTCGGCCGGCTTCTGGCCCAGATCCATGTCCCACAACCCGCTCAGCAGGGCGGACGGGTCGCCGAGGCGCGAGGTCGCGGTCAGGATGAAGATCTTCAGCGCGTCCGGCCGGGCGCGGGCGATGCGGCGGCCGATGGTCTGGATCGCCTCGATGTGGTCGCCGTGCAGCTTCGGCACCGGCTTGGGCGACAGCGCCGCCTTCATCTCCGCCACCTCGGGCGCGATGGACAGGATGGTGGCGATGTCGGACAGGGCGCGCACGCGGTCGGGATTCATCCGCAGATCGAGCGCCTCGCTGTAATGGCCGGCGACGGCCCCCTCGGCAATCCGGGCCACCGCCGTGCCGCAGTCGGCCCAGAACCCCTCGGTCAGCGCCTTGCGCTCAGGCCCGTCCTGCAGGGCGGGGCGGAAGGCGCGCAGCCGGTCCTTGCCGATCTCGGCCTCCACCAGCGGCCACAGACTGTTCATCAGCGACCGCTCGATCACGCTCAGCGGCACCGGGTCGGTCTTGCCCAGGGCTTCGAACAGATCCTCGAACGGGTCGCAGAACAGCCGCTTCAGCGTCGGGCGGCGGTGCAGCCGCAGCTCGACCAGCCGGGGGCGGATGACGGCGATGGTGCGCTGGATGTCGGGATGGTCGTTCATCTGCTCCAGCAGAGTGACGACCTGACGGAACTTGGCCTCGTCGATGTCCAGAAGCTTGTCGCCCAGTGCGACCAGATCCCTCATCTCCATGGTCAGGCCGCCTTCCCTTTGAGCGTCTCGATCCGCATCACCAGATCGACGTCCAGCTGGCCGCTGCGCCAGTCGACATAGGCGCGCACCGACCGCTTCTGGCTGTTGATCAGCTTGTCGGCCATCAGCGACTGGTCGATCCGCCCCTCGTCCCTGGGCAGCAGCGGGATGACGCGGAAGATGTCGTGGACCGCCATGTCCTGGCTGTAGCGGTCCTGGGTCAGCGCGTCGCTCCACAGCAGGATCAGGTATTCCCAGCCGTCCAGCAGCCAGGACAGCCGGCTGGACGCCTTGCGGATCTGCGGCCGCTTGGTCTCCCACTGGCGCAGCAGCGTCTCGAAGGAGGCCATCGCCTGATCCAGCTGGCCGATGACGTTGCGGGCGTGGTTGACCGTGTGCTCCGCCACCTCGGCGCAGAAACCGCCGATGGGGGCCGCTTCCGACACGTTGTCGGTGGCCCAGTCGGTCATGCTGTCGCGGAAGCCCTGCAGGTCGCGCATCAGCCGCCGCAGCCGCGCCGGCTTGGGCGAGCTGGCGAGCCCGATCGATTCCATCAGCACCGCCAGCTCGGCGATGCGGCCATAGAGTTCGGTCGGCTCCAGCGCCAGACGCTGCGCCGCCTTCATCATCAGGTCACGGGTCAGCTTCTGCCCCTCGGCGGAGGTCAGGCCGACCCGCAGGATCTCGGTCGATTCCAGGCCGACCGCCTTCAACGCCTCGACGATCAGCTGATAGTTGATCAGCAGCCGCTGGTCCTCGTCGTCGCTCAGCGCCGCTTCCGCCGCCGCCACCGCCCCGCCGCCGGCAAGCCCGCAGCGCGCCGCCTCCAGCACCGCCTTGCGGATGTCGTCGGGGGAACAGCCGTCGGCCTTGGCGATCAGGTCGTGCAGCATTCGGTCGTGCACCGTCATCGGGAAGGCCAGCGGCAGCGACTTCCACGGCACCACATAGACGCCGCGCCCCTCCGACAGGTTGGGAACCATGACCTCCAGCTGGTCGCGGCCGTCCTTGCGCACCCGCGTCTGCGCCAGGACCGGCGTGGTGAAAGCCACCGCGGCACCGCGTTCCTCGAAGGTGGACGGGGCGAAATTGGTAAGGGAGCGCATCGTGTCTGCGGCCGTGGCTGCCAGGGGGTGTCGAAACCGGGTCGTCCGATTACGGCCCGGCGAAGCTGAATTTTGCGTTAAATCCAATATAAGCCACAACGTGAATATACCACCTTCAGGCTGGGCGGGGGGATCTCTTGCGGTACTCCCGGCCCGAAGCCTTCACCGTTCCTCTCCGCCGGCCGTTGACAGGGAGGGGCGATCTGCGGGAGGGCCGGGAGCATGGCGGGCGCAAGGGCGGCGGGATCGGTGTTCAAATGGATCGGCTACGGCCTGCTGGGCCTGGTCGGCCTCGTCGTGGTCGGCGTCGGCGCGGTGCTGCTGCTGTACGACTGGAACGATGCCCGTGGATTCGTCGCCCGCCGCGCCTCGGCCGCGTTGAACCGCGAGGTCGCCATCGACGGCGACCTGCGCGTCCATCCCGGCAATCCCATCCGCATCCATGTCGAAGGCCTGCGCGTCGCCAACGCCCAATGGGCGCAGGAGCGGGGCGAGGACAAGGACATGCTGGCGATCCAGGCGCTGGACGCCACGTTGCGGCTCTGGCCCCTGCTGCGCGGCGACTGGGAACTGCCGGAGCTGAGGTTCCAGGGTCCCAAGCTGATCCTGGAGAAGAACCAGCAAGGTGAGGCCAACTGGAACTTCGGCCCGCCCAATGCGGAGAAGGAGGTGGCGAAGGAGGCCGCGACCCCCGACGGCCGCGGCGACATCCCGGTGATCGAACGGCTGGTGATCGCCGACGGCCGGATTCGCTACCGCGATCCCACCAGCGACATCGACATCGACAACACCATCAACACCGCCACCGGCGGCAACGACAGCGACACCGTACAGCTGAACGGCAAGGGCAACTTCGCCGGAAAACCCTTCACCCTGGCGGCGGAAGGCGGCTCGCTGCTCACCCTGCGCGACGACCCCAAGCCCTATCCGATGAAGATCGAGGCCGCCGTCGGCAAGACCCAGGGCCGCATCGAGGGCTCGGTGGCGGAGCCGGTGAAGATGGAGGGCATCGACCTGTCGGTGGCGCTCAGCGGCAACGATCTGGCGGAGATCTTCCCGATCCTCGGCATCCCGACGCCGAAGACGCGCCCCTATGCCATCTCCGGCCACCTGTCGCGCGAAGGGGGCCTGTGGGCCTTCCACGGCATGAACGGCAAGGTCGGCGAAAGCGACCTGTCCGGCGACCTGTCGGTCGACACCACCGGCGAGCGGCCGATGGTGAAGGCCCAGCTCACCTCCGACCGGCTGGCGGCCCAGGATCTGGCCGGCCTCGTCGGCGCCTCGCCGCGCGGCAGCGACGATTACCCGACCCGCGGCAACGGCGGCGTGATCCCGGCGACACCGGTGAATGTGGAGAAGCTGCGCAACACCGACATGGACGTCCGCCTGCGCGGCAAGCGGGTGGAGGCGCCCTTCGCCCCGCTTCAGGACCTGGAGATGCGGGTCAGGCTGACCGCCGGCGACCTTCATTTCGACCCGCTGTCGCTCGGCATCGGCGGCGGGCGGATCGCCGGCACGGTGCAGGTGGACGGCAGCCGCAAGGTTCCGGCCCTGCGCACCGACCTGGACATCCGCTCCATGAAGCTGTCGGCCTTCTTCAGCGAGACCTCCTTCGCCGGCCAGATCGGCGGCACGGTGGCGGGGCGCATCCAGCTTGCAGGGACAGGGAAGACGGTGGCCGACCTGCTGGCCAACTCCGACGGCAAGGTCGGCGTCTCGGTCGACGGCGGGCGAATCACCAGCCTCGCGGTCAAGGGCCTGAAGACCAACATTCTGGAGACGCTGGGCGTCGTGCTCTCCGGGTCGGAGCCGCTGCCCTTCAACTGCCTGGTCGGCAACCTGTCGGTCGAGAACGGCATCGCCCGCGTCCAGGCGCTGGTGCTGGACACGCCCGAGACCATCGTCACCGGCAAGGGAACCATCAGCCTGCGCAACGAGGCGCTCGACCTGCGGATCGTCGGCGATTCCAAGTCGCCGCAGATGTTCGCCACCCATGTGCCGGTGCTGGTCGGCGGCACGCTGGGCAACCCCGACATCGCCGTCGATCCCACCGAGTCCGCGGCGCGCGGCGCGGCGGCGGTGGCGCTCGGCGTGCTGCTGACTCCGCTGGCCGGCGTGCTGCCCTTCCTTGACCCGGGCAGTGGTGAGCAGCCACAGTGTGCCCGGCTGGTGCAGGATGCCCGCTCTCCCGACAAGGGAGCGCCGGCGTCCGGCAAGTCGGGCAATGGCCGCGGGGAGGGCGAGGCATCGGGTTCGGCCCGCTGACCGCCTGTTCCGCGTTCCTCCTGTCCGTCCCCTCTCGAACGGGGCAGCCCGGGCAAACGGACAGGAAGGACGCCGCCTTTCCCAATGACCATCGACCAGATGTTATCGTTCGGCATCATCGGCGCGGTCATTGCGCTGCTGATCTGGGACCGGCTGCGCTACGACCTCGTCGGCATGCTCGCCCTGCTGGCTTCGGTCGCGGTGGGGATCGTGCCGGCCAAGCAGGCTTTCCTGGGCTTCTCCGATGACATCGTCATCATCGTCGGCTCCGCCCTGGTGATCAGTGCCGCCGTCGGCCGGTCCGGCGTGGTCGAGGCGGCGATGCGCCCGCTGGCCACGCGCATGACGACGGTGTGGATGCAGGTCGCCGTCCTGGCCGGGGCGGTCACGCTGCTGTCGGCCATCGTCAAGAACATCGGCGCGCTCGCCATCTTCATGCCCATCGCCCTGCAGGTTGCGCGGCGGACCGGCACGCCGGTGTCGATGCTGCTGATGCCGATGGCCTTCGGCTCGCTGATGGGCGGATTGATGACGCTGGTCGGCACCTCCCCGAACGTCATCGTGTCGCGCCTGCGCGCCTAGATGACGGGCGAGCCCTTCCACATGTTCGATTTCACGCCGGTCGGCCTTGTGATCTCGGTGTTCGGTGTCGCCTTCCTGGCGGTCGGCTACCGGCTGTTGCCCAAGGGACGGACGGCGTCGGCCGGTCCGGCCTTCAACATCGACGATTACACGGCGGAGGCACGGCTGCCCACCGGTTCCCAGTTCGTCGGCCGCACCGTGGCGGAACTGGAGGCGGTCGGCGAGGGCGAGGTGACGATTGCCGCCATCGTGCGCGAGAATTACCGCCGCTATGTGCCGTCGGGCCATTGGGTGCTGTTCGCCGACGACATCCTGGTGCTGGAGGGCGACACCACGGCGCTGGCGGAGCTGGTCAAGCGCGCCGGGCTGAAGATGGTGCACGACAAGGATTTGGAGGGGGTCGAGAAGGAGGACGACATCGTCCTGGTCGAGGCGGTGGTCGAGCAGCGCTCCACCATGATCGGCCACAGCATCGAGGAGGTGAACCTGCGCGAGCGCTTCGGTGCCAACCTGCTGGCGATCAGCCGGCGCGGGCGGCCGATCCGCCAGCGGCTGCGCCGCGTCCGCCTGCAGTCGGGCGATCTGGTCGTCCTGCAGGGGCGGGAGGCGGCCATGGCGGACACGCTGGCCGAACTGGGCTGCCTGCCGCTGGCCGAGCGCGATCTCGCCATCGGCCGCACGCCCAAGCGCGCTGCGGCGGTCGCCGTCCTGGGGCTGACCGTGGTTCTGGTCGCCACCGGTCTGGTGCCGGTCGCCATCGCCTTCTTCGGGGCGGCAGTGGTGATGATGGCGCTGAAGGTGGTCAGCCTGCGCGAGGCCTACGAGGCGGTGGAATGGCCGATCCTCGTCCTGCTCGGCTCCCTGATTCCGGTCAGCGAAACCCTGCGCACCACCGGCGGCAGCGAACTGATCGCCGGCCTGCTGTCGCAGCTGTCGCAGGGAATGCCGCCCATCGGCGCGCTCGCCATGATCATGGTGGCGGCGATGGCGGTGACGCCCTTCCTGAACAATGCCGCCACCGTGCTGGTGATGGCGCCCATCGGCGCCAGCCTCGCCACCCATCTCGGGCTGCGGCCGGACGCCTTCCTGATGGCGGTGGCGATCGGGGCGGGCTGCGACTTCCTCACCCCCATCGGGCACCAGTGCAACACGCTGGTGATGGGCCCCGGCGGCTACCGCTTCGGCGACTACTGGCGGCTGGGACTGCCGCTGTCGATCATGGTCGTGATCCTGGGCACCGCGGCCATCTCGGTGTTCTGGCCGCTGGTGCCGAATTAGGCCGGATCCTCCCGGATCGTCACCGGTCCGAAGCGTGCTGCCGATGGTGCGGTCCCGGTCAGGGCTGCCGTACCTTGCGGACGAAGCCGTCGACCTCCGCGCTCAGCGCGGCGCTCTGTTGCGACAGCGTGTCGGCGGCGGCCAGCAGCGTGTCGGCGGAGCGCCGCGTGCGGTCGGCCGCCTCGTTGGCGCCCTCGACGTTGGCCGACACCCCGCGCGTGCCGCGTGCGGCCTCCTGGGCGTTCCTGGTGATCTCCTGTGTGGCTGCGCCCTGTTCCTCCACGGCCGAGGCGACTGCCACGGTGATGGTGGAGATGTTGCCGATGGTCCGGGTGATGCCGTCGATCGCCTGAACGGCGTGGGCGGTTTCCTCTTGGATCGCACTGACCTGGGCCTGGATGTCCTCCGTCGCCTTGGCGGTCTGGTTGGCGAGATTCTTCACCTCGCTGGCGACGACGGCGAAGCCCTTGCCGGCCTCGCCGGCGCGGGCCGCCTCGATGGTGGCGTTCAGCGCCAGCAGGTTCGTCTGGCTGGCGATCACCTGGATCAGATTGACCACGTCGCCGATGCGCTGGGCGGTGGCGGCCAGACCCTTGACGCTCTCGTTGGTGGCATTGGCCTCGCTGACGGCGTTGCGGGCGACCGACGAGGCGCTGGAGACCTGACGGGCGATCTCGGCGACCGAAGCGGCCAGTTCCTCCGTCGCGGCCGCGACCCCCTCGACATTCGCCGTGACGTTGAGGGCGGCCTCCGACATGGAGGCGGACTGGCGGGAGGCATCCTGCGCAGTGGCGGAAAGCGCGCGGGCGTCCTCCTGCACGCTGCCGGTGGCTGAGCGCACCTCGCTGACCATGCGGGACACCGACGTTTCGAACTGGTCGGCGAGCCGTGCCATGGCCAGCCGCTTTTCCTCCTCCTGCCGGCGTTCGCGCTCCTGCTGGCTGGCGCGGACCGTTTCGGCCTCATCCAGGCCACGTTTGAAGACGTCGGTGGCGCGCGCCATCTCGCCGATCTCGTCGCCCTTGCCGAGATGGGGGACCGCCACGCCATGTTCGTTGCGGGACAGCCGGGTCATCGCGATCTTGAGGGCGTTCAGCGGGACTGAGACCCGCGAGATCAGGATCCAGCCGGCCAATGCCATGATCAGACCCAGCAGGGCCAATGTCGTCACATTGACCGTGTGGTAGAAGGCAACCTCCCGTTCCGCTGCCTCGATGGCGCCCTGCGTGCGCTGTTCCAGCAGCACGTAGAACTCGTCGACCGGTGCCATGATTTCCGATTTGAAGGTATGGTATTCCTTCGAATGCATCAGGTTGCGGGCGAGTTCGAAATCAGGCGCCTTCTTGACGGTGTAGTTGCCCCGGCCATCGTCGAACAGGCCCTTCACGGCGTTCATCGCCTTGGTTTCGAGCTTCACCAGCCCATCGGAATTGGCTTGGGCCTGCTTGAGCTTGCCGAACTCGGCCGCCGTGAAGCCGGCCTGCTCCATCAGGGTCTGGAGTGGAACCGTCGGACCGTCCCCGCGCGGCTTCGTGCCGGAGGCGGCGACGAAATCCCAATAGATACGGTGATAGGCCTGCGGGCGCGGCTTCTGGCCGTTGCGGATGGCGAGCACATCCCAATACTGGGCCTCGTACTTCGCATCGCCGGTGATGACATAGGTGCGGGCAAGCCGGGTCAGGTCGTCGGAGCTTTGCCGCAGTTCATCGGCCAGCAGATAAGAATTGTGGCGGATAACCTGCGCAGCCGTCAGAGACTCGCGGGCGCCGGTCAAAAGAGAAAACGACAGGATGTTGGCGGCGAAGGCGATGATGAGGAGGGGGGCCATGATGGCGATCGTTGTCTTGATCGATAACTTCATTCCAGCCATTCCCATCTGAATGATCGCAGACTAAACCATATCGGTTTTCATATGATAATCTTGGTATTTTGACGTGTCATCATATTTCCATTTTGGGTGAAATCTTGAAACTGTTCTGCGGATCGATAAAATGCGCGGGATTCTTCGGCCCGATCATTAAAGCTGAGGTTGTCGAACATTCCGAGATGGCCCTTGCGACCATCGCAAACTGGAACTCGGGTCGGCGGAGTCTGCCGTCTGCTTTGCGAGGTTCCGTGACTTGTCCGTCTGGTGTAGGATTTTCCAATCGCAAGGCCGATGAACCGGCTTGGGCGGACGGGAGGCGGAAATGTCGGTGTGGCGCCGCTATCTGGTGAAGGACGTGACCGGCCGTCTGGTCGACCTGCCGAGCAGCCTGCTCGACCGTGCCGATGACGGCACGGCCCCGTTGCCGCATTTCGCCGGCCGCTGCGTGGAACTGGTGGCCGCGGTGATCGTCGGCGGCCGCGGGAGCCATGCCCGCGTCACCGAACTCGCCTTCACCAAGCTCTATTTCGATCAGTCGGGCTATGTCGACGCCGCCAAGCGCGAGCGGATGATCCGCCTGATGCTGGAAAGCTGCGCCGACCGCCGCTGCGCCCCGCACCGGCTGGGTGCCCGGAAAGACGCCGGGCAGAAGGATTGCGACCGCCTGTCCCGGCTTGCGGGTGCCGCCCGCGACCAGTTGATCCGCGAATTCGGCTGGGAACCGAAGCCCGCCGAACGCGACGCCGCCCTCAGCCGCCTCGACCCCGCCCGCCTGCTCGGCACCCGTCCGGAACCGGTGCGGACGCTGCATTGAGGGGGTGCTCTTCTACAATGCGGGCAACCGCATCCCGCGGTAAGCGCCCTCTCCCGGGACGGGAGAGGGAGCAAACCCCGATTGCCTCACCCGCAAGGGGAGGGGGCTTTTCGGCGGCCATCTTCCGGCCCATATGCAGGCCAACCGAAGCATGGAACCTGGCGAACCACAGATGAGTCCTCCCGATACCGCCCAGACGCTGACGTTTGCGCGGGTGCGCCAGCTGGCACTGATCGGTGCCGGATGCACCATCATCCTGTTCGGCCTGCTGCTGGCACCCTTGCCCGGTCCCGGCGGGCTGCCGGTGATGCTGCTCGGCGGCATTCTCGTGCTGCGCAACTCTGCCGACGCCCGTCGCCTGTTCATACGCGGCAAGCGCCGCTACCCCCGCATGTTCAGCCCGGTGGAGCGCATCCGCCAGAAGCTGCGCGCCCGTCGCCTGCGCAAGATGAACCGCGGCTGAGCCCAAGCATTTTCCCGCAGTCCCTTACCCGCCGGGCAGCCCGGTGATAGCATGGAGCATCGCCGTTCCCGTCCGCCGGCGGGCAGCGTGACCGGTTGAACAGTGGAACACCGGCGGAAAACCGTTCCACAGCGTTTCAAACGTTCCATCCGGCCCGCGCCGCCCGCCCGCGGTCTGCCTTGCGGAAGCGGGTACTGGACAGCCGCGCCCGCCTCCATCCATCTTGTGCGTCCGTTCGCATCAGGAGGGTTTGCGGTGAAGTCGGGCAACGCGCTGCTGTCCAGCTATGGCACCACCATTTTCGAGGTCATGTCCCGCCTGTCGGAAGAGCATGGCGCGATCAATCTGGGCCAGGGGTTCCCCGACGACCGTGGTCCGGCCGACGTGCTGCAGACTGCGGCCGACGCGCTGCTCCAGGGCTGGAACCAGTATCCGTCGATGATGGGCACCCCCGACCTGCGGCAGGCGCTGGCCGCCCATGCCGGGCGCTTCTACGGTCTCGACGTCGACTGGAAGACCGAGACGATGGTCACCTCCGGCGCCACCGAGGCGCTGACCGCCTGTCTGCTCGGCCTGATAAATCCGGGCGACGAGGTGGTGCTGTTCCAGCCGATGTACGACAGCTACCTGCCCATCGTCCGGCTGGCCGGCGGCGTGCCGCGCTTCGTCTCGCTGAAGGCGCCGGACTGGAGCTTCAGCCGTGCCGACCTGGAGGCCGCCTTCTCGCCGCGCACCAAGCTGGTGCTGATCAACGATCCGCTGAACCCGGCGGCCAAGGTCTTCGACCGGGCGGAGCTGGAGCTGATCGCCGAGTTCGTCCAGCGCCACGATGCCTTCGCCGTCTGCGACGAGGTGTATGAGCACATCGTCTTCGACGGCCGCCGCCATATCCCGCTGATGACCCTGCCGGGCATGCGCGACCGCTGCCTGAAGATCGGCTCGGCCGGCAAGACCTTCTCGCTGACCGGCTGGAAGGTCGGCTATGTCACCGCCGCCCCGCATCTGCTGCAGCCGGTCGCCAAGGCCCACCAGTTCCTGACCTTCACCACCCCGCCGAACCTCCAGGCCGCCGTCGCCTATGGGCTGGGCAAGGAGGAGGGCTACTTCACCGGGCTGGCCGCCGGGCTGCAGGCCAAGCGCGACCGGCTTGCCGCCGGGCTGGCCTCCGTCGGATTCGAGGTGCTGCCCAGCGCCGGCACCTATTTCGTCGCCGCCGACATCGGCCGCTTCGGCTTCGACGGCGACGATCAGGCCTTCTGCCGCTGGCTGGTGGAGGAGGCGAAGGTCGCCGCCATCCCGGTCAGCGCCTTTTTCGTCGAGAATGCGCCGACCGGCGTCGTGCGCTTCTGCTTCTCCAAGCGGGACGAGGTGCTGGACGAGGCCATCGCCCGCCTGCGCAACCGCTTCGCGGGCAGCTAGGCATTGCGGCGGCGGGAGCGATCTGCACGCCCCTGCCGCAAAGCCATGGCGAAACCCCAGCCGCTTGGGCATACTCCCGCCGGTTTTGTCCAGGTCCGAGCCGACGCCAGGGCTGTCCCCGGTCTTGCGGTTTCGGACCCACCCGCGGAATTGGGGCCTGTCTCGAATGTTGCGTGCGCTGGCGCGTGTCTGTGCCGTTCTCGTCGCGTGCTCCGGCACGTACACCGTTTCCCGGACCTTCGCCGCCGATCCCCCGGCCGAACCCGTGCCTTTCGGCGTGTCGGGCGTGGAGGTGGTGGCGGAGCGCGATACGCCCCAGGCCTGCTTCACCTTCACCGACCGGCTGGAGCGCTCGCGCGCCGTCAACTACCGCGACTATGTGGCGGTGGAGCCGGCGGTCGAGGGTGCCGCCATCGCCCGCGACCGCACCCTGTGCGTGGAGGGGCTGCGCCATGGCGAGAGCTATCGCGTCACGCTGAAGGACGGGCTGCCGGGCATCGACGGCAAGCGGCTGCCGGCCGCCGACACCCGCGAGGTGCAGGTGCCCAACCGCAAGCCCTCGCTGGCCTTCCGCGGCGCCGGCTACATCCTGCCGCGGGTGGGTGCGGACGGGCTGCCGCTGCGCTCCATCAATCTGGACCGGGCGAAGCTGCAGGTGCTGCGCATCGCCGACCGGGCGCTGGTCGAGAAGATCTATTTCGGCCGCATCACCCAGCAGATGACCGATTACGACATCGGCGAAATCCTGGACAAGTCGGGCCAGGAGGTCTGGCGCGGCGAGATGGGGATCGGCAACCAGCCGAACCGCAGCGTCACCACCGCCTTTCCCATCGACGCCGTTTTGGGCAAGCTGGAGCCGGGCGTCTATGTCGCCGTCGCCGGCGCCGATGAGATCAAGCCGGGCGGCTGGGACCGCAAGGCGACCCAGTGGTTCGTGGTCTCCGATCTCGGCCTCAACACCATCCTCGGCGACGATTCGCTGGTGGTCTTCGCCCGCTCCGTCCAGAGCGCCAGCCCCGCCGCGGGGGTGGAACTGCGTCTGGTCGCCCGCAACGGGTCCGAACTGGGCCGCGTCCGGACCGGAGAGGACGGGCTCGGCCGCTTCGACCTCGCTGCCTTGCGCGCCGCCGGGACCGAGCCGGTGCAGGCCCTGTTCGCCGCGCGCGGCGATGGCGACTTCGCCTTTCTCGACCTGACCGCCGGCGGTGCCCCCTCGGCCGAGACGCCGGACAAGCCTGCCCCGATTGCCCGTCCGATGACCGGCGGGCTCGACGCCTATCTCTATACCGAGCGCGGAATCTACCGGCCGGGCGAGACGGTGCAGCTGACCGCCCTGCTGCGCGACACCGACCTGAACCCGCCCGCCGGGAAGGCGCTGACCATCCGGGTCCTGCGCCCCGACGGGTTCGAGGTGGAGCGGCGCACCCTGACGGACAGCGGGGCCGGCGGCTTCGCCACCCGCATCGACCTGCCGATGAACGCCTTCCCCGGCAACTGGACGGTCACCGCCCATGCCGAGCCGGACGGTCCGGCCATCGGCAGGGCCGAGTTCCTGCTGGAGGATTTCGTGCCCCCGCGGCTGGACCTGTCGCTCGCCTCCCCGACGACGGAGCTGGCAGCCGACGGCGAGGCCGACGTGACGCTCGACAGCCATTATCTCTACGGTGCGCCGGCCTCGGGCCTGCCGGGCGAGCTGACGGTCGCCCTGCGCGCCGCGGTGAACCCCTATCCCAACCTGCCGGGCTACCATTTCGGTCTGGCGCAGGAGGACGTGAAGCCGGCCCGCGCCGACCTGCCGGGCTTCATCACCGATTCCAACGGCGCGGCCCGCCTGAAGGTCAAGCTGCCGCGTCCGCCCGAAAGCACCCGCCCGCTGGAAGCGGTGGTGCGCGCCACCCTGTTCGACATCGGCGGCCGTCCGGTCGGCCGTGACTTCGTCCTGCCGGTGCGCCACCAGCCCTTCGCCATCGGCATCAAGCCGCGCTTCGAGGGCGACGGCGTGCCGGAAGGCGCCACCGCCGGGTTCGAGGTGATCGCCGTCGGGCCGGACGGCAAGCCGACGGACCGCGCCGACCTCTCCTACGAGCTGTTCGAGGAGGAGTACGACTACGCCTGGTACGAGGCGAACGGCCGCTGGGACTACAAGGTCACGGTGAAGGACCAGCGCGTGACCGGCGGCACCCTGTCGGCCCAGGCCGGCGGTCCGGCCGCGGTGGAGGCCCCGGTCGCCGCCGGACGCTACCGGCTGGAGGTGTTCGATCCCAAGACCGGCGTCGCCACCAGCGTGCGCTTCGCCGCCGGCTGGTGGATGACCCCGACCGCCGGCGAGCGGCCGGACGCCGTCGACGTCTCGGTGATGATGCCGGCCTACCGCGCCGGGGAGAGCGCCTGGGTCTTCGTCAAGCCGCCCTATGACAGTCAGGTCCTGGTGGCGGTGGCCGACCGCGGCGTGACCTATGCCGTCACCCGCGCCATCGGCACCCAGGGCGCCTTCCTGGAAATCCCGGTCGGGCAGGGCTGGACCAGCGGCGCCCATGTGCTGGCGACCGCCTTCGCCACCTCCGACCCCCAGTCGAAGAAGCCGCCGCGCCGCGCGGTCGGTCTCGCCTGGCTGGCGATGGACAAGGCGCCGCGCACGCTGGACATCCACCTTTCCGCCCCGGCGGAGGTGGAGCCGCGCCGCGCCATGACCGCCGACGTCACGGTGGACGGCATCGCCGAAGGCCAGCAGGCCTTCGTGACCCTGGCCGCCGTCGACGAATCGGTGATGCAGCTGACCGATCAGCCTTCTCCCGATCCGGCCCGCCACTATCTGGGCAAGCGGCCGCTGACGGTGGAGTTGCGCGACTCCTACGGCCGGCTGATCGATCCGGCCAGCCTGGATGCCACCCGGCCGCCGGCAGCGCCGGCTCCGCGCCTGCGTCAGGTCGCCGGGCTGGTGCCGCCCAAGTCGGAACGGGTGGTCTCGCTCTATTCCGGCATCCTGACAGTGGGAGCCGACGGCAAGGTCTCCGTTCCCTTCGATCTGCCCGATTTCCAGGGCCGCCTGCGCCTGATGGCCGTGGCCTGGAGCGAGGGCCGGATCGGCCATGCCGAAAGCCAGATGCTGGTCCGCGACCCGATCGTCGCCGACGCGGTGCTGCCGCGCTTCCTCGCCCCGGGCGACTCGGCGCAGGTGATGCTGTCGCTCGACAACCTGAACGGCCCGTCCGGCGATTACCGCATGACCCTGACCGCCGAGGGTGCCGTCTCCATCGTTCAGGGCGACGGGGGAGCCGATCTGGCGGTGCCGAAGCTGGCGCGCGGCAAGCGGGCGACCGCCGGCCGGGTGCTGACCGCCACCGCCGTAGGGGCCGGCCATGTCACCCTGGACGTCACCGGTCCGGACGGCGTCCGCGTCACCCGGCGCTGGGACGTCACCGTGCGCCCGGCCTCGCCGCCGATATCGCGCCGCACCGTCGCCGCCCTGCCCACCGACAAGAGCCTGACCCTCCCGGCCGACTTCGCTGCCGGACTGCGGCCGGAGACCCTGTCCGTCGGTGCCGTGGTGGCTCCGCTGCCGGATCTCGACGTGGCGGGCCTGCTCTTCGCGCTGGACCGGGCGGCACCGGGTGGCGCGGAGCAGACCGCCAGCCGCATCCTGCCACTGCTGTCGATGCCCGATGTCGCCGCCGGTCTGGGCATTGCGCCGGAAGACCGCATCAAGGCCCGCGTCCAGCGCGGCATCGACCGTCTGCTGACCTTCCAGCGTGCGGACGGCGCGTTCTCCGCATGGTCGCCGAAGGGCGATCTCGACCCGTGGCTGACCGCCTATGCGGTCGACGTGCTGGGCCGTGCCAAGGCTGCGGGATACCGCATCCCCGACCAGCCCTACCGCAAGGGGCTGGATTGGATGAAGCAGGCGGTCGACAATGCCTGGGTCGAGACCGCCGACCTGCCGGGCCGTGCCTATGCCCTGTATGTGCTGGCTCGGGCGAAACTGATCGATGCCGGCGCAGTCCGGTACTTCCGTGAAAACTACTGGGACCGGCTGCCGACCGACTTCAGCCGGGCGCAGATCGCCGCCGCTGCCGCCGCGCTGGGCGACCAGCCGGCTGCCGCCGACGCCTTCGCCAAGCTGACCGGTGCCCGGATGGTATCCGCCAGCCTGCGCGACCATGGTTCCTCCCTGCGGGACGAGGCTGGCGTGGTGGCGCTGCTGGCGGAAAGCGGGGCGGTCGACCGCGAGCGCATCTTCCAGGCGGCGGAGCGCGTGGCGAAGACCTTCGCCGCGGTCCGCACCACCAACCCGCAGGAACAGGCTTGGCTGCTGCTGGCATCCAAGGCGCTGATCGACCGTGCCGCCCCGATGAAGCTCGCCATCGGCGACCAGACGGTGGAGAACGCCAAGCCCCAGATCCTGCGCATCGACCCGGCCGCACCGCCGGCGATCCGCAACCTGGGCGGCGAAGTCCGGCAGACCGTCTCGGTGGCCGGCGTACCCGACCAGCCGGCGGGCGCGGAAGAGCAGGGCATGACCATCCGCCGCCGCCTGTTCGACATGGCCGGCCGTCCGGTCGACCCGGCCGGTGTCCGCCACAACGACCTGCTGGTGGTGATCCTGGAGGGTGAGGTCGGCGACCCGCTCGATCATTCGGTGCTGGTCAGCGATCCGCTGCCGGCCGGCTTCGAGATCGAGAATGTCCGGCTCGCCAACAGCGGCCAGCTCGGCAAGCTGTCCTGGCTGGGCGAGCTGTCGTCCGTCCGCAACGTGGAGTTCCGCGACGACCGCTTCCTCGCCGCCATCGACCTGCCGAAGGCGGCCCCCCGCTTCCGGCTGGTCTATCTGGTCCGCGCCGTGACTCCCGGCGACTTCGCGGCCCCCGGTGCCCAAGTGCAGGACCTGCAGCGGCCCCACCTGTCCGCCCGCACCTCGGTGTCACGCCTGCGCGTGCTGCCGGAGTGAGGTGAAAAAGAGGCAATGGGCGCCAACCGGCGCCCCTTACCTGCAACACCGTGTCTAAAGGTAGCTCTGCTCGCTTCGATGGTTCTCCCGCCGCCGGACGAGCAGGGTCAGTGCCGCGACCACCACTGCGAAGCACAGGGTCAGCAGCACGTAGAAGGCCAGCGCAAGGCCGACCGTCATGGTGCCGAGCAGCACCATGGCCAATATCCAGACGCCCAGCGATACAATGGCGCGCGCCGACATGGGTTGTCTCCTATCCCCTGTCCTGATCCGCCGAAAACAGTCGACCCACCCTGATCCCGCCGCGGCCTTCTGACCGTCTGTCCGGCGCCGTATCCGCTTCCCATATGGAATCGGGGAACCGGCGGGGCTCGTCGTGTCCTGGGCAAAGCCTGCCACAGCCACAAAGCGGAACGGGGCGTGGCATCCTGTCACTGCGCGGGCGCGCCGCACCTGTTAGTGGCTGAACAGTTGCCTAACCCAGGGCGTGGCCGGGCCGCTCGGCAAACTGGTTGGTTTGGTCAACAAGTCTGTTGACAGCGTGCGGCATAGACCTTACCTTTACGTAAACGTCAAGGAAGGGAGCGAACGGATTGGATCGGCTTTCGGTCGGCTACGACATGGCGGAGATGGGGGATGACGGGGGCGACAGCCGCATGCCCGGCCCGCGGCTCGCCATCGGCGAACTGGCCGGGGAGTTCGGTCTCACCCACCGCACCATCCGCCATTACGAGGACGAAGGGCTGCTGGCGCCGGAGCGGATCGGCAGCGCTCCCGGAGGCGCACGCGTCTACGGCCACCGCGACCGTGCCCGGCTGGCGCTGATCTGCCGGGGCAAGCGGCTGGGCTTCAGCCTGGCCGAAATCAAGGATTTCCTGAACCTCTACGACACCGACGACGCCCAGATCGAACAGATGCGCTACATGCGCATGATCGCGCGCCGCCGGATTTCCGCGCTTGAACAGCAGCTTGCCGACGTCAAACAGACGCTGGCGGAGCTGTGCACCATCGACACCCAGATCTCCGAGCATCTTCGCCGCAACGGCATCACGGAGACGCAGGACATGGAGGAGAAGCACTCATGAAGTCGGTCGTCATCGCCGGTTATGCCCGTTCGCCCTTCGCCTTCGCCCACAAGGGCGAGCTGACCAAGGTCCGCCCCGACGAACTGCTGGCCCGCGTCATCGCGGCGCTGGTGGAACGCACCGGCCTGAAGACCGAAGATGTCGAGGACGTCATCGTCGGCTGCTCCTTCCCCGAGGGCGAGCAGGGGCTGAACGTCGCCCGCACCATCTCCTTCCTGGCCAAGCTGCCGCAGACCGCGGCGGCCACCACGGTGAACCGCTATTGCGGTTCGTCGATGCAGTCGATCCACCAGGCGGCGGGCGCCATCCAGATGGGTGCCGGCGAGGTGTTCATCTGCGGCGGCGTCGAGTCGATGACCCGCGTGCCGATCATGGGCTTCAACCCAATGCCGAATCCGGCGCTGAAGGCCTCCTACCCCGAAGCCTACTGCTCGATGGGCATCACGGCGGAGAATGTCGCCCGCCAATACGCCATTTCCCGCGCCGAGCAGGAGTCGCTGGCCGTCGCCTCGCACGCCAAAGCGGCGGAAGCCCAGGCCGCCGGCCGCATGGCCGACGAGATCGTCGGCATCCAGACCCCGGCCGGTCTGGTCGACAAGGACGGCTGCATCCGCCCCGGCACCAATGCCGACAGCCTGTCGGGCCTGAAGCCGGCCTTCACCGCCGATGGCACCGTGACCGCCGGCACCTCCTCGCCGCTGACCGACGGTGCCGCCGCCGTGCTGGTGACGACGGAGGAGTATGCCAAGGCCAACGGCCTGCCGATCCTGGCGAAGATCCGTTCGGTCGCCGTCGCCGGCTGCGCGCCGGAACTGATGGGGCTGGGTCCGGTCCCGGCGACCCGCAAGGCGCTGGCGCGTGCCGGCCTGTCGATCAACGACATCGACATCATCGAAATCAACGAGGCCTTCTCGTCCCAGGCCATCGCCTGCATGCGCGATCTCGACATCGACCCGTCGCGCATCAACCCGGACGGCGGCGCCCTGGCGCTCGGCCACCCGCTGGGGGCCACCGGCGCCCGCATCACCGGCAAGGCCGCGGCCCTGCTGAAGCGCGAAGGCAAGCAGTTCGCGCTGGCCACCCAGTGCATCGGCGGCGGCCAGGGCATCGCCACCATCCTGGAAGCGGTCTGACGAACGGGATCGGGGAGGAAAAACCATGAAGATCGAACGCGCCGCCGTGATCGGTGCGGGCGTGATGGGCGCCGGCATCGCCGCCCATTTCGCCAACGCCGGCATCCCCTGCGTCCTGCTCGACATCCCGGCGAAGGAGGGTGCGGACCGCAGCGCCATCGCCAAAGGTGCCGTGGCGAAGATGCTGAAGACCGATCCGGCTCCCTTCATGCATCCCAAGAATGCCAAGCTGATCACGCCCGGCAATCTTGAGGATGACCTGAACCTGCTGGCCGATGTCGACTGGATCGTCGAGGCCATCGTCGAGAACCCGGCGATCAAGGCCGACCTTTACAAGCGCATCGATCCGGTGCGCAAGGCGGGCTCTGTCGTGTCGTCCAATACCTCCACCATCACGCTGGCGGTGTTGACGGATGGGCAGAGCGAGCAGTTCCGCAAGGACTTCCTGATCACCCACTTCTTCAACCCGCCGCGCTACATGCGGCTGCTGGAGATCGTCGGCGGCGCCGATACGCGGGCCGACGCGCTGGCGGCCATCGCCGACGTCTGCGACCGCCGCCTGGGCAAGGGCGTCGTCCACTGCAAGGACACGCCGGGCTTCATCGCCAACCGCATCGGCGTCTTCTGGATCCAGTCGGCGGTGAATGCCGCGGTGGACCTCGGCCTGACGGTGGAGGAGGCGGACGCCGTCGGCGGCCGGCCGATGGGCATCCCCAAGACCGGCGTCTTCGGCCTGATGGACCTCGTCGGGCTGGACCTGATGCCGCACATCGCCAAGAGCATGTCGGCCACCCTGCCGGCCAATGACGCCTATCGCGGCCAGATGCGCGAACACCCGGTCATCACCCGGATGATCGCGGAGGGTTATACCGGCCGCAAGGGCAAGGGCGGCTTCTACCGCATCAACAAGGCCGGCGGCGGCAAGGTGAAGGAGTCGGTCGATCTGCAGACCGGTGAGTATGCCCCGTCGGAAAAGGCCCGGCTGGACAGCGTGTCCGCCGCCGGCCGCGACCTGCGCAAGCTGTGCGAGCACCCGGACAAGGGCGGCCGCTTCGCCCGCCGCGTGCTGGCGCAGACGCTGGCCTATGCCGCCAGCCTGGTGCCGGAGATCGCCGACAGCATCGTCGCCGTCGATGAGGGCATGCGCCTCGGCTACAACTGGAAGCAGGGGCCGTTCGAGCTGATCGACCGCCTGGGCACTGGGTGGTTCGCCGAGCTGTGCCGCTCGGAAGGCGTTCCGGTCCCGGCACTGGTGGAGACGGCATCCGGCCGCCCCTTCTACCGGGTGGAGGACGGCAAGCTCCAGCATCTGACGACATCCGGCGTCTATGACACCGTCGTGCGCCCGGACGGCGTGCTGCTGCTGTCCGACATCAAGCGCGCCGCCGGCAAGCCGGTGTGGAAGAACGCTTCCGCCAGCCTGTGGGACATCGGCGACGGCGTGCTGTGCGTCGAGTTCACCAGCAAGATGAACGCCGTCGACGCCGACATCATGGCCGCCTATGAGAAGGCCATGCGCCTGATCGGCGACGGCAAGGGCGACTGGAAGGCGCTCGTCATCCACAACGAGGCCGACAATTTCTCGGTCGGCGCCAATCTGGGCCTCGCTCTGTTCGCGCTGAACATCGGCCTGTGGCCGCAGATCGAGGAGATGGTGGAGGGCGGCCAGCGCACCTACCGGGCGCTGAAATACGCCCCCTTCCCGGTGGTGGCGGCGCCCAGCGGCATGGCATTGGGCGGCGGCTGCGAAATCCTGCTGCATTCCGACCATGTCCAGGCCCATGCCGAGACCTATGTCGGCCTCGTCGAGGTCGGCGTCGGCCTGATCCCGGCCTGGGGCGGCTGCACCGAGATGCTGGCCCGCCATCAGGCCAATCCGAAGGCGGCGCGCGGGCCCATGCCGGGCATTGCCAAGGCCTTCGAGATCATCAGCACCGCCACCGTCGCCAAGTCGGCGGCCGAGGCCAAGGAGCTGCTGTATTTCCGCGCCACCGACGGCATCACCATGAACCGCGACCGCCTGCTGGCCGACGCCAAGGCCAAGGCGCTGGAGCTGGCGGCGGACTACACCCCGCCGGAGAGGACCACGGCCTATGTCCTGCCCGGCCCCAGCGCCAAGGCGGCGATGGAGCTGGCGGTGGAAGGCTTCGCCCTGCAGGGCAAGGTCACGCCGCACGACAAGGTGGTCTGCGCCGCGCTGGCCGAGGTGCTGAGCGGCGGCGAGGAGGCCGACGTTTCCAAGCCGGTCGGCGAGGACCATGTCCTGCGGCTGGAGCGCGAGGCGTTCATGGGTCTGGTGCGCACCGGCGGCACCATCGACCGGATCGAGCACATGCTGCTCACCGGCAAGCCGCTGCGGAACTGAGGGGGAGGAACGAGAGATGCCGATCTACAAGGCTCCGCTTGAGGATGTGCGCTTCGTCCTGGACGAGATCGTCGGCCTGGACAAGCTGTCGGCCCTGCCGGGTTACGAGGACGCCACGCCGGAACTCGTCGGCCAGGTGCTGGAGGAAGGCGCCAAGCTGTGCGAGGAGGTTCTGTTCCCGCTGAACCAGTCTGGCGACGGCGAGGGCTGCCATTTCGAGAATGGCGAGGTCCGCACGCCGAAGGGCTTCAAGGAGGCTTACACCACCTATATCGAGGCCGGCTGGCAGGGTCTGGCCTGCGACCCGGCCTATGGCGGGCAGGGACTGCCGAAGCTGGTCAACATCATGCTGGAGGAGTTCATCTGCTCCGCCAACCTCAGCTTCGGCATGTATCCCGGCCTGTCGCTCGGCGCCTACAACGCGCTGGCGATGTACGGCTCGGACGAGCTGAAGCAGCGCTTTCTGCCCAAGCTGGTCGACGGCACCTGGTCCGGCACCATGTGCCTGACCGAGCCGCATTGCGGCACCGACCTCGGCATCATCCGCACCAAGGCGGTTCCCGACGGGGAGGGTGCCTACAAGATCACCGGCACCAAGATCTTCATCTCGGCCGGCGAGCATGACCTGACCGAGAACATTCTGCATCTGGTGCTGGCCCGCCTGCCCGACGCCCCGGCCGGGACCCGCGGCATCAGCCTGTTCCTGGTGCCGAAGTTCATGCCGAACGAAGACGGCACGCCGGGCGCCCGCAACGGCGTCGCCTGCGGCTCCATCGAGCACAAGATGGGCATCAAGGCGTCCTCGACCTGCGTCATGAACTTCGAGGACGCCACCGGCTGGCTGGTCGGCGAGCCGCACAAGGGCATGCGCGCCATGTTCGTGATGATGAACGCGGCCCGTCTGGCCGTGGGCATCCAGGGGCTGGGGCTGGCCGAGGTGTCCTACCAGAACGCCGTCAACTATGCCCGCGAGCGGCTCCAGGGCCGGTCGCTGTCGGGGGTGAAGGCGCCGGACAAGCCGGCCGATCCGATCATCGTCCATCCCGACGTGCGCCGGAACCTGCTGACCGCCCGCGCCTATGGCGAAGGCGCCCGCGCGCTGGGCGCGCTGGTCGCTTATCACCTGGACGTGGCGGAAAAGCACGCCGACGCCCGCACCTGCCGCGACGCCGACGAGTTCGTCCAGCTGATGACGCCGATCGTCAAGGCGCTGTTCACCGACATCGGCTTCGAGTCGGCCAACATCGCGGTGCAGGTCCATGGCGGCCACGGCTTCATCTGGGAGACCGGCGTCGAGCAATATGTCCGCGATGCCCGCATCTGCCAGATCTATGAGGGCACCAACGGCATCCAGGCGCTGGACCTCGTCGGCCGCAAGCTGCCGCAGGACATGGGGCGCCTGCTGCGCCACTTCTTCCACCCCGTCGGCCGCGACATCGAGGCGGCGATGGAGAAGGACGAGCTGGGCGAGTTCGTGATGCCGCTGGCCAAGGCCTTCGCCAAGCTGCAGCAGGCCACCGCCCTGATCGCCCAGAAGGGCCTGAAGGATCCGGAGGAAGCCGGTGCCGCCGCCAGCGATTACCTGCGCCTGTTCGGTCTGGTTGCGCTCGGCTGGAGCTGGCTGACCATGGTGGAAAAGGCGCAGGCCAAGCTCGACGTCGGGGAAGGCAATGCCGCCTTCTATGAGGCCAAGATCAAGACCGCCCGCTTCTACATGACCAAGCTGCTGCCGCAGACGAACAGCCTGTTCATCACCATCGCCGCCGGCGCCAAGCCGTTGATGGAACTGGAAGAGGCTGCCTTCTGACATGCGTCGACCGCTTGGTCGGGGCGCTTGACTTCAGGCCGGACAGGTGCGCGCAAGGCACCGGTCCGGCCTTTTCTTGCCTTTTCGGCAGGTCGGAAGAGCGCATGCGTATAGGAACCTAAAATTGTCGTAGATCTTTGGAAATATCACTCTTGGGAAGCGCTGGCCTCAGCCGATCAGCTTTCACGGCCGTGACAAAAGTTAATTTCAGGTTGTTCCCTCTCGTCCCTGCGTGTTACATCTCAATAGAGATTACGTTCGGCCGGTGCCTGCTATATCCTTCGGATTTTAGGGAATATGCGGGTGGCGACAGCCCCCTCCTTTTCTGAAGCCTCTGAGGCGACTTTCGGAGGGGCAGGCATGGTTCGGGAGTTTGAGCGATGAAGATCCTGATCGGTGATGATCACGTCCTGTTCCGGGAAGGTCTTCGCCGTCTGCTTGAGCAGCTGCGCGAAAACGCTACCTTTGCGGAAGCCAGCAATTTCGATGAGCTTCTGGACATGGCGGCTTCGAAGGATGAGGCCTATGACCTGATCCTGACCGACCTGCGCATGCCCGGCTGGCCCGGCTTCTCCGGCATCGGCATGCTGCGCGACCGGCAGCCGAACTCCAAGGTCGTGGTCGTGTCCGCGTCCGAGGCGCAGTCCGACGTTCGCGAGGCGCTGGAGAACGGTGCGGCCGGTTACATCCCGAAATCGTCCAGCGTGAAGATCATGTTGAGCGCGCTCGACCTGATTTTCTCCGGTGGCGTCTATGTGCCGGCCACGGTGTTGCGCGAAGGGATCGAGCCCGACCAGCGCGGCGGCTCTGTGATCCCGCCGACCGACCCGCAGCTGGAGCAGCTGCTGACCCAGCGTCAGCGCGAGGTGCTCGACCGCCTGCGCGAAGGCAAGTCGAACAAGCAGATCGCCCATGAACTGGGCCTGTCCGAAGGCACGGTGAAGATCCATATGACCGCGATCTTCAAGTCGCTGGGCGTGCGCAACCGCACCCAGGCGGCCATGGCCTTCCCGCAGTCGCATTCGGCGTAAAGCCGGATTCCGGACATCGATGCGAAAAGACCCGCCGGGACGCCCCGGCGGGTCTTTTCGCGTTGAGGATGGATGGCTCGCCTCAGCCCATTCCGGCCACATAGCCGCGCAGCGATTCGACCTCCAGCTCGGCATCGTCGATGCGGGCCTTCACCACGTCGCCGATGCTGATGACGCCGACCACGCGGCCGGAGTCGATGATGGGCACATGGCGGATGCGCCGTTCGGTCATCACCGCCATCATGTCGGCGACGGTGTCGGTCGGGGTGCCGGTGATCAGGCCGCGCGTCATCAGGTCTGCGGCCGGACGCTCGAGCGCCGCGGCACCGTCGCGGGCGACGGCCCGCACGATGTCGCGTTCCGACAGGATGCCGACCGGCTGGCCATCGTCGTCCATCACCAGCACGGCGCCGATCCGGTGCTCGGTCAGCAGGCGGGTGACGGCGGCCACGGGATCGTCCGGTGCGGCGGAGACGATCCGGTTGCCCTTGCGCTTCAAGACGGCTGCAACATGCATGGCGGTACGGCCTCCCTTCCGATGACCCAGATACTGGAATCATGGGGATTGGCGTACAATCTGCAAGACGGATAATGCAAAGAAAAAGGCGGCCTCTCCGGATGGGAGAGGCCGCCTTTCGAGTGCCGGGACGAGTCCCGAAACCCGTTCTTAGAAGCGGTAGCCGATGCCGACGCCGACCAGCCACGGGTCCAGCGTGACCTTCGAGGTGACCGGCAGGACGGCGGTGCCCACATGGGCATTGGCGGTCACGTCGGTCTTCAGGAAGACCTTCTTGACGTCGACGTTCAGCGACCAGTTGCCGGTGATGGCAACGTCGACACCGGCCTGCAGGGCCCAGCCGAAGCGGTTCTTGTAGTTGGTGTCGGTGATGCGCAGACCGCCGGCGTTGGGGTTGTTGGCCGCATCCTCGTTGTAGAACAGGGTGTAGTTCACGCCGGCGCCGATGTAGGGGCTGATGCGCTCCTTCGGCATGAAGTGGTACTGCACGGTCAGGGTCGGCGGCAGCAGCGAGACCTTGCCGATTTCCGTCACGCCGCCGGCGGCGGCGATCAGGTTGCCCTTCACGCGGTGACGGCTGGTGCCGGCGATCAGTTCGGCGGCGATGTTGTCGGTGAAGAAGTAGGTGAAATCGACTTCCGGAATGTAGTCGTTGCCGACCTTGGCCGAGCCGACGTCACCCAGCGTCGTGTTGTTGATGGTGCCCTTTTCCTGCGGCAGCACGGCCAGGCCGCGCGCACGGACGACGATGTCGCCGGCCGACTTGCCCTTGAAGTCCTGAGCGAGCGACGGGGAAGCGATGGCGACAAGGGCCGAGGTCGCCAGCAGGGCGGCGGCGGCGCGCGACAGGATGGTCATGGGGTCTGCTCCAGGCAATGCGTTGTTGCTGTTCTGTGGCATCAGCCAACGGAGCTATTACCAGACGTACTGTATGGGTACTAGGGGGTTACAACCGATCCTCACTCCATGCAGCAGCTCTGCAACAGTGACGAGTTGTCGCATGGACAAGGAAATCAAGGGCTTGGCCTGATTGTCCGTTGCGGAATCAGCGCCATGCAGTTCTGGACGATGGCGTAACATTGACCAAGTCGTGCCGACCCGCCTGACGCGCCGCCATACACCACGCGCTCGACCACGCCGTTTCTCAAACTGAAGGTTGCTTCGCAATCGAAGCTGTTGACTTCATACCCATAGGCCGGCCAGCCATAGCCATAACCATAATGGGGCCATCCCCAGCCGCCGTAATAACCCAGGGGCGGCGGGCTGGGGTAGGACACCAGACGGGAACTGCGGTAGGTGAAGAACTCGCGATTGTCGACCGCAGCCCGACGTTCCGGCACGCCGGCGCAGGACAGCAGGGTTTCCTTCGGCAGGCCGATCAGGGCGGTCTGTGCCACCAGCGCCTCGTCCACCGCCGGGTTGGCGCAGCCGGCCAAAGCGCCGGCTAATCCCAGCGACGCCACGGCCAGAAGCCGCCGGGCCGGCCTGCTCGTCATCGTTCGACGCCCCATCATCCGACGCACAACCATCGCACGCCTCCACCTATACAGCATTCGTTCACCGAAGCCGGGCCGGCGACAGGTCGGACTCGGCCACACCCAGCGCGCTGACATCCTCCGGCAGGCCCCGGCCGGTGGCGAGTCCCGCCGCCACCCGGCCCATGGCCGGCGCGGTCTGGATGCCGTAGCCGCCTTGGCCGGCAAGCCAGAAGAATCCCTCCGCATCGGGCGCGAACCCCACGACCGGCACCTTGTCCGCCACGAAGCTGCGCAGCCCCGCCCAGCGGTGGGCCAATCTCCGAACGGAGAAGCGCGACGCTTGTTCCAGCCGGTCCACCGTTTCGGCGACGTCGATGTCCTCGGGCTGCACGTCGCAGGGCTCGACAGGCGTCTGGTCGGCGGGGGAGGCCAGCAGGCGGCCGGCATCGGGCTTGACATAGAAGGTCTCGGCCACGTCCGACACCATCGGCCAGCCGTCAAGGCCCACCTTGTCGGCCGGATCCTCGAAGACGGGGTCGAAGGTGATGGCGGTGCGCCGCTTCGGCACCAGCCCGACCGTGGCGACTCCGGCCAGCTTCGCCAGTTCGTCGGCCCAGGCCCCGGCGGCGTTCACCACCACCGGCGCCGCGAAGGTGCCGGCGCTGGTCTCCGCCACCCACAGGCCGTCCCGGCGAGCGAGCGCTCGCACTTCGGCATCGGTCACCACCCGGCCGCCGCGGGCCTTCAGCCCGCGGAGAAAGCCGTGATGCAGGGCGTGAACGTCGATGTCGCGGGCATCCGGCTCCCACACGCCGCCGGCCACATAGTCCGCGCGCAGGAAGGGCGCGCGGGCAAGCACCTGTTCGCGGTCGTAACGTTCGACCGACGGGGTCAGGCGGCGTCCCTGCTCATATTCCTCATCCAGCCGGTCGATCTCGTGGTCGCGGCCGACGATCAGCACGCCGCGCGGCGTCAGCAGTTCGTGTTCGGCGAAGCCGGCGGGCGGGTCGGTGTAGAAATCCCAGCTCGCCACCGTCAGGGCGCGGATCGGCGCCGGACCGTAGGTCTGGGTGTAGAGCGCCGCCGACCGGCCGGTGGAATGATAGCCCGGCTGCGACTCGCGCTCCAGAACCAGCACCCGGCCCTGCGCGGCCAGTTCGTAGGCTGCCGATGCGCCGGCGATGCCGGCCCCGACCACCAGGAAATCGACGCTTTCCAACTGTCCCGCTCCTCGGAGTCTTATCGGCCGCCTATGGGATGGCGGCGCTTTGGCTTGGCATGTGATCGGGCAGGGCGACCATTTCAAGGATCAGTTTCTGCCGCAGTGCGGCGACGAAGCTGTCCTTGTCCATGGCGCTCTTCACGAAGCTTCCCGGCCCGCCGATCACGCTCTTCTCGAAATACTCCTCCAGCCAGGAGAATTCGTCGAGGATGGCGAGGCCGTTGACGATGATTCCGCGCTTCGTCACCCGGTCGCGCGCCTCGGCCGGGTCGATCCCGCCGTTGGAAAAGCCGTTGGAGACCAGATCGATCACCTGCCGCGGCGCCTTGCCGCCGCGGTCGAACAGCTTCGCCGCCTCCAGGATGGCGCTGCCGATGGCCGTCGAGTCGCCCTGGAAGCCGCGCGGCAGGCTGTCGATACGGCCGGCGAAGCGGCCGGCATCCTCCGGCTTTGTCAGGGCCGTCCAGGGGATCAGAACCTTCAGGCTGTTCGGTCCCGAATAGGCGGCCAGCGTCACCCGCGCCCGTGCCGACGCCAGCGCTTCCGCCACCGCCGGATCGCGGAAGGCGGCGGCATGGCCCTGCAACTGGAATTCCAGATCGCCGGTCGTGATGGAGGCCGACCCGTCGAGCGCCAGCACCAGCGCCACGCCCGCCTGTCCCTCCTTCCCGGGCGGGGCGGCCTGCAGGGGAACGACGAGAGCCAGCAGGACGAACAGAGCGGTCATCACGGCACGCGGCATTCGCACAGGCACTCCATCACGCAATCGGCCAAGCAATCGGCCAGGCAGCCGGCCCGCGTCACACGTTGGCAAGCGCGTGGCGCACCACCTTCACCATCACCGACGGCAGCGCCTGATCGCCCAGGCGGTCCACCGGCACCCAGTTTCCATCGGCCCGCTGCCAGTCCGGACCGGCCTTGGCGGCGATCACCTCAAGCTCAAGGTGAAAATGGGTGAATGTATGGCGGACCAGCCCCGGCAGCCGGCGCCAGCGCGCGGGCAGTGGCTGCTGCGCCGCGACCGCGGCCTCGCCCGGCAACTCCGGTCCCCAGTCGGTCGACGGCACCTCCGCCATGCCGCCCAGCAGCCCTTCCTCCGCCCGGCGGCGCAGCAGGACGGCGCCATCCGGGTTCAGCAGCCAATAGGCGACGCCGCGGCGGGTTGGCTTCTCGGCCTTGGCCGCCTTGCGCGGCAGGCTTTCGGCGATGCCGGCGGCGCGTGCCTCGCAATACTCGGCCCAGGGGCACAGCATGCATTTCGGCTTGCGCGGGGTGCAGATGGTGGCGCCCAGGTCCATCATCGCCTGGGCATAGTCGCCGGGCCGGAAATCCGGCGTCAGGGTGGCCGCCAGCCGCCGCAGGGTCGGCTTGGCGTTGGGCAGAGGCTCCTCCACCGCGAAGATGCGGGCGATCACCCGCTCGACATTGCCGTCCACCACTGTCGCCTTGCGGTCGAAGGCAATGGAGGTGATGGCGGCAGCCGTGTAGGCCCCGATTCCCGGCAAATCCAACAGAGCCGCCTCGTTGCCGGGAAACCGCCCGCCATGCCCGTCCGCCACGACGCGGGCGCATTTGTGCAGGTTGCGCGCCCGCGCGTAGTAGCCGAGCCCGGCCCAGGCCACCAGCACGTCGTCCAGCGGCGCGTCGGCCAGATCGCGCACCGTCGGCCAGCGTTCGGTGAAGCTGCGGAAATAGGGGGCGGCGGCGGGCACGGTGGTCTGCTGCAGCATGATCTCGGAAAGCCAGACCCGGTAGGGATCGGCGGTCTCCCCCGGCTTGGCGCGCCAGGGCAGGTCGCGGCGGTGGCGGTCGTACCAGGACAACAGCCGCCGGGCGGCCTCGGTCGAATTTGGAATCATGATGGGAAGAAATAGAGGGTCGGGAGCGTCTGGGGAAGGGAGCCGGCGATATCCCCTGGCCGGATGCTGGGCATCGGCCGAAGCTTGCGCTAGGGTGCCGCCATCCCACATGTCCCGGAACCGGTTCGCGGACCGGGGCTGCACAGGAGTGATCGCAGAGCATGAGCGGACCGCGTCGCATCGGCCAATCCGTTCCGGAGGTCGCCGGCAAGGTGCTGGGCAAGCGCGGACTTGCCTTCGGCGCGCTGATCACCGACTGGCCGTCCATCGTCGGCCACCAGCTGTCGCTGCGCACAGCCCCCGACAAGCTCAGCTTTCCCCGCGGCAAGCGCGAGGAGGCGACGCTGCACATCCGCGCCATGGGCGCCATCGCGCTGGAACTGCAGCATCTGGAACCGCAGATCATCGAGCGCATCAACAGTTTCTTCGGCTATCGCGCCGTGGCGAAGATCAAGCTGATCCATGCGGCACTGCCCTCCACGCGATCGCCGGTGGTGCGCCCGCGCGCCCTGACGATGGACGAGGAGATCGGCATCACCGCCACCACCGCGGCGGTCGAGGACGAGGAACTGCGCGCCACCCTGGAACGCTTCGGCCGCTCGCTGATGGCCCGGCCGAAACGCGCCGCGCGATAGCCGGCTTGCTGGACGCATCGGTACGTCATTGTCTATACGTCAACATCTGGTAGGAACGAGGGCAAAGTGAACCGCAAAATTTTGGGAATCGCCGGTCTTCTGGCCATCGGCTTCACCGCCGCGTTCGGCACCGCCATGACCGCGGCGTCCACGGCCGCACAGGCCGCGGCCACCCTGCCGCCGGTTTCGGAAATGATGGCCGAGCGCGTGATGGGCGACCCGAAGGCGCCGGTGACGATCCTCGACTATTCGTCGATGACCTGCTCGCACTGCGCCAATTTCCACGTCAACGTGCTGCCGAAGATCAAGGAAGCCTACATCGACACCGGCAAGGTCAAGCTGGTCTTCCGTGACTTCCCCTTCGATCAGGCCGCGCTCAGCGCCAGCATGCTGGCCCATTGCGCCCCGCCGGAGCGGTATTTCCCGCTGACCGACGTCCTGTTCAAGAGCCAGCCGAACTGGAGCCGCTCCTCCGATCCGGCCAAGGCGCTGGCGCAGTACGGCAAGCTGGCCGGCATGACCCAGGAGACCATCGACGCCTGCCTCGCCAACAAGGAACTGGCCGACGCCATCCTGAACACCCGGCTGACCGGCCAGAACCAGTATAAGATCGAAGCCACCCCCACCTTCATCCTCAACGACGGCAAGGCCCGCATCGAAGGCGCCCAGTCGTTCGAGGAGTTCTCGAAGGAAATCGACAAGCTGCTGAAGTAAGCGCTTCATTGAAGTTTCAACGGTTGTAAGAGGGGTGATGCCCCCTCCCTAACCCTTCCCCGCTTTCGCGGGAGAGGGAACTGCCGCCGTTCTGGCACTCAACTCCCTCTCCCGCGTAGCGGGGGAGGGTCGGGGAGGGGGCAACCGTCATCCAACCCCGCACCCCTCAAAGCCCGGTACACCAAAGGTTCTTCCCCAGTGCAGTTCACGCGTCTCCGCCTGTCGGGTTTCAAGTCTTTCGTCGATGCCACGGAGCTGGTCATCGAACCCGGCATGACCGGGATCGTCGGCCCCAACGGCTGCGGCAAGTCCAATCTGGTGGAGGCGCTGCGCTGGGTGATGGGCGAAACGTCGGCCAAGCGCATGCGCGGCGGTGACATGGACGACGTCATCTTCGGCGGCACCTCCAGCCGGCCGGCGCGGAACCTGGGCGAGGTGACGCTGGCGGTGGACAACCGGTCGCGCACAGCGCCCGCCGGCTTCAACGAACATGACGAGCTGGAGATCACCCGCCGGATCGAGCGCGGCTCCGGCTCCGACTACCGCATCAACGGCAAGCTGGTGCGGGCGCGCGACGTCCAGCTGCTGTTCGCCGACAACGCCTCGGGTGCCGCGTCGCCGGCCCTGGTCAGCCAGGGCAAGGTCGCGCAGATCATCTCCGCCAAGCCGCAGGACCGCCGCGCCCTGCTGGAGGAGGCCGCCGGCATCACCGGCCTGCATTCCCGCCGGCACGAGGCAGAGTTGCGGCTGAAGGCGGCGGAGGGCAACCTGACCCGCCTCGACGATGTCATCGGGGCGATGGACACCCAGCTGCAAAGCCTGAAGAAGCAGGCGCGGCAGGCATCCCGCTACCGCAACCTGTCCGACCAGATCCGCAAGGCGGAAGCGGTGCTGTGGCACCTGCGCTGGATCGCCGCCCAGGAGGAGCGTGCCCGAGCCCATGCCGCCTTCGCAGCGGCCGAGGCGGCGGTGCGCGACCGCATGCTCTCCGTCAACCAGCTGGCTGCCCGCCGGACGGAGGCCGCCGCCGGCCTGCCGGAGAAGCGCCAGGACGAGGCGCGCGCGGCTTCCGCCCTGCAACGGCTGGTGATCGCCCGCGAACAGCTGGACGCCGAGGAGAAGCGCGTCGCCGATCAGCAGCGCGCACTGGAGGCCCGGCTGCGCCAGATCGCCGGCGACCTCGGCCGCGAGGAGGCTCTGGCCGCCGATGCCGGGGAGGCGCTGGCCCGGCTGGTGGCCGAGCGCGACCGGCTGATCGCCGCACAGGCCGACGAGGAGATGCTTGAGGACGCCGCGGCGGAGGCTCTGGCCGAGGCGCGCGAGCAGGTCGATGCCCTCGACCGCGAACTGACCCGCCTGACCGAAGAGGTCGCCACCGACGAGGCCCGCCGCGCCGCCACCCAGCGTCAGGCCGCCGAACTGGAAACCCGCGCCGCCGGCCTCGCCAAGCGGCTGGCCGAACAGCAGGCCCAGCGCGCCGCCTTGGAGGCGGAGATCGCCGCCCGCGCCGACCTGTCGGACGCCGAACTGGCGGTGGAGCTTGCCGAACAGCGGTTGGAGCAGGCCCGCGAGGCGGCCGAGGCGGCGGAACAGGCGAAGGCGGAGGCCGAACCGGCCCAATCCCGCGCCCGCGAGGCGCTGTCCGCCGCCGAGTCCGCCCGTGCCAAGCTGCATGCCGAGGAGCGCGCGCTGGCCGAATTGCTGGAGGCCGGAGCCGGCGGGCCGTTCCCGCCGCTGGTCGACGCGGTGGCGGTGTCGCCCGGCTATGAGGGGGCGCTGGCCGCCGCGCTCGGCGATGCGCTGACCGCTCCGTTGGACGAGGAGGCGCCGGTGCATTGGCGCACGCTGCCGGCCTATGACTCGGTGGCGCCGCTGCCGGATGGGGTGGAGCCGCTGTCGCGCCATGTGGAAGGACCGCGGGCCGCCGCCCGCGCGCTTGCCCATGTCGGGGTGGTCGACGATGCCGCCGCTGCCGGGGTCTTGGCCGCGGCGCTGGTGCCGGGTCAGGTGCTGGTCAGCCGTGACGGCGGCGCGTGGCGCTGGGACGGTCTGACCGTTCAGGCCGGCGCCCCGACCGCCGCGGCCGTCCGCCTGAAGCAGCGCAACCGGCTGGCCGAACTGCGCGGCGAGCTGGAGCTTGCCGAGGAACGGGTCGAGCTGGCGCGCGAGACTCTGGACGCCGCGAAACTGGCGGTCGAAGCGGCGGCTCAGGCCGACCGCCGTGCCCGCGATGCCGTGCGCGAAGGTTTCGCTGCGCTGAACGCTGCCCGCGACCGCCACGCCAAGCTGGCGCGCGAGGCCGATGCCGCGTCGTCACGGCTTGCGGCATTGGTGGAGGCCGTCGAGCGTCTTGCCGCCGACGAGCGCGAGGCCGCCGCCCGCCGTGACGAAGCGCTGGAACTGCTGGAGTCGCTGCCGGACCCGCGCGAAGGGCGGGAGCGGGTGAACGACCAGCGCGCCGCACTGGCCGAACGCCGCGCCGTGCTGGCCGAGCGGCAGAATGCCGTCGACCGCCTGACGCGCGAGGCACAGGCCCGGCGCCATCGCCTGGGCGCCATCCAGGCCGAAACCACGTCGTGGGACAGCCGCTCCGCCGGGGCCGGGGGCCGGGTGGCGGAGTTGCGCCAGCGCGCGGAGGAGGCCGAAGGCGAACTCGCCCAGCTTTCCGGACGACCGGCCGAGATCGCGGCGGAGCGCCAGGATTTGCTTAACCGGATCACCATGGCGGAGCGCGACCGCAAGCGCGCCGCCGATGGGTTGGCCGAGGCGGAGGCCCGGCTGGCGGAGACCGAACAGGCGCTGCACGATGCCGAAGCGGCGCTGGCCGATGGCCGCGAGGCACGCGCCCATGCCGAGGCCGCGGTTTCCGCCGCCCTCCAGCAGGAACGCACCCTGACGGAGCGCATCGCCGAACGGTTGGACTGCCGGCCGGAGGATACCCGCGCCGCCGCCGATCTCGACCCCGCGGAGCCGATGCCCGATGCGGGAGCGGTGGAAGCCCGGTTGGACAAGCTGACGCGCGAGCGCGAGAACATGGGACCGGTCAACCTGCGCGCCGAGATCGAGGCGCAGGAGCTGGAGGCTCAGATCACCGGTCTGCACAGCGAGCGCGAGGACCTGACCGCCGCCATCGCCCGCCTGCGCCAGGGCATCGCCAGCCTGAACCGCGAGGCGCGCGAACGGCTGGTCGCCAGCTTCGACGTGGTCAACCGCGACTTCCAGGAGCTGTTCACCCGTCTGTTCGGCGGCGGCAAGGCCTATCTGGAATTGGTCAACGCCGAGGACCCGCTGAACGCCGGGTTGGAAATCTACGCCAGTCCGCCGGGCAAGAAGCTGCAGGTGCTCTCATTGCTGTCGGGCGGCGAGCAGGCATTGACCGCGTTGTCGCTGCTGTTCGCCGTCTTCCGGTCGAATCCGGCGCCGATCTGCGTGCTGGACGAGGTCGACGCCCCGCTGGACGAGGCGAATGTCGGGCGCTTCTGCGATCTGGTGGAGGACATCGCACGGCAGGGCGACACCCGCTTCCTGATCATCACCCACCACCGTCTGACCATGGCCCGCGTCGACCGCCTGTTCGGAGTGACGATGGTGGAGCGCGGCGTGTCTCAGCTGGTCAGCGTGGACTTGAGTGCGGCGGAGGAGTTGCGGGGGGTGGCGTGAGGGATGTGTGAAGACGTCGGCTGACGATGTCCCCACCCTGACCCTCCACCGCTGGGCGGGGGAGGGGACTGCCGCCACTCTGGCATTTCAGTCACGCCTTCAAGCACCCTGCCCCCTCTCCCGCGATCGGACCGGCCTTCGGCCGGCCGAGGGCGGGGGAGGGATGGGGAGGGGGCATCCGGTAGCCGACGCTTCCCCAACCCTCACCCCCCCCGCTTCCACACCGTCGTCTCGATGTAGCGGCTCGCCAGGAACCGGTAGGTCTGTTTCTGCAACGCCTCCACCTTCGGTGAGCGTTCCATCGTGACCTCGTCCCAGCCCTGCAGCAGTTCCTCCCATTCCAGCAGCTTGGCGCGCAGGTCGTCGCGGATCTTGCGGATGAACTGGATGGTCGGGTGGAAGTTGCGCAGCGCGCCGACGATGTCGCCGGTCTGGGCGTCGGCCTGGTCGAAGATCAGGTCGTATTCGCGCAAAGGCTTGCGGATCAGCCCCTGCATCCGGTTCAACTCGCTGCAGAAGGTGCGGTCGGTGCGGTAGATGGTGGCGAGCTTCGCCATCGCCTGATCGATGCGGCGGATGTGCTTGAAGCGGTCGCGCAGCGCCTCGATGTAGGACAGTTCCTGCGCCAGATCGTCGATGCGGTCGGTCAGGTACTGTTCATAGTCGTTGGTCAGCTTCAGCCGCTCCGCGATCTTGGCGAAGGCGGCCTTCATCCGCTCCTTGGTCTGCGGGTCCTCGACCACCTGTTCCAGTTCGTCGATGTCGGACACGATCATCTCGTTGCCGGTGAAGGACGAGACGATCTGCACGGTCAGCCGGCCCTTGGCGATGATGCGGTGCTTGTCCTCCACCGACCAGGAGGCGCGGCCGTCCAGCAACTCGCCCGGGATTTCCTCACCCGGCCGGATCAGCTTCACGAAGGCCAGACCCTGTTCGATGATCTCCAGCAGGCGGGCGTCGTGGGTGCCGTCCTCGATCTGGAAGGACTCGAGCAGGGTGGGAAAGGCCAGCGTCGCCTTCAGATCGCCCAGCAGGATGTTCAGCACCGGCTCCTTGCTGTTCGGCTCCTGGCAGAAGAAGGCGCCGGGCAGGCTGAACACCTTGTGCTGAAAATCGAAATGCGTGTCCCGCATCGGCTGGACCAGCACATTCTCCTGCGCGGCCTTTTCGGCGACGGCATCGTCCGGGGCGTCGTCCGCGGCCGGGGCGGTCTCCGAAGAGGGGGTGGGCTCGTCGCTGCTGGAGGTGTCGGTCATCGGCGGGGGCGGAACTCGGCAGTATGAAGGGGCGGGGGGAAGGGGGCAGGCGGATTGCCTCCCCAGACTACAGCAGATCGCGCAGACGGAACCACATCATTGCGAGGACCAGCGCCGGGGTGCGGAACCGCCGTCCGCCGGGGAAGGGCGTGTGGGGAATGCGGGCGAAGACGTCGAAGCGCCCGGCCGTACCGTTGATCGCCTCCGCCATCACCCGGCCGGCCATGCCGGCCAGCGCCACGCCATGGCCGGAATAGCCGTGGGCGTACAGTGTCGTCGGCGACAGCCGGCCCAGATGCGGCATGCGGTTCATGGTGATGGCGACCCGCCCGCCCCAGAAATACTCGACGCGGGCGTCCTTCAGGTCCGGATAGATCGCCAGCATCTTCAACCGCATCGCCTGCTTCAGCCCCGGCGCGTCCACCCCGGAATAGCTGACGCCGCCGCCGAACAGCAGCCGGTGGTCGGCGGAACGGCGGAAGTAGTCGAGCGAGAACTTCATGTCCGAAACCGCGATGTTCGTCGGCAGCAGCGCGGCTGCCCGCTCCTCACCCAGCGGTTCGGTGGCGATCATATAGGTCGCGACCGGCATGATGGTACGGTCGAGCGTCGGCGCCAGCCCGCCGAGATAGGCGTTGCCGGCCAGGATCAGGTGCTTCGCCGTCACCCGGCCGCGCCCGGTGCCCACCCAGGGCTTCGCCCCGCTGTCCATGGCGACGACGCGGCTGTTCTCAAAGATGCGCACCCCGGCGGCATCGGCGGCGCGGGCGAGGCCCAGCGCGTAGTTCAGCGGGTGCAGATGCCCGCTGCCCTCGTCCAGAAGTCCGCCGATATAGGCCTCGCTGCCGACATGCTCGCGGATGCCGGCGCGGTCCAGCCGCCGCACCCGGTCATAGCCGTAGCCGTCGCGCATCTCGCGCTCCAGTGCGTCAACATCCTGCATATGGCGGGGCTTCAGCGCGGCATGGGCGAAGCCCCAGGTCAGGTCGCAGGCGATGGCATGGCGTTCCACCCGCTGGGCCAGCTGGGCCTTCGCCTCCTCACCGAACTCCCACAGGCGGCGCGCATCCTCCTTGCCGACCCAGCTTTCGATGGTCGCCATCGGCTTGTTGTAGCCGGTGATGATCTGCCCGCCGTTGCGGCCCGACGCGCCCCAGCCGCAGCGTTCCGCCTCCAGCAGCACGACGTCGAAGCCGCGCTCCGCCAGTTCCAGCGCCGCGGTCAGGCCGGTATAGCCGCCGCCGACGATGCAGACGTCGCAGGCGACTTCTCCTTCCAGGATCGGGCGCTCGGCTCTGGGAGCGGCGGAGGCCGCGTACCAGCTGTTCAGGTATGAGGCTTTCGGCATGCCCGCAGTTAAGTCCCAGCCGATGGGGAGGTCAACGGAAAGGCGCATGTTTCATCGAAGGGTCATGCTGAACCCTCTGGCGCGCTCCGCCGGAACGGCGTCATAGTGTCGCTGTCGTTCACAGCACGGAGGGGGCTGCCCATCGCCCGGAGCGGTCCGCCACACCCATGGGTTTTATGGAAGACTTCATCAAGAAGAACCGCATTACCGAAGTCGAATGCCTTGTACCCGACATGTCGGGCATCGCGCGGGGAAAGATCGTTCCCGCCGAGAAGTTCCTCCGCATCCTGCGCGACCGCGGCCTGCGCCTGCCAGAGGCGATCTTCGTCCAGACCGTGACCGGTGAGTTCCCCGACGACGAGGACATCACGTCGGATGAAAATTCCGACATCTACATGATCCCGGACGAACGCACGATCCGCTTCGTTCCCTGGTACAACGAGCCGACGGCGCAGGTCATCACCGATTGCGTCTATGCCGACGGCCGTCCGGTCGACGTCTCGCCGCGCCATGTGCTCAAGCGTGTCCTGGCGCTGTACGAGGAGCGCGGCTGGAAGCCGGTCGTGGCGCCAGAGCTGGAATTCTTCCTGGTCCAGGTCAACAAGGATCCCGATTACCCGCTGGTTCCGCCGGTGGGGCGCAATGGCCGGATGGAGAGCGGGCGGCAGGCCTTCGGCATCGACGCCGTCAACGAATTCGATCCGATCTTCGAGGCGGTCTATGATTTCTGCGAGAAGCAGGACATCGACATCGACACCCTGACCCACGAGGCCGGCGCCGCCCAGATCGAGATCAACTTCAACCACGGCGACGCGCTGGAACTGGCCGACCAGGCCTTCCTGTTCAAGCGCACGGCGCGCGAGGCGGCGATCCGCCATCAGGTCTACGCCACATTCATGGCCAAGCCGATGCAGGGCGAACCCGGAAGCGCCATGCATGTCCACCAATCGGTGGTGGACGCCGACAGCGGCCGCAACCTGTTCGCCAACCCCGACGGCACCGACAGCGACCTGTTCATGTCGCATGTCGCCGGCCTGCAGAAATACCTGCCCTATGCGATGCCGCTGCTGGCGCCCAACGTCAACAGCTACCGCCGGTTGGTCCCGAACTCCGATGCGCCGATCAACGTGCATTGGGGCCGCGACAACCGCACCACCGGCCTGCGCGTGCCGGTGTCGCAGCCCGATTCCCGCCGGGTGGAGAACCGGGTGGCCGGCGCCGACGCCAACCCCTATCTCGCCATCGCCGCGTCGCTGGCCTGCGGCTATATCGGCATGACCCAGGGGCTGGAGCCGAACGACCCGATCAAGGGCTCCGCCTACCGGCTCGCCTTCACCCTGCCGCGCCACCAGTCGGAGGCGCTGACCAAGTTCAATGCCTGCAAGCCGCTGAAGGAAATCCTCGGCGAACGCTTCATCGATGCCGTCACCTGCGTGAAGGAGGCGGAGTACGAAGCCTACAACCGTGTCATCAGCTCGTGGGAGCGCGAGAACCTGCTGTTGAACGTCTGATCCGAACCTGTCGGTAGACAACACGGGCCCGGTAGACGACAGGGGCGGCCGGCGGGTGTTCCCGCGGGCCGCCCCTCTACGTATCCGAAACCCGCTTCCTGCGCATCTCGGCGTTGGCCAAGGGCGACCGCCGTCTGCCGCTTCGCGCCGGCCAATTCTCCCTTCGTGAGCCCATCCACCCGGATTTTCCCGGCATCCGGCGGAACGCTCCAGTCTGCAGGCGTATCCCGGCCTCGGTCTTACCCCGGCGGGGCGGCATTCCCACCCCGTCCAGGCGCCCGGTGCCGCGGCTTTCCACGTCCGCGCGGCGCGACCGTGGGCCGAATACAGAAAAACGTCAGGTTGCCGATATCTCGATTATGGGCGGCCGCACACGAAATCGAAGACTTTCAAAATAAAACAGTGATGTATTTTCCAGTCATACCGTTGGACTGAAAAAAGGAAGTGCAGGCGCCACTCGGTGATGCTGCGGTGACCAGTTTGTTATCTTCTTTGAAAATATTCAAGTCTTCCGACCGCATCTGCCGTGGGCATCGCGCACCGCGACGCCGTGGTGTGCGCCCTTTTTGCTCTGCCGGTTTGTCGAACCGGCGGAAACGCACCGTCTCGACGCAACCGATGGATGGCCAAGTATGAGCATGCAGCCCGCGATCACATCCGTTCCAACAGGGCTCCATCGAGCCGGGCGGATCCAGCGCGTCGTCGTCCTGGCGCTTCTGTTCGTCGTGCTGACCACCGGCCTGCTCGGGTTGGCGCTTCACCGTGGCGGCCATGCCAGCAACCTGACCGACATCCAGAATCTGGTCGTGCTGGAAAATCCGGATCTGGTTCCGGTCGATTCATGGGATCCGATGATCGCGGCGTTGAACTGGCTGCACGAACGCCCTGGCGAAAACGTCTATGAAGGCGTGTTCTTCCAGCAGCGCATCAAGTTCCAGTATCCCGTGACCTCGCTTCTGCCGCTGGAGGCGATGCAGGCGTCCGGTATCCTGACTCTCGCGGCGTTCGAACGCATCAACCTGCTGTTCGTGCTGGCGACGGCGGCCGGCATGGCGATCCTGATGCTGGAGATGGCGGCATGGCTGCGCCTGCCAAGCGTGCGGCCGGAGCAGCGGGAGGACTGGCTGACCCAGGTGCTGCTGGGTGGGTTCGGCTTCGCCGTGACCTTGTGCTTCTATCCGGTGCTGAAGGCCTTTTCGCTGGGGCAGGTGCAGGTCTGGCTGAATGCCGCCTTCGTCTTCGCCTGCATCGCCTTGCTGCGCGACCGCCGGGCGCTGTGCGGCGCGCTGCTCGGCGCATCGACGCTGATGAAGCCGCAGATGTCGCTGTTCCTGGCCTGGGCGGTCCTGCGGGGGGACTGGCGGATGGCGGCCGGCTGGGCGGCCGTGGTGGTCCCCGGTGTGGCGGTGGCGACCCTGCTCTACGGCTTCGCGCCGATGATCGATTACCTCGACGTGCTGCTGTTCATCGGCCGCCATGGCGAGAGCTATCACGTCAACCAGACCGTCAACGGGCTGGTCAATCGTCTGCTGCACAACGGCAACAATCTGGACTGGTCGGCGGAGTCCTTCGCCCCCTACAACCCCGTGGTGCATATCGCGACGCAGCTTTCCGGCATCGCCTTCTTCGCCTTCGGCCTGCTGTGGCGCCGCCGCGACCGCGGCACGGACCGGATCGTCGCCTTCACCGTCGCCGGCATCTGCTTCACCATCGGGTCTCCGGTCGCCTGGGTTCATCATTACGGCATCCTGCTGCCGGCCTTCGCACTGGCCTTCCTCATCCTGCTGGAGCCCGGCGTGAGGCGTCCGGCGGGAGCCTTCGCGTTGCTGGCGACCGCCTATTTCCTGGCCGGCAACCTGCTGTTCTGGCCGGTCAATGCGCTGGCCGCGACACCGCTGAACATCCTGCAATCCTACCTTTTCTTCGCCACCCTGATGCTGTTGGGCCTGGTGTACGTGCTGGCCGGCCGCCATGACCGCACCGCAACGCCCGGATCGGCCCGGGGGGAGATTGCCGAACGAGGAGCCGCCACCGCCGCCAGTACTCCGGCTGTCGCTCTCGACGTCGCTGCCTTTGCTCCGGCTGCCGCAGCCGGGTCGGCAGAGTCTCCGGCCACCGCGGAGCCCCCGCTGTTCGTCGACCTGGACGGCACGGTGCTGAAGACCGACCTGCTCTACGAGTCGCTGTTCGGGCTGATCAAGGCGCGGCCCTGGACCGCTTTGCTGGTGCCGGTCTGGCTGGCCGGGGGCAAGGCGCGGCTGAAGGCGGAGCTGGCCCGGCGGGTGGACATCGATCCGGCCGGTCTGGTCTACAACCAGGCCGTTCTGGTGCGGCTGCAGGCGGAGCGCGAGCGGGGCCGCCGGCTGGTGCTGGCCACCGCGGCGCACCACCGCTACGCCGATGCCATCGCCCGCCATCTCGGCCTGTTCGATCAGGTCCTCGCCAGCAGCGACGGCGTCAACCTGAAGAGCGAGCGCAAACTGGCGGCGATCCGGGCGCAGGTGCCGTCCGGCGCCTTCGACTACATCGGCAATGATGAGGCCGACTATGCCGTCTGGCGCGCCGCCCGCCGCGGCATCGCGGTGGACGCGTCCGCCGCCGTGGTGCGCCATGCCGCGACCCTCTGCCCGCTGGAAACCATCGCCACGCCGCGCCGGCCGCGCCTGCTGCTGATCCTGCGGGCGCTGCGCCTGCACCAGTGGCTGAAGAACCTCCTGGTCTTCGTCCCCCTGCTGGCCGGCCAGAAGCTGGGCGAGATCGGTCCGACTCTGCAGGCTGCCGCCGCCTTCCTCGCATTCGGACTGTGTGCGTCGAGCATCTATGTGCTGAACGACCTGCTCGACCTGCCGGCCGACCGCCGTCACCCGCGCAAGCGTCGGCGGCCCTTCGCCGCGGGTGACCTGCCGCTCGACCTTGGCCTGTCGCTGATCCCCGGCTTGCTGCTGGCGAGCGTCGTCCTGTCGGCATTGACCCTGCCGCCGCTGTTCCTGGCCGCACTGGCGACCTATGCCGCCTCGTCGCTGTTCTACAACCTGTTCGCCAAGAACCGGGTGATCTGGGACGTGATGCTGCTGGCCGGGCTCTATTCGCTGCGGGTGCTGGGTGGCGCGACGGCGACGGGCATCGTCCCGTCCTTCTGGCTGCTGGCCTTCTCGATGTTCCTCTTCCTCAGCCTCGCGATGGTGAAGCGCTATTCGGAGATGGACAGCATGCTGAAGCTCGGCTTGGGGCAGGCGGAGGGGCGCGGCTATCTGACCGCCGACATGCCGGTCCTGCAATCCATCGGCGTTTCCGCCGGCTTCCTCTCGGTGCTGGTGATGGCGCTCTACATCAACAGCCCGGAAGTCGGACGCGTCTACGACCAGCCGCAGGCGCTGTGGATCATCTGCCCGCTTCTGCTTTTCTGGATCGGGCGGGTGTGGCTGCAGACCCACCGCGGGCTGATGCACGACGATCCGGTGGTGTTCGCCGCCCGCGACAAGTGGAGCCTCGCCATCGGTCTGGTCTGCGCCGTCGTGCTCGTCTTCGGCCGGGCCTGAGCAATCCGTCCCCCGTCTTCCGCCATCCTGCCGGAGTCCCAATGCCCATCGCTGTCGTCGGATTGATCCTGCTGAGCGTCACGCTGTCCGCCATCGCTCAGATTTCCCTGAAGATCGGAATGTCCAGCCCGGCGGTATCGACCGCCCTGGCGCAGGGGGAGGCCGGGCGGATCGCCCTGTCGGTCGTCGCCACGCCGCATATCCTGACCGGACTTGCCTGTTACGGGCTGGGCATGGTGGTCTGGCTGGCGGTGCTGGCGAAGGTCGACGTCACCATGGCCTATCCCTTCGTCGGGCTGGGCTTCCTGGTCACGCTGGCTCTCGGCGTCCTGTTGCTGGGCGAAAGCATGAGCCTGACGCGGGTGATCGGCACGCTGTTGGTCGTGCTTGGCGTGGTGCTGACCGCCCAGAGCTGAAAGGGACCCCAGCCCGCAAAAAAAGGGTCGGATCTGCACCGGCCATCGAAGATGAAGGCGCCGCGGCAGCAGTCGCGGCGCCCTCTTTTTGCGTTGCGCAAATATTACAAATCGCCTTCGGCTTCATCTTGGTGACTACCATGATATGGAAACCATTTTCATCATCGAATCTTTCAGTTCTAAAATAAAATTGCCGCGATTCCGATGTTGACCGGATTTCCCGGATGGATATAACTGACAGCATATTCGCGAGAAAAAATACCAAGGTACGCAATTTGGACGACAGGCGGCCCGGGTGCCGGCCGGCAGGCCGTTGCCCGGGAAGAGGGCTCTCTTTGCCGGTCGCGGCATTCAACGCACGGGATTTTCGCCCCTTGCGGTCGCGACCGGCCGCCTTCTGCCGCCGTACAGCATCTGGCTGAACAGCATCTGGCTGAACATGCAACGTCGTTCAGCTGCTCGAAGTCTTGAAGATCCACATCGCAACGATCGAAGCCGACATCTGACCTCGTGGCGCCACCGGCCCAAGGGCGCCGGTCCGGCTCCCGTCGAACGCCCCATTGTTGAGTGTTTGGTACCGGCATCCGTGCCGCCCTGTGCCCAGGCGTGGCATCCCTTTTCGTATGCGCCCGGCGGATCAAGATCTGCATAGGAAGATGCGCAATCAATCAGGTACAAAAGCATTCTTTCAAAACAAAAATTAAAAATAACATATTTACAATTGACCACAGCTGGCGTGCCGATATAAATGTGGGAAGGAACAAATAAATAGCACTCAATAGTATGATAAATGGCGGTTCGCCACTTTTGTTGAATTTCTGATAATTCTGAATGTTCGAATAGGTTTGCCGATTTTCAGCTGCCGTCTATCTATTCAGGAATTTCGTCAGTTTCAAACATCGGCATCAAGCTGCGCATACAAAGCGCGTTTCTCCAACCATGCCTTGAAGGAGATCATTCGATGTCCACCCCCCCCATCCGCATGCTCTACGGCGGTGCCATGACCGAGGCGATTGCCAGCGGCGATCTGTCCAAGATGAAGGAGGTGGCCTCGGCGGCGGAGACGCACCTCAACGAGAATGGCGACGTCGCCTCGATGCTCGAGATCCTGAAGATCGAGATCGCGAAAGCCGAAGCGAAGGGCTGATCGGGATCGCCGACGCCGTTCTATTCTTCCCGCGGAGCATTTTTACATGTCCGAAGCACCCCTGCGCTCCATCAAGCCGTATGGCGTGGCGATCTCCGATGCCATCGTCAGTGGCGATCTGGCGAAGATGAAGGAGGTGGCCGCGGCCGCCGAGCAGCATCTCGCCGAACACGGCGACGTCGCCTCGATTCTCCATCTGCTGAAGGTCGAGATCGCCAAGGCCGAAGCCGGTTCCTGACCCGGTCGGGCTTGCCCCGCCTCCTGATTGCCGATCGACCGATTTCCAATCTTCCCGCCATTCAAAACTGAGGAACCGACAGATGTCCGATTCGACCGTTGCCCCTTTCCGTCCGATGTACATGGCCACCATGACCGACGCCATCGCCGGCGGCGATCTGGCGACGATGAAGCAGGTCGCGGCCGAGGCCGAGCAGCATCTCGCCACCTACGGCGACGTTCCGGGGCTGCTGCAGCTCCTGAAGGTCGAGATTGCCAAGGCCGAGGCGAACAGCTGATCCGCGGCGGCCGGGGTGCGGCGTCCATGCCGGCCCGCACCCCGGCGGCGCTGTGCCGCCGATAGTCAGAGCCGCCGCCGATATTCCGAGCCGATGTCATTCCGAGCCAATGCCATTCTGAGGAAGACCCCGGAACCATGGACCAGCCGCTTCCCAGCCCCGACCTTTCGGCCCGCTCCCCGGAACAGCTCCCGGAACAGCCGGCGTCCGTGCCGGCCCGCTATTGCTTCGACGACGATTTCCGCAAGCTGGTTCCGGTCCTGGTGGTCTGGGAAACCACGCTTGCCTGCAATCTGAAATGTCAGCATTGCGGATCGCGCGCCGGCCGGCCGCGGCCGGACGAGTTGACTACCGAGGAGGCGCTCGACCTCGTCGACCGTCTCGCGGCGCTCGGCACCCGCGAGATTTCGCTGATCGGCGGCGAGGCCTATCTGCGCAAGGACTGGGTGGAGATCATCCGGCGCTGCCGCAGCCACGGCATCAGGACCGCCGTGCAGACCGGCGGCCGGAATCTGACCGACCGCCGGCTGGACGAGGCGGTCGCGGCCGGACTCCAGGCCATCGGCGTCTCGATCGACGGGTTGCCCGACCTGCACGACCGGGTGCGCGGCGTTTCCGGTTCCTACGATCAGGCGATGAGCGCCCTGCGCCGGGCCAAGGACCGCGGGCTGGCGGTGTCGGTCAACACCCAGATCGGCCCCGAAACCCCCGACCACCTGCCCGAGCTGATGAACCGGATCATCGAGGCTGGGGCCACGCACTGGCAGATCCAGTTCACCGTCGCCATGGGCAATGCCGTCGACAATCCGGACCTGCTGCTGCAACCCCATCGCCTTCTCGACGTCATGCCCCTGCTGGCCCGCCTCTACCGCGAGGGGCTCGACCGCGGGCTGTTGATGGTGGTCGGCAACAATGTCGGCTATTACGGTCCCTATGAGCATATCTGGCGCGGTCTGGGCGACGACCGGATGCATTGGACCGGCTGCGCCGCCGGGCAGATCGGCATCGGCATCGAAGCGGACGGCACGCTGAAAGGCTGCCCGTCGCTTGCGACCTCCCTCTATGCCGCCGGCAACATCCGCGAGATGAGCGTGGAGGACATCTGGCGCCATGCCGACCGGATGCAGTTCGGCCGCCTGCGGTCGGTGGACGAGCTGTGGGGCTATTGCCGCACCTGCTATTACGCCGACATCTGCCGCGCCGGCTGCACCTGGACCTCCGAATCGCTGCTGGGCAAGCGCGGCAACAATCCCTACTGCCATTACCGCGTGCTCGACCTCGCCAAGCATGGCCTGCGCGAGCGGGTGGTGAAGATCAAGGACGCGCCGAACGAGGCCTTCGCCATCGGCGAATTCGCCCTGATCCAGGAGCCGATCCCCGGCGCCGAGTCCCCCGGCCTGCCGGAGCGCGACCCGGCCAAGGTCCACCGCCACGAGTATGAACGCTCCCTCGAAGGGGGCGTGGTGCCGCCCAGCCTGACGCTCTGCCGCGCCTGCAACCAGTATGTCTGGCCGCATGAGACCGACTGCCCCCATTGCGGCGCCGATGTCGCCGCGGCGGCGGCGCAGCACGGGATCGACAGCGCGCGGCGCCGTGCCCTGATCCGCGAAACCCAGCGCCTGCTGGACGAGGCGCGGGCAGCGAAGCTGGAGGCGGCCGGTGCACCATCGCCCGCCACGGCCGCGGGCGACTGACGACGGGCCGGAACCCTGACCCAAACCGTTGACAACACACCCGGGCCTGGGTGCAATAGCGCCCGCGAGCCGGGTTACGCCGTCGGGATGCGGCGGCGCCCGCAAAACAGACGAACAGGTCGGGGCAAACCATGAAAAAATTCGCTCTCAGCCTCATCGGCGCGGTCGCGGCGATTGCCATCGCCGGCCCGGCGATGGCCCAGGCCAAGAAGCCGGTCAATATCTACATCTGGAACGACTATCTGGGTGAGACGACCCTCGCCGACTTCACCAAGGCCACGGGCGCTGAGACGAAGGTCGACCTGTACGACAGCCTGGAGCTGCTGGAGCAGAAGGTGCTGGTCGGCAAGTCCGGCTACGACGTGATCGTGCCGACCGCGGAGCCGACGCTCTCCCGCCTGATCCAGGCCAAGGTCGTGGGGCCGCTCGACAAGTCGAAGATCCCCAACTACAAGAACATCGACCCGAAGGTCCTGAAGCTGCTGGAGAATTCCGATCCCGGCAACAAGTTCGCCGTGCCCTATCTCGGCGGGACCGTCGGCATCGCCATCATCCCGGAAAAGATCAAGGCCGTCGCCCCCGACGTTGCGCTGGACAGCTGGGACCTGATCTTCAAGCCGGAAGTGGCGAAGAAGGTCGCCGCCTGCGGCATCACCGTGATGGATTCGGCCATCGACGTCATCCCGTCGGTGCTGAATTATCTCGGCCTGGATCCGAACTCCGAAAAGAAGGAGGATCTGGACAAGGTCGAAAAGACGCTGATGGCGGTCCGCCCCTACATCAAGCGTTTCGTCACCGGTGAGAACATCAACATCCTGGCCGGCGGCGACGCCTGCGTCGTGATGGCCTACAACGGCGACGCCATCCAGGGTGCCGCCCGCGCCGCCGAGGCCAAGAGCGCCAAGGTGGAGTACATCACGCCGAAGGAAGGCGTACAGGTGTGGTGGGACACCCTGGCGGTCCCGGCCGATGCGCCGAACAAGGACGGTGCGCACGCGTTCATCAACTTCGCGCTCGACCCGGCCAACATGGCGAACATCTCCAACAAGGTCAGCTACGCCAACGCGGTGCCGGCCTCGCTGCCGATGGTGGCAGACGACATCAAGTCGAACCCGGGCATCTTCCTGCCGGCCGACAGCAATCTGAAGCTGTTCTCGCTGAAGCAGATCAAGCAGGCCACCGACCGCGCCCGCACCCGCGTGTGGACCAAGGTCAAGACCGGCAAGTAAGCCGGACCCCCTGAGGCGCCAACCTGAGGCGCCGACCCGCCCCGGCCGATCCCCAGCGATGGGGAACTGCCGGGGCGTTGTCATGAAAGAGGAACCCGGATGGCCGGTCAGCCGATTCGCAAGCCCACCCGCCTCGAACCGTGGCAGGACGCGGGCCAGACGCCTTATGTCCGCATCGAAAAGGTGACGAAGACCTTCGGCGACTTCGTCGCGGTGGACGAGGTCAGTCTGTCGATCTACCGAAACGAGTTCTTCGCCCTGCTCGGCGGCTCGGGCTCCGGCAAGACGACGCTGCTGCGCATGCTGGCGGGGTTCGAACAGCCGACCGAGGGCAAGATCTTCATCGACGGCGTCGATATGGCCGGCATCCCGCCCTATGAGCGGCCGGTCAACATGATGTTCCAGTCCTACGCCCTGTTCCCGCACATGACGGTGGAGCAGAACGTCGCCTTCGGCCTGCGCCAGGACGGGGTGGCGAAGGCGGAGATCCGCGACCGCGTGGCGGAGATGCTGGGCATGGTCCAGCTGTCGGCCTTCGGCAAGCGCCGTCCGCACCAGCTGTCCGGCGGCCAGCGCCAGCGCGTGGCGCTCGCCCGCTCCCTGGTCAAGCGGCCGAAGCTGCTGCTGCTGGACGAGCCGCTGGGCGCGCTCGACAAGAAGCTGCGCGAGCGCACCCAGTTCGAACTGGTCAACATCCAGGAAAAGCTGGGCGTCACCTTCATCGTCGTGACCCACGACCAGGAAGAGGCGATGACAATGTCCTCGCGCATCGCCGTGATGAACCATGGCGTCATCGCGCAGGTGGGCACGCCGACCGAGATCTACGAATATCCGCACAACCGCTTCGTCGCGGAGTTCATCGGCTCCATCAACATGTTCGACGGCCGCGTCGTCGAGACCGACGGCGATCAGGTGATCGTCGCCTCGGAGGAGGCGGGATGCGAGCTGCTGATCGCCCATGCCACCCCGGCGCCGGCCGGCTCCCCGGTCTCCGTGGCCATCCGGCCGGAGAAGATCGCCCTGTCGAAGGAGCCGGTCGCAGAGGGTGCCTCCGGTGGTGATGGCCGCAACCGGACCACCGGAATCGTGCGGGAGATCGCCTATCTCGGCGATGTGTCGATCTATCTGGTGCAACTGCCGACCGGCAAGACGGTGCGCGTCACCGCCCCCAACGTCACCCGCCGCACCGAAATGCCGATCACCTGGGAGGACGAGGTGACCCTGACCTGGCGCCCCTTCGCCGGCGTGGTGCTGACCCAATGAGGACGGTCGTCTCCATCCTCGTTTCCGGGCTCAGCCGGATCGGGCTGTGGGGCCGCGGCGTGGTCGTCGCCATCCCCTATCTGTGGTTGATGCTGTTCTTCCTGGTGCCCTTCCTGATCGTCTTCGGCATCAGCTTTTCCGAATCGATCATAGCCCAGCCGCCCTATTCGTCGCTGGTGGAATGGCTGACCGACGAGGATGCCGGCACCTCCAAGCTGCAGGTCCTGCTGAACATCAGCAATTACTTCCGGCTGGGTGGGGACGACCTCTACATCCTCGCCTACCTGAACTCGCTGAAGATCGCGGCGGTCACCACGCTGTTCTGCCTGCTCATCGGCTATCCCATGGCCTACGCCATCGCCAAGGCCGAGCCGGCGCGGCGCGGGCCGCTGATGATGCTGGTGATCCTGCCCTTCTGGACCAGCTTCCTGATCCGCATCTATGCCTGGATCGGCATCCTCAAGGGCAACGGCGTCATCAGCAATCTGCTGGAGTGGGCGGGCATCACCAGCGGCCCGGTGGAGATCCTCTATTCCGACTGGGCGGTCTATATCGGCATGACCTATTGCTACCTGCCCTTCATGGTGCTGCCGCTCTATTCGACGCTTGAGAAGATGGACCCCAGCCTGCTGGAGGCGGCGGCCGATCTCGGCTCGCGGCCCTTCAAGTCCTTCCTGTCGATCACTCTGCCGCTGTCGCTGCCGGGCATCGTCGCCGGCTCGCTGCTGGTCTTCATCCCGGCGGTGGGCGAGTTCGTGACGCCGGAACTGCTTGGCGGTCCCGACACGCTGATGATCGGCCGCGTGCTGTGGAACGAGTTCTTTGCCAACCGCGACTGGCCGGTGGCATCGGCCGTCGCCATCGCGCTTCTGCTGGTCCTGGTGGTGCCGATCATGATCTTCCAGCATGTGCAGGGCAAACAGGCGGAGGCCGGCCGATGAAACGGATCGGGTTCCTGTCCTGGGCGCTGTGGTTCGGCTATGCTTTCCTCTACGTGCCCATCGCGCTGCTGATCGTCTACAGCTTCAACGAGTCGCGGCTGGTGACGGTGTGGAGCGGCTTCTCGACCAAATGGTATGCGGAGCTGATCCACAACGACACCCTGCTGGACGCGGCCCTGCTGTCCTTCCAGGTGGCGGCGGTGTCGGCGACGCTGTCGGTCCTGCTGGGCACCTGCGCCGGGCTGGCGCTGGTCCGCTTCGGGCGGTTCCGCGGCCGGACGCTGTTCGGCGGCATGATCACGGCGCCGCTGGTCATGCCGGAGGTCATCACCGGCCTGTCGCTTCTGCTGCTGTTCGTGGCGATGGAGCAATGGCTGGGCTGGCCCGACGGGCGCGGCATCACGACCATCACCATCGCCCACACCACCTTCACCATGTCCTATGTCGCGGTGGTCATCCAGTCGCGGCTTGCCGGCATGGACGGCAGCCTGGAGGAGGCGGCGATGGATCTGGGCGCCCGCCCGGCCAAGGTGTTCTTCGTCATCACCCTGCCGCTGATCGCCCCGGCGCTGGTCGCCGGATGGCTGCTGGCCTTCACCCTGTCGCTGGACGATGTGGTGGTGGCGAGCTTCGTGTCCGGTCCCGGTTCGACGACGCTGCCGATGGTGATCTTCTCCAGCGTGAAGTTCGGCATCAGCCCGCAGATCAACGCGCTGGCCACCCTGATGGTTCTGGTGGTGGCGACCGGCATCTTCGTCGCCAGCATCGTCATGGCCCGCCAGGAGCGTCAGCGCAAACGCGACGAGCAGATGGCGATACAGAACGGATGAGCGCAGAGCTGTGCGTTTGGAGTCCCTCCGGTGCGTATTGACGCACCGGACGGGTTCCAGCCTTTTGTTTTCTTAGTACGGTAAGGGGCGGGGACCCTCGTTTCCAAAGCCCCCGCCTTCACCTTATGCCGGCACCGTCTCTTCCACCGGAACGGAAGGCTGCACGTCCAGCCCCGCACGCTTCTCCACATCCGCCAGCAAGGCGGCGAGGCGGTCGGCTTCGGCCTGGACCGTCGCGACGTCGTACCAGCCGGGCAGAGTCTCCAGGTCCGTGCGCGCCGTGGGGGCCCGTCCCTTCACCTGCACGAGATTGGTCTCTTCGTTTGGATCCCGGGTCAGATCGTACATCTCCCATTCCAGCAGGAGCGGGTTCGCCGGGTCGAAGTAGCGGGCCAGCTTGGCGTTATCGGTGCGCACGCACCGGATGTGGTTGGGCTGGCGCACCGGGCCGGGGGACAGTTCAGGCACGCTCTTGACGCTGAATCCGCCGGTGCGCACGGCCTCGACTGTCTGGCAGTATACCTCGTACGCGCCGTAGTAGTCCGGCTGGGTAAGCCGGCCTCCCTCGGCGGGCTGGGTCACCTCGTCGTCGGTCATGAACAGCACGCCTTCGCGCGGCTGGCCGTCGGGGTAGGTCACCGGCGTGTCGGGGGTCTTCAGCACCGGGGTCAGATCGACGCCGGGAAACGGTGCCATGGTGTGGCGTTCGGCCAGCTTGGCCGCCGCCTCGTCCAGGGACTCCTGGCCGACGCCGGTCAGGCCCAGCACGGTGGGCACGAGGTCGGCATGGCTGGTCACGGTATCCACATGCCTCAGCGTGTTCCCGTCGCCGCCCATCGAGGTCGGGAACCGGACCACCATCGGCACATGCACGGCCTCCTCATAGGCGACGTGCCACTTCTCCAGCATCATGTTGTGGGCCGCTCCCAACTCGCCGTGGTCGGCCACGAAGATGACGATGGTGTTTTCGGCCTGCCCGGAATCCTCCAGGGCCTGGAGCACGCGGTTGATCTGGGGATCGACCTGGGAATGCAGCCAGGCGTAGAATTGCAGGAGCTGGATGCTGTACCCCTCAGGATCCTCGGAAAGCTGGAACGGAATGGTGAATTTCAGGGCCAACGCCACCGCGGCTTCCCAGTCGGCGGTCCCGGCCACGTTGCCGGCGGCGCTGACGGCGCCGTGGCTCGCCTTGGCGGACAGGGCCAGTCCGATCTTGTAGGCGGCGTCGAACTGGCAGGACGGCTTGGTCGACAGATCCTCGTTCCAGGTGGGGATCTTGCCAGCGCAATCCTGCGGGAAGCCCTGCGAGTTGAGCGGCATCGACATGGTGCCCTCGGTCGGCGGGAGCGACGACTGACCCTGGAGAGGCACGTCGAGCGGGCCGAACACCGGTTGGGTCTTTGCCGCGCTTCCATCGGTCGGCGGCAGGGCCTGGGAAACCACCGTGGGATATGTGGCGATGTCGTGGGGATTGGTGAAGGACACCACCGCGAACCACGGGCGCTGGGCGGCGTCGGTGGCGGGGGTGTTGGGGCCGGGCCGCGCCTCGTCGGCGGAAACCCCGTAATTGTAGGGCAGCGCCAGTCCGCGGCGGCGCAGGAACAGGCAGGCGTTGTCGGCGAAACCGGCGTCGCGGTAGATGCCCAGGTTGTTGATGGCCGCCCCATGGGGCTCCGGATAGGACAGCTCCCAATCGGAGAAGCCGTAACGCTGGAGCGAATGGCCGGCCGGGTTGCTGACATGCCATTTGCCGAAATAATGGGAGGAATAGCCGATGGCCTGCATCCAATGGCCCATGGTGGGATGGCCGTCGGCCTCCAGCCACGGGAATTGCGGCGCGTTGCCGTCCTTGAACATGCCGTCGGTCTGGGTCACGCCGGTGCGGTTGCCGTACTGGCCGGTGAACATCACCGCACGGCTGGGGGTGCAGGCGCTGGACGCGATGGTGTGGTTGTGCAGAGCCACCGCGTTCCTGCGCAGCCGGGTCAGGCCGGGAAAGTAGCGGGCATATTCGTTCTCGCCCACGTCCGCCTCGCCCCGGAATCCCAGGATCCGCTTCAGCGGTTCTGCCAGTCCGCCATTGGGACCATAGGAGAAGCGCGGGTAGCGGTATTGATCGACGGAGATCAGAAGGATGTTGGGCCGAGAACCATTGCGCTGGGGGCGGCTGGTATTTTCAGTCATGGCAATATTATCCCTTGCGATCCATATCGGGGAATAGCGACGACAATAGGTAATCGACCTTCTGGAATCGGATGATCTTCCGTTTCGGAAGGCGTCCTATAGCTGTTTTTCTTTCTTCAAAGATAAATAGATAAAAATCACTACGTCAATTGATATTCGCAGTCGTATAAATTTCATCTATGCAATGTTATATCCATACTGATGTGTGTTTTTGTTTTGTATGATTTAAGAGCGGCGCGTAATCACCGCTGCGGTGGACAAGCATTGGTTTTCGCGTGGCGCACCGCTTCCTAATCCTTGGAAAGGGTCTCTCCGCATTGACGCAGGGTTTGCCACGGATGCCGTGCGGAAGGTGTGGCTCGATCTGCCCAAACTGCTCCACCGTCGCCCGGAATTGACAGGGGCTCATCGCAACGCCCCTTTTCAGGCGGGGGAATCACAATGGTTCCATCCCAGAACAGTCTCTTTGGCGGTCCGAACCCTAAGCAGGACTTCCGAGCTCCGCTCATGAATGGCTGGACCCGGAAAATTTGCTGAGCCGCTCAGCCATGGGTCCGCAAGCTCTCCCATCCGCGCTCGGCAGACCCGTGCCGCTACGGATGGCAATTGCCCGTTTCTTTTGCTATATTGATGTCATCGTCAACAGCGAAAGAGGCTGTGCCATGCGCGCGCTCCTGTGGTTCCCCTTGTTGAGGCTCGGATTCTTCAATCCTGTTTCCACTGCTTATTCGACCACCCGTACGGTTACCGCCCGTCGCGCCCTGCGCCCGCCGTCCGGCCGCTGACCGCGCCCTTGCCGGCTCCCTCTCCCGGCATGCCGACGCGACATCTTGATCGCGTCCTTTGAGAAGTTCCTCTGCCATAAGGCCAAGTGCCAGCTGCGGTGGATGCGATTGCCAAACGCGCGCTCCCGTGGTTAGGGTGGATTGGGATGAAAAACGTCCCGGTCCCACGTGGTTCGCCGACCATCCCATTGGTGTTGCGGCTGCGAAGGGCAGGCTGGGACTTTTAAAAGCGTAGAGGGATCGACGCATGACGACACCGAACGCCCCGACGCCGACGGGTCAAGGCTTCCACATGCCCGGCGAATGGGCGCGCCACAGCGGTTGCTGGATGGCGTGGCCATGCCGGCCGGAAACCTGGCCAGAGGGCGCTTTCGACGCTGCATGCGACGCCTACGCCGAGGTCGCGCAGGCCATTTCCCGGTTCGAGCCGGTGACAATGGTGTGCGACCCGGCGGATGTGGCCGAAGCATCGCTCGCCTGCGGTCCCGGCGTTCAGATCCTGCCGCTGCCGATCAGCGATTCCTGGATTCGCGATACCGGTCCCAGCTTCGTCGTCGACGGCAAGGGCGGGCTGGCCGGCGTCCATTGGGGCTTCAACGCCTGGGGCGGCAATTACGACGGCTGCGACAAGGACCGGCAGGTCGGCCGCTTGATTCTCGACCACCTCAAGCTCCCCTGCTTTTCCGCCCCGCTGGTGATGGAGGGCGGCTCGTTCCATGTGGACGGGGAGGGGACGCTGATCACCACGGAACAATGCCTTCTGAACCCTAACCGCAATCCCGGCCTGTCGAAGGAGGAGATCGAGCGGAACCTGAAGGACCATCTCGGCATCGAGACGGTCATCTGGCTGGGCGAGGGCTATCAGGACGACGAGACCGACGGCCATATCGACGAGATCGCGCTGTTCGTGCGTCCCGGCGTGGTGATGGCGATCACCACCGACGATCCCGGCGACCCCAATTTCAAGATCTTCCAGGACAACCTCGACCGGCTGAAGCGCGCCCGCGACGCCAAGGGCCGCGAACTGGAGGTCATCCCGATCCAGCAGCCCGCACGCCGCGACATGAATGGCGTGCGCCTGACCCTGTCCTACACCAACCTCTACATCGCCAATGGCGGCATCGTCATGCCCGCCTTCGAGGATCCGGCCGACGACGAGGCCTACCGCGTCGTCCGCAAGGCCTTCCCCGACCGCGAGGTGGTGCAGATCGCCGCCATGGACATCGTGCGCGGCGGCGGCGGCATCCACTGCATCACCCAGCAGCAGCCGCTTCCCTGACGGCGGGTTCCTCTCCGCCTCCGCCATTGGGCGGGCGAGGGAACGCGTCGGCACGGCCGGTGTTCCTGTCGGGCATTCTCCCTTCCGGAAAGCCCGACGACCATGGCCGAGGACACCGCCCGCCGGCTGCAGGCACGCCCCATCGCGGTGACCAAGGCCGCTCCGCCCGCCTCGACCCAGACGATCCTGCTGATCATCACGCTGATCGTGGTGACGCTGTATCTGGCGGCGGACATCCTGATTCCGATCGCGCTGGCGGTGCTGCTCGGCTTCGTGCTGACGCCCATCGTCAGCCGGCTGGAGCGCTGGCATCTGGGCCGGGTGCCGTCCGTGCTGGCGGTGGTGGTCCTGCTGTTCATGGCCATCATCGGCTTCGGCGCGGTGGTGGGCAGCCAGCTCGGCGATCTGGCGGAAAATCTGCCGACCTACCAGCGCAACATCCACACCAAGATCCAGACCCTGCGCACCGCCTCCTCGTCGACCGGGGACCGCGGCGCGCTGAAACAGGCGACCGACGCCTTCCGCGACCTGCAGCAGGAGTTGGAGAAGGCGACCGCCGGCGAACAGCCGGCAGCGCCACCATCCGGCACGACCGCCGGCACGACCGCCAGCCCGCCGCGCCGGGAGCCGGTGCCGGTCCGCCTCGACCAGTCCGATGCCGGGGTCTTCGACCTCCTGCGCCGGGTCCTCGGCCCGGCGGTGACGCCCATCGCCATGGCCGGCCTGGTGCTGGTCTTCACTATCTTCATGCTGTTGCAGCGCGAGGATCTGCGCGACCGCCTGATCCGGCTGGTCGGGTCCGGCGACCTCAGCCGCACCACGGAGGCGATGAACGATGCTGGCGAGCGCGTCAGCCGCTATCTGCTGATGCAGGTGGTGGTCAATGTCACCTACGGCATTCCCATCGGCATCGGCCTGTGGCTGCTCGGCGTGCCCAATCCGCTGCTTTGGGGGCTGATGGCGACGCTGCTGCGCTTCATCCCCTTCCTGGGGCCGGTGATCGCCTCGGCCTTTCCGATCCTGCTGTCCTTCGCGGTCGATACCGGCTGGACCCTGCCGCTGTTGTGCATCGCGCTGTTCGTGGCGGTGGAGCTGTTTTCCAACAATGTGGTCGAGCCCTGGCTCTACGGCACGGCGACCGGCCTGTCCTCCCTCGCCATCATCATCGCGGCGGTGGTGTGGACGACCTTGTGGGGGCCGGTCGGCCTGCTGCTGGCCACGCCGCTGACCGTCTGCCTCGTGGTGCTGGGCCGCCATGTGCCGCAGCTGCATTTCCTGGAGGTGATGCTGGGCGACCGCCCCGTCCTGCCCGACGAGGCGAAGGTGTATCAACGCCTGCTGGCCCGCGATCCCGTGGAGGCGACCGAGATCGCGGAGGAACGGCTGGGCAAGGACACCCCGGTCGAGATGGCGGATGGCCTGCTGCTGCCCGTCCTGTCGCTGGCCGAGCAGGACCGCCAGCGCGGCACCCTGAACCCGGACGGCCGTCAAGCCGTGGCCGACGGTATGGCGAGCCTGCTGGACGAGTTGTCGGAAACCGGCACTCTGCCGGAGGATGCGCCGCGCGTGCTCTGCATCGGCGCCCGCAACAACCTGGACGAGGCGGCGGCCGGGCTGCTCGCCTACCTGCTGACCGGCCGAGGCGTCCGCACCGACGTGATTCCGTGCGAGAAGGTGTTGACCCGGGCCATCGCCAGCCTCGGCACCGATGGCATCGACGCGGTGGTTCTGTCCTCCCTCAACCCTTCGGCGCTCGGTCATTCGCGCCGGTTGCTGCGCCGGCTGCGCCTGCATTTCGGGCCGCGCGTGCCGATCCTGCTCTGCCTGTGGAGTGCTCACCCCGAAGCCGAAGTGCCGGAACGCGCAAGTGCCGAGACCGATGCCGATCTGGTCGCCACCGGGATGGCCGGCGCCCTGGCGCAGCTGGAGGAATTGCAGATCGGCGCCACGGCGCCGGCAGTCGCCGAGCCGCAGGCCGATGCCGATTGAGGAAAGCCGACAGACCGAGGGCTATGCCGCCGCAGCCCACCTGTTCCGTCCGGCGCGCTTGGCGATATAGAGCGCATCGTCCGCAGCCTGGATGCAGTCGTCCGCAGTCCGTCCCGGCCGGTAGGCGGCGACCCCCAGGCTGAGCGTGACGGCGATGCTGTGCCCCTGATGAGCGATGGAATGATGGGCGATCAGCCCGCGCAGCTTTTCCGCCACCGTTTCCGCCTGAATCTGATCGGTGTCGGGCAGAAGGATCAGGAATTCCTCGCCGCCCCAGCGGGCGCACAGGTCATGCCCACGCAGGTTCCGGCGCAACAGCCCGGCAGCCTCCACCAGGACGTGATCGCCCGCGGCATGGCCGAAGGCGTCGTTGACCTCCTTGAAATGGTCGATGTCCAGCATGATCAGGGCGAAGCCACCGCCACCGCTCCGGCGGATTCGGCACAGCTCGGACTCCAGGCGGTCGACCATGTGGCGGCGGTTGGGCAGCTCGGTCAGCGGATCGGTCTGCGAGGCGGCGTGCAGCGCCTGGGCCATCTGCCGCGTGTCGGTCTGCATGCGGTCACTGATCTTGGCGATCTTGGTCAGCTGCCGCATCAGCTTCAGGTGTTCGTCCGCCAGGGCGCGGAATTCCGCCATCAGCGGATGGGCGGCGTAATCCTCGTTTTCCGCGAGGCGGGCGAGCCAGTCCTGGAGCTTCTGTTCCTGCAGCATCATCCCCACCGTCCCCCGCCGCAGTGCCCAACGCCTGGGCAGGCCCGTGACCCTCGCGTCACCGGATTTCACGTCACCGCTCATGACGCCGGTTCCGACATGGACGGCTCCTGCACGGGCGGCTCCGTCGGAACCCCGGCCGAAGCCGCCTGCGCGGGCGCGATGCAGGCGAGCGGCAGGCGGACCGTGAAGGCGGCGCCTTGACCCGGTTGGCTCGCCACCGAGATCCCGCCGCCGTGGGTGTCCACGATGCAGCGGGCGAGATGGAGACCCAACCCGGCGCCGGTGGTGCCGGCGGCGTTGGACGCCCGGAAATACTTGTCGAACAGCCGCGCCGCGTCGGCTGAATTGACGCCGATCCCCTCGTCCATCACCCGCACCGTCACCTGCCCCTCGCCGGTGGAGAGGTCGAGGCGGATCGTTCCCCCGTTCGGCGAGTACTTGACAGCGTTTTCCACCAGGTTGGAAAAAACAACGGCCAAAAGGTCGCGGTCGCCGGGAATGGGAACGGGGCGGTCGAAGCCATGCAGTTCGAACCGGTGCCCCGCCGCCGATGTCCCCATGTCCCGCACCAGACCGCCCAGCATGGCGGCGAGGTCGAACGCGGTGGGCCGTGCGACGGCGGTCCCCAGCCGTTCATCGGTCAGGCAGCGCTCGATCAGATGAAGCATCCGCTGCACCGCGTTGCGGATCTTTCCCACCCGCGGCATGGCCGAGCCCGGCAGCTTCGGTTCCAGCTCCAGCAATTGCGAGGCGCTGTCGATGATCGCCAGCGGCGTGCGGAACTCGTGGCTGACCATCAGCACGAACTGGCGCTGCTGGCGCGCCATGTCCTTGGTCTCGGTCTGCAGCCGGTCGCTGATCTTTGCGACCTTGCGGAACTGTCGCAACAGCTTGCCATGCCGTTCGGCCAGCTTCTGGAATTCCGCCAGCAGTGGATTTCCGGCATTGGCCGGATCCCCGGCCAATCGCTCGATCCATTGACGAAGTTCCTGTTCCTGCGACCGCATCGACATCTCTGGCGCTCAGTTCATCTCGGCTGATTGACGCGTTATCAATGGGCGAGGATCTCGAAGGGCAGGGAGACGTCTTCCGCGAACTCCTCCGCCATGTCGAGAGCGCGGTCGTTGTCGCTGTCGTAATGCCAGCGCACCGATACGGTCCGGCCCTTCTGATGGGCGACGTCCAGCATCTCCAGCACGTCGATCATACATTTGATGCTGCTGGTGTTCAGATAGCTGAGCCCGATGTCCAGCACCACTGCCGGCGCCGGTTCCTGCAAATACTCCTCAAGCCAGCTGAACACCGGCGCGTAGAAATCGAAGGAGTTCTCCGGGTAGGATTCCCCATCGATACGCAGAAGGCCGGCCACTGGATCGAAATCGATCAGGGGCGAGCAGGAGGTTGCCTCGATCCGCAAATTATCCATTATGCGTGTTCCGTGATTTCTTATAACTGGACTTCAAGGCTGAAGAAGAAATAGCGCTCATCCACCGCGCGCAGCGAATAGTCCAGCGGCCGGGTGGCCTTGCGCGCCATGTCGATCAGGCCCAGGCCGGCACCGCTGGCGCCCGATTCGCGCGGCTTGCGCGACTGTTCCTTGTAGGCGGCCTTCAGCCCCGCCTTGTCCAGGCTGCGCAGCCTCTCAAGCATCGCCGACAGGCCGGGAACATCCTCCGCCTCGACCAGATTGCCGGAGCTGACGACGTAATGTTCGTCCTCCTTGCCGATCACGACAATGCCGCTGTTGGCGGGGATCGGTCGGCCCAGCGATTCTCTCGACGCGGTGTAGTTGCGGACGTTCTGCGCCTGCTCCACATAGACGGAGAAGACGTCCATGATCGCCGATTTCTCGATCCGCTCATTTTCCAGGTGGTTGCGGACAGCCTTGCCCAGCTCTTCGATAACGCTGTGACTGAAGGGACCGCTGAAGCAGATCAGCAGCTTCTGCCGCGACAGCAGCTCCTGCAGGTTGAAGAGTTCGTTGCCTTTCATCGTAGCTTGACGACCTGCCTTACGGGTGGATGAACTGGGGGGAGGGGCCGGCGGCCCCGGAAGCCGCTGCGGCCGATGCCGGCGACAGCGAGAAGCCGATCAGCGTGATGTCGTCGCGCTGGGCGCGGTCGCCCTGATGGTCGGCCAGAGCCTGGGCGAAGGCGGCCTTGCGGTCCGCCATGGGGATGCCTTCGTGTTCCAGCAGCATGGCGTTGAAGCGCCGGTTGCCGAACCCGAAACCGCGGGCGCCGCCGGCCTGGTCGAGGAATCCGTCGGTGGTCAGGTAGAAGCTGCGGCCGGAGGCCAGCTCCACCCGGTGGGTGGTGAAGCGGTGGCCGATGTCCGACCGGCGGTAGCCCAGGCTTTGGGCATCGCCCTTCACCTCGCTGACCGAAGCGGTTCCGCCGCCCTGGTCCTCGACTCCCTCGGTATCGACGATGTGCAGCCCGATCCGGCCGCCGGCGAACAGCAGGTCGCCGCGGTCTGGCCGCACCAGGCACAGCCCGATGTCCAGCCCGTTGTCGAAACGCGGGTTGTCCCGCCCGCGGGCCAGCGCCGCGCGCACCATGCGGTTCAGCCGGCCAAGGATCGCCGCGGGATCGCTGTCGGGCGTGTCGGACAGCACATGGTCGAGGATGGCCGACACCGTCATCGTCATGAAGGCGCCCGGCACGCCGTGGCCGGAACAGTCGGCGACACCGATCAGGAAGCGGCCGTCCTCCAGTTCGCGGAAGATGTGGAAATCGCCGCCCACCACGTCGCGCGGTCGCCACAGCACGCAGACACCGTCCAGCCGCCGCGCCATCTCCCGCTCGTCGGGCAGGATGGCGGACTGCAGCAGGCTGGCATACTGGATGCTGTCCATGACCTGACGGTTCACCACGGCCAGCTGTTCGTTGGACTGGCGCAGCTCCTCCGTCCGCTCGGCGACACGCTGCTCCAGCCGTTCGGTGTAGTCGTGGACGGTCTCCGCCATGTGGTTGAAGGCGACGGTCAGCTGGCCGATCTCGTCGGCGCGGCGGTTGCGCAGCCGCACCCGGTAGTCGCCGGCGGCGATGGCGCCGGCCGACCGGGTCAGCCGGGCGAGCGGCGCCAGGACCAGCCGGTTCAGCAGGATGCTGATCATGCCGATGACGGCCAGCAGCGAGAAGAAGACCAGACCGGCCATCGGGGCCAGCGCGGTCATGGTGGCGCTTTCCGCCTCTTCCAGCGAGTAGGTCAGGCGCAGCAGGCCGACCATGGTGCGCTCGCCATTGCTGCCGGAAATGGCGATCTGCCGTTCGACGGTGGCCAGTTCCGCCCGCCCGGCCGGGCGTTCCAGCGCCACCAGCGGATCGCCGTGGCCGCCGCGGCCGCCCGAGGCTGCCCACACCTTGACGCTGCGCACCGCGGCATCCTCGGCCATCAGGCCGCGGATCATCCCTTCCACCGCGCGGGTGTCGAACTCCCAGACCGCCTGGCCCATGGCGGAGGCCTGGAGGGTGCCGACCAGCATGGCGCGATGGGTCACCGCCTCGCGCTGCTGGCGGCCGACCAGGACCGACGAGACGCCCATGGCGACCAGCCCGACCAGCAGGGTGCAGCCGACGATCATCAGGATGACGCGGGTCAGCAGCGACGATCCGCCGGCGCGGACGGCATCCTCGTCCGTGCCGCGGGGGCCGGAGCCGCGGAGCGTATAGGATTCGGTGTCGTCCCATCCCGTGACGCTCATCCACATCCTCCTGACCCGGCTGGCCGGGGCGCGTTCGTTCATGACGGTCTTCACGGCAGCCCCGGTCCGGTCGACCGGGAGTGCGGCAGTCCCACGCCCATCGGAAAATCCACCCCTGCGTGTAGTGCGCCGACAGTCATCGACAAGGGCCGTCGGGCATGATGCGTGTGGCGGATGAACCTATCCATAGCACGGTCGTTTGGGTCAGTCGTGAAATAACATTCGGCAATGGCGCGCTTCATCGTCGGAAAGCCCGGGAAAATAGGAGCGAACGGCAACCGGGGGCGACCAACCTCGTCCAATTGCAACGAACTGTGACGGGTATCGGCGGAACAGTGGCTTCAGCAGAGCCAAGCCGTTGCTTAAAAGGGGATTTTCGGTGTACGGCCGCACAGTTGCCCATGTTACCTTTCCGTCCGCCGCATCCCGTCAGGACGGTCGCGGCCTGGACCGCAACGGTGGAGGGCGAAGGATGGCGTTCGGTGTTCGTGCATTCGGTGCCGCAGGGATCTTTTCCGCCGCGCTCGCCGCCGCCCTTCACATGACGGTGTCACCCGCCGCGGCCCGTCCGGTGACGGTTCTGGCGCCGGAACTGCCGCCGATGATGACGACCGACGGCACCGGGCGGGAGGCCTCCATCATCGCCGAGACACTGGCGGCCTGCGGGCATGAGGCGCGGTTCAAGGTGGTGCCCTTCGGCCGTCATTGGAACGATTTCCGCGACGGTGCCCGGGTCGACGCCGTCACCACCGTGCCGGCGGGCATGGAGATGCCGGGCGCGCGCTCCGCCCCCTATATCCTGTACCAGAACGGCGCGTCGGTGCTGAGGAGCAGCGGCCTGACCGTGACGTCGCTGGCCGATCTGGCGGGCAAGCGGGTGATCACCTTCTCGGGCGCGCCCGATGTCCTGCCGGGCCTGCGCGATGCGATCCCCAGCTTCGGCGACTTCCGCGAGCGCGCCGACCAGATGGTGCATTCCAACCTGCTGTTCGCCGGCCGGGTCGACGCGGTTCTGGCCGACGGGCTGATCTTCGCCGAATACAATCGCCAGCTTCAGGACAAGGCGAAGGCGGGCGGCGGTCTGCCCTTCGACCCGGCCCAGCCGGTGCAGTTCACCGCCATCTTCCCGCCGACCCCCTACAGCATGGTGTTCCGCGACGAGTCGCTGCGCGGCGACTTCGACCGCTGCCTTGCGGAGCTGAAGGGGAAGGGCCGGATCGATGCCATCGACCGGGCCGCGGTGGCGCGCTACTCCGCCACGGTGGGCGACCAGTACCTGTCCCACAGGTGAAGCCGCGGAACCGATCTCGCGCAGCCCCGGTTCGGTCGGATCCTATTGATTGGGTTTGCGTATCCCGACCGGGGGTTTAATATACCCTCATACGAATGTGAATGGGGGCATAGGCGTCGTGGCCCGGATCATTGTGGTCGAGGACGAAGCCGACCTTCGTGACGATCTCGTCGAATATCTCGAACGCTGCGGATTCGAGGTGCGGGGGGCGTCGCGCGGTGCGGAACTGGACCGGTTGCTGGAAAGCGGCCCGGCCGACGTCATCGTGCTCGATGTCAACCTGCCCGATGAGGACGGCTTTTCGGTCGCGCGGCGCATCCGCGCCTCGTCCCATGCCGCCATCATCATGCTGACGGCACGGTCCAGCCTGATCGACCGGGTCATCGGGCTGGAGCTGGGTGCCGACGTCTATCTGGTCAAGCCGGTCGACTTCCGCGAGGTCGAGGCGCAGGTCAAGGCGTTGATGCGCCGGATGCAGAAGGGGACCGCCCCGCTCGCAGCACCGGAGCCGTCGCCCGCTGCGCCGGCGCCTGTGGCCGACGCGCGCAAGGCCTGGGTGTTCGACGACATCGAATGGCGCATCCAGCCGCCGACCGGCGCCGCCGTGCCGCTGACCGCGACCGAGTACAAGTTCCTCTCGCTGCTGGTCACCGTTCCCGGCGAGCCGGTGAGCCGCCAGGATATTTCGGTGGCGCTGACCGGCCGCGACTGGGATCCCTACAGCCGCTCCATCGATTCGCTGGTGCGCCGCCTGCGCATCAAGGTGGAGGAGCGCAGCGGCTGCGCCCTGCCGGTTCAGGCGGTGCACGGCGTCGGCTATGCCTTCGTCGGCCCGGTGGTCAGCAGCGTGGTCGAGGACAGCACGCTCTGATCCCCGCCGCCTGATCTCCAGCCCCTGATACCCGGTCTCGGCACTCGACTCCCGGGCCTCCTTCGGCGATGGTAGCGCCCGCAAGGAAGGGACAAGAGACCATCATGACCGACGCCACCGCTGCCTCCCAGAACGACGCCGCCGGGATCCCCGCCGCCTCCAACGGTGACGGCAGCGGGCTGTATCTGGTCGACGGCTCCGGCTTCATCTTCCGCGCCTTCCATGCGCTGCCGATGCTGACGCGGCCGGACGGCACGCCGGTCAACGCGGTGCTGGGCTTTTCCAACATGTTGCTGAAACTGCTGGCCGACGCCAGGGCGGAAGCGGTGGCGGTCGTCTTCGACAGCAAGCGCCTGAATTTCCGCAACGAGTTCTATCCCGACTACAAGGCCCACCGCCCGGAACCGCCGGAGGAGCTGAAGCCGCAGTTCGCCCTGATCCGCGAAGCAACGGAGGCCTTCTGCCTGCCCTGTCTGGAGCTGGAGGGCTATGAGGCCGACGACCTGATCGCCACCTATGCCCGTCTGGCGCAGGAGGCCGGCCGTAAGGTGACCATCGTGTCGTCGGACAAGGACCTGATGCAGCTGGTCCGCCCCGGTGTGGGCATGTTCGACCCGATGAAGAACAAGGCCATCGGCCCCGACGAGGTGTTCGAGAAGTTCGGCGTTCCGCCGGAAAAGGTGGTGGACGTCCAGGCGCTGGCCGGCGACAGCGTCGACAATGTCCCCGGCGTGCCCGGCATCGGCGTCAAGACCGCCGCCCAGCTGATCACCGAATACGGCGACCTGGAAGCCCTGCTGGCCAATGCCGAAAAGATCAAGCAGCCGGCCCGCCGCCAGAAGCTGATCGAGTTCGCCGAGCAGGCCCGCATCTCCCGCCGTCTGGTCCTGCTGGACGAGAATGTGCCGCCGCCCAAGCCGCTGGACGAGCTGCGCGTGCGCGAGCCCGATCACCAGCGCCTGATCGACTTCCTGAAGGCCCAGGGCTTCCGCAGCATCGTCTCGCGCGTCGAGATGGAGATGCTGAAGGACGGCCGCATTGCCGACGGCGCCGGGTCGTCCGCCGCCCCCGCCTCGGCCGCCCTCGCCTCGGCCGCCCCCGCGGCAAAGGATCCCGCCGCCGCGCCGTCCGACGAACCGGCGGAGCGCCCGGCCCGCAAGACGGTGCTGAATGTGCCGGAGGTGCGTTACGAGCTGGTGCAGGATGCCGACGCCCTGCGCCGCTGGGTCGAGCGCGCGCGGGAAACCGGCGTGCTGGCGGTGGATACCGAGACCGACAGCCTGACCCCGGCCACCGCCACGCTGGTCGGCGTGTCGCTGTCGACCGAGCCCGGCATCGCCTGTTACATCCCGCTTGCCCATGGCGCGTCCACCGCCGCCGCCGGTCAGCTGGACTTCGACGCCCCGCCGCCGCCGGTGCAGATCCCGACCGCCGAGGCGATGGCGATCCTGAAGGACGTGCTGGAGGACTCGTCGGTCCTGAAGATCGGCCACAACTTCAAGTTCGACCACCAGCTGTTCGCCCGCAACGGCATCGCGGTGTCGCCGGTGGACGACAGCATGCTGATCTCCTACGTGCTGGACGGCGGCGCCCACGGCCACGGCATGGACGAGCTGGCGGAGATGCACCTCGCCTACACGCCGATCCCCTTCAAGGAGGTCTGCGGCACCGGTAAGAACCAGATCACCTTCGACCGCGTGCCGCTGGACAAGGCGCTGGCCTATGCCGCCGAGGACGCCGACATCACGCTGCGCCTGTGGACGCTGCTGAAGCCGCGGCTGGTCGACGACCGCATGGTCACCGTCTATGAGACGCTGGACCGCCCGCTGGTCCCGGTGGTGGCGGACATGGAGCGGGCCGGCGTGCGCATCGACAAGAAGGCGCTGTCCGACCTGTCGCAGAGCCTGTCCGTCCGCCTCGCCGAGATCGAGAAGGACGTCCACGCCCTTGCCGGCCAGAGCTTCAACATCGGCTCGCCCAAGCAGCTGGGTGAGATCCTGTTCGACACGCTGAAGCTCGGCACCGGCAAGAAGGGCAAGACCGGCGCCTATTCCACCGACAGCAGCGTGCTGGAGGAACTGGCGGAGCAGGGCCACACCATCGCCCAGCGCGTTCTGGACTGGCGCCAGCTCGCCAAGCTGAAGAGCACCTACACCGACGCGCTGCAGGAGAAGATCTCCCCCGTCACCGGCCGGGTCCACACCGCCTTCGCGCTGGCGGCGACCAACACCGGCCGCCTGTCCTCCACCGATCCCAACCTGCAGAACATCCCGGTGCGGACGGAGGAGGGCAAGAAGATCCGCCGCGCCTTCGTGGCGTCACCCGGCCACAAGCTGCTGAGCGTCGACTATTCGCAGATCGAGCTGCGTCTGGTGGCGGAGATGGCGAACATCCAGGCGTTGAAGGACGCCTTCCGCGACGGCCTGGACATTCACGCCGCGACCGCCGCCCAGGTGTTCGGCATCCCGCTGGATCAGATGACGCCGGACATCCGCCGCAAGGCCAAGGCGATCAACTTCGGCATCATCTACGGCATCTCCGGCTTCGGCCTGGGCCGCCAGCTTGGCATCGCGCCCGGCGAGGCCAACGCCTTCATCAAGACCTATCTGGAGCGCTTCCACGAGCTGAAGGTCTGGATGGAGTCGATCAAGAGCTTCGCCCGCCAGCACGGCTATGTGGTAACGCTGTTCGGCCGCCGCTGCTACATGCCCGGCATCCAGGACAAGAACGCCGCCCGCCGCGCCTTCGCCGAGCGCCAAGCCATCAACGCCCCCATCCAGGGCACCGCCGCCGACATCATGAAGCGCGCCATGAACCGCATGCCCGCAGCCTTGGCCGCGGCGGGGAGCAGCGCGCGGATGCTGCTGCAGGTGCATGACGAACTGCTGTTCGAGGTGCCGGAAGCGGAGGCCGAGGACGCGGCGCGCATCGTGCGCGGGGTGATGGAGGGCGCCGCGCATCTCGGCGTGCCGCTGGTGGCGGAGGCTGGGATTGGGGACAATTGGGAGGAGGCGCATTGAGGGGGAGGCGACACACGCCCCTCATGCGCCGCGCGCAATGCATTGAGTCTGCATAGTTATGTGTGTTAGCCCGAACGGACCGAAAATATCCCTTTGATAAGGAGGGGTTAGCGTGCCGTCCGTTGCCCAGACTGTTGCCTTCGCTCCGGCTGAAACCCGCCGTGCCCTGGTCCATGCCGCATTGTCGCGAAGCCAGGGCGCGATCGCCAAGAAGATGGACGTGGATTCCATCGAAACTTCGATAGACCGTCTCAAGCGGGTGCTGTTTCCCTGGATGGTGCTGGACTTCCGCGCCGAACCGACCAAGACGAAAGCGCTTTGCATCTTCAAGATGTTCTTGGGCGACAAGGACGACGACAGCGCGGCTTATGCGAAGCTCGCCAGCAAAATGGAGACGGTCGAACAGAATTCAAAGCTGGCAAAAAGTATGAGCTGGTTCAAGCGGGTGAAGACGTCCAGCACCCGCACCGTCGACAGCAACATCTTCGACGACATGTTCCTGCTGCATCTGGAAAGCGATCCGAAGAACATACTGCGGTACCAGATGAACCAGGAGCTGTTCGCGCAGATTGTCCGGACGCCGCCGACCCTCAGCCATAGCAAGGAACTGCTGGCCGCCGTCCGCAAGATCCGTCAGACCTGCAAGGAAGCCGGGTTCACTCTGAAAAACCTCGGTTTGGGCGACAGCTTCACCTGATCCGCGGCTCCCACCCCTTGCCGGTTCTCGATTGCCCTGCGCAGCCTCGAAACCGGATACCGCTTTCGGCGTAACTCCGCCGGGCTACGAGGGGGCAGGGCATTGCAGAGGGATAGGAAAGGCCGGAAGGGCGGAGCTTCCGCCGGGCATGGGCGCTTGCTCCAGCTGACCTTGGCCGCGGCGCTTCTGCTAGGCTCCGCGGCCCCGTCCGCCCACGCCGCCGACCGCCTGCAGCGCCTCCTCGACCGCTTCATCGCAGAGGAAGAACTCGACGGCGGCGTCCTGCTGGTGTCCGGCCCCGACCTCCGGCGCGTCGTCGTCTCCGGCATCGCCGACCGGCGCGGCGAGCGGCCGGTGACGGAGGAGACGCGCTTCTACGTCGCCTCCGTCGGCAAGATGGCGACCGCCGCCGCCGTGATGCAGCAGGTGGAGGAGGGGCTGCTCTCGCTCGACCGGCCGGTGCGGGAACTGGCGCCGGACCTGCCGCTGGGCAAGGTCGCCAATGCCAACCGGGCGCGGCTGGTCCATCTGCTCGACCACAGCTCGGGCATTCCCGATTACATCACCGATGCCTATGAAGAGGACGAGGCGGCCAAGCCGGAACGGTTGCCGCGCAGCGGCGCTCTGCTCGCCTATGCGGCGGGGGAGGAGGCGACCGGGCCGGTCGGCGGGCATTACGAGTATTCCAACAGCAACTATGTCCTGCTCGGCCACATCGCGGCGCTGCGCGACGGCGTTCCCTTCGCGCAGGTGCTGCGGAGCCGGGTGCTGGAGCGGGCCGGGATGGGCTCGACCACCGTGGGGGCCGATCCGCGCGACCGCAGCCTTGCCCATGGCTATACCGAGGATGGCGACGTCAGCCGCCGGTCCTGGGCGGCGACCACCGGCGACGGGCCGCTGGTCACCACCGCCGGCGATCTGGAACGCTTCGTCTTCGCCCTGTTCCGCGACAACCGTTTGCTGAAACCCGAGACGGTCCGGCGGATGATGACCCCGTCGGAGAACGAGGAGGGGCAGGGGCTGGGCGTTGCGCTGTGGAAGGACCGCTGGGGGCGCGGCGTCGGCCATGACGGCCGCTATGACGGGTTCGAGGCCGATGTCCGCTATTACCCCGGCCGCCGTACCGCGCTGATCTTCCTGACGAACGGAAACCAGCAGAACGACGAGGCCCTGCTGGATGCCGTGGCGGAGGAGGTGTTCAGGCGGTGAACGGTCAGCCGTGCGTCACCGCCCCCGCCGGGGTGGCGGGAATCTCCGCCGACCGCTCCGTCTTCGCGCCGGCAAGCCGGCGCAGCAGGACGTAGAAGACCGGGGTCAGCACCAGACCGAACAGGGTGACGCCGATCATGCCGGCGAACACCGCCACACCCATGGCGTGCCGCATCTCCGATCCCGCGCCGGTGGAGGTCACCAGCGGCACCACGCCCATGATGAAGGCGATGGAGGTCATCAGGATCGGGCGCAGGCGCAGGCGGCTGGCCTCGATGGCGGCCTGGATTGTGCTGCGGCCCTGCTCCTCCAGTTCGCGGGCGAACTCCACGATCAGGATGGCGTTCTTGGCGGACAGGCCGACCAGAACCATGAAGCCGATCTGGGTGAAGATGTTGTTGTCGCCGCCGGTGATCCACACGCCGGCCAGCGCCGACATCAGGCTCATCGGCACGATCATCAGGATCGCCAGCGGCAGGGTCAGGCTCTCGTACTGCGCCGCCAGCACCAGGAAGACCAGGAGGATGCTGATCGGGAACACCCACAGCGCGGAGTTGCCGGCCAGGATCTGCTGATAGGTCAGGTCGGTCCACTCGAACCGCACGCCGCGCGGCAGCGTCTCCGCCGCGATGCGCTCGGCCGCCGCCTGCGCCTGACCGGAGGAGAAGCCCGGCGCCGGCCCGCCGTTGATGTCGGCGGCGGTGTAGCCGTTGTAGCGCACCACCATCTCCGGCCCGTAGCTGGGCGACACCCGGACCAGCGAGGACAGCGGAACCATGTCGCCACGGTCGTTGCGGGTCTTCAAGAGGCCGATGTCGCCGGACTCCGCCCGGAACGGCGCGTCCGCCTGCACCCGCACCTGGTAGACGCGGCCGAAGCTGTTGAAATCATTGACGTAGAGCGAGCCCAGATAGATCTGCATGGTGTCGAACACCTCGCCGACCGCCACGCCCTGCTGCTTGGCCTTCACCCGGTCGAGGTCGACGTCCAACTGCGGCACGTTGATCTGGTAGCTGGAGAAGGTCGGCCCCAGCTCCGGCGTCTGCATCGCCTTGGTGACGAAGGCGTTGACCGCCGCGTTCAGCGCCTCGTAGCCCAGCGCGCCGCGATCCTCCAGCTGCATCTTGAAGCCGCCCAGCGTGCCGAGGCCCATCACCGGCGGCGGCGGGAAGATGGCGACGAAGGCCTCCTTCAGGCCGGCATAGCGCTTTTGCAGGGTGCCGGCGATTGCGTTGGCAGACAGGGCGGCGTCACCGCGCTCGGCGAAGGGCTTCAGCGTGACGAAGACGATGCCGGCGCTGGAGCTGTTGGTGAAGCCGTTGACCGACAGGCCGGGGAAGGCGACGGCGCTCTGCACGCCCGGCTGCTTGAGCGCGATGTCGGTCATCTCGCGGATCACCGCCTCTGTGCGGTCGAGAGAGGCGCCGTTGGGAAGCTGGGCGAAGCTGATGAGGTATTCCTTGTCCTGGGCCGGGACGAAGCCCATCGGCACCGCGCGGCCCAGCAGAACGGTGGCGCCCAGCAGCAGCACATAGACCAGCATCATCATGCCCTTGTGCCGCACCACCCCGCCGACGCCGCGGCCATAGCCGGTGGAGGCGCGGTGGAACACCCGGTTGAACAGGCGGAAGAAGCCGCCGAACACCCGGTTCATGGCGCGGGTCAGCCAATCCTGCGGCTGGTCATGGCCGCGCAGCAGCACCGCCGACAGGGCCGGCGACAGGGTCAGCGAGTTGAAGGCGGAGATGACGGTGGAGATCGCGATGGTCATCGCGAACTGCTTGTAGAACTCGCCCGACAGGCCGGACATGGCGGCCAGCGGCACGAAGACGGCGACCAGCGTCAGCGCGATGGCGATGATCGGCCCGCTGACCTCCCGCATCGCCTTGTAGGTGGCTTCCTTGGCCGACAGGCCGGACTCGATGTTGCGCTCGACATTCTCGACCACGACGATGGCGTCGTCCACCACGATGCCGATGGCCAGCACCATGCCGAACAACGACAGCGCGTTGATCGAATAGCCCAGCAGAAGCATGAGGGAGAAGGTGCCGACGATCGACACCGGCACGGCCAGCAGCGGGATGATCGACGCCCGCCAGGTCTGCAGGAAGACGATCACCACCAGAACCACCAGCGCGACCGCCTCCAGCAGGGTGTGGATCACCGCCTCGATGCTCGACCGCACGAACTGGGTGGGATCGTAGACGATGCTGAAATCGACGCCGTTGGGCATGTCGGCCTTCAGCTCCGCCATCGTCGCCCGGACATTGTCGGCGATGCTCAGCGCGTTGGCGCCCGGCGCCTGGTTGATGCCCAGCGCCACCGCCGACTTGTTGTCCAGCAGCGAGCGCAGGCCGTATTGCGAGGCCGCCAGCTCCACCCGCGCCACGTCGCGCAGATAGGTGACGCCGCCGTCCTTGCCGATCTTCAGGACGATGCCGGCGAACTCGTCCACCGTCTTCAGGCGGCCCTGCGCGTTGATCGACAGTTGCAGCGGCGTGGTCGGCAGGCTGGGCGAGGCGCCGATGACGCCGGCCGCGACCTGGACATTCTGCTCGCGGATCGCCGCCACCACGTCGGACGCGGTCAGGCCGCGTTCCGCCACCTTGTTGGGGTCGAGCCAGACGCGCATGGAATAGTCGCCGGCACCCCAGACCTGCACCTCGCCGACGCCCTGGATGCGGCTGATCCGGTCCTTGACGTTCAGGATGGCGTAATTGCGCAGGTAGGTCATGTCATAGCGGTCGTTGGGCGACAGCAGATGCACGACCATGGTCAGCGTCGGTGAACTCTTCACCGTCGTCACGCCAAGCCGCTGCACATCCTCCGGCAGGCGGGGCAGGGCTTGGGAAACGCGGTTCTGCACCAACTGCTGCGCCTTGTCCGGGTCGGTACCGAGCCGGAAGGTGACGGTCAGCGCCATGTTGCCGTCGCTGTTGGCCTGCGACTGCATGTACAGCATGTTCTCGACGCCGTTGATCTGCTCCTCCAGTGGAGCGGCGACGGTCTCGGCGATGACCTTGGGGTTGGCGCCCGGATACTGCGCCCGGACGACGACGGAGGGCGGGACCACCTCCGGATATTCGGAGATCGGCAGCTGGAACAGCGAGATCGCGCCTGCCAGGAACAGCGCCACGGACAGGACGCCCGCGAAGATCGGGCGGTCGATGAAGAATTTCGAGATGTTCATGACGGCTCTCCCGGCGGGCGTGGATTACGGCGCCGTGGATGCGGTGCGGATGGGCTCCGGCGTGCCGTTCATCGCGACGGTGCGCGGGCTGACGCGGCTGCCGGGGCGGGCATGCTGCAGGCCGTTCACGACGATGCGCTCGCCGGGCTCAAGCCCGCTCTTCACCACCCGCAGGCCGGCCTGATGGGCACCGGTGACGATGGCGCGGTAGGTGACGGTGCCGTCCTCCGCCACCACCAGGACGAACTTCTTGTCCTGGTCGGTGCCGATGGCCCGGTCGTCCACCATCAGCGCATCGTGCGGTTTGCTGCCGCCGACCTTGATGCGGGCGTAGAGGCCGGGGACCAGCAGCCCGTCGGCGTTGTCGAAGCGGGCGCGCACGCGGATGGTGCCGGACGCCGCGTCCATGCGGTTGTCGACATGCTCCACCGCGCCGTCGCGGGAATAGCCGTCTTCGTTGGCCAGACCCAGCTGCACCGGCACGCCGGATGCGTCCTTCACCCCGGCGATGTGGGTCAGGTAGGTCTGCTCATCGACGTCGAAGGAGGCATAGATCGGCGAGACCGAGACCAGCGTGGTCAACGGTGCCGCCGCGGCCCCGGCCGCCACCACGTTGCCGACCGTCACCTCGGCGCGCGACACGCGGCCGGAGACGGGGGCGCGGACCTGGCTGTGCTCCAGGTCGATGCGGGCGATCTCCAGCGCAGCCTGGGCCGCCTTCAGATTGGCGGCGGCGGAACGGGCCTCGTTCTCCTTGCTCTCCAGAGACTGGCGGGAAATGGTGTCGTCGCGGACCAGACGCTGGGCGCGCTCCAGGTCCGCCGCGGTGAAGCGGACGCGGGCCTGGGCGGCGGCGACCTGCGCCTCCTGCCGGGCGACCTCCGCCGCGAAGGGGCGCGGATCGATGGTGAACAACACGTCGCCCTGGCGGACCAGCGCGCCGTTGCGGAAATGGACGGCGGTGATGGCGCCGGCCACCTGGGGCCGCACGTCCACCCGCTCCACCGCTTCGAGGCGGCCGGAATAGGACTGCCAGTCGGTGATCTTGCGCACCACGACGGGGGCGACGTCCACTTCCGGGGGCGGAGGGGCGGCGGCAGCCGTCTGCGGGGCGTCGGCATGGCCCTGGCTGACGACGATGCCGGCGGCCCCCGCCGCGGCGACCCCGGCGATCAGGAGAAGGGCGAGTTTCGAGCGTGACTTGGTCATGTGGTCTGTCTCCGGATAAGGAGGAAAATGTCAGGTACGCGCGGCGGGCAGCCGGCGGCGCAGGAAGTCGGTGACGGCCTGCAGCGCCGGCCGATGGCCGGGCAGGGCGTCGTGGGAGATGGCGGGAAAGCGGGTGACCTCGGTCGGCACGCCGGCGGCGATCAGGCCGGCGGCATACTGCTCGGCCTCGGTGCGCAGCATGTCGTTCTGGGCGGTGACGATCAGGGCCGGCGGCAGCCCGCCCAGCCGGCGCGATTCCAGCGGCGCGGCATAGGGGTGCAGCCGCTGCGCCGCCTCCGGCAGATAGGCGCGGTAGCAGCGGGCGCAGTCGGCGATGGTGCTGTCGAGCAGGCGTGTCTTGGCGCCGCCCTTGCCATCGGCATCGCCGATCCCGCCGCGGCTGGCGCGGGTCAGGCTGGGGTCCAGCATCGGGCCTAGCAGCGCCTGCGCCGCAAGACTCACCCCGCCCAGGTCGCGGGCCAGAAAGGTCAGGGAGGCGGCGACATGGCCGCCGGCATCATAGCCGACGACGCCCAGCCCGCCGCGGGCGACACCCAGGGACGGTGCCGTCTCGGCGGTCCACAGCGCCGCGCGGTAGGCGTCCTGTGCGGCGGTGGGGAAGGGGTGGGCGGGCGCCAGGGAATAGCCGACCGACACCACCAGCGCCGGGGTTCCGGCGGCGATGGCCGCCGCCGTCTCCTCCGCCTCCTCCAGCGAGCCGGAGGTGAAGCCGCCGCCATGCAGATAGAGCAGCGCCGGGACCGCGAGCCCGATCAGCGGCCGGTAGAGCCGCAGCCGGATGTCCTGGGCATGGCCGGCGATGGTCCGGTCATCGACCGCGAAGGGGCAGGGCGCCATACCCTCTGCCCCGCCGCGCTCCGTACCCGCCCCTTGTGTCCTCGTCGACCGACCCATAGCCGTCCGGTGCCGTGGCACCCCTCCCGCATTGCAGTGCGGTGGAGTGTGGCCCCCGTTGGCATGCGAATAAATACCGGGTCAGCGGCAACACAATTCGGCTGGGACGAACAATCGTCGTCCACTTGTCGGGAAAGGCCGGCGCAGGGCGATCCTCACCGCTCGTTGAAGCTGTCGGACAGGGCGAAGTAGATCGGCTTCAGCAGATATTCCAGCAGCGAGCGCTCGCCGGTGGTCATCTCCACCTGGGTGGTCATGCCGGGCAGGACCGGGTGCTGGACATCGTCGCGGCCGACATGGTTGCGGCTGAGAGCGATGACCGCCTTGTAGTAGGGGCGATGCTGCTCGTCCAGGAAGGTGGTGGCGGAGATACGCTGCAGCGTGCCGGTGACGGCGCCGTAGCGGGCGAAGTCGTAGGTCAGCACCTTGACCGTCGCCTCCTGCCCAACGTGGAGGTGGCCGACGTCGCGCGGGGTGACATGGGCCTCCACCGTCATCTCGTGGTCGACCGGGACGATCTGCATCAGGACGCCGCCCTCCGGCACCACGGCGCCGATGGTGTTGACGCGCAGATCCTGCACCAGCCCGCGCACCGGCGACAGCACGGTCAGCCGCTGGGAACGGTCGTCCAGCTTGGCGCGGGCCTCGCGCAGCTGGGCGATCTCGGCGGTGACGGTGCCCATCTCGGTCACCGCGTCCTGCGCCAGCTTGGCCGTCTGGTCGAGGATGCGGTTGCCGGCTTCGGTGATCGCCTGCTGCGTGGCGATGATCTGCCCCTCGATCCGCCGCTGCTCGCCCATCAGCCGGGACTGCTCGCGCTGGGTCTCCAGCGATTGCAGCTTCGACGACAGGCCCATCGATTCCAGCTTGTTGCGGATGTCGACCGATCCGGTGATGAAGGTGATCTGATCCTTGATGCTGGCGAGCTGCCCCTCATACAGCGCCAGCTCCGCCTCGCGCTGGGAGACCTGGGCGCGCAGCACGGCGATGGCGGTGTCGCGGGCCTGACGCTGGGTGTCGTAGATCAGGCGCTGATCGGCAATCTGTGCTTCGGATTGAGGGGTATCGGCGCCGGCGACGCTGGCGAAATCCGGCTCCCGCCCGGCGGCGAAGGCGCGCAGCCGCTCCGCCCGCAGCTCCAGGGTCAGCAGGCGGGCGTTCATCTGTTCCCGCTCCGCCTGGACCTGCTTTGGATCGAAGACGATCAGCGGCTGGCCGGCTTCCACCAGATCGGTCTCCTTGACCAGGATGGCGGACACGATGCCGCCTTCCAGATGCTGGACCACCTGGGCGTTGCCGGACGGCACCACTTGTCCGGCGGTCACCACGGCCTCCTTGACCGGCATCAGCGTGGCCCAGGCCAGCAGCGCCGCCATCAGCAGGACCAGCACGAGGATGGTGGCGCGGACCAGCGACAGCATCGCATCGTCGGCGCTGAGCGATTTGCCGGTGGGGCGGGCGAGGTCTGAAGCAGCGGCCATGATGAGGTTCACACGGGATCGGAGAGGAATGGGGAAGGCGGCGGATCAGCGCTGGGGCGTGGCGGCGACGCCGGGCGGGCGTTGCAGCCCGATCCCGCCCAGCAGCGCTCCCGCGATGCCGTTGGCGACGCTGTTGCCCCCCGCCGGGCCGGCACCGGGGCCTGAACCCGGACCGACGGGCCGGGGGCCGGGCAGGCCGCCGGCCGAGTTGGCGGGGGCGATCATGCCGGCATCCATGGTCAGCACCGTATCGGCCAGCGTCAGGTGGCTCGGCCGGTGGGTGACCAGGAAGATGGTGCTGTGCCCGCGCAGTGCCGAAAGCGCCGCATGCAGGGCCTTGTCGCCGTCGAAGTCCAGCCGGATGGCCGGCTCGTCGAGCAGCAGGATGCGCGGCCGGCGGATATAGGCGCGGGCCAGACAGATCTTCTGCGTCAGGCTGGGCGACAGGCGCAGCGACTGGTTGTCGCCGATGCGGGTGTCCAGGCCGCGCGGCAGCGCTTCCACCTCGTCCAGGGCGCCGGCCAGCGACAGCGCCCAGCGCAGTTCGGACACGTCGGCGGTCTGGTCGGCGAAGCGGAGATTCTGGGCGATGGTGCCGTAGAACAGGGCGCTGGCCTGCGGGACATAGCCGACCGACTTGCGCAGGTCGATCGGGTCCATCTGGCGGATGTCGACGCCGTCGATGCGCACGTTGCCGGCCTGCGGTGCATAGAGCCCCAGCATCACCTTCAGCAGCGACGACTTGCCGGCGCCGTCCGGCCCGACGATGGCGACGATCTGCCCCGGCTTGACCGTGAAGGACACGCCGACCAGCGCCGGATCGGCATCGTTGCGGTAGCGCAATGAGACGCGGGAGAAGGACACCTCGCCCTTCAGCCTGCGCGGCTGCAGGGTGGCGCAGCGTGGCTCGCGCTCCGGCCGGATGCTCATCAGGCCGTTGATCTGGCGGGCGTTCGCGCGCAGCTGCTCGATGCGCGGCAGCATGGACACGGCGGTCTGCAGCGGCACCATCACCCGCCACAGCAGCATCATCGACGCCATCAACGCGCCCGGCGTCATCGCGCCGGTGAAGACCTGGAGCGCGCCGACGCCGACGGTGGCCAATCCTGCGACCGGCACCACGAGGCCGGCCAGCGCCGCATGGGTGGCCGACAGGTTGGCTGCGGTGTGGCCCGACAATGCCGTGCGGGCGGACAGGCGGTCGTAGCGGTCGCGCCAATGGGCCAGCCCGCCGATGGCGCGCAGCGCCGGCATCTTGGCGACCATCTCCACGAAGAATTCCTGCCGCTCGGTGTCGGCGCGGGCGGTGGTTCCGGTGCGGGCGCGCACCAGCGGGTGGACGGCGGCGCCGATGGCGGCGGTGATCAGCACGGCGGCCAGCGGCACCAACGCCAGCGGCCCGCCCAGCACGGCCATGACGCCCAGGTAGAACAGGGCGAAGGGTACGTCGAACAGCGCTGCGACCTGCCCCTGGCTGATGAAGTCGCGGATCGACTCAAGGTCCTTCACCCGGGCGATCTGCGTGCCGATGGCGGCGCGCTCGCTCATGCCCACCGGCAGCATCAGGATGCGGTCGATGGTGGCGTTGCTGATGGTCCGGGCGATGCGCGATCCGGCATGGGCCAGCGCCCGGCCGCGGATCTGGCGCAGGGCGAAGTCGCCGCCGATCACCAGGGCCGCCCCCACCGCGATGGTGGCGAGCGTGTCGAAGGACCCGGTGGCGATCACTTTGTCGTAGATCGCCATGGTGAACAGCGGCGCGGCGACCGACAGCAGGTTGATGACGGCGCTCAAGCCCAGCACCGCCCACAGCAGCGGCACATAGCCGTGGATGACCGTGCCGACCCAGTTCTGCGTCCCGGCGCCGGCCGTGGTCTCCAGCGCGGTGAAGGCATAGGCGGTGCCCTTGCCGTAATTCAGCGTCACCGTCTCGCGCGACTGGCCGCTGAAGGCGACGACTCCATCGGCATCGGCGGACAGCAGCGTATAGACGCCGCCGTCGCGGCTGCGGAACAGGCAGGGCATCAGCGACGGGTCCGGCCGCGCGAGGTCGATGCGCAGGCTGCGCCCCTCGAAATGCAGGCGCTGGAGGACGTCGCACAGCTCCTCGACCGTCTGAACCTCGGAGAAGTGGGGCAGCGCCTCCGCCAGGGTCTGCGGGGCGCCGCGCCAGCCGAGCGCATCCAGCAGCGGCACCATGCAGGCGCCCACCGCCGAGGCTTCCGCCAGCCGGCGGCGCAGGATGTCGCCGTCGTCATGGGCGGCGCGGATGGGCTCGGCATCCGGTGCGCCGGACCCGCCGGCCACCGATGGCGCCGGGTTGGAGGCGACGAGGGCGGTTGGGCTGCCCATGGTCTCGTTGCCGGACGGGCCGCGGCTGACCGCATGGCCATCGACGATCTGCACCACCCGGTCGGCCAGCGTCAGCAGCGACGGACGGCTGGTGACCAGCAGAATGGTGACGCTGCCGCGCAGCTCTTCCAGCGCGCGGCGGAACAACTTGTCGGATTCGGTGTCGAGGGAGGAGTTCGGCTCGTCCAGCAGCAGCACCGCCGGCTCGCGGACCAGCGCGCGGGCAAGGCAGATCATCTGGCGGGCGCCGCGCGGCAGCGCCTCCTGCGAGGCGTCGCCGACGATGGTTTCGTAGCCCTGCGGCAGGCTGGCGATGCGGCGGTCGAGCCCGAGGCGCCGGCAGACCTCCATCGCCAGATCGGCCCGGCCGGGGTCGAACAACGTCAGGTTCTGCAGGATGGTGCCTTTGAACAGCTCCGGTTGCTCGCCGACATAGACGACGCCGCCGATGCCGATCATGGCGTCGGTTTCCGTGCTGCTGCGCACGCCCACCCGCACCGCGCCGGAGTTCGGCCGCAGCACGCCCAGGATCAGGCGCAGCAGGGTCGTCTTGCCCGTCGAATTGGTCGCCACGACGCCTAGAAACTCTCCCGGCCCGACGCTCAGCGACAGGTCGGTCAGGATCTCCGGCCCGCGGTCATAGGCGAAACGGACCTTGTCCATCTCGATCGTGCCGGGGACGAGCGGTTCCGCCACCGCGCCGGCGGTCGCGGCCCCATCCCCGACCCGCAGCGTGCCGCCGTCGGATCCGACCTCCAGCAGGACATGGCCGATGCGGCGCAGCGACAGCGACACCGACTGATAACGCACCCAGCGGTCGAACAGGGACTGCACCGGCTGGACACAGCGCCCGGCCAGCATCGAGCAGGCGGTGAGCACACCGGTCGTCATCATTCCGTCGATGACGGACACGCTGCCCAGGATGACCACCAGCATCATCGTCGCCTGCGACAGGGTGGTGGCGACGACGGAGGCGGACCCGCTCAGCCGGGCGACGGTGAAGTCCTCCTCGCTGCAGCCCTGCTGAAGGCGCTCGTGCCGGCGCAGCAGGCCGGCTTCCGCCCCCAGCCCCTTGACGGTGTGGACGCCGCTCAGCACCTCGCTGATGAAGTTCAGGCGCCGCTCCTCCAGCACATGGCGGTTCTCCAGCGCCCGGCGCATCCGCCGGCCCAGGACGGCGCCGACCGCCAGGAACAGCGCCAGCACCCCCAGCGGGATCAGAACAAGCCAGCCCGCCAGCAACGCGATCAGGCCCAGGTAGAGCGCGGCGAAGGGGATGTCGATGGCCGATTGCAGCGCTTGACCCGAGTAGAACTCGCGCACCATCTTGATGGCGCGGTAGACCTCGAAATGGGTGCCGATCCCCTGCTGGGAGAAGGCGTTCAACGGCATGCGCATCAGCCGGTCGATCAGCGATGCGCTCGACCGGTGTTCGATCCGGGCGCCCATCCAGGTGGTCAGCGCCGAGCGCGCCACCCGCAGGATCGCCTCCATCACCGCCGCCGCCCCGCAGCCGAGACCGAGCAGCAGCATGGTGCCGTAGGACTCGTTGGGCAGGATGCGGTCATAGACGTGCAGCAACGTCACCGGCAGTGCCAGCCCGAAGACGTTCAGCGCGAAGGAGGCCAGCACCAGCATCGCCCGGTCCCGGCGCGGACCCAGCATGCCGGACAGCAGGCGGCGCGCGGCCTTCTCCGCCGCGCGGTCACGGGCGGCAGAGGACTTTGCCGATGCGGACTTCGCCGATGCGGTCTTCGCCGATGCGGTCTTCGCCGACGCGGTGGCGGCTGACGGTTCGATGCGGGTGGCAGACGGGGATGCGGGCTGCAAAACGACCAACCTGGGCACAGGGTTAACCGAGCAGCCAATCAACAGCATAATTGCTAGTGATAGGTAAATCGACGAATAGCAATAAAAGGCAACCGAGCGACGAAGCTTCCTGCGCGCAGCCCTTTCGAAACTGCGCGGAAGGGGCATTAAACCATGATTCTCAAAAGGCTTTTAGTCGTGCGTATGCATATGAGTGTGGGGGCGGTGGCGGGCGTGATGTCAGCCAAGCTGTTGAAAATCATCACAGGAAGTTGCTTATCACAAGCAACAAAGAACGCTAGAACCTAGGGTCGTGACAAGTCACGTGGCGCGATTTTGCACCCGACTTATGGAGCGGTCCGATGGCTGAGGAAGCGGTTCAGGGCAACACCCCGGCGGTCGACGACCGCCAGATCCTGGACGATCTGACCCTCCTCCAGCAGGTCGACGCGACCCGGTTGGGCGGCGTGATCCACGAGGCCAGTTCCGTGGACCTGCAGCGGCCCGACGATACGCTCGGCTATGTCCAGACCGACTATCGCGGCGCCGAGGATCTGATGATCGGCGGTGCCGTACAGACCGGCGAGGTGGTCGGCGAGACGGTGGCGGTGGCGACCGACCGGGCGGCGATGGCGGCCCTGTTGACCGGCGATGTGCTGCGCACGGAAGGCACGCTGGGTTCCGGTCCGTCCGGACCCGACGGGTCGGGGCTGTCGACGGAGGAGAGCCGCGAAGCGACCGGCGATGCGGTCGAGCGGGCGGAGCTGCTCTCCAATGCACGCACGACCACCGCTTTCACGGAACTGCCGGCATTCCCGTCCGATATCCCCGTTCCCGAGACGCCCGAGCAGATCATCAGCGACGGGACCCTCCCCGCCATCGCGGCGCCCGTCCTTCTCCAGGACGGAGCGGCGGCCGCCGGCGACCTGCCCGCTGCGGCGACCGCGGCCCCGGTGTCGGACGCGCCGAATCTGACGGTGAACGGCGTGTCCGGCGACGAGGACACCGCCATCGCCCTGAACATCGATGCCGCCCTGACCGACACCGGCGGGACGGAGGTGCTGACCGTCACCCTGTCGGGCATTCCGGACGGAGCGGTCCTGCGCGACGCCTCCGGCACCATCCTTACGGTGGTGAACGGCACCATCCTGTTGATCTCCTCGCAGGTTCCCGGCCTGACCCTGACGCCGCCGCCGAACAGCGGCGACAGCTTCACCCTGACCGTCACCGCGACCAGCACCGACGGCACCGCAGCCCCGACCAGCGTCACCGCCACCCTGCCGGTCACCGTCAATCCGGTGTCCGACATCCCGACGCTGAGCGTCGCCGCCACGACTGGGGGTGAGGACACGGCGATTCCGTTGACCATCAGTTCGGCCCTGACGGACACCGACGGGTCGGAGACGCTGAGCATCACCATCGGCGGCATCCCGGCCGGCGCAGTCCTGACCAACGCGGCCGGCGAGACGCTGGCGATTGCCAACGGCTCCATCACGCTGGCACCGGGCCAACTCGCCGGGCTGGCGATCACGCCGCCGCTGAACAGCGATGCCGACTTTATCCTGACGGTGACGGCGACCGGCACCGATGGTACCGCTACACCAGCCAACACCAGCGCCCCGCTGCTGGTCACGGTCAACCCGGCCTCCGACATGCCGACCCTGGCCGTCCAGGCGACGAGCGGCAGCGAGGACAGTGCGATCCCGCTGACGATCAGCCCGGCCCTGACCGACACCGACGGGTCGGAGACGCTGACCATCACCATGTCCGGCATTCCGGATGGGGCGGTTCTGCGCAATGCCGGCGGCGCGCTGGCGGTGGTGAACGGCACGGCGACCCTGACTCTGGCACAGCTTGCCGGGTTGTCGATCACGCCGCCGAACAACAGCGATACCGACTTCACCCTGACCGTCACGGCCACCGCCACCGACGGAACCGCCACCCCGGTCAGCACCAGCGCGCTCCTGCGCGTCACCGTCAATCCGGTGTCCGACACGCCGACGCTGAGCGTCACCGCCGCGGCTGGTGATGAGGACACCGGCATTCCGCTGGTCATCGATCCGGCCCTGACCGACACCGACGGTTCGGAATCGCTGAGCATCACCATCAGCGGCATCCCGGTTGGCGCCAGCCTGCGCAACAATGCCGGCGACACGCTGACGGTCGGCAACGGCTCCATCACGCTGGCGCCCGGCCAGTTGGCCGGCCTGACCATCACGCCGCCGCCGAACAGCGACGGTGACTTCACCCTGACCGTCACCGCCACCGCGCGGGATGGCGGGGCCGATCCCGCCAGCACCGGCGCCCCCCTGCGCGTCACGGTCAATCCGGTCACCGATACGCCGACGCTGAGCGTCGCGGCGGCCACCGGCGGCGAAGACACCAGCATTCCGCTGACCATCGACCCGGCGCTGACGGATCTGGACGGGTCGGAAACGCTGACGATCACCATCGGCGGCATTCCGGCCGGAGCGAGCCTGTCCAACACGGCCGGCGACGCGCTGGTCATCGGCAACGGGACGATCACCCTGACCCCGGAGCAGTTGGCGGGGTTGAAGATCACGCCGCCGCTGAACAGCGACGTTGATTTCGACCTGACGGTGACCGCAACCGCCAAGGACGGCGTCGCCGCCCCGGTGTCGGTCAGCAAGACGCTGTCGGTGAGCGTCAACCCGGTGTCGGACACTCCGGCGCTGACCGTCCAGGCCGCGGCGGGCAATGAGGATACGGCGATCCCGCTGACGATCAGCCCGGCGCTGACCGATACCGACGGCACCGAGGCGCTGACCGTCACCATCGCCGGCATTCCGTCCGGTGCCACCCTCGCCAACGATCTGAACGGGGTGCTGACGGTCACCGCCGGCTCCATCACCCTGACTCCGGAGCAGCTCGCCGGGTTGAAGATCACGCCGCCGCTGAACAGCGATGTCGATTTCACCCTGACGGTGACCGCCACCGCAAAGGACGGGACGGCGGTCGCGGCGGCCAGGACCGAAGCGCTGCAGGTGACGGTGAACCCGGTGTCGGATACGCCGACGCTGACGGTCCAGGCCGCCGCGGGCAATGAAGACACGGCCATCCCGCTGGTCATCGACCCGGCCCTGACGGACACCGACGGATCCGAAACGCTGAGCATCACCATCGCCGGTGTCCCGGCGGGGGCGATCCTCAGCGCCGGCACCTCCGTCACTCAGCCGGACGGCACCACCGCCTGGACTCTGACTCCGGCCCAGCTGGCCGGCCTAACAATCACGCCGCCGTCGAACAGCGATGTCGACTTTACGCTGACCGTCACCGCCATCGCCAAAGACGGCACGGCGACCGAGGCGACCAGGAGCGAGACCCTGCGCGTCACCGTCGCCCCGGTCACCGACATGCCGACGTTGACCGTAACCGCTGCGACCGGCAACGAAGACACCGCCATTCCGCTGACGATCAATCCGGCCCTGACGGATACGGACGGCTCGGAGGTGCTGAGCATCACCATCGCCGGGGTTCCAGCCGGTGCGACGCTCAGCGCCGGAACATCCGTCATCCAGCCGGATGGCACCACCACCTGGACGCTGACTCCTGCGCAGCTGGCCGGCCTGACCATCACGCCGCCGTCGAACAGCGACGTCGATTTCACGCTGACCGTCACCGCCATCGCCGAGGACGGCACCGCCGTTGCCGCGACCAAGCGCGAGACGCTGCGCGTTACGGTCGATCCGGTGACCGATACGCCGACCCTCAGCGTCGCCGCTGCGACCGGCAACGAGGACGCCGGCATTCCGCTGACGATCAATCCGGCCCTGACGGATCCGGACGGGTCGGAAACGCTGACGATCACCATCGGCGGCATCCCGGCCGGAGCGAGCCTCAGCAACACGGCCGGCGACGCGCTGGTCATCGGCAACGGGTCGGTCACCCTGACGCCGGCGCAGCTGGCGGGCCTGAAGATCACGCCGCCGCTGAACAGCGACGTGGATTTCGACCTGACGGTGACCGCCACCGCCAAGGACGGCAGCGCAGCCGAGGCGACCAGGAGCGAGACACTGCGCGTCACCGTCGCCCCGGTCACCGATACGCCGACGCTGAGCGTCCAGGTCGCCACGGGCAATGAAGACAGCGCCATCCCGTTGACGATCAGCCCGGCCCTGACCGACACCGATGGGTCCGAGGCGCTGAGCATTACCATCGCCGGGGTTCCAGCCGGTGCGACCCTCAGCGCCGGCACCTCCGTCACCCAACCGGACGGCACCACCACCTGGACGCTGACTCCTGCACAGCTGACCGGCCTGACCATCACGCCGCCGCCGAACAGCGACAGCGACTTCACGCTGACCGTCACCGCCATCGCCAAGGACGGCGTCGCCACTGCCGTGCCGGTGAGCCAGACCCTGCGCGTCACCGTCGATCCCGTGTCTGACACGCCGACGCTGACTGTCCAGGCCGCCACCGGGAACGAAGACAGTGCGATCCCGCTGACGATCAGCCCGGCCTTGACCGACACCGACGGGTCCGAGGCATTGAGCATCACCATCGCCGGGGTTCCGACGGGGGCGACTCTCAGCGCCGGCACCTCCGTCACCCAGCCGGACGGCACCACCATCTGGACGCTGACTCCTGCCCAGCTGGCCGGCCTGACCATCACGCCGCCATCGAACAGCGATGTCGACTTCACGCTGACCGTCACCGCCATCGCCAAGGACGGCAGTGCAGTCGAGGCGACCAGGAGCGAGACTCTGCGCGTCACGGTCGATCCGGTCACCGACAGGCCGACGTTGACCGTCACCGCTGCGACCGGCAATGAAGACAGTGCCATTCCGCTGAGCATTACTCCCGCCCTGACGGATCTGGACGGGTCGGAAACGCTGACGATCACCATCAGCGGCATCCCGGCCGGAGCGAGCCTCAGCAACACGGCCGGCGACGCGTTGGTCATCGGCAACGGGTCGGTCACCCTGACGCCCGCGCAGCTGGCGGGCCTGAAGATCACGCCGCCGCTGAACAGCGATGTCGACTTTACGCTGACCGTCACCGCCACCGCCAAGGACGGCAGCGCAGTCGAGGCGACCAAGAGCGAGACTCTGCGCGTCACCGTCGCCCCGGTCACCGATACGCCGAGGCTGACGGTTCAGGCTGCGACCGGCAACGAAGACAGCGCCATTCCGCTGACGATCAATCCGGCCCTGACCGATACGGACGGCTCGGAGGTGCTGAGCATCACCATCGCCGGTGTTCCAGCGGGCGCGACCCTCAGTGCCGGCACCTCCGTCAGCCAGACTGACGGCACCACCACCTGGACGCTGACCCCGGCGCAGTTGACCGGCCTGACCGTCAGGCCGCCGCCGAACAGCGATGTCGATTTTACGCTGACCGTCACCGCCATCGCCAAGGACGGGGCGGCCGTCGCGGCGACCAGGAGCGAGCCGCTTCTGGTGACGGTGAACCCGGTGTCGGACGCGCCGACGCTGACCGTCCAGGCTGCCTCCGGCAACGAAGACACCGCGATTGCGCTGACGATCGATCCGGCCCTGACGGACGCCGATGGGTCCGAAACTCTGAGCATCACCATCGCCGGGGTGCCTTCGGGCGCAACGCTCAGCGCCGGCACTTCCGTTACCCAGCCGGATGGAACCACCACCTGGACGCTGACCCCGGCCCAGTTGGCCGGTCTGACCATCACGCCGCCGTCGAACAGCGATGTCGACTTCACGCTGACCGTCACCGCCATCGCCAAGGACGGCACGGCGACCGAGGCGACCAGGAGCGAGACCCTGCGCGTCACCGTCGATCCGGTCACCGACAGGCCGACGCTGACCGTCCAGGCTGTCACTGGCAACGAAGACAGTGCCATCCCGCTGACGATCAGCCCGGCCCTGACCGACACCGACGGGTCCGAGGCATTGAGCATCACCATCGCCGGCGTGCCTTCGGGTGCGACGCTCAGCGCCGGAACCTCCGTCACCCAGCCGGATGGCACCACCACCTGGACGCTGACGCCTGCCCAGCTGGCCGGCCTGACCATCACCCCGCCGTCGAACAGCGACGTCGATTTCACGCTGACCGTCACCGCCATCGCCGAGGACGGCACCGCCGTTGCCGCGACCAAGAGCGAGACGCTGCGCGTTGCGGTCGATCCGGTGACCGACATGCCGACGCTGACCGCTGCGGCGGCTGCCGGCAACGAAGACAGTGCCATTCCGCTGGTCATCACGTCGGCGCTGACGGATACGGACGGGTCGGAGACGCTGAGCATCACTATTGCCGGGGTTCCAGCGGGCGCGACTCTCAGCGCCGGCACTTCGGTTGCCCAGCTGGACGGCACCACCACCTGGACGCTGACCCCGGCCCAGTTGACTGGCCTGACCATCACGCCGCCGTCGAACAGCGATGTCGACTTCACGCTGACCGTCACCGCCATCGCCAAGGACGGCAGCGCAATCGAGGCGACCAGGAGCGAGACCCTGCGCGTCACCGTCGATGCCCTGTCGGACACCCCGACGCTGACGGTCCAGGCCGTCACCGGCAACGAAGACAGCGCCATCCCGCTGACGATCAGCCCGGCCCTGACCGACACCGACGGGTCGGAGGTGCTGACCATCCGCATCGGCGGTATCCCGGCCGGCGCCACGCTTGCGAACACGCTGAACGGCACCCTGACGGTCACCGGCGGGTCGATCACCCTGACGCCGGCGCAGCTTGCCGGGCTGACGATCTCGCCGCCGCCGAACAGCGATGTCGACTTCACGCTCAGCGTGACCGCGGTCTCGAAGGACGGCAGCGCGGTCGAGGCGACCAGGACCGAACCCCTGGTTGTGACCGTCAGGCCCGTCACCGATACGCCCACGCTGGACGTCGATCCGGCGAGCGGCAATGAAGACACCGCGATTGCGCTGAACATCACCTCCGCCCTGACCGATCTGGACGGGTCGGAAGCGTTGAGCATCGTCATCAGCAGCATCCCCACCGGCGCGACGCTTACCAACACGCTGAACGGCACGCTGACGGTCACCAACGGCTCGATCACTCTGACGCGGGAACAGCTGGCCGGTCTGACGATCAGGCCGAAGCAGGACAGCGGCGACGATTTCACCCTGACCGTCACCGCGACCGCCAAGGACGGGGATGCCACCGCGGTCGTCGTCCAGAAGACGCTGGCGGTGACCGTCGTCGCGGTCGCCGATACGCCGACGCTCACCGCCGGCAACGTCACCTACAATCTGGCGAGCGGCCAGAACGACACGCTGTCCGGAACCGCCGGCAACGATACGCTGTCGGGCGGGTCGGGCAACGACACCATCCAGGGCAGCGGTGGTGACGACGTCATCTATGGCGACGGCACCGGGACCTTCACCACCGCATTGTCGATCACCTCCACGCTGGCCGACACCGACGGGTCGGAGTCGATCTCGAAGGTGACGATCTCCGGCGTGCCGGCGGGTGCCAGCCTGAGTGCCGGCACCTTTGTGACGGAAGCGAACGGCACCACCACCTGGACCCTGACCAAGGCCCAGTTGACGGGCCTCACGCTGACCGCCAAGGAAGGTGACAGCACCCACCCGATCACCCTGACCGTCGTCGCCACCTCTGCGGAGTCCGAGAACAGCAGCACCGCGGACAGCGCGGCCAAGACGCTGACCATCAGCTTCACCAACACGCCGCAGGGCAACGACAGCCTGGACGGTGGCGACGGCAACGACACCCTGTTCGGCGGCGCCGGCAAGGATACCCTGATTGGCGGGCTGGGCGACGACAGCCTGGACGGTGGAACCGGCGACGACCTGCTGGCCGGTGGTTCCGGCAACGACACCATCGACGGTGGCGACGGCAACGATACGGTGACCTATGCCTCCTCCGCCGGTCCGGTGACTGCCAATCTGGCGACCGGTGTCGGCACCGGCGACGGCACCGACGTTCTTCGCAAGCTGGAGAACGTCACCGGCTCGGCCTTCGACGATGCGATCACCGGAAACAGCGTCGCCAACAGCCTGATCGGCGGCGCCGGCAACGATACCATCACCGGCGGGGCTGGCGCCGACACCGTGCGGGGCGGGGCGGGCGACGATCTGTCGATCTTCACCGTGGGCACAGACGGCGGCACCTCGTCCAAGCCCGACCTTCAGGACGGCGACACCGGCATCGATACCTTCCGGGTGATGCTGACCGCCAGCCAGCTGTCCGATCCGTCGATCCTGGCCGATTTGCGCACCCTGCGCGACCGGATCGAGACGGCGGCGGCCAGCCCGACGGCGGCGACCACCGACACGAATGTCGCCAGCACAGACATCCTGTCGGCCCTCGGCATCAAGGTGGCGGATTTCGAGAAGCTGGAGCTTTACGTCGATGGCCAGCCGGTCAGCGTCCGCACCGCGCTGAACCATGCCCCGTCCGCCACGGCGGCCATCACCTCGACGAACGAGGACAACGCCGTCACCGGCACCCTGCGGGCGACCGACCAGGACACGGTCAACGGCCGCACCGACGACACGCTGACCTACAAGGGGCCCGGCGATAACGGACAACCGGTGCGCCTGTCGCACGGCACCCTGGTGGTGAATGCCGACGGCAACTTCTCCTACACCCCGGACGCCGATTTCAGCGGAACGGAGACCTTCACCTTCACGGTGACGGACGCCTTCGGCGGCACATCTACCGCCGTGCAGACGATCACGGTCGCCCCGGTCGCCGACCCGTTCCAGATCACCACGCTCAACGCGCGCGGCAACGAGGATGCGGCGGGCGGCATCGCGCTCGCCCCCACCATCACGGTGAGCGACGTCGATGCCGCCAGCCCAGAGACGGTGGAAAGCATCACCCTGCTGATCCCGTCGTCCCAACTTGATGCCGGCGGCGCCAAGCTCTACCTCGACGGCGTGCTTCTGACGCGCAGCGGCCCCACCGGCGGCAATTACAGCTGGACGATCCCGACCTCGGCATTGCAGGCCGACGGTACCACCGCCGGGGTCTGGACAATCCGGGGCCTGAAGATCGTCACCGATCCCCATTCCGATGCCGACCTCGAATATACGCTGAAGGTCGGGACGATTGACGGCAGCGGCGCCACTGCGAGCCGCCGCGAGCAGACGGCGACCGGCACCATCACTGTGGACGCCGTCGCCGATGCTCCCACGGTCACGGCCGCCGCTGCGGCGACGGACGAGGACAGTTCGGTCCTCCTGACCATCACGCCGGCCCTGACCGATACCGACGGCTCCGAGTCCATCAGCCTGATCACCATCAGCGGTGTGCCGGCAGGGGTGAGCCTCAGCGCCGGCACGGTGGCGAACACCCAGCCGGACGGCAGCACCACCTGGACGCTGACCCCGGCGCAGCTGGCGGGCCTCCGCCTGACTCCGCCGCGCGACTTCTCCGGCACCATCACGCTGGGCGTCGTCGCCACCTCCAGCGAGCGGGAGAACGGCTCCACCGCCAATTCGGCCCAGGCGAACCTGACGGTCACCGTCACCGGCGTGGCCGACGCCCCCATAGTCACCCCGCAGGCCGCTTCGGGGACCGAGGACAGCGCCATCGCGCTGGCCATCGATGCCCGGCTGTCCGACCTGACGGGGGAGACGCTGGACCGCATCACCATCACCGGCGTCCCGGAAGGGGCGACGCTGTCCGCCGGCATCCACAACGCCGACGGCAGCTGGACGCTGACGCCGGCCCAGCTGAGCAACCTGACCTTCACGCCGCCGTCCAACTGGTCCGGCGCGGTGACGCTGAAAATCGCCGCCACCTCGGTGGAGGGCGCGACCACGGCCACCTCGACGCCGGTTTCCCTGGTGGTGACCGTCGCCGCGGTCGCCGATACGCCGGTTCTGTCGGCCTCCGACGCGGTCGGGCGCGAGGATACCGCGATTCCGCTGTCGGTGGTCGCCGCCCTGACCGACCGCGACGGGTCGGAGACCCTCAGCATCCTGGTCGGTGGCGTGCCGGCCGGCGCCACGCTGAACCATGGCCGCTACGATGCCGCCCTGGACAAATGGGTGCTGACCCAGGCCGACCTGACCGGCCTGACCATCACCCCGCCGGCCAATTCCAACACCGGCTTCAACCTGACCTTCACCGCCCGGGCGACGGAATCCTCGAACAGCAGCGTCGCCGATGCCGCCGCGGTGACCGTCCATGTCGAGGTGCAGGGCGTCGCCGACGCCGTCACGCCGAACGGCGCGCTCAGCGCCCGCGGCAGCGAGGACACGGCGATCAACCTGCGCCTCGGCGATCTGGTGATGCTGGACGATGACGGGTCGGAGCGGCTGTCGCTGGTCGTCAGCAACCTGCCGGCGGATTCCTGGCTGTCGCTGGCGGCTGGGCACGAGAGCGGGCTGGTCTATCTCGGCAACGGCCGCTGGTCGGTGGATGTCGCCTATCGCGACGAGCTGACCCTGACCACGAAGAAGGACTTCGCCGGCACCGTGTCGCTGAAGGTGGATGTCATCACCACCGACAGCAACGGCGCGCCGATCGTCACGGTGAATGGCGTGACCTCCGGCGGGGTGTTGAAGGACACCCGCGACCTGATCGTCACCGTCGATCCCAAGGCGGACGAGCCGCGGGTCTCCATCGGCGCCAGCGCGCAGGAGGACGCCGTCGGCGGCATTCCCCTGAGCATCTCGGCGCTCACCAGCGACGTGGACAATTCGGAGCATATCTCCGCCATCGTCATCTCCGGCTTGCCGGCCTGGGCGACGCTGACCAGCACGGATGCCGGCGCGCTGACCGCCAATGCCGACGGCAGCTGGACCGTCGATCCGGCCAAGCTCGGCAACCTGCGGCTGATCGTGCCGGCCAACACTGCCGACGACTTCACCATCACCGTGACGGTGACGGTGGTCGACGGCACCGACAGCCTGACCAGGACCTACGCCCCGAAGGTCGTCGTCACAGCGGTGGCCGACGCGCCGGTGTCGCATGCGGCCGACGGATCGGCGGTGCCCTACCATGTCGACGACCATACGGTGACGGGGGCCGTGCCGACCGATCTCGTGCTGAACCTGAACGCCTTCCTACAGGATACGGACGGGTCGGAAAAGCTGGCGGTCACCATCTCCGGCGTTCCGAAGGGCACGGTGCTGTCACGCGGCCTCGACAACGGCAACGGCACCTGGACGCTGACCGCGGACGATTATGCCGCGGCGCTGGCCGAAGGCGGATTGAAGCTGACCGTCAAGGATGTCAATGCCGCCGGCATCGCCCACAGCGTCGATTCCGGCACCAACATCGACACGGCCAGCGTGACGCTGACGGTCAAACCCTACAGCATCGAAAGCGAGGGCGACCGCAACACCAGCGTGTCCGACAGCTTCGTGCTGAGCTGGACCACCTCGACCGGTTCCAACGGCGGCGGCTCGACCGATCCGGGCGGTTCGAACGGCGGGAACAACGGCGGCGGCACCAGCCCTCCGCCGCCCCCGCCGCCCCCGCCCCCGCCACCACTGGACCCCAGCGTCGGCAGCGACCGGCCGGCCGCCGTGACCACCGCCGAGGATTCGGCGGTCGCCCTGGGCATCGAGGCCGGTCTGGCAAACTGGCAGACTGTGACCGCCGTCACCCTGTCCGGCATCCCGGCAGGGGCCAGCCTGACCAATACGGCCGGTGACACGCTGACCATCACCGGCGGCTCCATCACGCTGACCAAGGCGCAGCTGGCCGGCCTGACGTTGAAGCCGCCAGCCAACAGCGATGCCGATTTCAGGATCACCCTCGATGTGACGTCGGGCAGCAGCAACGCCCACACCACGCTGACGCAGGACGTGACCGTCACCGCCGTCGCCGACAGCCCGCTGTTGACCGTGCAGCCGGCCACCGGCAACGAGGACACGGCCATCGCGCTGAACATCGCCGCTGCGCTGGACGACACCGACGGCTCGGAAATCCTGGCCAGCGTCGTCATCGAAGGGCTGCCGGCCGGCGCCACGCTGTCGGCCGGATATCTGGATTCCACCACCGGACGCTGGGTGCTGACACCCAACCAGCTTGCCGGGCTGAAATTCACCCCGCCGGCCGACGCGAGCGGCACCTACCAGCTGAGCGTGACCGCCGTCGCGCGGGAAACGAGCAACGCCGACCGTGCGACTGCGACCAGGACCCTGACCGTCGATGTGGCGCCGGTCAGCGACGCCCCGTCCATCTCCGCGAGTTCGGTCACAGTGCAGGAGGACCACGCCGCCAGCCTGTCGATCTCCGCCGCGGTCACCGATCTGGTCGGCGGCGGCGAGGCGATCACCGCGCTCAGGGTGACGGTTCCGGCCGGCTTCACCCTTTCGGCGGGCACGTCGCTCGGCAACGGCGTCTACGACCTGTCCGGCCTGACACCGGCGCAGCGTTCCGCCCTGACCCTGACGCCGCCGGCCAACTTCGCCGGCACGGTGACGCTGACCGTCGATGCTGCCGCCAAGGACGGCGCGGCGGCGGAGGCCTGGTCGTCCAAGACCCTCAACGTGACCTACACCGCCGTCGCCGACGCGCCGAACGTCACCGTCCAGAACACGACGGGGGCGGAGGACACCGCCATTGCCCTGAACCTGTCGGCCAACCTCATGGATACCGACGGGTCGGAGACGATGGCGGTCATCCTGTCCGGCTTGCCCGATGGCGCGGTGCTGAACAAGGGCTCCAACAACGGCGACGGGTCCTGGACGCTGAAGCCGTCGGAACTGTCCGGCCTGACCGTCACGCCGCCGCGCAACTATTCCGGCGGCATGGACCTGACTCTGACCGCCACCAGCCTGGAAAGCTCCAACAAGAGCACCGCCACCACCACCGCCACCATTCATGTCGACGTCACGGCGGTGACCGACGCGCCCACCGTCATCGTCGCCAATGCCTCGGGCGACGAGGACACGGAAATCGTGCTGAACCTGAGGGCGTCCCTGGTCGATACCGACGGGTCGGAGACGATGGCCATCGTCCTGTCCGGCCTCCCCGCCGGCGCGGTGCTGATCGATGCGAACGGCAACAGGCTGACGCCCACCGCCGGCGCGGTCGACCTGACCGCGGCGCAGCTGAGCGGGCTGAAGCTGCTGCCGCCCGCCGACAGCGGCACCGACTTCAACCTGACCCTGACCGCGACGACGAAGGAGCAGTCGACCGGCGTCACCGCCACCACCAGCCAGCTGTTCCGCGTCAGCGTCGATCCGGCCGCCGACCAGCCCATCGTCACCGCGGGCGCATTGACCGGGACGGAGGACACCGTCCTGCCGCTGAACCTGTCGGTCGCCCTATCCGATATCGACGGATCGGAGCGCCTGGGGCTGGTGACCATCGCCGGCGTGCCGGCCGGCGCGCTGCTGTCGGCCGGCACCCGCAACGGCGACGGCAGCTGGACCCTGACGCCGGCCCAGTTGAACGGCCTGTCGCTGACCCCGCCGGCCAACAGCGACGTGGACTTCACGCTGACCGTCACCGCCGTCAGCATCGAATCCAACGGCAGCACCGCGACGAAGGTGGTGGCCGTGCCGATCACGCTGAACGCGGCGTCCGATACCCCGACCCTGACCGTCACCGCCGCCAGCGGAAACGAGGACTCGGCGATTGCGCTGACGATCAACCCGGCGCTGACCGACACCGACGGATCGGAGACGCTGAGCATCACCATCAGCGGCATTCCCGGCGGCGCCACCCTGACCAACAGCGCGGGAGAGGCTCTGACCATCACCGGCGGCAGCATCACCCTGAACCCCGGCCAGCTTGCCGGTCTGGCGATCACCCCGCCCCCCGACAAGGACGATGATTTCACCCTGACCGTCACTGCCACCGCCGCCGATGGAACCGCAACTCCGGTCAGCACCAGCGCGCAGCTGCCGGTCACCGTCGCGCCGGTGACCGACACCCCGACCCTGGATGTTCTGCCCGCGACCGGGGACGAGGATGCCCGGATCCCGATGTCGATCAGCGCACTGCTGGGCGACACCGACGGGTCGGAAACGCTGACGATCACCATCAGTGGCATCCCCAGCGGTGCAAGCCTGACCAACACCGCCGGCGACACTCTGACCATCGGTGGCGGCAGCATCACGCTCAATCCGGGACAGCTTGCCGGTCTGGCGATCAAGCCGCCGTCGAACAGCGACAGCGACTTCACCCTGACCGTCAAGGCCACCGCCAAGGATGGCGGCGCCACTGCGGTTCAGGTGAGCAAGACGCTGTCCGTAACGGTCGACCCGCTGTCCGACACGCCGACCCTGACCGTGGCCGCCGCCTCGGGCAACGAGGATGCGGCGATCCCGCTGACCATCGACGCCGCCCTGACCGACGGTTCGGAAACGCTGAGCATCACCGTCAGCGGCATCCCCGCCGGTGCGCAGCTGACCAACACCGCCAACGGCACGCTGACGGTCGTCAACGGCAGCGTCACCCTGACCGCGGCGCAGCTCTCCGGTCTGGCGATCAAGCCGCCGCCGAACGACGACGGCGACTTCACCCTGACCGTAACCGCCACTTCCACGGATGGCAGCGCCGCGCCGGCCTCCATCGTGGCGCAACTGCCGGTCACGGTGACCGCCGTCTCCGATGCGCCGACCCTGGCTCTGCTGCCCGCCACGGGGGTGGAGGACGGGACGATCCCGCTGTCCATCGCTCCGGCGCTGACCGACCTTTCGGAGACGCTCACCGTCACCGTCAAGGACATCCCGGCCGGAGCCACCCTGACCAACACGGCCGGGGACACGCTGACCCCGTCCAACGGGTCGATCACGCTGACGCCGGACCAGCTGGCCGGGCTGGCGATCAGGCCGGCGCCCGACAGCGGCACCAGCTTCACCCTGTCCGTCACCGCCATGTCGACGGACGGCAGCGCGGCGGCGGCGACCACCTCCGGCACGCTGGCGGTGACGGTGACCCCGATGGCCGACACCCCCGACCTGACCGTGGTCTCGGCTGTCAATGGGCATGAGGATACGGCGATTGCATTGACGATCACCGCAGCCTCCACCGACACCGACGGGTCGGAGACGGTTGGCGTGCGGATCGCCGGCATGCCCGCGGGCGCCAGCCTGAACCACGGCACCCACAATGCCGACGGCAGCTGGACCCTCACCACCGCGCAGTTGGCGGGCCTGACCTACACCCCGCCGACCGACGCGGCCGGACCGGTCACCCTGTCGGTCACGGCGACCGCCCGGGACGGGGCCGACAGTGCCGCGGTGACGCGGACCGTGACGGTGACGGTCGATCCGGTGAACGACAAGCCGACCCTGACCGCCGGCCACGCCACCACCGTCATCGCCGCCGATGCCGCCAGTCATCCGGCGGTGGCCGCCGATGCGACGGTCGCCGACGTGGACAACAGCGTCATGTCCGGCATGTCGATCCGCATCGCGGCCGGCTCGCAGACCGGCGACACGCTCGATCTGGCCGGCCTGACCATCGACACCGATCCGGCCACCGGCCACAGGACCCTGTCCGGCACGGGAATCGAGGTCAGCTGGAACGACGCCACCCACCAGCTGTCACTGGCCGGAAACGCCTCGACCGCCACCTACACCGACATCCTCCGCCATCTCGCCCTGACACCCGGCGGCACCGGCGCGCGGACGCTGGAGGTGACGGTCAGCGACGGCCAGGGGCTGTCCAGCGACCCGATGGCGCTGGAGGTGCTGGTTTCGGGCGATACTACGATGACCGGAAGCGCGGGCGCCGACATCCTCCATGCCGGCAGCGCCACGACCGGCATGTCGGGCGGCGATGGCGACGACCTGTTCATCTTCGCGCCGCGCAACGGCGATCTGACCATCGACGGCGGCGTCGGCGTTGGCTGGACCGATGTGGTCGAGGTCGGCGCCTTCGTCGCCAATGTCGGCGGCAACTGGCTGCAGCAGCTCGACGCCCAAGGGATTGCCTACACCGTCGACCCCTCGGGCCATGGGCTGACCTTCAACACCGACACGACGGTCACGCTGGAGGACCAGAACCATCACCAGCTGGTTCTGCAGAACATCGAAAGGCTGACCTACTGAAGCAGCGGTGCGGCGGGTGCGGACGGTCGGCGCGTCCGTCGCCTCAGGCGACCGGCGGGCGCTCCGCCCTGCCTTCCGCCTCGGGCTCTGCCTGCATGTGGGCGATGATCCGCTTCATCAGGCGGCCCAGCATCGCCCGCTCGTCCTCCGCCAGTCCGGCGATGGGCGGACCCAGCGAGTGGCGCAGCGGGTCGCGGTCGAGCAGCGCCCGGCCCTCCTCGGTCAGGTCGAACAGCCAGCCGCGCTTGAAACCCGGATGCGGTCGGCGGGCGAGCAGCCCCTTGTCCACCAGGGTGGAGACGGTGCGCGAAACCGGGGCGAGGTGGATCCGCTGGAACCGGGCCAGCGCCGTCAGGGTCCGTGCCGGTTCCGGCGAGTCGTGGAAATAGCGCAACGCCACCCACTGCGCCGGGAAAAGCCCGTCGGCGAAACCGATGCCATAGACAAGCCTGCTGACATGATCCAGCAGAGTGACCAGATCATCGTCGGCAGTCCACCCGTCGCCCCGTGGCGTTTCCAACACGCACGTCTCCCACTTCCAGCACCACGCCGAATCGGCCGGTCGCGAGCTTTGCCGGGGACTGTATCGGAGTCAACCCGCCAGCGGAAGCGGCCGTATTCGCGCAGGCGTAGTGCAAGGGGTGGTGAAGTTCGCCCGGATTATCTGTGAGGAAAATCCATTGCGACCGGTCGCAATTCTTTGGCGAAGCGTGGCTGTCGCCCCCACGTCTGTTCCTGTCGGGCATGCCGGCTTCGGCGATCTTGCCCAGCCAACCGATGGACCAGAGGGACATGACCAGTTTTCCCCACATGACCAACGCCTTCCTGTTCGACCTGGACGGGACGCTGACGGACACCGTGTATCAGCATGTGCTGGCCTGGAGGGAGGCCCTGGACGAGGAGGGCATCGCGCTGTCGGTGTGGCGCATCCACCGCAAGATCGGCATGAGCGGCGGGCTGTTCACCAACATGCTGCTGCGCGAGACCGGGCTTGCCATCGACCAGGATCTTCTCGACCGGCTGCGGCGGCGCCATGCGGACGCTTACAAACGGCTGGCCGCCGGAGTCGTGCCGCTTCCCGGCGCGCGGGACCTGCTGGACGCGCTGACCGGCATGGGCATCCCCTGGGCGATCGCCACCAGCGGACGGATGGAGACCGCGAGGCCCGCGCTGGAAAAGCTGGGTGTCGATCCCGGCCGCGCCGCGGTGGTGACCCGTGACGAGGTCCAATATGCCAAGCCGGATCCGGACCTGTTCCTGGCCGCCGCCGCCCGAATCGGCGTGGACATCGCGAGCGCCTTCGTCGTCGGCGACAGCATATGGGACATGATCGCGGCCAAGCGTGCGCGTGCGCTCGGCATCGGCCTGCTGTCGGGCGGCTATGGCCGGGAGGAGCTGGAACGATCCGGCGCCCTGCGCGTCTACGAGGATCCGGCCGACATGCTGACGCATCTGGACGAGGTCGGCGGGCGTCGCTGAGCCACCGCCGTCCGAATGTCGCTTCTCCCGCCGTAGAGCGGGCAAAAAAAGAGCCGTCGGGAAACCGGCGGCTCTGAAGTCCGAGAGGAACGTCCAACAAGTTGTGCCGCGATCAGACCACGGCGCATCCAGCGGTACGAAGACTAATATATTAATATCTCATTCGCTTGGCAAGCATGTTCGGCAACCGGTTGGTTTTTTGTGCAGCTGCCGCTCGACCGGGGCGCAAACGAAAAGCGCCCCCCGGCTTCCGGGCCGGAGGGCGTTTCGGATCGCGGAACCGCCGGATGCTCAGTCCGCCGTGCCGGTGGCGGGGCTCGGGACCGATGGGGCGGCGTTCTTGCCGCGCTCGCCCAGGACCAGGGCGACGATCACGAAGGCGGTCAGGTCGAACACGGTCAGGCAGGCGAACAGCGGCTCGTACCCGATGGTGGTGGCGAGCTGGCCGATGATCAGCGAGAAGATCATGCCGCCCATGTAGCCGGCCATGCCGCCGAAGCCGGTCGCCGTGGCGACGTCCTGCTTTTCGAAGGTGTCCGTGACCAGGGCGTAGAGCAGGCTCGACAGCATCTGATGGGCGAAGGCGCCCAGCGAGAACAGGAAGATGGCAGTGATCGGGCTGGCGGAGAAGCCGATCAGGGCCGGGCCGACCATGCACACCGCGCCGATGCCGACGCCGGCGATGCGGGAGTTGACCAGGGACATCCTGAAGCGCTTCACGAAGAAGGGCGACAGGTAGCCGCTGAGGATGCAGCCGAGATCGCCGAACAGGAAGGGCAGCCAGGCGAACAGGGCGAACTGCTTGATGTCCATGCCACGCGTGGTGACCATGTACAGCGGGATCCAGAAGCTGAAGGTCTGCCACGCCGGCTCGGTCAGGAAACGGGCGGCGGCGATGCTCCAGAACTTGCCCTTGCCCAGCACGCGCTTCACCGACGGCTTCGGCAGATCGACATGCTCCTGGCCTTCCAGGATGTAGGCGTGCTCTTCCTTCGTCAGGCGCGGATGGTTCTCGGGGTTGCGGTACAGCATGAACCACAGGGCCGACATGCCGATGCCGAGCAGGCCGGTGACGAGGAAGGCTTCCTGCCAGCCATAGGTCAGCGACAGCCAGATGACGAAGGGCGGGGCGACCATCGCGCCGATCGAACTGCCGGTGTTGAACCAGCCGGTGGCGATCGAACGTTCCTTGGCCGGGAACCACAGGGTGGAAGTCTTCACGCCCGACGGCATGGCGGCCGCCTCGCTGATGCCCAGCAGGCCGCGGAAGAAGGCCATCGACTGCCAGCCGCCGGCCAGCGCATGCATGGCGGCCGCGGTGCCCCAGACGAAGGCGAACATGGCGTAGCCGAGCTTCAGGCCGATCAGGTCGGTGATGTAACCCGCAATCGGCTGCATCAGGCTGTAGCAGAGCTGGAAGGCGCTGACGATGAAGGAATACTGCTCGGTGGTGAAATGGAGCTGTTCCTTGAGCGTCGGCGCCAGGATGCCCAGCGTGTTGCGGTCGATGTAGTTGACCACGGTGCCGAGCATCATCAGGGCAAGGATTTGCCACCGCAAACCACGGATCTTCTTCATTTTTTCCTCACAAGCCTGCTTCGGCAGGCGCCGGTGCGCAACGTACAGGCCCTGGACGGCTTTCCTTGGCCGGGATGCCTTGCCAGCGGGTGTTCGGTGCCGGGCGACGGGTACGCTTCCGCTTGATTTCAAGAGGGCGGGAGCAGCGTTGAAGGCGTTATATTAATATATCAGTGAAGGCATCAAGTGGTTTTCCCGGACCGCCTGCGGCCTCAGCGAAAATGTCGCAGGCTGATGGTGCGGTGCGCTGATTTCTTCGCAATTGCAGCATAATCGGGGCCGGTGCCGACGGCCTTTGCTTTGCTGCGATGCAACTTTTCCAGGGGTTGAAAGGCTGGTCTTTCTGTTCGGATTTCCGAGAAAGGACCGTCGGTCTTCCTCATCCGCATGTAGGATGGCCATGGCGGCCGGCGGTGATAAATGATCTAGATCAATGGGCTGTGCGCGCTTGGCGCCCGCGCGGACTGCAGGCTTCGGGGGCCCGCACCGGAGATTTCCCATAGCACCCCTGGACGGCGGCGCATGTTGCGGTGCGACAAATTGAGACCTTCCTTGCAAAAGTAATATATCAGACCGTTGTGCAGCGCAGAGCGGCGGCGGGCGGAAAATCCGTGACGGACTGACACGCGTCATTGCGTCGTTCCATCGGGCAGCAGACCCTTTCCCAGGTCGACCGCCGTTTCCTGCAGCGTTTTCCGCCGGCTGCCGCCACCGCCGGCCCAGTGCATCAAAGACGCCTCACGGAGACGACCGTCGCCACGCAGAAGGACTTTTCCGGCATGACCCAGGCCCCGACATCGACCGCTTCCACAGAGGCCGCTTCCACCCAGGCCGCATCGCGCTCCGCCCCGTCTTCCGCCCGGATCATGGACGGCAACGAGGCGGCGGCATCGGTGGCCTACCGCGCCAGCGACGTGATCGCGATCTATCCCATCACGCCGTCCTCGCCGATGGGGGAGTTCGCCGACGAATGGTCGGCGGCGCGCCGTCCCAACCTGTGGGGAAGCGTCCCCGACGTGGTGGAGATGCAGTCGGAGGGTGGTGCGGCCGGCGCCGTCCATGGCGCGTTGCAGGCCGGCGCGCTGGCGACGACCTTCACGGCGTCGCAGGGCCTGCTGCTGATGATCCCCAACATGTACAAGATCGCCGGGGAACTGACGCCCTTTTGCATGCATGTGGCGGCCCGCACGCTGGCAACGCACGCGCTGTCGATCTTCGGCGACCATTCCGACGTGATGGCCTGCCGGCAGACCGGCTTCGCCATGCTGGCCTCGGCGGATGTGCAGGAAGCGCACGACATGGCGCTGGTCGCCCATGCCGCCACCCTGCGGGCGCGGGTGCCGTTCCTGCATTTCTTCGACGGCTTCCGCACCTCGCACGAGTTCAATTGCGTCGAGACCCTGACGGACGAGGATCTGCGCGCGCTGATCGACGACGCCTGCGTCGATGCCCACCGCCGCCGCGGCCTGACGCCGGACCATCCGGTGGTCCGCGGCACCGCGCAGAATCCGGACGTCTTCTTCCAGGCCCGCGAGGCTGCCAACCCCTATTACGACGCCTGCCCGGCCATCGTGCAGGAGATGATGGACCAACTGGCCACGCGCACCGGCCGCGCCTATCGCCTGTTCGACTATGCCGGCCATCCGCAGGCGGAGCGGGTGGTGGTGGTCATGGGCTCCGGTGCCGAGACCTGCGCCGGAACGGTCAGCCGACTGGTGGCGGAGGGGGAGCGGGTCGGCTGCCTGACCGTCCGCCTGTTCCGCCCCTTCGCCATCGCCGACTTCGTCTCGGCCCTGCCGCCAAGCGTCCGGCGGATCGCCGTGCTCGACCGCACCAAGGAACCGGGCGCCGTCGCCGACCCGCTCTATCTCGACGTGGTCGCCGCGCTGGCGGAATCCCGCGCCGCCGATCCGGCGCTTGCCGAGCCGATGGTGATCGCCGGCCGCTACGGCCTGTCGTCGAAGGATTTCACCCCGGCGATGGCGAAGGCGGTGTTCGATGAGCTGAAGCGGGACCGTCCGAAGCGCCGTTTCACCGTCGGCATCACCGACGATGTCACCCACCACTCGATCCCCTGGGATCCGGCCTGGGGCATGGAGGAACCGGGCGTTTCCCGCGCGGTCTTCTTCGGGCTCGGCGCCGACGGCACGGTGGGCGCCAACAAGAACTCGATCAAGATCATCCAGGCGCACAGCGGAAGTCACGCCCAGGCCTATTTCGTCTATGACAGCCGGAAATCCGGCTCCACCACCGTGTCGCACCTGCGCTTTTCCAAGGATCCGATCCGCGCGCCCTACCTGATCGGCCAAGCGCAATTCGTCGCCTGCCACCATCTGCCGCTGATGGAGCGGGTGGAGGTGGTGGAGATGGCCGCCCCCGGCGCCACCGTGCTGCTGAACGCCCCCGGCACGCCGCAACAGGTGTGGGACGCCCTGCCGGCGGAGGTGCAGCGCATCTGCATCGAACGCAAGCTGTCGCTCCATGCCATCGACGCCGGCACTGTGGCGCGCGAGGTCGGGCTCGGCCGCCGCGTCAACACCATCATGCAGACCTGCTTCTTCGCCCTGTCGGGCGTGATGCCGGTCGAGGACGCAATCGCCGACATCAAGGCCGCCATCGTCAAGACCTACTCCCGCCGCGGCGAGGAGGTGGTTAAGCGCAACATCGCCGCCGTCGATCAGGCGCTCGCCCATCTCCGGGCCGTGCCGGTGCCCGATCACGTCACCGCCGACCACGACCGCCCGGCCCCGGTGCCGGAGACGGCGCCCGACTTCGTCAAGCGCGTCACCGCCATGATGATCGCCGGCCATGGCGACCGGCTGCCCGTCTCCGCCTTCCCGGTGGACGGCACCTGGCCGACCGGCACCTCCAAGTATGAGCATCGCAGCATCGCGGCGGAGGCGCCGGGCTGGAACGCGGACCTCTGCATCGAATGCAACAAATGCGTGCTGGTCTGCCCGCACGCGGCCATCCGCGCCACGGTGGTGCCGGAGTCGGCCCTGGCCGACGCGCCGGCCGGCTTCGAGACCATCCCCTACAAGGGCCGCGAGTTCCCCGGCGGGCGCTATCGCCTGCAGGCCTCGCCGGCCGACTGTACCGGCTGCACCCTCTGCGTCGCCGTCTGTCCCGCATATGAGAAGGGCGGTTCCGGCCGCAAGGCGCTGGAAATGCGTCCGATCCAGGCGTTGGCCGGCGAGCAGGAGGCCTTCGACTTCTTCCGCAGCCTGCCGGCCATCCCGCGCGAGTCGGTGCCGGCCACCGTCAAGCATACCCAGCTGCTGGAGCCGCTGTTCGAATTCTCCGGCGCCTGTGCCGGCTGTGGCGAGACGCCCTACATCAAGATGCTGACCCAGCTGTTCGGCGACCGCATGGTGATGGCGAATGCCACCGGCTGCTCGTCGATCTATGGCGGCAACCTGCCGACCACGCCCTACACCACCGATGCCAGCGGCCACGGCCCGGCCTGGGCCAACTCGCTGTTCGAGGACAATGCGGAGTTCGGGCTCGGCCTGCGCGTCGCCATCGACCAGATGGCCGAACAGGCGCGCGACACGCTGGCGCTTCTGTCCGCACAGCTGGAACCCGGTTTGGTGACGGAGCTGCTGCAGGCCGAACAGACCGACCCGGCCGGCATCGCCGCCCAGCGCGGCCGTGTCGCCGCCCTGATGGGGCAGCTCGCCGCGGTGAAGGACCCGTTGGCCCGCCGGCTGGAGCAGTTGGCCGACTATCTGGTCCGCAAAACGGTGTGGATCGTCGGCGGCGACGGCTGGGCCTACGACATCGGCTATGGCGGGCTCGACCATGCGCTGGCGTCGGGGCGCGACGTCAACATCCTGGTGATGGATACGGAGGTCTATTCCAACACCGGCGGCCAGCAGTCGAAGGCGACGCCGATCGGCGCCTCCGCCAAGTTCGCCACCGCCGGCCGGTCGGCGGCCAAGAAGGATTTGGGCCTGATGGCAATGGCCTACGACCATGTCTATGTCGCCCGCACCGCCTTCGGTGCCCGCGACAGCCACACGCTGAACGCCCTGATGGAGGCGGAGGCCTACCGCGGTCCGTCCCTGGTCCTCGCCTACAGCCATTGCGTCGCCCATGGCTTCGAGCTGTCGCACGGGCTGGAACATCAGAAGCTGGCGGTGGACAGCGGCCACTGGTCGCTCTACCGCCGCGACCCGCGCCGGCTCGCCGACGGCAAGACCGCCCTGCAGTTGGACAGCGGCGCCCCCTCCGCTGGCCTTGCGGCGTTCATGGCCGGCGAGTCGCGTTTCAGCGCGGTGGAGCGCAGCAACCCCGAGCGCTACCACGCCCTGCTGGACGAGGCCGAGGCGGAGATTCGCCGCAAGCGCCACCTGTTCGAACATATGGCGGGGTTCAAGGAGTAGTTGCGGCGGATGCCCCCTCCCTAACCCTCCCCCGCTTTGCGGGAGAGGGGACTGTTGTCGCCTTGGCAACCGCTGCACCCTGACAAGCGTCCTACCCCCTCTCCCGCGGATCGGACCGGCCTTCGGCCGGCCGAGAGCGGGGGAGGGATGGGGAGGGGGCAGTCCCGCAGCACCCCCCAACCACATTGCCGCACCCTTTTCCCCTTGCGCCCAAGATTAATATATTAGTATATTTTTTCATCGCCCGTGCCTGTTCCGATGGCGCCGGCCCAGCCTTTCTGCTCCTGTAAGGATGCCCAGTCATGCGTTCCCTGACCCGTGACCAGCTTGCCGGTGGCGCGTTCGACGTCGCCCATACCGGCGGTGCGCCGACCCTGCCCGTGACCATCCTTCAGGTCGGCGATGGCAATTTCCTGCGCGGTTTCGTCGATTGGATGGTCGATGTCGCCAACGGCCAGGGCCTCTGCAAGGCCGGTGTCGCCATCGCCCAGCCGCTCGACCAGGGCATCGCCAACCTGCTGAAAGCGCAGGACAACCTCTATACGGTGCTGCTGCGCGGCATCGAAGGCGGGCGAGAGGTCGAATCCCGCCGCGCCGTCTCCTGCGTGTCCGAGGCGCTGAACCCTTATGCCGACTGGGCGCGGATGGTGGAGCTGGCCTGCTCGCCGGCTCTGCGCTTCTTCGTTTCCAACACGACGGAGGCCGGCATCGCCGACCGTGAGGAGCCCTACACCCCCGGCACCTGCCAGGACAGCTTCCCGGCCAAGGTCGCGGCCCTGCTGCATGCCCGCTACAAGGAGCTGGGCGGCAGTGCCGACAGCGGTCTCGTCTTCCTGCCCTGCGAGCTGATCGAGGCCAACGGCGCCAACCTGAAGCGCATCGTGCTGGCCCATGCCAAGCGTTGGGGCCTGGAGGCGGGCTTCGCTGACTGGGTGGAGGTGCACAACCATTTCCTGAACACGCTGGTCGACCGCATCGTCCCCGGCTATCCGAAGGACGAGGCCGCCGCGCTCAGCGCCAAATGGGGCTATGAGGACCGGCTGGCCGTCGCCGCCGAGCCCTTCCATGTCTGGGTGATCGAGGGGCCGGCCCATCTGGCCGAGGAACTGCCGCTGCACAAGGCCGGCCTGAACGTGGTCTGGACCGACGACCTGCAGCCCTACCGCACCCGCAAGGTCCGCATCCTCAACGGCGCCCACACCGCCAGCGCACTGGCCGCCTATTGCGCCGGGCTCGACACCGTCAAGTCGATGATGGACGACCCCACCGTGTCGGCCTATCTGAACACGGTGATGTTCGAGGAGATCGTCCCCTATGTGCCGCTGCCCGAGGCGGAGCGGCAGGACTATGCCCGCACCATCATGGAGCGCTTCGGTAACCCCTATATCCGGCACGAGCTGATCTCCATCACGCTCAACTCGGTGTCGAAGTGGCAGGTGCGCGTGCTGCCCAGCCTGAAGGATGCTGTGGCCCGCAACGGGCAGGCTCCGGCCGGCCTGTCCTTCTCGCTGGCGGCGCTGCTGCGCTTTTACCGCGGCACGCTCGCCAACGGCGCCTGCACCGGCGAGCGCGACGCGGGATCCTACCCGATCAGCGACAATGCCGAGGTGATCGCCGCCATGAGCGCCGCCTGGGCTGCCAATGCCGGCGATCTGCCGGCGCTGGTGGCGGCGATCCTGTCGGACGTCCGGCTGTGGAAGGAAGACCTGACCGCCATCCCCGGCCTGGCCGCCCGCGTCGCCGACAGCCTTGCCGCCATCGAGGCGAAGGGCATGAAGGCCGCCATGGCCGATCTGGTTGGCGCGGAATTGGTTGCCGGCTGATCCGGCTCGCGTGATTGCAGAGCGGGGCGTGACCGTTTGGACGCGTCCCGCAAGGCACGACTTCGATGACACCGACATTGACCCTTCGCATCGCAGAATTGGAGCTCGACGCGGCGGTGCTTCGCCATCGCCTGTTGCATATCCCCCTGGCTCTGCAGGAAGATTGCGGCCTGTGGGCGAGCCACAGGACGATCGGGCGACAGGCGTTGACCCTGTTCCGGGCCGTCCGGCAGGAAACCCGCGACAGTGGCGACGAGACCGAATGCGATCAGGCGCTCAGCCGGATCGAAGCGGCCTATCAGCTCGTCCATGACGCGATCCAATCCCTGTCCGAGCTGGCTCTCGCAGACCTGCCGACCCGCCACTGACGGGCAGCGATTTACGACGCGTGAGGAAGACCGACGATGCAGACGACCGAAACGAGGAAGCGGACACGCCGCGGCACCCAACGGGTGACCATGACCGACGTGGCGAACGCCGCCGACGTGTCGCCCAGCACCGTGTCGCTCTATCTCCGCCGCCCGGGGGCGGTATCCCGCCATCTCGCCGAGCGGATCGCCCGCGTCATCGACGAGATGGGCTATGTGCCCAATCTGGTGGCCGGCAGCCTTGCCGCGGCGCGCAGTCGCACCGTCGGCGTCATCCTGCCCTCCATCCTGAACTCCTTCTTTGCCGAGACCTACAACACGCTGCAGGGCATGTTCCAGGCGGCGCATTACCAGACCCTGCTGGGCGTCAGCGAGTTCAGCCCGGAGGAGGAGGAAAGCCTGATCCGCGCCTTCCTCGCCTGGTCGCCCGCGGCGATGGTGGTGACCGGCTTCCACCACACCGAGCGGACGCGAGCCATGCTGGCGTCCTGCGGGGTGCCGGTGGTGGAGATGTGGGACATGCCGTCCCATCCGGGTGAGGCGGTCGGCATCAGCGTCGGCTTCTCGCATTTCGAGGTCGGCCGCATGCAGACCAGCCACCTCTATGACCAGGGCAGCCGCAAGGTCGCCTATATCGGCGCCGCCGCCCATCAGGACCTGCGCGTGCGAAGCCGCACCGACGGTTATGATGCGGAGGTTCTGCGGCGCGGCCTGCACGAGCCCATCGACTTCACCGTGCCCGACGCCGCCACGACGGAGGTCGGCCGCTGGCTGATCGACGAGATCCTGACGCGCCACCCCGACATCGACGGCGTGGTCTGCTCCAACGATGCGCTGGCGCTGGGCGTTCTGTTCGAGGTGACCCGCCGCGACCTGCGGGTGCCGGAGGATCTGGCGGTGGTCGGCTTCGGCGATCTTCCCTTCAGCAACTCCTGCCCGCCGCCGCTGACGACCGTCCGTCCGCCCCAGCGCGAGATCGGCCGCCTCAGCGCGACGCAGATTCTCGCGGCATTGGATGGTGCCCGCATCGCGCCCCAGCACCACAATCTCGACTGCGAACTGGTGATCCGCGGCAGCACCCGGCCGGTGGGGAAGCGGTAAGGGACCGGGAAATCTCCGTCTTTGAAGAGGGCGAAAGAGCATTTTCCATATGCTCCTGCGCGTGCGGTTGACGCTGTTTGTTATCATTAGGATAATAAGCAACATAAAACACAACCCGCAAAGCAGGATGGACTGGCTCATGGCGCTCGGACTGCATTCATCACGTCGCAACTTCCTTGTCGGCGCCGGCCGTTTTGCGGGGGCGGCCGCCGCGGTGCGACTGATGCCGGGTTCCGCCTTCGCGGCGGAAGCGGGTGGGGCGTACTGCCCGCCGCCCTCGGCATGGTCCGATCTGGCGAAGGCGGTGAAGGGCGGGGTGCTGCGGCCGGAGGATCCGTTCTTCGCCGATGTCTGCCGTCCCAACAACCTGCGCTACGGCGCCACATTGCCGGCCGGCATCGCCCGCTGCGCAAGCGCCGCGGATGTCCAGGCCTGCATCCAGTGGGTGAAGCAGCAGGCCATGCCCTTTGCCGTGCGCTCCGGCGGCCATAGCTACGCCGGCTTCTCCACCACGCCCGGCCTGCTGATCGACATGACCAGGATGGCGGGAGCGGAACTGCTTCCGGGCAAGGACGGGCTGGTCAAGGTCCTGGGCGGCACGCTCAACTCCGCCGTCTACAAGCAGATGGAACGGCTGGGCCGCACCATCACCCATGGGCGCTGCGATTCGGTCGGTGCCGCCGGTTTCCTGCTGGGCGGCGGCATCGGCTTCAACATGCGCAAGTACGGCATGGCCTCCGACCTGCTGAATGCGACCGAACTGGTGACGGCCGACGGCAGCCACGTCAAGGCCGATGCCGGCACCGACTCCGCCCTTTATTGGGCCTGCCGTGGCGGTGGCGGCGGCAATTTCGGCATCAACACCTCCTTCACCTTGGAAACCCGGCCGGCGGAGGCGGTGACGGTCTTCAACCTGACCTGGACCGACAAGCTGCCGAAGGTGCTGAAGCTTCTGCTGATCGAACTGGCGACTGCGCCCGACGATTTCGGCAGCAAGATCAACGTCACCATTCCCAGCCGGCAGGAGCAGTGCGACAAGGTGCCGGTCAGCGTCTCCATCCTCGGCCAGCTCCACAAGTCGAAGATGACGCTGAAGGAAATCTTCAAATCCACCTGGGAATGGATCGACTGGTCCAAGTCGAAGGTGATGGAGGACGTGCCCTATTGGGCGGCACAGGACTTCCTGGTCGAGACGACCTTCCCTTACTATTATCAGGAAAAGTCCAGCTACATGAAGGCGGCGGACATCGGCGACGAGGCCATCGCCGCGATGTTCGACTGGGCGGCAAAAATGCCCGCCACCTCGATGCCGGTGGCCTTCAAGTTCTTCCAGGTCGGCGGCGCCATCAACCGGGTCGGCCCGACCGAGACCGCCTATGTCCACCGCGGCTATGATTGGCTGTTCTCGGTCGAGGCCAACTGGTGGCGGCCGACGGATTCGGCCCTGCTGATCGAGCAGGCGCTGGAGTGGCAGCAGCGCTTCTACGACGACGTGAACCGCCGGACCAAGGCGCAGGGGGCGTTCCAGAACTTCCCCGACCCGTCGCTGGCCGATTGGCAGCGCGCCTATTACGGCGAGAATCTTGCGAAGCTGGCGGAGGTGAAGAAGGCGGTCGATCCGGCGATGCTCTTCACCTTCGCGCAGGCGATCCGCCCGGCCTGACGCCCGGCGGTCGCGGCATCCGGCCCGGATACCGGCGGCCATCATCGATGAGCGCCGGTATCTGCAGGTTTGCCCGGATCGGACCACGAACGGTCCGATCCGGACAACCCTGATAGCCCAATGATTTCGCGGGAGTTCCGAGCCCGCCGGTTTGTGGGCGGGGATCGGAAATCCTGTTCAGCGCGGCGGCTGGATGGCCAGCGGATCGACGTAGGTCGGCAGCGTCAGCCGGTAGACCAGCAGCATGGTGTCGACATCGGCCCCGGCATCATAAGGGGCGCCGGCTTGATAGCCGTTGCGGGTCAGGAAATCGTTGTCGTTGCCGACGAAAAGGAAGAAATCGTTGGGCCGGTCGGCGTCGAGCGCCGGCAGCAGCCCAATCGCCTCCCATTTCTCCGACAGTAGGTTGGAATCCTGGGCGCCGCCATTGTGCAGCCCGAACTTCGCCAACTGGCCGTTGTCGTTGAGGCTCAGGAACGGGGTGTAGGACGCGGGCGTCACTGACGCCGCCAGATTGCCGCCGGGGGCGACAGGGGTGGTGTCCTCATAGACGGTGCCGACCAGATTTGTGGCGTTCGACACGTCGACGATGTCGATGCTGCGGTAGAGCGAGTCCGTGCCGTCCATCCCCTGGCCGTTGTTGCTGTCGCGCGACAGGACGAGGAACTGCTTGTCGGTCAGCGCCAGCATCTCGCTCTGCGCCGCCACCAGCGTCTTGTTTCCCGACTGGAAGGTGGGGAGCGGCACGACGTAATGGCCGATCAGCGTCGGGCTGTCCGGGTTGCGGGACACATCGTAGATCAGCAGACGGGTGTTGCGCCGGGTGGCGCTGCCGCCGCCGGTACCACCGTCCTGGCGGGTGGCGCTCTGCAGCAGGGCGGCCAGCTTGGTCTTGTCCGGCGTCAGCGACAGGCCTTCCAGCCCCTGGTTGTTCTGCCGTCCGCTGACCGGGTTGGCCGGGGTCGGCGCCGGCTGGCCGGCGGCCGGGTTGTTGGAGGAGAAATCGAGCCCGCCGTTGCGCACCGGCAGCAGGGCCGCGGGCGGCTGCACCGCCGAGATCATCCGGCCGGTTGCGGAGAAATGGTAGATGTAGGGGCCGTATTCGTCGCTGATGTAGAAGCTGCCGTCGGCCAGCCGGGCGATGCCCTCGGTGTCGAGGCCGATCTTGCCGTTGTAAGCCTGCGGCAGCGGCGGCAGGCCCTTGGCCGCAGCCCGCACGCCGCTGCCCGGCTGCGGATCCAGGCCGGTGGTGACGGCACCGTCCGCGTCCGTCAGCAGGGTGGTGTCGATCAGGTTCATCGTGATCTGCGACTGCTGCCCGGCGCCGGCGGCCAGTGCGGCACTGCCGTAATAGGGCGTCAGCGTCAGGGCCAGCGTGTTCAGGCGGGGCCGGTAGTCGGTCGTGCCGGTGACGTTGTAGCCGCGGTCGGGCAGGGCGAACATGATGCCGTTGTAGCTGTCGCCGTTGCGCCGCCAGGACTTCGCGTCGAAGGTCAGCCCCGACATCGAGCCGAAGGTCTCGCTATGCTTGTCGCGAATGTCGGCCCCGATCCGGCCGACGCCGACCAGGCCCTGGTTGATGAAGCTGGAGCCTCCGACGGTCATACTGTCCGCGGTCTGGGCGGAGGCGACCCCCATCGCGACCCCGAAGATGGACAGGCTGAGGGAGGTGAGGCCGATGGCGGACAGCAGCGCCGTCCTCAGCTGTCCCTCGCGGTGTGTCGTCCCCATTGAACGGTCCCCCCAATTGAAACCCGAACGAATTCCAAAGGGGCTATTAGGCGTGGGTGCGTGACGGCGTCATGTTGTTGCCGTGACGCTTCGATGACGTTTCGATAAAGGCTCGCGATCAGTCCGCCCGCAGCCCCCGTGCCCGGAACTGCCCGCGCACCCGCTCCACCAGCTCGCGTGACGGCGGCTCGGTATCGGTCAGCATGTATTTGCGGCCCAGCGCCTTCCATTTGTGTTCGCCCATCTTGTGGAAGGGCAGAACGTCGACCCGGTCGACGACGCCGAGGCCGGCCACGAATTCGGCAAGCCCGTCGATCTCGGCCGCATCGTCGGTCAGGTTCGGGACCAGCACATAGCGCAGCCAGATGCGCTTGTTCAGCCCCGCCAGCCGTTCGGCGAATTCCAGCGTCGGGCGCAACGGCACGCCGGTCAGGTGGCGATAGGTCTTTTCCGAAAAGGCCTTGATGTCGAGAAGGACGAGATCGACGTCCTCAAGCAGATGGTCGTCGGCGTGGTTGCCGAGGAAGCCGGAGGTGTCGAGCGCGGTGTGCATGCCCAGCGCCTTGGCCCCGCGCAGGATGGCGGCGGTGAATTCCGGCTGAACCAGCGGCTCGCCGCCGCTCAAGGTCAGCCCGCCATGGGCGCGCTTCAGGAATTCGGCATAGAGCGCGATGTCAGCGAGCACCTCGGTGGAGGTCGTCCGCGTCCCGTCATGCATGTGCTGGGTGTCGGGATTGTGGCAGTAGAGGCAGCGCAGCGGGCAACCCGACATGAACAGGACATAGCGGATTCCCGGCCCGTCCACGGTGCCGCCGGTTTCGACGGAATGGATCCAGCCGGAAACCGGCCCCACGCCGGTGGGGGGGCGGGGCGGGGGGTAGGCGTTCGTCATTGCGGAATGTCCGTCTGAATATCTGTCGTCCACATGGGACCGCATTCCGATTCCACCACCCCCGCCGGTATGGCGGGGATGACGGATCGGAGTTCCTGGCCGTTGGACGAACTGTCCGGACGGTTTTCAGTGCTTGTCGTGGAACGTGCGGCTGATGACGTCGAGCTGCTGTTCGCGCGTCAGCTTGATGAAGTTCACCGCATAGCCGGACACCCGGATGGTCAGTTGCGGATACAGCTCCGGATGGTCCATGGCGTGCAGCAGCGTCTCGCGGTCGAAGACGTTGACGTTGATGTGGTGACCGCCCTGGGCGGCATAGCCGTCCAGCATGCCGACCAGATTGCTCACCCGCTCGTCTTCGGTCCGGCCGAGAGCGCCGGGGACGATGGTGAAGGTGTAGCTGATGCCGTCCTGCGCATGGGCGTAGGGCAGCTTGGCGACACTGGCCATCGACGCGACGGCACCCTTCTTGTCCCGCCCGTGCATCGGGTTGGCACCCGGCGCGAAGGGCTGGCCGGCCTTGCGGCCGTCCGGCGTGTTGCCGGTCTTCTTGCCGTAGACCACGTTCGACGTGATCGTCAGCACCGACTGGGTCGGCAGCGCGTTCCGGTAGGGCTTCTGCTTGCGCAGCGCCGTCATGAAGCGCTCGACCGCCCACACCGCGATGTCGTCCACCCGGGCGTCGTTGTTGCCGAAGGCCGGATAGTCGCCCTCGATCTCGAAATCGGTGGCGAGGCCGTTCTCGTCGCGGATGACCTTCACCTTGGCATGTTTGATCGCCGACAGGCTGTCCGCCACCACGCTGAGGCCGGCGATGCCGCAGGCCATCGTGCGCAGGATGTCGCGGTCGTGCAGGGCCATCTCCATCCGCTCGTACATGTACTTGTCGTGCATGTAGTGGATGGCGTTCAGCGCGTTCATGTAGACCTTGGCCAGCCACTCCATCATCGGCTCGAAGCGGGCCATGACCTCGTCATAGTCCAGCACGTCGCCGGTGATCGGGGCGAAGGCCGGGCCGACCTGCTCGCCGGAAACCTCGTCCTTGCCGCCGTTGATGGCGTACATCAGCGTCTTGGCCAGGTTGGCGCGGGCGCCGAAGAACTGCATCTGCTTGCCGATGCGCATGGCGGACACGCAGCAGGCGATGCCGTAATCGTCGCCCCAATAGCCGCGCATCAGGTCGTCGTTCTCGTACTGGACCGAGCAGGTCTTGATCGAGGTGTCGGCGCAGAAGCGCTTGAAGCCTTCCGGCAGCTTCTCCGACCACAGGACCGTCAGGTTCGGCTCCGGCGCCGGGCCCAGATTGTGCAGGGTCTGCAGCATGCGGAAGTTGGTCTTGGTGACCAGCGTCCGGCCGTCCAGCCCCATGCCGCCCAGGCATTCGGTGACCCAGGTCGGGTCGCCCGAGAACAGCTGGTCGTATTCCGGCGTGCGCAGGAAGCGGACCAGACGCAGCTTCATGACGAAGTGGTCGATCATCTCCTGGGCCTCGGCCTCGGTGATGACGCCGTCGCGCAGGTCGCGATCGATGTAGATGTCGAGGAAGCTGGACACGCGGCCCAGCGACATTGCGGCGCCGTTGGCTTCCTTGACCGCCGCCAGATAGGCCAGATAGGTCCACTGCACCGCCTCGCGCGCCGTCGCGGCCGGACGCTTGACGTCGAAGCCGTAGGAGGCGGCCATCTGGACCAGTTCCTTCAGCGCGCGGATCTGCTCGGAGATCTCCTCGCGCAGGCGCAGCACATCCTCGTCGATGCGGCTGACTTCCAGCGAGGCCAGCTGGGCCTTCTTGTCCTTGATCAGGAAATCGGCGCCGTACAGCGCCAGCCGGCGATAGTCGCCGATGATGCGGCCGCGGCCATAGGCGTCGGGCAGGCCGGTGATGACGCCGGACTTGCGGCAGCGCAGCATCTCGGGCGTGTAAACGTCGAACACGCCGTCATTGTGCGTCTTGCGCAGGCTGGGGAACACCTCCTCCAGCTTCGGCGACGGGGTGAAGCCGTAGGCTTCCAGGCCGGTCTTGACCATGCGCCAGCCGCCGAACGGCATGATCGCGCGCTTCAGCGGCTTGTCGGTCTGCAGGCCGACGATGACCTCCAGCTCGCGGTCGATGTAGCCGGCCGCGTGCGAGGTGATCGAGGCGAAGATTTCGGTGTCGGCATCCAGCACGCCGCCCGTGGCGGCGCGTTCCTGCTTCAGCAGGTCGGTGACCTTGGCGAACAGCGCGGTGGTGCGGGCGGTGGGGCCGGCGACGAAGCCTGCATCGCCTTCATAGGGGCACAGGTTGCGCTGGATGAAATCGCGGACGTCGACCGAGCGGCGCCAGACGCCCGGGGCGAAGCCGCGCCAGGGGTCGGCGGCGGACTGCTGCTCCGTGGCCTGGGCAAGTCCGTCCATCAGCAGGGTGTCCATGATGACTCCTCAGAGATTTAGCCGTCGGCGCGGGTCGAATGCCGTGTCGGCGGTCTCGTGGTGCCCGCGAACCGCGCGGGACGATTGGAAGCATAGGCGCGATCGGCGCCAAAATCGTTGATACACGTCATATCTTCAGACCGGGCGGGGCTCGGCGATTGCCGTGTTTGCGCCCGCTCTGTAGTTTTACTACATACTCCCGGACGGTCTTCCGGACAAGGCGAACAGGCTCGACATTTTGTCGCAGGGCAAGGCGCAGCAAGTTGGAAACGCATGGAAAGCGCGCATCGGCACCGCGACGGAATCGGTCGTTCGCAGCGCTGTATATGTAGCTTTGCTACATGTGCTAGGCTGACCCACATTCAGAAGGGAGCGACCCCCACATGCTGGCGAGAATCGCCGCCGTCCGCGACCAGATCCGGCCTTCGGAACGCAAGCTGGCGGACTATGCGATGGCCCATCCGGGCGATGTCATCAACCTGTCCATGGCCGAATTGGCCGACCGCGTCGGGGTGAGCGAGCCGACGGTGGCGCGCTTCTGCTCGGCGCTCGGCTGCCGCGGCTTCCGGGAATTCAAGATCAAGCTGGCGCAGGACATCGCCGGCGGCATGCCATTCCTGCACCAGGACCTGTCGGTGGGCGGGGAATTGGATGCCGATGGCAAGGTTCCAGGGGGAGTGCCGGGGGCGGTGCTGGCCGGCAAGCTGTTCGACCGCACCATCGCCACGCTGATGCAGGTGCGCAACAACCTGCCGGCCGACGCGGTGGACCGTGCCGCCGACGTGCTGGCCGCCTCGCGCCGGATCGAGTTCTACGGTTCCGGCAATTCGGGCACGGTGGCGGAGGACATCCAGCGCAAGTTCTTCCGGCTGGGCATTCCCACCGTCGCCTACACCGATTCACACATCTATTTCGCGTCCGCCCTGACCCTGACGAAGGGCGACGCGGTGGTGGCGGTGTCCAGCACCGGCCGGACCCGTGACATCCTCGACGCCGTCCAGAACGCCCGCAAGGCCGGCGCCGACGTGATCGCCCTGACCCGCTCCGGCACGCCGCTGGCGGAAATGGCGACGGTCAGCCTCGTGGCCGACATCGCCGACGATTTCGACATCCACTCCCCCATGACCGTCCGCATCGCGCATCTGGTGCTGGGCGACATCCTGTCCATCGCCGTGGCGCTTCGCATGGGCGACACCCTGCAGGAGCGCCTGAAGCGCCACGACCGCGCCGTGGATGCCCATGTGTCGGAAAAGGCGGCTGAGCGATAGGCGACCGGATCAGCCTTGCCGGAGGCGGGCCGCCCTTCCGGCCAGGAAATTCATCACAAGATGGGCTGCGGATTGGGCGGTGATCCCGCCGGCGTCCAGCGGAGGGCTGACCTCGACGATGTCCAGGCTGGCATGGTCGGCGCTGCGCGCGATCTCGAACACCGCATCTGCGACGTCCCACAGCATCAACCCGGCAGCGTTCGGAACGCTGGTTCCCGGTGCGAAGCCCGCCGACAGGCAGTCGATGTCGATGGAGATATGGACTTCGTCGGTCGGTTCCACCGCGTGGCGGATCGCCTCCTCGACGGTCCCGGCCAACCCGGCGCGGCGGATGTCCCAGGGGGTGCGGACCATGATCCCGGCCGCCTCCGCCCGCTCCATGTAAGTGTGGGAGTAGATCGGCGCATCGACCCCGAGCTGGACGCTGTGGCGATGGTCGAACACCTCGGCCACCGTATGCATCCAATGTCCGGAATGCTCCTTCCCCGGCACCGGAACGCGCGAATCGAAATGGGCGTCGAAGACGATCAGCCCAAGCTTGCGGTCCGGATGGCGTCGCAGCAGGCCACGCAGGATCGGATCGGTGATGGAATGGTCGCCGCCCAGGAAGACCGGGGTGTCGTCGGAAGGCAGGCCGGCCACGGTATCCGCGATGTGCCGGTAGGTCGCGTGGATGTCGTTGGAGACATCGACCTCCCCGAAGCGGCGAAGCCGCAACGGAGCCAGGTCGACCCGCTTGTCCGTGCAGTAGAGGCTGAAACCGTCCAGTGCCCGCAGGATCGCAGCCGGGCCGAACCGCGTGCCCGGCCGGTGGCTGACCGCATGGTCGAACGGGATCTCCAGGAACAGGAGTTCGGTGCCGGGGTCGGTCGCGGGCCGATTGCCTTCCAGGTTGTTTTCCGGATTTTCCCACGCTCCGCCAATCCAGCGGACGGTGGAATCCTCGACGACTCGCGTGTTCATGCCGGCCGCCATCGATCAGCTGTCCGCACCGACCGGAACCGCACCGGTCCGGGCGAGTTCGATGCGGCCGACTCCCACCATCTCCTTCGCACGTTCGACGATGTCGTCCGGTGCGTTGACCGCCTGCCAACGGTGATAATCCTCCAGCTTGCGATCCATCGCCGACAGGTCCCGTCCCTCCCACTGGCGTTCGCGCACCAGACAAAAGCCATCCTGGTCCGGTTGCCGCACATGGCGCGCATAGGCGGAATTCCAGATCGCCTCAAGCGAATCCGTCCGCGCATGGCCGATCAGGCGGGAAAGCCCGTTGCAGTCGTAGACCTCGCCGAAAAGATTGACGAACAGCCCGCAATTCACCTGACGGCAGCGGTATCCACCGCCCATGGGCCGGCTGGGTTCATAGACGATGCCGTATTCCTTCTCGTCGATGGTCCGCATCAGGTCGATCAGCTCGTCGGCCCTGTTGCGTTCAAGAAGGATCGACTTGTGGTCGGCCATGCCTTCGGGAATGAGGGTGACGATGTAGCTGTGGACATTGTTGTCCCGGCACCAGCGGAACAGGTCGGCGACGCCGTCCAGATCGTGGTATTTCGGCGTGACGACGACATCGATCGCCAGCCGGGTGGGAATGGTCCGGTTGAACCCGCGGGCGAGCAGGATGCGCATCGCCTCGTGCGCCTTCTCGCCATAGCCGCGGAGACCGACCATGCGGTCCTGCACGATCGTGTCGATGTTGTTGTATTTCAGGAAGATGGTCGCATCCAGATCGTACAGCCGGTCAGCCGCCGCCTCGTCCAGGTGATAGCCGCTGGTGAAGACGACGCTGGTCATGCCCAGCTCATTGATGAACTCGACGATCTCCCAGAATCCGGGATCCAGCATCGGCTCGCCGGCACCGGGGAACTCCACCGTCGTGGCTCCGAGCGCCCGTGCCTGCCGGATGATGTCCTTGCGCTCCTCGGTGGTCAGTTCCTGCCGGTTGGGGACGCCGTTGTAGCGGTCGGGCGTGCGGTCGCAGTAGAAGCATTTCAGGGCGCAGTCGCCGGTGAGGTCCAGATCCAGATGGATCATCTGCCCGCTTGCCGCCGCGGCGCCGATCAGGCTCGGGCAGTGATCTGTTCCTTTCGCCCACAGATCCTCCAGCCGCTTTCCCGCCGCCTGGATATGGGGGAGGGAGCGCCGATCCAGGTCCGGTTCGATGCGGAGATGATCGAGCGGCGAGGCCGCGGGCGCCGGGGTATCAACCATTGTTTGCCTCCAGCTGGGGGACGCCTTCGGCGGGGCTGCGGGGCGGCTTGGCCGGCGCACGGCTCGTCTGCCGTTCCGAAAGCGTCACGAGGATGACGGAAAGGGAGACGAGCGCGATGCCCGCCATGTTGGCGGCGGTCAGCGTTTCTCCCAGCAGGACATAAGCCATGAGACCGGCCGCCAGCGGGTCGAGCAGCCCGATCACGGTCGCCGGCAGCGCATCGACATGGCGCAGGCCGAACAGAAGCAGCCAATAGGGCAGGATGGTGGCGACCACCGCGATGAACCCGATATAGGCCATCATCTCCGCCGTCGGTTCCAGCCTGTGCACCCCGAGGAAGGGCAGGGCGGCGACCCAGATCAGCGAAGAAATGGCGAAATTCCAGAAGGTCAGCGCCGTGGCGCCGATGCCCCGCGATTTGCAGGCGTTGCCGATCATGTTGAAGACGGCGAAGGCGAACCCGCAGGCAAGCCCGATGGCCAGACCGGCGGAAAGCCTGACCCACTCGCCGCCGCCCCCCGTCAGGAGGAAGCAGCCGACAAGGCTAAGCGTGACGATCGCGCAGTCGCGCAGGCCGATGCGCCGGGTGCCGAGAAGCACCCCGAGCACCAGCACAAAGAAGGGCGATGTGTATTCCAGCGTGATGGCCGCCGCGACGTTCATCATGTCGATCGCCAGATAGAAGGTGGCGTTCACCACGACGAACATGACGCCCGCGGCCACCGTCATCGGTCTGGCAGCAGGTGGAACGTGGAACGGCCGGCCCGGCAGGAGGACCATGATCGGCCCCAGGACGGCGCAGGCCACGAAGCTGCGGATCGCCGTCAGGTCCAGCGGCGACACGTCGGAGACGAACAGCACCTTCGCCGCCGCTCCCGCGGCACCGAACAGGATGGCAGCCACGAAGATCGCGGCCATGCCGACCGCGCGCATCGATCCCCGCTCAGTCATGTTTCCCCCTGACGTGGCTCCATCCTCCGCGTGGCCGTTCCCGTTCCGCCGCAGGCGACGGCTGCATCGCGGCACCGGAGCGCAAGCAGTCATCGCGCGAGGCCGGTGGCCATCCACGAAGATCGGCTGACGAACGGATCGAGGCAAAGCAGAGCACAGGCGGAGGTGGTCAGCATGACCACAAACAGATCATGGGATTGTGGTTAGCTCACATCGAATCCATGCGTCAAGGTAAAATATGAACATCTGAAGTAAAACATATGATCGTATGAAGAACTATCTCAGTTAAAGCTTAGAGATCGAAGCGATGAGGCGGGGCTTGTAACATCCAGAGCCGCAAATTCTCGGCGTGCCAAAGTTAAGACAGGTCAGAGATTCGCCGGCGACGATATGCAGACCGAAGTCATTCCCGTGGAGCCACCCACCGGTGGGCGAGGCGGCAACGCAATGGGGCCATTGGACGGGATTTCAGCGCCCTCCCGGCAGCGTCGCCCCCTCACGGGCATAGATCTGGATCGGCCGGCAGTCCTCGTCGACCGTAACCACCACCGCGCCCGGCTGGCTGTTCAGGTACACCCAGGCATCCCAGCGGACGATGACGTCGCGATACTCATCGCGGTAGATGCCATAGCTGAAGCCGCGGATGTCCGAGGCCGGGATGCGGGCCCCGGTCAGCACGGATGCCACCGACGGGTTGCAGCTGTTGGCGGCGTTGCGCTCCAGTGCGGCCAGCACGGCGGGGTCCGGCGTGGCGACCGGCGGCGGAGCGATGGATCCGCAGGCGGCGAGCAGAAGGGTCAGTGCGCTGGCCGCCGCGGCGGCAGGAATCTCCGGCGATTTCATGAGGGGGCACCGTTCTTTCTTTATGCACCCGCTCGAATATGGGTTCGCATCCCGGTCCCGGCGACTGCACGTTCGGCAAGCCTCCTGCGGCATGATCGCCGGCCATTGGCAGCAGCCGATTGCGGGCCTTGCCTCCCGCTCGCCTTTGGCGCAAGAGGTGGGGGAGAAATCCCTGCAACGTCGACGCTGCGGAGCCTCAAGCCATGTCCACCGGCCAGACTTTCGTCCCCACCTGCGACCTGTTCGACCGCTTCAAGGACGCCGCCCGCTATGTCCTGCCGGGCTTCCGCGATTTCGGCGCCGTCACCCGCTTCAGCGGCGAGGTCGTCACCGTCAAGTGCCTGGAGGACAATTCCCGCGTCAAGGAACTGCTGGCGACCCCCGGTACCGGCCGGGTCCTGGTGGTGGACGGCGCCGGCAGCCTGCGCTGCGCCCTGATGGGCGACATGATCGCTGCCTCCGCGGTCAAGAACGGCTGGGCCGGCGTGGTGATCTGGGGCTGCGTCCGCGACGTGGCCGAACTGGCGACACTGCCGCTGGGCATCAAGGCGCTGGCGTCGATCCCGCGCGCCTCGACCCGGCGCGACCAGGGACTGGTCGACGTGGCCGTGGAACTGCCGGGCGCGCTCATCCAGCCGGGCGATATCCTGTTCGCCGACGAGGACGGCATCGTCGTCCTTACGCGGGAGCAGGCCGCCGCGCTGAAATAAAGCCGGGGCAACGAAGTGGTCATACCAAGCACCGGTAATACCAGTGCAAAAACGGAGGCCATTTTGTCCTGTCCGCTTCACGTAAGCGGGGCGCCCCCTTGCACTTTCACTTAAGCGGGCATATAAACCCGACCTGAGTTCAAGCGGGCCGTCTCACGGTTCCCATCCAAGGGCCGGCCTTTCATTTATGAGGAACCCTGCCGTGCTCGAAGCCTACCGCCAGCACGCGGCCGAACGCGCCGCCCTCGGAATCCCGGCCCTGCCCCTCACCGCGAAGCAGACGTCCGAGCTGATCGACCTGCTGAAGGCCCCGCCGGCGGGCGAGGAAGCGTTTCTCCTCGACCTCATCACCAACCGCATTCCGGCCGGCGTCGACGATGCCGCCCGCGTCAAGGCCGGCTTCCTGGCCGCCGTCGCCAAGGGCGTCGACAGCTCGCCGCTGATCTCGAAGGTCAAGGCCACCGAACTGCTGGGCACCATGCTCGGCGGCTTCAACGTCCAGCCGCTGATCGACCTGCTGTCGGACGCCGAATGCGGCGCCGCCGCCGCGGAAGGCCTGAAGAAGACCCTGCTGGTCTTCGACTTCTTCCACGACGTCAAGGAACTGGCCGACAAGGGCAACGCCAACGCCAAGGCGGTGCTGCAGTCCTGGGCCGATGCGGAGTGGTTCACCTCGCGTCCGGAAGTCCCGGCGTCGATGACGCTGACGGTCTTCAAGGTGTCGGGCGAGACCAACACCGACGACCTGTCGCCGGCCCCCGACGCCTGGAGCCGCCCGGACATCCCGCTGCACGCGCTCGCCATGCTGAAGAACCCGCGTCCGGGCATCGAGGCCGACGAGCCGGGCCAGCGCGGCCCGACCAAGCAGCTGGAAGAGCTGAAGAAGAAGGGCAACCTGATCGCCTATGTCGGCGACGTGGTCGGCACCGGTTCCTCGCGCAAGTCCGCCACCAATTCTGTGCTGTGGTTCACCGGCGAGGATATTCCGTTCGTCCCGAACAAGCGCTTCGGCGGCGTCTGCCTCGGCACCAAGATCGCCCCGATCTTCTACAACACCATGGAAGACGCCGGCGCCCTGCCCATCGAGTTGGACGTCAACAAGATGGAGATGGGCGACGTCATCGAACTGCGCCCCTATGAGGGCAAGGCCCTGAAGAACGGCGAGGTCATCGCCGAGTTCACCGTGAAGTCCGAGGTGATCTTCGACGAGGTGCGTGCCGGCGGCCGCATCCCGCTGATCATCGGCCGCGGCCTGACCGCCCGTGCCCGCGAGGCTCTGGGGCTGGCCCCGTCGACCCTGTTCCGCCAGTCGGCATCCCCGGCCGACACCGGCAAGGGCTTCACGCTGGCCCAGAAGATGGTCGGCCGCGCCTGCGGTCTGCCGGAAGGCAAGGGCGTCCGTCCGGGCACCTATTGCGAGCCGAAGATGACCACGGTCGGGTCGCAGGACACCACCGGCCCGATGACCCGTGACGAGCTGAAGGACCTGGCCTGCCTGGGCTTCTCGGCCGATCTCGTGATGCAGTCCTTCTGCCACACCGCCGCTTATCCGAAGCTGGTGGACGTGAAGATGCACCACGAGCTGCCGGACTTCATCTCCACCCGCGGCGGCGTCGCGCTGCGTCCGGGCGACGGCGTCATCCACTCCTGGCTGAACCGCCTGCTGCTGCCGGACACCGTCGGCACCGGCGGCGACAGCCACACCCGCTTCCCGATCGGCATCAGCTTCCCGGCCGGTTCCGGTCTGGTCGCCTTCGCCGCCGCCACCGGCGTCATGCCGCTGGACATGCCGGAATCGGTCCTGGTCCGCTTCAAGGGCGAAATGCAGCCGGGCGTCACCCTGCGTGACCTCGTCAACGCCATCCCGCTCTACGCGATCAAGGCCGGCCTGCTGACCGTCGAGAAGAAGGGCAAGAAGAACATCTTCTCCGGCCGCGTGCTGGAGATCGAAGGTCTGCCGGATCTGAAGGTCGAGCAGGCGTTCGAGCTGACCGATGCCTCGGCCGAGCGGTCGGCGGCAGGCTGCACCGTGCTCCTGAACAAGGAGCCGATCATCGAATACATGACCTCCAACATCACGCTGATGAAGTGGATGATCGCCAACGGGTACGCCGACGCGCGCACCCTGGAGCGCCGCATCAAGGCGATGGAGGCGTGGATCGCCGATCCGCAGCTGCTGAAGCCCGATGCCGACGCCGAGTATGCCGCCGTGATCGAGATCGATCTGGCCGACATCAAGGAGCCGATCCTGGCCTGCCCGAACGATCCGGACGACGTGAAGACGCTGTCCGAGGTCGCCGGCGACAAGATCGACGAGGTGTTCATCGGCTCCTGCATGACCAACATCGGCCACTTCCGCGCTGCGGGTAAGATCCTGAATGGCAAGTCGGACATCCCGACCCGCCTGTGGATCGCCCCGCCGACGAAGATGGACGCGATGATGCTGACCGAGGAAGGCTATTACGCCACCCTCGGCAAGGCCGGCGCCCGCATGGAGATGCCGGGCTGCTCGCTGTGCATGGGCAACCAGGCGCAGATCCGCAAGGGCTCGACCGCCATCTCGACCTCGACCCGCAACTTCCCGAACCGTCTGGGCATCGACACCCGCGTCTACCTGTCGTCGGCCGAACTGGCCGCCGTCGCGGCGCTGCTGGGCAAGATCCCGACCAACGAGGAGTATCTGGCCCAGGTCGGCGTGGTGAACAAGGCCGCTGCCGACGTCTACCGCTACATGAACTTCGACCAGATCCCGGCTTTCCAGGAAGTCGCGGAAAAGGTCGCCGTCCCGGCCTGATAGCCGGACATAGCGGTCGGTAACGAAAGCCCCCGCCGGAGCGATCCGGCGGGGGTTTTTATATTGCCTTTCCCAATTAGACGCTTCCCGTTTAACGTCGGCCGTTATATGGTGTTGGAATGATACGCAGCTTCCGTGACCGGCAGACCAAGGCGCTGTATGAGGGCGAGACCGTCCGGCAATTCACTACCGTCTCCAAGGTCGCTGCGCGGAAACTGGACATGCTGAACGCCGCAGCGGTGTTGGAGGATCTGCGTTCGCCCCCGGGGAATCGACTGGAAGCGCTCAAAGGAGATCGAGCCGGGCAGCACAGTATACGGATCAACGACCAATGGCGTCTCTGCTTCGTCTGGCGCGAGGATGGCGCCCACGATGTAGAGATCGTCGACTACCATTAGGAAAAGGGAGTGGGTGATGCGCATCAAGACACATCCCGGCGAAGTGCTGCGGGAGGAGTTCATGGAGCCGCTGGGGCTGACGGCCAATGCGCTGTCCATCGCCTTGCGGGTTCCCGCCACCCGGATCGGCGAGATCGTCAATGAACGTCGGGGCATCAGTGCCGATACCGCATTGCGCCTCGCCCGTTACTTCGGCACCACGCCACAGTTCTGGCTGAACCTGCAATCGGACCATGACCTGTCGGTCGCCGCCAGTGCGCATGGCGCGGAGATCGAACGCGACGTCCATCCCCGCGCAGCTTGACGCCGATCACCCTTTCACAGCGCGGATAGCTCTCAGTCACCTCCCGGCGCACAGTAAGCGCTGCGGTCCTCCGCCCGTGCCGGCTTTTCCAGATAGATGCCCTTGCGTGGAATCGCGATGCTGTCGAACTCGTCCGCCAACCGGTGCAGGGCGGCGCGCATCTCGGCCCCTCGCATCGGCTCGCCATGGCCGGTGATGACCAGTTCCGGTTCCAGCGCGGCCAGCCGGGCGACGGACTCCCGCGCCTTGTCCCATTCAACGGTGAAATACATCGGTGGGCCGTGCATTTCCGCCCGCTGCACGGCGACGGCGTAGGCCGATTCCTGCCCCGTGGTGACGAAGGCATCGCCGACCCGCCCGCTGCACGGCGACGGCGTAGGCCGATTCCTGCCCCGTGGTGACGAAGGCATCGCCGACGATCATCGAGCGGTCACGCTCCCGCCAGAAGGAGACATGGCCGACGCTGTGCCCCGGCGTGTGGATCCAGCGCCAGCCCGGCATCACCGGCAGCGACCCGTCCTCCGGCAACGCGCGCAGGCGTGATCCGACATCCACCGGCTTTCGCGGGTAGAGGCGCGCCAGCGCCGCCATCGCTCCGCCGCCGACGGATGGATCACCGGGCGGGTAGGCGGCCTGACCGTTCAGATAGGGATGTTCCAGCGGGTGGGCGTAGACCGGGGCGTCCCATTCCTCCGCCAGATCCTCCAACACGCCGACATGGTCGAAATGGCCGTGGGTCATGACGATGGCGGCGGGGCGGGAGTCGCGGCCGAACCGCTCCGCCGCCGCGCTTCGGATGAAGCCCTTGGTGCCCATCAGCCCGGCATCGATCAGCACCCATTCGCGGTCGCCGGCGCCCGGCGGACCCCAGAACACGACATTGACGATGCCGAGCCGTCGATAGGCGAGGTCGGGCGCGATCTCGTGCGTATGGTCGCTGCGCAGCGCGTCGAGCGCCGGATCGATCGCGCTGCTGTCTTCCGACAGGGGAATCTGCGAGGCCATGGTCATCCATCTCCTACCCGTGTCTTTCGACAACAGCGGGAAACGGCGCTTGTCCTGCAGCCCCCTGCCGGTAGGGTCCTTACGGCATGAACTGGCCGCCGTTCACGTCCAGGACCTGCCCGGTGATGTAGCCCGAGCAGCCATGGGAGGCGAAGAACAGGAAGGTCGGGGCGCATTCCTCAGGCTTGCCGAAGCGGCCCATCGGGATGCCGGTCGACACGCGGGCCTTGGCGGCCTCGTCCTTGTCGGCATGGAAGGCGGTGTCGAAGGTGCCGGGCGACACGGTGTTGAAGCGGATGCCCTCCTTGGTGTGGAAGGCGACCCAGTTCTTCTGGATGTTGTGCAGCCACGCCTTGGCAGCGCCATACAGCCCGGCGCCCGGCCCGCCGCCGGTGTAGCCGGCGACCGACCCGACCAGGATCACCGACGCCGTCTGCCCGCTGTCCTTGGCCGATTGGCGCAGATGGGGCAGGGCATGCTTGGTGGTCATCAGGGCGGAGCGGGCGTTCAGGTCGGTCACCGCGTCGAAGAACTCGTCGTCGATCTCCTCCAGCGGCTTGCGGCCGACCAGCCCGCCGGCATTGTTGATCAGCACGTCGATGCCGCCGAACCGCTCGACGAAGGCGTCCACCACGGCCTTGCAGGCGGCGCTGCTGCACAGATCCCCGGCGAAGAAGGCCGCCTCGCCACCCGCGGACTCCATCGCCTGGAGGGTCGCGTCGAGATCGGCCGGCGCCTTGCGGCCGTTGATGCCGATCTTGGCGCCGTGGCGGGCGAAGGCCTGCGCCGCGGCCAGACCGATCCCCTGGGTCGAACCGGTGATCAGGACACGGCGGCCCTTCAGATCGTCGAACATGGCTGTCTTTCCTTATGGTCAGGCTTGCTTTGAAAATCAGGCTTTGTTCAGGCGGCGGGCTGCACCGGCTTGCCGCGTCTCCGCCCGATGGCTGCGCCAACGCGTCACCAGCGGCAGGAACAGGGTCAGGATGGCAATGGTCAGCAGCACGACGGTGATCGGCCGGGTGTAGAGGAAGTCATAGCTTCCGCCCGACAGCGACAGGGCGCGGCGGAAGTTGGCCTCCGCCATCGGGCCCATGATCAGCGCCAGCACCACCGGCGAAGCCGGGAAGTCCCACTTCTGCATGAAGTATCCGGCGACGCCGGCGGCCAGCATGATGCCGATGTCGAACAGGCTGTTGTTGATGGCGTAGGTGCCGACGATGCACAGAAGCAGAATAACCGGCGTCAGCACCGATTTCGGCATCTGCAGGACGCGGCCCATGAAGCGCAGCGACCCCAGCCCGATCACCAGCATGGCGACGTAGCAGAACAGCATGCCCGCGAACAGGGTGAACACCAGCTCCGCATGTTCCTTGAACAGCAGCGGTCCGGGTTGCAGCCCCTGCAGCGTCAGGGCGCCCAGCATCACCGCGGTGACGGCGTCGCCGGGAATGCCCAGAGTCAGCATGGTCAGAAGCGCGCCGCCGGTGCAGCCGTTGGCGCCGGATTCGCAGGCGGCGACACCGGCCAACTCGCCCTTGCCGAAATTCTCCGGCGTCTTGCTGAAGCGCTTGGCCTCGTTGTAGGCGACATAGGCGGCGATGTCGGCGCCGGCACCGGGGATGATGCCGATCGCCACGCCAAGGCCGGTGGAGCGTGCCACCGTGCCCAGAAGGCGGCGGAAGGTCGCCCATTCGGGAATGATGCGGCCCAGCGCCGCGGCCATGCCCAGGCGGACCTTCGGGTCCTCCAGCGACTTGAAGGCTTCGGCGGCGGCGAACAGGCCGATCATCACCGGAATGAAGGGGACGTTGAACAGCTCGGTATAGCCGCCGGTGAAGCGGGGGAACCCGTCCATCGGGTCCATGCCGACCGTTGCGATCAGCAGTCCCAGGAAGCCGGCGATCAACCCCTTGATCACCGAACGGCCGGAAATGCTGGCGATGATGCTCAGCCCGAAGACGGCGAGCGCGAAGCTCTCCGACGCGCTGAACTTGAGCGCGAAGCCGGCCAGGACCGGGGCGAGGAAGATCAGGACGATGATGCTGGCCGTGCCGCCGAGGAAGGAGGACAGGGTCGCGGTGCCCAGTGCCACGCCGGCCATGCCCTTCCTGGTCAGCTCGAATCCGTCCATCGCGGTGGCGGCGGCGGCCGGGGTGCCGGGAATGCGCAGCAGGATCGCCGTCACCGACCCGCCATAGACGCCGCCGAAGAAGACGCCGGAGATCATCAGCAGGCCGGATACCGGATCCATGCCGAAGGTGAAGGGCAGCAGGATGGCGACGCCCATGGTCGCCGTCAGACCGGGCAGGGCGCCGATGAAAATGCCGAGCGCGACCCCGACCAGCGCCAGAAGCAGCGCCAGCGGGTTCGACGCCAGCGCGGCGAAACCGTTCATCAGAAGATCGAGTTCATGCATGGCGGCGGTCCTCCACGACATACGGTGCGGCCATGAAAAGGGCGGGGCTGGTCATTCGAACAGGCTCCCCACCGGCAACGGCACCTGAAGCGCATAGTGGAAGACGCCGTAGACCAGCGCCGTCACGCCGACCGCCAGCACCGGATTCCAAAGCGGGCTGCGCTGCCCCATCAGCGCCATGATCACGGCCATATAGACGGCGGTGGCGATGCCATAGCCGACATGTTCCATCGCGGCGATGCAGGCTGCGGTCGCCAGCATGCCCAGGGCGACCCCGGCATAGCCGGCGATCCCGACCGGCGCCTTTCCGGTGGCAGTCGGGGCGGTGGGCGCACGCAGAGTGTTGGCGATCAGGATCAGGCAAAGAAGGATAAGCGTGCCCGCATGGATGATCGGGAAGCGGGCGGCGCCGACATCGGCCGCCAGCATGCTCTTCGGGAAATCGCCGGTCGCTGCGATGGCCGAGGCCGCGATGGCGATCAGCACGACGGAGATCACGAGGTTGGCGATCTTCGTCGTCATCGGCATGGCGTTGCCGGAATCGTCGCTGGAGCCGGGGCGTTCGCTCCCGGCAGGCGGGTTGCTCATGGTCCGGTCTCCTCAACCGATGAAGGCGCACCCCGGCGGTGGACCGCCGGGGTGCGGAGTCGGTCCGGCGTTACTTCGCCATGCCCAGCTTGGTCATCAGGTCCTTGAAGAAGGCATTGTCCTTCTGCATGACCTGAGCGAACTCGGGACCGTCGGCATAGGCCCAGGTCAGGTTCATCTTGGCCAGCTGGTCACGGAAGGCCTGGTCTTCCGCCGCGGCCTTGCTGGCGGTGCGCAGGGTGTCGACCACGGCGGCCGGCGTCTTCTTCGGCACCACGATGCCGCGCCAGGTGGCGACGGACAGGTCGATGCCCTTTTCCTTCAGCGTCGGCACGTCCGGGAAGGTCTTGCTGCGCTGTTCGGCCATGACGGCGAGCATGCGCAGCTGGCCGGCGGCGAGCTGGCTCGACACCTCGGCCGGGCTGACCGACACCGCTTCGATATGGCCGCCCAGCAGCGAGGTCACGGCCGGGTTGGCGCCGTCGAACGGCACATGGTTGAAGGTCGTGCCGGTCTTTTCCTCCAGCGCTTCGGCCGCGAGGTGCCAGATGGCGCCGGTGCCGGAGTTGCCGATGCGGACCTTGCCGGGGTTGGCCTTGGCATGCTCAAGGAATTCTTCGACCGTCTTCCACGGCGCGTCGGCCTTGACGGTGATGGCGCTCGGCTCCGCGTTCAGGCGGGCGATCGGGGTGAAATCCTCCACCGTGAAGCGGGCGACGCCCATATGCGGCAGCAGGGTGATCTCCACCGTGCCCATGCCGATCTTGTAGCCGTCGGGACGGGCGGCCATGATCTCGGTCAGGCCGACGGCACCGCCGCCGCCGGTCTTGTTCACCACGCCCATCGACTGCGGCAGCTGCTTCTTGGCCGCATCGGCGAAGGCGCGGGCGACGAGGTCGGTGCCGCCGCCGGCGGCATAGGGCACGATCAGCTCGACCGGCTTCGCCGGATAGTCGGCGGCCAGGGCGGCGCCGGAGATGGTCGCGGCTCCGGCGAACAGCATGGCGGCGGACAGGCCGGCCGTCAGAACGGTACGGGTCAGGCGGGTAGAAACCTTCATGGCATTCCCTCTGGGTGTGCCGGCTTGTGCGCCGGTCGTTGAAAGGTGACGATCAAGAAAAGGATGGTGATCAGCGGCCGGACGATCCCTCTGCCCAGGCCTGGGCGAAGCGCTTGGCGCGGGCCGCGACCTCCGCCACCGGCAGGCCGGGGCTGTAGAGCGCCGAACCCAGCCCGAAGCCGGAGGCGCCGGCGGTGCGGAAGGGCTGCATCGTGTCGGGCGTGATGCCGCCGACCGGCAGCAGCCGCACGCTGTGCGGGATCACCGCGCGCAGGGCCTTCACCACGGGCGGGGCGATCTGTTCGGCCGGGAACAGCTTCAGAGCGTCGGCCCCGGCGGCGAGCGCCGCGAAGGCCTCCGTTGCGGTGGCGACGCCGGGGGTGCAGGCCATCGAGTGCGATTTGGCGGCACGGATGATCGCGGTGTCGGCATGCGGCATCACCACCAGATCGGCACCGATGCCGGACAGCCGGTCCACGGCGTCCAGCGTCAGCACCGTGCCGGCACCGACCAGCGCGTCGGAGGGCAGGCTGCCGCGGATGGCGGCGATGCTGTCGAAGGGATCGGGCGAGTTCAGCGGCACCTCGACCAGCCGGAAACCCGCCTCGTAGAGTGCCGCGGCCACCGGCTCCGCCTCGGCCGGGGTCAGGCCGCGCAGGATCGCGACCAGCGGCAGGGCGGAGAAGGCGGCATCGAAGCGGGCGGAAAGCGAAAGCTCGGTCATGGCGCGCTCATCGTGCTGGGGGTGGTGCCGGTGGCAAGCAGCCCGGCCGCGGCGGCGAACTGGAACAGGCCGCGCGGGGCGGTATTCCCCAGCTGTGCCGCGGGCGTGACGCCGAAGGCCGCGAGCCCGCGGCCGTAGCGGCTGCAGAGAGCCGGGGCGCCGATCAACAGCAGCGGCGTGCCCGCCTGCATTCCCGCCAGCAGCGCAAGGCCGGAGCGCAGCTCGTGCCCGATCAGCAGGCCCGACAGGTAATGGGCCAGCGCCTCGGCCGGCATGCGCCGGGTCAGGCCCAGCGTGCGGGTCGCGAACAGCTGGTGGGGCAGGTCGCCGGGACCGGCGGACTGCGCGGCGCGGATGCCGACGGCGAAGGCCGCCGCCTCATCCTCGGGCGATGCCTCGCGGTCGGCGGGCATCAGGCGGCCGAGCAGCGAATGGGTTTTCAGGACCGCGAACAGCTCGCCAGTCATGTAGGAGGAGAAGGCGGTGATGCGACCGTCGGTGACGCGGACCCATTTGGAATGGGTGCCGGGCATGGCGATGCAGGCGTTCCGCGCCCAATCGGCATTCTCGGCCAGCGCCCCGGCGATCTGGATCTCCTCCCCACGCATCACGTCGGGCGGCGCGCCGGCCGGGTCGTGCAGAACGCCGGGGGCGATCAGGATGCGGCGGCCGGACGCCGTCTCCACCCGCGCCGCCCGGTCGGCCAGGGTCGTCGCATCGGCCGGGGTGGTGACATAGGGCGCCTCGACCCATCCCTGGGCACTGCCGACCATGCCGCCGGCCACCACCGGCAAGCCGGGATGCGCGTCCAGCCAGTCCCCGCAGAGGGCGGCCAATGCGGCGTCGAATCCGGCGGGGCCGGGCTGCGGCAGGTTCTGGATGCCGTGGGCGGACGCCCGTTCGGCAAGCACGCGCGCGCCGCCGTCCATCAGGAAGCCGCGCAGGCTCGACGTCCCCCAGTCCAGCGCGATCAGCGCCGGTTCGGTGGAAGAGTTCAGGTTGCGATCCATCCCAGATCCTTGGATATCGCGTCCGCCGTGGCACGGACCAGCGGTCCCAGAGTGTCCATGCGGTCGTCGGGCATGTAGGGGACGGCGCTGGCGACGCTGATCGCCGCCACCACCAGATTCCGGCCGTCGCGTACCGGTGCGGAAACGCAACGGATGCCGAGTTCATTCTCTTCCAAATCCTTCGCCCAACCCTGGGCGACATACCCGTTCATTTGCTTTTCGAACTGCGGCCAGTCCGCGGGACGCGGCCGGTCGGGCGGCGCGTCGGGGGAGCAGAGCAGCGCATGCAGCGTCGTCCAGCGCGCGGGCGCCATGCCCAGCATCAGCGCCTTGCCCAGCCCGGTGGAGGCGATGGGCATGCGCTGTCCGGTGCGGGACCGCATCTCCAGCCCCCGGGTGCCGGGGATCTTGTCGAGATAGAAGACCTCGCCGTTGTCCTCGACGCCGAGATGGACGGTGTCGCCGGTCGCCTGTGCCAGCGCCTCGATATGCGGGCGGGCGACGGCGACCAGGGGGCGCTGTTCCAGTGCCTTCATCCCCAGCTGGATCAGCTTCGGACCCAGCAGATAGCCCTTGTAGGGGATGTGATGGAGATACCCCTCCGCCACGAGGCTGACGAGCATGCGGTGGGTGGTGCTGCGCGGGGTGCCCAGCCGCGCCGCGATCCCCTTCACGTCGCCGATGCCGGCGGCCACGCATTCCAGCAATGCCAGTCCGCGCAGCAGGGTTTGGGTTCCGGTGCCCTGTGGCTTGCCGGCCTCCGACTCCTGCTCGGTCGCTTGGATGATTCCGCCCATGATTTGTTTGGCTGCCTTTGTTTTTTGCATGCTCGCGCATGCTCCAAGGTGTGTCAAATAGTTTTATGTGATACCAAATAGTGAGACATTTTGGGGTGGCGACGAACGGTCGCGGGGGAGATGAGAGCGCTGCGACATCCATGATCGCGCTTTCAAAATCCTGTCGCTTGGGTCAGAAATGGGAATGCGCCTGGGCCGTTGGACGTGGACCGGCGCAAAATGGTCATCCCAGGAGAAATATTATGCGTCTCACCGTCCTTTCCTTCGTCAGCGCGACGGCACTGCTCGCCGGCTTCGGCACGGCGCAGGCGGACATCGTCATCGGACTCGGCACGGCGACCACCGGTCCGGTGGCGGCGCTGGGCGAGCAGTCGGTGTACGGCGCCAAACAGGCGATTGCGGACATCAACGCCAAGGGCGGCGTGCTGGGCCAGAAGCTGGTGCTGAAGGTCGGTGACGACGCCTGCGACCCGCGGCAGGCGGTGGCGGTCGCCAACCAGTTCGTCCGCGATCAGGTCGCGGCGGTGGTCGGCCATCTGTGCTCCGGCGCCAGCATCCCGGCGGCCGACGTCTACCAGGAGGAAGGCGTGGTGATGGTCACCCCGACCGCCACCAACCCGCTGCTGACCGCCAAGGGCCACCCGAACATCTTCCGCGTCTGCGGTCGCGACGACCAGCAGGGCCTGGTTGCCGGCAAGTATCTGGCCGAGACCTTCAAGGACAAGAATATCGCGGTGCTCGACGACAAGCAGGCCTACGGCAAGGGGCTGGCCGACGTCGTGGTCGAGACGCTGGAGAAGTCCGGCGGCAAGGTCGCCTACCGCGGTTCCGTCACCGCCGGGGAGCGCGATTTCTCGGCGCTGATCACCGCCCTGAAGGACAAGAAGATCGATGCCGTCTATTACGGCGGCTATCACCCCGAACTGGGGCTGATCGTCCGTCAGGCGCAGGAACAGGGGCTGAAGCCGCAGTTCATCGCCGGCGACGGCCTGAACAACCAGGAATACTGGGCGATCACCGGCCCGGCTGGCGAGGGCACGCTGTACACCGACAGCCCGTCGGCCGCCAGCGATCCCAAGGCGCAGGAACTGATCGGCTCCTTCAAGGCGGCCGGCCTGCCGGAACCGGGCAACTTCGCCTTCTACAGCTACGCCGCGGTTCAGGTGATCGCCCAGGGCCTGCAGAAGGCCGGCAGCACCGACGGGAAGAAGCTGTCGACCGCGCTGCATTCCGGCAGCTACGACACCGTCGTCGGCGCGGTGGAGTTCGACAAGAAGGGCGACATCACCAAGCCCAACTACGTGATGTATGTCTGGAACAACGGCCAGCCCAAGATGGTCGCGCAGAAGTAACCGGCGTGCCGGTTCGGGGGGGGAGGTTCAAGCGGCCTCCCCCCGCCGGTTCACGCGTCATGGGTTCAGGCGAGCGCCGGCTCCTCGATGGCGGCCTGCTCTGCCGGGACCACGTATTTGCGCATGAAGTCGTCGACGGGCATCGGCCGGTCGAAGTAGTAGCCCTGGAAGATCGCGCAGCCGTGGTCGCGCAGGAAATCCCGCTCCGCCGCGGTTTCCACCCCCTCCGCCACCGCCTTCAATCCAAGCCGGCTGGCGATCGACAGCATGGTTTCCACCAGCACGGCGTTGTGGCTGTTGCGGTCCACATCCTGGACGAAGGAACGGTCGATCTTCAGCTCTCCCACCGGCAGCTGTTTCAGGTAGGACAGCGACGAGAAGCCGGTGCCGAAATCGTCCAGCGAGAAGGATATCCCGACTGCCGCCAGCTCCGACATCTTGGCGACCGTGTCGGCGCAGTCGCCGATGGCGATCCCCTCGGTGATCTCCAGCGTCAGCAGGCGCGGGTCGATGTGGCTGGCGCGGACCGCGGCGATCACGCCGGCACAGAAATTCTGCTGGCGGAACTGGCGCGGGCTGATGTTGACGGACAGGTGGCAGTCGCTGCCGGCATCGGCCAGACGGCGCAGGACATGACAGGCCTCCATCAGGATCCAGTCGCCCAGCGGCAGGATCAAGCCCGATTCCTCGGCCACCGCGATGAAAGCACCGGGCGCCACGAAGCCGCGCTGCGGATGCTGCCAGCGGATCAGCGCCTCGGCCGCGACCAGGGTGCCGTCGGCGCTGGTCTGCGGCTGCAGGAACAACGTGAACTCCCCGGCGTCCACCGCCTTGCGCAGATCCTGCTGCAGCGCCAGGCGAGCCCGGGCGTCCACCAGCATTGCCGGATCATAGTCGCGGATGGTGTTCCGTCCGCCGTCCTTGGCGGCATACATGGCGGTGTCGGCCTGTTTCAGCAGGTCCTCCACCGTTTCCTCCGCCGACTTGGGGAAGACGGTCAGGCCGATGCTGGCGAAGATGCTGTGTTCATAGCGGTCCAGGCGGAAGGGCTGCGCGACGGCCAGCCGCAGCTTCTCCGCCACCCGCCACGCAATCTCCGAGGCTTCCTCCGTCCTCTCGCCCAGGTCCGGCAGCAGGATGACGAACTCGTCTCCGCTCAGGCGGCTGACCAGATCGTCCCGGCGCAGGGTGGCGTTCAGCCGGGCCGCCAGTTCGCGCAGCAGCGTATCTCCGGCGACATGGCCGCGGGCATCGTTCAGCCCCTTGAAGTCGTCGAGGTCGAGGAACATCAAGGCGCCGCACCGTCCGTTCTGCCGTGCCGTGCGCAGCTGGCCGTCCAGCTGTTCCAGCAGCAGGCGGCGATTCGGCAGGTTGGTCAGCGGGTCGTAATAGGCGAGGCTTTCGATCTGCCGTTCCGCCCGCTTCCTCTCGGTGACGTCCATCACCACGGTCAGATAGCCCCGCACCGCCCCACCGCTGTCACGCAGAACGCTGGTGGCGGCGGAAAGGGCGATGCGGGCGCCGTCCTTCCGCAGTCCGGTCCATTCGCCGGAATCGGGCAGGTCGCCGTCACGGGTGCGGGCGACCAGCGCCTCGAAGCCTGCAGGCGCCGCGCACCCCAACTCCGCGGCAATCCGGTCGGCATGGGCGCGAAGCTCCTCCCCATCGTAAAGACGCGGCAGGGACGCCGTGCCGACCATCTCGTCGGCCGGATAGCCGAAGATCCGCTCCGCTTCGCGGTTGAAGACGCGGATGATGCCGTCCAGCGTGGTGGCGATGATGCCGCAGGCGGCGCTTTCCAGAATGCCGGTGTTGAGCGACAGGCTGTCTTTCAGCGCCTCCCGGCTGGCATAGGTTTCGGTCACGTCCTGGAAGACCATGACCACGCCGTGCAGCGTCCCGTCGCGGTCGCGGATCGGCGAGGCCATGTCGGCGATGTGGCTGCGGCCTCCGCCGCGCGCCACCAGCACCGTATGGTTGGCGAGCCCGACCAGTTGGCCGATCTCCAACACCTGCTGGACCGGCACCGGAACCCGTTCCCCGGTTTGGGCATTCTCGATGTCGAAGACGTCGGTCACCGGACGACCGACCGCCTCGCCGCTGCTCCAACCGGTCAGCCGCTCGGCCACCGGGTTCATCAGGGTCACGCGGCCGGCGGTGTCCGTCGCGATCAGCCCGTCGCCGATCGACAGCAGGGTGACTCGCGCCCGCTCCTTCTCCCGCCACAGGTCGCGCTCGGACTGGTGCAGTGCCTCGTAGGGGTGATGGACCGCGGTGACGAACACGGCCCGGTACAGGCACCAATAGCCGATGACCTTGTAGATGTGACCGGCCAAGTTGGCGAGGTCGTAGACGCTGAAGTAGAGCGTGAAGCAGAGTTCGCTCATTGCGATGGCGATGGCGGCGATCACCATGCGGTGGATGTCCAGCGTGCGCGCCTCGCGCCGCCGCCTGTGGAAGATCAGGGCGGCGCCGGCATAGAGCAGGACCAGTCCGTATTCGACCGCGACCTTGAACGGCGTCAGCCCTTCGCCGGCGATGAAGGTGCGCGGCAGCAGTCCGGGATGCCACAGCACGACCCAGAAGACGGCAGCGGTGATCGCAAGCACCGCACCGATCAGCGGATAGCGCAGAGCCGCCGATCCGGGGCGCCAGGGCAGGACGGCGGCGAGCAGGAGTGCAGCCGCCGCCATCCCACGGGCGGCGAGCCAGAAGGCGATGGCCTTCTCCGGCCCCGACGGGGTGACGAAATCGGGCATGCCCGCATAGGACATCAGATGCCCGAAATCGAGCAGCGCCACCCCGAGAAAGCCGGTGGACAGGGCCAGCAGGGCCGGCGGCGTTTCGTCCGTGTGGGAATGCCAGCCGATCGCAAAGACCAGGGCAGCCACGGCGATGGCGAAGATCTCGAAGAAGGTGTGAAGAGGCAGATAATGGGCAAGATCGACCGGGCCGGTCAGCCACGTCGCTTCGAGGACCAGCAGGAAGGGAGCGGCCAGGGTGAGAATGGTCGCAATGGTGCCGGGCGGCTTGCAGCGGATCCTGTCCGCCGCCGTCTGCGCTACGCTTGTTCCGGTCATGCCGTTCCCCCGGGGGATGCGTGCTCGGCCGATCCGGCCGGCAGCCATTATCGCTCTTTTCTCATATTAGAGCTTCTTTACATTAACGGATCGTAAGCAATCGGGAAGACTGTCGGCGTCAGGCCGGGTTGATTGCCGGTCGGCGGTCCCAACCTCTATGCTTGTCACGGTCGGGGCCAAGGTCGTGCTTGCCGATAACGCCGGGAAGGAAAGACGCATGTTCATTGCGATGAACCGCTTCAAGGTCCGCCACGGGGCGGAGCAGGATTTCGAAGAGGTCTGGCTGAACCGCGAGGTCCATCTGCACAAGGTTCCGGGATTCGTGGAATTCCACATGCTGCGCGGACCCGACCGGGAGGAATACCGGCTCTACTCCTCCCACACCGTCTGGGATTCTGAAGCCGCGTTCCAGGACTGGACTCGGTCGGAGGCCTTCCGCGCCGCCCACGGCAAAGCCGGCACCAGCAAGCCCCTGTATGTCGGGCCGCCGGAGTTCGAGGGGTTCGAAGTCATCCAGACCGTGCCGCGCAATCCGGACGCCTGAACGCGAATCGGGCCGCCGCAACATCCGCCGGGAGGAGAACCAATGCTGGAACTGGTCATCGAGCAGCGCCGGAAGAGCCTCGGCGGATTCGAGGTGGGGCGGGTCCTGCCCTTCGTTCAGCGGCGGATGGTCGGCCCCTTCGTCTTCTTCGACCATATGGGGCCGGTCGATTTCCAGCCGGGCCTGCCGCGCGACGTCGATGTCCGCCCCCATCCGCATATCGGACTGTCCACCATCACCTACCTGTTCGAGGGCGAGATCATGCACCGCGACAGCGTGGGCTCGGAACAGGCGATCCGGCCGGGCGAAGTGAACTGGATGACCGCCGGGCGCGGCATCACACATTCCGAACGCTTCGAGCGCGCGCGGATGGAAGGCGGGCGGATGCACGGCATCCAGGCCTGGGTCGCCCTGCCCGAAGCGGATGAGGAAACCGACCCGGCCTTCACCCATTACGGCACCGGCGACCTGCCGGTCTTCGAGGAGGATGGAGTTCGCGGCCGGCTGGTGGCGGGCGAGGCGTTCGGGGCCAAGGCGGGGGTGAAGACCCACTCGCCCCTGTTCTACATCCACTGGGATCTCGCCCCCGGCGCTCGCGTGGAACTGCCGGCGGGGGGATGGGAACGGGCGGCCTATGTGGTGACTGGAACGGTGGAGGTCGAGGGGCAGGTTTTCGAGGCGGGCCGGATGGCCGTGTTCGGTCCCGGCCATCCTGCGGTGCTGACCGCGTCCACGCAATCGATCGTCATCGCCGTCGGCGGCGAACCGGTCGGTCGGCGCTTCATCGACTGGAACTTCGTCTCCTCGTCGAAGGAGCGGATCGAGCAGGCCAAGGCCGACTGGCGCGCCGGCCGGATGAAGCTGCCGGACCTCGACGACGGCGAGTTCATCCCGCTGCCGGAGATGCCAAAGCCGGTCAATCCGATGTCGTGATTGGATAGCAAAGCACTAAAATTACTGTGGGCATTCCTGAAATTAGGAAGAAAAAGTGGAGTGCCTTATGGAGGACCAGTCGCTGCCAACAGATTGGGCTGCTGGAATCGTCTGTCAAATTGAGTTTGAGAAATCCAGTGGGACGAAGGTTTCAGCCCCTGAGTGTAATATGTCGAAATTTGGTGGATTTATTATTTTGCTGTTCTCCATTTATACCCTGTTTTGTTAACTGTCCTGCGCCTTGCACAGGTAGATGAACGACAATCTAGTCTTTTTAGAGAATGCTCTTTGCAACACAACAGCAGCACAAAGGCTTGCAAACTCATGGAATGTGCCCCTGCCATCGTCCTACATTTGTATTAATATCGGAGAAAAAGAAAGATTTTTGCTTATCGCCTCATGGATTGCATAAGAACACCGTGTATAATTTTAAATGGGTGACGTGCGAATTGAAACAACCTATGGGAGATTTGGGATGACCTCTTATGCCTTAAATAGCAGCTCAACATTCGATGTAAAGCAATACCTTCACCCAATGACAAATTCAAGATTTGCGCTTGCAGTGATAGCGGTGTTGCCGATGATTTTATGGATTGCTTACATGAGTTTTAATAACAAAACATTCTTTATATTTGTAGGCATATATGCAGTACTGATATTTGTGGCAATTTGGCTTGGCATGGAGTTGACGAAAGCGTTGCTTATCGGAAATGCCGTGAAAGTTGGTCGCGATAATTTCCCGGAAATAGCAAGTATTTTGGAGTCTGTAAAAGAAAAGATTGGATATCATAAGGACGTGGAGATATATATCGTTGAGAGTGGAGCTGTGAACATGATACTCCACAGGTTTTTTTCGACAAAATTTATCGTGATACATTCATCCTTCGTTGAATCTTGCGACTCTGCCAAAGATTACCGTGACATAGAATGGGCAATCGCAAGATTCGTTGGATACATGAAAGTAAAAAAGGATCACTACTTTCCGATCGTCTTTGAAATAATGGAAGCTGTCAAGAAAATCCCGTTTCTCAATTTGTTTATTTTGCCTTATGAGCGTTGCATTGTCTATTCTGGCGACAGAATTGGCCTAGCGCTTTGTGGTGAGGTGGAAGCGGCTATTACAGGAATGAGCAAACTGCTGATTGGCAAAACTCTATATGGGAAAGTCTCCAGCGATACCTTTATTTTCCAGTCTCGTATTGTAAACGGTAGCTTTTTTGCTTCTGTCGCGCGATTCTTCTCGTCTTTCCCTCATATGACTGACCGCTATCTGAATATCATGGCTTTCGTGAAGGAGACGGTTCCTGAACATTATCTGGAATTTATCGTCAAACACCACATTGACAGAGCCAAGCTTGAGGAAGCGCTCAGAGAGCGTCACGGAAGATAGAAGAAAAATATGGCCTTATACCAGCGGCTTTGAAGTGTGACTCGTCACGGTGGATTCCCTTTTGGTCCGCCCTGTGATTCGCTGCCAGCTCTCGGAAGGAGGCGGGTATGGCGGCGATTGCGATCACGCGGCTGGAGCTGAGTTCAGCGGAGTTGCGCCAGCGGGCGGTGCGTTTTGGCGATCCGGATGTAGCGCGGCGCCTTCTCGCCCTAGCTCTGGTTTTGGAGGGGCGATCTCGCGAGGACGCCGCGCGGTCTTGCGGGATGGATCGGCAAACGTTGCGGGATTGGGTTCACCGCTACAACGCCCAAGGCGTGGCGGGGCTGCGGGATCGTAAGGCACCGGGAGCCAAGCCGAAGCTGTCGGCGGAGCAGGAAGCGGAGGTGGCGTCCTGGGTCCGCTCCGGTCCGGACCTCGCCGAGGATGGCGTGGTTCGGTGGCGGCGGTGCGATCTGGCCCGCAAGATCGAGCGCCGGTTCGGCGTGGTGCTGGCCGAGCGCAGCGTTGGCGGGCTGTTGCGCCGTCTGGGGTTCCGTCGCCTGTCGGTGCGCCCCCAGCATCCTCAGCAGGATGGCGAGGCGCTCGAGGCTCACAAAAAAACTTTGCCGCTCTGGTTGCCGGCGCCCTCCCCGACACCGCCCGCGGCAAGCCGCTGGAGCTCTGGTGGCAGGACGAAGCCCGGGTCGGCCAGCAAGGGACCCTGACCCGGGTGTGGGCCGCCAAGGGCAGCCGGCCACGCGCGCCCCGCGACCAGCGCCATAGCTGGGCCTACCTGTTCGGCGCCGTCTGCCCGAGCCGTGGCGCCGCCGCGGCCTTGGTCCTGCCCAAGGCCAACGCCGCGGCAATGACCCTGCACCTGGCCGAGATCAGCGGCCAAGTGAGCGACGGCCACCATGCGGTGCTCATCCTCGACGGCGCAGGCTGGCACCAGCCGGGCGACAAGCTGGTCGTGCCCGAAAACATCAGCCTTCTGCATCTGCCGCCCTATTGCCCGGAACTCAATCCGGTCGAAAACATCTGGCAGTTCCTGCGACAGAACCACCTCAGCCATCGCGTCTTCGATTCCTATGCCGCCATCGTCGAGGCCTGCTGCGAGGCGTGGAACGCTCTCGCCCAGGCACCCGAAATCATTCGCTCAATCGCCTCACGCTCGTGGGCAGCGGTCAATGTCTAAAGCCGCTGGTATTAGATCGCATTACGTAGAATTGGGATCGCCTCGAAGCGTGAATCTGATCGTCAAACATAAGGCCGTGGCGCTATGCGTTTCATATTAAACGCACAGCGCTATAGAGATTTAGGCGTACATCACACTGGAATCTCTAACTGAGTCGAGAGCCGGCTGCACAGGGGGCATCGGAGTAGCCCCCTGTGCAGCAACCGTTCAGACGTGGAAGCTCTCGCCGCAGCCGCAGCGGCCCTTCTCGTTCGGGTTCTTGAAGACGAAGCCGGTCTGGAACTTGTCGTCGACATAGTCCATCTCGCTGCCGATCAGGAACATGACGGCGGCCGGGTCGATCAGGATGGTGACGCCCTTGTCCTCCACCACCTCGTCGAACTTCATCTTTTCCTTGGCATACTGAACGTCATAGCTGAGGCCGGAGCAGCCGCGCGCCTTCACGCCGATGCGCAGGCCGACCATGTCGTCGGTGGCCTTGGACATCAGCGCCTTGACGCGCTCCGCGGCGGCGTCGGTGATCGTGATCGCCTTGGGCAGGGAACGGGCCATGGTGACGGTCTCCTAAATACGGCTCAAAACATATCCAGTTGCAGGCGGGCTTCCTCGGACATCATGCCCTGGTGCCAGGGGGGCTCCCACACCAGCTCGATCTTGACCTCGTTGACATCCTCGACGCCCAGCACGGCCTGACGGACCTGTTCGGGCAGTTCGCCGGCCACCGGACACATGGGACTGGTCAGCGTCATATCAATCTCGACATTCCGCTGCCCATCCATGTCCACACGGTAGATCAGGCCGAGTTCCCAGATATCGACCGGGATTTCGGGGTCGTAGCAGGTCTTGATGGCCGCCACGACGCGATCCATGATCTCCTCCCGCGGGTCGTATCCCTCGGGCGGCTTGGGCATCGGGGCGAACTCCTTGGAGTCGGCGCCAGCATCCGCGGCGGCCTGCGCGTTCAACTGTGCCTCGGCTTCGGCCGGATTGGGGGCCATCGGGCGGTGCGTCAGGGCTTCATCGGGCATTTCGATCCCCCTCCGTCAAAACTGGTCGCTGGAGGCCGCAGCCTCGCCGTGGAGCGCCGCGTTCATCGCGTGCCAGGCCAGCGTCGCGCACTTCACCCGCACCGGGAACTGGCGCACGCCGGACATCACCATCAGCTTTTCCATCGTCTCGTCATCGACACCCTTGGGGATGTCGGGTTCGTCCTGGGTGCACAGCTCGTGGAAGGCGTGGAACAGCTTTTCAGCCTCCGCCGCCGTCTTGCCGCGCACCAGCTCCGTCATCATCGAGGCGCTGGCGGTGGAGATGGCGCAGCCGCGGCCCTGGAAGGCCACGTCGTCGACCACCCCGTCCTTCAGGGTCAGATAGACCATGAAGCGGTCGCCGCACATCGGATTCTCGCCCTTCGCCTCGCGGTTGGCGTCGTCGGGATGGCGGAAGTTGCGGGGATTCTTGCCGTGATCCAGGATCACTTCCTGATACAGCTCGCGCAGATCGTCCATCATGCTCCGAAGAACTCCTTGACCGCCTGGAGGGACTGGACGAGGGCGTCGGCCTCCTCCCGGGTGTTGTACAGGCCGAAAGACGCGCGGACGGTCGGTCCGACGTCGAAGCGCTCGGCCAGCGGCTCGGCGCAATGGCGGCCGACGCGCACGGCGACGCCATACTGGTCGACGATGGTGCCGACGTCGTGCGGGTGCACGCCCTCCAGCGCGAAGGAGATGATCGGCCCCTTGCCCGGCGCGGTGCCGATGATACGCAGGCCGTCGATCTGCGACAGCTGCTGCGTCGCGTATTGCAGCAGGTCGTGCTCGTGCGCGGCGATGGCATCGCGGCCGAGAGCCTCGACATAATCGATGGCGGCACCCAGCCCGATGACCTCGGTGATCGGCGGGGTGCCGGCCTCGAAGCGCGAGGGCGGGGCCTTGAAGGTGGTGCCTTCGAAGCTGACGCTCTCGATCATGTCGCCGCCGCCTTGATAGGGGGGCATCTTCTTCAAGAGATCGTACTTGCCGTACAGCACGCCGAGACCGGTCGGGCCATAGAGCTTGTGCGCGGTGAAGACGTAGAAGTCGGCGTCGATGTCCTGCACGTCGACCGTGCCGTGCACCACCGCCTGGCTGCCGTCGAACAGCACGGGCACGCCGCGTTCATGCGCCAGCCGGGCGATGGTCTTGGCCGGGGTGACGGTGCCGAGAACGTTGGAGCAGTGGGTGATCGCAACCAGCTTGGTGCGGTCGGACAGCAGATCCCTGTAAGCATCCATGTCGAGGACGCCGAACTCGTCGCAGGGCACGACCTTGATGACGATCTTCTTCTCGGCCTGGAGCAGCTGCCACGGAACGATGTTCGCGTGATGCTCCATGATCGACAGGATGACCTCGTCGCCTTCGTTCAGGAAGGTCCGGCCATAGCTGGAGGCGACGAGGTTGATCGCCTCGGTCGAGCTGCGGGTGAAGACGATGCAGCGGTCGTTCGGCGCGTTCAGGAAGCGCGCGACCTTGGTCCGCACCGCCTCGAACTGGTCGGTCGCGGTCTGCGACAGGAAATGAACGCCGCGGTGGATGTTGGAGTAATCCTCCTCCAGGAAGCGGGTCATGGCCTGGATGACCTGACGCGGCTTCTGGGCGGACGCCCCGCTGTCCAGATAGACCAGCGGCTTGCCGGGCTTTCCCTTCCTGGCGTGGACGCTGCGGGCGAGGATGGGGAAATCCTCCCGCACCCGCTGCACGTCGTAGGCTTGGTTCAGGATGGCATCGGACATGGTTACTTCTGCTCCTCCAGCCAGCCGGCGATGATCCCCTGGAAGGCGTCGCGGATCGATTCCTCGGCGATTTCCTCCAGCGATTCGGACAGGAAGGCGCCGATCAGCAGGCCCTGGGCGGTGTCACGGTCGATGCCGCGGGCGCGCAGGTAGAACAGCGCGTCGTCGTCCAGCTCGCCCGCGGTGCAGCCGTGGCTGCACTTCACGTCGTCGGCGTGGATTTCCAGCTCCGGCTTGCTATCGATCTCGGCCCCGTCGGACAGCAGCAGGGCGCGGTTCAACTGGTAGCCGTCGGTCTTCTGCGCATCCGGGCAGACGGTGATCTTGCCCTGGAACACCGCGCGCGCCGTGTCGTCGATGACGCCCTTGTAGACCTCGCGGCTGGTGCCGTTCGGCTGGGCGTGAACGATCACCGTGGTGGTGTCGGCATGCTGGCTGCCGCGGACCAGATAGCCGCCGCTGACATGCGTCCGCGCCTCGGTCCCGTCCAGGCGGCTGACCACCTCGTTGCGCGACAGCTTGGCACCGGTCGTCAGGATGAAGTTGTCATAGCAGCCGCCGGTCGCCACCGTCGCCGCGATGTGCGACAGGTGGATGGCGCCGCCGCCTTCGCGCTGCGACTTGTAATGGTGCAGGGTGGCGCCTTCGCCGACGAAGACCTCGGTGACATGGTTCGACAGCGTGGTGCCGGCACCACGGCCGACATGGTGCTCGACCACCACCGCCTTCGACCCGGCCTCTGCGATCAGCAGGCTGCGCGGATGGCAGGAGGTCGCCTGCGCCTCGGTCCCGACGGAGACGAAGACCAGCTCGATGGGGCGTTCGACCTGAACGCCGGCCGGCACATGCAGGACCGCGCCGTCGGCGAGGTAGGCGCTGTTGAGCGCCACCAGGGGACGGTCATCCGCCGCGGCGAGGCGGCCGATATGGTCGGCCAGCAGGTCGGAATGGGTGGTCAGCGCGGCGGCGAGGCTCAGCAACTCGACGCCCGGCGGCAGCCCGTCGACGGAGGACAGGTCGGCGCGGAAACGGCCGTCGACGAAGACCAGACGCGGGCCGTCCTGCCCCTCGGCCCGCACCGTCGGCAACAGGTCGATGGTGGCCGCCGCCGGGGCGGCCGGCTGGAAGCTGACCTTGGCGAGGTCGCGCAGGTTGGTGTAGCGCCAGCTCTCGTTCCTGATCGTCGGCAGGCCGACGGCGGCGAAGCGCTCGCGGCCCGCCGCGCGCAGCTCGTTCAGCCAGGACAGGCCGCTGCCGGGAAGCCCGGCCCCCATCTGGTCGAGCGGAGCCAGCAAGGCCGGCGCCGTCGCCGGATCGGCGCCCCGCGTCGAGTAGGTCATGGGGTGAAGGGGGGAGGGATGTTGCGCCGTCATCACGCCGCCTCGCTCGCGCCGAAGTCGCGGTAGCCGTTCTTTTCCAGCTCCAGCGCCAGTTCCTTGCCGCCCGACTTCACGATGCGGCCGGCGGCCAGAACATGGACATAGTCGGGAATGATGTAGTCGAGCAGGCGCTGGTAATGGGTGATGACCAGCATCGACCGCTCCGGCGACCGCAGGGCGTTGACGCCCTCCGCCACGATCTTCAGCGCGTCGATGTCCAGCCCGCTGTCCGTCTCGTCGAGGATGGCGAATTTCGGCTCCAGCACCGCCATCTGCAGCGTCTCGTTCCGCTTCTTCTCACCGCCGGAGAAGCCGACATTGACCGCGCGCTTCAGCATCTCGTCGCTCATGCCGAGAGCCTTGGTCTTCTCGCGGATCAGCTTCAGGAACTGCATAGCGTCCAGTTCCTTCTCGCCGCGATGCTTGCGGATGGCGTTGATCGCGGTCTTCAGGAAGGTGGTGTTGCCGACGCCGGGGATTTCCACCGGATACTGGAAGGCCAGGAAGACGCCCTCGGCCGCCCGCTCTTCCGGCTCCATCGCCAGCAGGTCCTTGCCGTAATAGGTGACCGAACCCTCCGTGACCTCATAGCCGTCGCGGCCGGCCAGCACATAGGACATGGTGCTCTTGCCGGCGCCGTTCGGCCCCATGATGGCATGGACCTCGCCCGGGCGGATGGTCAGGTCGACGCCCTTGAGGATTTCCTTGCCGTCCACGGTGGCGTGCAGGTTCTTGATTTCGATCATCGTCTTGGCCTCGTTGTCTTCTTCAGGCTTCCGGCACGTCCGGTTCCGAGCGTTCTCTTCCTAAATCCACACCGTTACTTGGTTGGCCGTCATCCCCGCGAAGGCGGGGATCCAGGCGTCCCGAGGAGTGCCCCTGGCCCAAGTCTGGATCCCCGCCTTCGCGGGGATGACGAGCCGGTTGGGGGAACTCGCCTATGCATTCAATCTCTCGTAAAGATCCGCCCAGTCGGGGTTGTGTTCCTCAATCAGACGGATCTTCCAATCCCGGTTCCACTTCTTCAGCCTCTTCTCGCGGTTGATGGCTTCTTCGGCGGTGGCATAAGGCTCCACATGGACCAAGCGCTTGACACCGTAGCGATCCGTAAAGCCCGGAATGATGCCATCCCGGTGTTCCATCATCCGGCGTCCGAGGTTCGACGTGATACCGACATACAAGGTTCCGTTTCTTCGGCTTGCCAGGATGTAGACGAAGAACCGCTCCTCCATCCCGACAATCCCTTCTCTCCGCTACCCGTCATCTCCGCGAAAGCGGGGATCCAGGTTTTGTCGTGTCCCCTAAGGTGGATGCCTGGATCCCCGCCTTCGCGGGGATGACGGCACCAAAGAGTGCTGTTTGACTACCCCACGCTGCCTTCCAGGCTGATGCCCACCAGCTTCTGCGCTTCCACGGCGAACTCCATGGGGAGTTCCTTCAGGACCTCCTTGCAGAAGCCGTTGACGATCAGGGACACCGCGTCCTCCTCCGAAATGCCGCGCTGGCGGCAGTAGAACAGCTGGTCCTCGCTGATCTTGGCCGTCGTCGCCTCATGCTCGATGCGGGCGGAGCGGTTGCGGCTCTCGATGTAGGGGACCGTATGGGCGCCGCACTTGTCGCCGATCAGCAGGCTGTCGCACTGGGTGTGGTTGCGCGCCCCCTCCGCCCTGGGCAGGATCTTCACCAGCCCGCGGTAGGTCTGCTGCGCCTTGCCGGCCGAGATGCCCTTCGACACGATTGTGCTGCGGGTGTTCTTGCCGATGTGGATCATCTTGGTGCCGGTGTCGGCCTGCTGGAAGTTGTTGGTGATGGCGACCGAATAGAACTCGCCCACCGAATTGTCGCCCTGCAGGATGCAGCTCGGATACTTCCAGGTGATCGCGGAGCCGGTCTCCACCTGCGTCCAGGAGATCTTGGAGTTCCTGCCGCGGCAGGCGCCGCGCTTGGTCACGAAATTGTAGATGCCGCCGACGCCCTCGGCGTTGCCGGGATACCAGTTCTGGACGGTGGAATATTTGATGGTCGCATCGTCCATCGCCACCAGTTCCACCACCGCGGCATGCAGCTGGTTCTCGTCGCGCTGGGGCGCCGTGCAGCCTTCCAGATAGCTGACGTAGGAGCCTTCGTCGGCGATGATCAGCGTCCGCTCGAACTGGCCGGTGTTGGCCTGGTTGATGCGGAAATAGGTCGACAGCTCCATCGGGCAGCGCACGCCCTTGGGGATGTAGACGAAGCTGCCATCGGTGAAGACTGCGCAGTTCAGCGTCGCATAATAGTTGTCGGTGTAGGGCACCACCGAGCCGAGATACTTCTTCACGAGTTCCGGGTGCTTCTGCACCGCCTCGGAGATCGCGCAGAAGATGATGCCCATCTCCTCCAGCTTCGCCTTGAAGGTGGTGGCGACCGACACGCTGTCGAACACCGCGTCGACGGCGATGGCCGGGCTCTTGCCCTCCGACCCTTCGACGCCGGCCAGGATCTCCTGCTCACGCAGGGGAATGCCCAGCTTCTCGTAGGTCTTCAGCAGTTCGGGATCGACCTCGTCCAGCGACTTCGGCCCGGCCTTCTTCTTCGGCGCGGCATAGTAATGCGCGTCCTGATAGTCGATGGGCGGGAAGCTGACGGCGGCCCATTGCGGCTCCTCCATCGTCTGCCAGACGCGGAAGGCCTTCAGGCGCCATTCCAGCAGCCACTCCGGCTCCTCCTTCTTGGCGGAGATGAAGCGGACGATGTCCTCGTTGAGGCCCTTCGGCGCGACGTCGGATTCGATGTCGGTCGTGAAGCCGTACTTGTACTTCTGCTCCGTGACGGCGCGGACCTGCTCGACGGTTTCCGGTTGGGCGGCCATGGCTTTGCCTCGTCCTTCTCAAGAATGCTGTTCGATGCGCGCCGTTCAGTGCGCAGGGCGGGCCGGCTGGGCGGCTGTGGAGTTCGCTGCGGCTGCCGGGGCCGGGAAGGCGATGGGGGCCATCATGTCGGCCAGCGTCACCTCCTCCAGCGCGCCGCGAATGGCGCGGTTCACCTTTTCCCAACCGCCGCGCATGGGGCAAAGTTGCTCCACCCCGCATTGGCTGTCGGCGCCGTCGACGCAGGCGGTCAGCGCGATGGGACCGTCGAGCGCCGTGATGATTTCCGCGATGGAGATTGCATCGGCCGGGCGGCTCAGCGCATAACCGCCGGCGGCGCCGCGTTGCGAGGTGGTGAGCCCCGCCGGGGTCATCGCCTTCATCAGCTTGGCGACGGTCGGGGCAGGTACGCCGGTGCGGTCGGCAAGATGGGCGACGGTATGGACCGCACCCACCTGCCGCGCCATCTCGCTCAACACGACGATGGCATAGTCGGTCAGCTTGCTCAGCCGGATCATGACCGCACCCCGTTTCACCCCGGTTTCCAATACAGGACCAATTTAGTCCTGATTGATCCGGGGGGCAAGGGGCGTTTGTCGATTAAAATGCAGGGTTTCCGCGGCTTTGGCGCCTGTGCATGGCTGACGCGCCGGGAATACCCATCGATCCTGCTTGGTTATAGCGTTGCTCCAACCATCACGCTACCGCCAAGGTGGTGCTGAAAGGCGAAGGTGCGACCGTTTGCCGCGCCTGGAGGCGAAAACGGAAAACCCCGCGCCGGATGGGCGCGGGGTCGGTCCGATTCAGCCGGGAAGCGGGGATCAGCCCGGCTTCTTGACTTCCTCGCGGGCGGCGTCGGTGGCTTGCGAAACGACCTCGCGGACGTCCTCCTTGGCCGACTCGACCGCGGTCTGGGCCGCGGCCTGGGCGGCGCGGGTGCCGCGGTCGAATGCGTCCTTTGCGATCGTCTTGGCGCGCTCGGTCGCTTCGTCCGCATAGTCGCCGACCCACTGCTTCTCATAGCGGGTGCCCGGCAGGGCGGCGCCGATGGCCGCGCCCAGCGCGACGCCCATGACGCCGGCGACGATCGGGTGGTCCTCCACCAGATCCCAGAAGCCGGTCGTCACGTTGTGGGCACGGTGGCGCAGATGATCGGTCGACGGTGCCATGGAGGACAGGCGCGACATGCCGCGGCTGGCGTAGCCCTGGGATTGCCGCTGGCCATGGATGTCGTCCCGGCCCGACGCATGATCCCGGCCCGGCGCATGATCGTCATCCGAACCGCCCATCATCCCGCTGACGGTGCCCGAGGCGCTGCCGTAGGCCGAACCGACCGCGCCCGACGCGCTGCCATAGGCGGAACTGGCGGCGCTGCGCACGCTGTCGGTGGCGCTGTTCAGCGACTCGCGGGCATAGCCGACGGCGTCGCCCATGCGGTGGCGGGCCGAGCGGACCGTGCCGGACCGGGCGATGCGGCGGTCGTAGCCGGTGCTGGACAGGGCGAGCCAGCCCAGCCCGATGCCGACCAGGGCGAGCGGGATCGGGTTGCCGGTCATGCTGCTCAGCATCGAGCCGCCGGTGGAGGACTGCGACCGCGACCCCTTGTAATGGACGGTCTGGCCGCTCTCGTAACGGTCGGACTGGTGCTGGTGGGAGTGCTGGGACGGGGTATCCGGCGTCGCCGGCGTGTAGGTGTGCTTCATGGTGTTCTCCATCAGGGATTGGGGCGACCACCGCGCCAGACTGTCGCGCAGACGTGAGGTGCGGTCGCGCAGCGCGTTGACGGTGCCGCCGATGCGCGCGCGGCTGGCGCGGATGTCGCCCTCCAGGGCGTCGAGATCCTGCGGTGCGGCTGACTGCCCGGCCGCGAGAGTGCGTTTGTCGTCCGCCATCGGCCGGGCCCCTAGCGGGCAAGCTGGGATTTGGCCCAGCGCTTGTCCTCGTCCAGCGTGTTCATGGTGCGGCGGGGGCGGAGGTTGGCGGGGCTCAGCCGGTTCTTGCCGACATAGGCCAGGATGCCGCCCACCGCCAGAACCACCACGCCGACGATCAGCGCGGACAGCCAGGGGGCCAGGACGTTGGACAGGCCGAGAACCGCAGCGGCAAGCAGGACCAGGACGCCGGCGAAGGCGACCAGTCCGCCGACGGCGATGAAGGCCACGCCGCCGGCGGCCTCGCTGGCCTTGTCGGTCAGCTCGGCCTTCGCCAACGCGATCTCGGATCGGGCGAGGTTGGCGGATTCGCGGGCGAGATCGGCGAACAGGCCGGCGAGCGGCCGGTCCTGCCGCGGATCCCGCGGCTCGTCATAGCGGTTCTCGGCGGCGCTCATGGACGCTGTCCCTGCGGCTTGGAGGTGGAGGAGGTGGTGCCGGCGGCCCCGCCCTGGGTCCCGGCGGTTCCGGTGGTGCCGGCATTCGCGGTGCTGCCGGTGGTGCCCGATACTCCGGCGGGCGTGCCGACCGTGCTGGTGCCCAGCGCCGTATCGGCCGACGGCGACGCGCCGCGGCCGGTGACGGAGGCCGGCGCGGTGGACAGCGGCATGCCGATGCGGCCGGCGGCCGGCTTCGGCTCACCCAGGCGCTCCGCCCCGCGCTCCGACTCCATGCGGCCGGCGAGGTTGCCGGTGTTGACGGTGGAGGAGCCGGTGGTGGGCGTGTCCGCGCTGTGGGACGGGGTGCCGCGGCTGACGGACTCGGCGATGCCGCCGGCCATGCCGCGGCTGGGCTTGCGGTCGGAGTCGCGGTTCATGTCGCTGCTGCGGTCGCGGCCGACGTCATACGCGCTGCTCCGGGTGCTCCGCACGGACTGCGACGGGTGGGTGTTGCCACGCAGCGAGGTGGAGGCACGGTGCATCTGGCGCTCACCGGAGCTCTTGATGAAGCGCGCGGCCAGGAAGCCGACGGCGAAGGCGGCACCGATGAACACCTCCGGCTGGCGGCGGGCGAAGCCTTCCACCTCGCCGACGATGTCGTCGACCGTGGCATCGCGCAGCATGTCGGCGACGCGCTCCACACGGTCGGCCGCCTGCACGGCGTAATCGGCGACCACGCCGCCATTCTCCTGATTCAGCTGCTCGGCAGCCTTGTGCAGGGCGTTGGCGACGCCGCCCAGCTGATCGGCGGCGCGGCCGGTCTGCTGTTCCAGCAGGGAACGGATGCGCCCCTGTGCCTGGCCCAGCGTTTCGTGGCCGGTCTCCATGGCATCGTCGGCGGCGTGGTTGACGGACTTCTTGATGTCATCGACGCTGCCGCGCCCGCCCGGCGGGGTGTTGGCGGTGGTGGAGCTGCTGCCGGCGGTCGACTGTCCAGTGGTGGAGCCGGTCGGGGTCGTTCCGCCGGTGCCGGTCGTGTCGCGGTTCGGCATCGTGTCTTTCCTCCTCGGGAATCCGGTATTCTGCGGCTCCGCGCCTGCGGTTTCGAACCGCCCGTTGCGGAATCGGGTGTCGGAAGGTGAAACACCAGCCAAGCCTTGGGGTTCCACGCGGAGCCCGCGCGAAATGGACAGTCGCGGCGATTGTGCTAAACTTTGCCGCGAACAACTCGGTTCGGCCGGGCCCGGGGGTGACGGCATGAGCGTCTTCAGCGTGGTGGCGGACGGCCAGTCCGGTCTTTTCCGCCTGCAGCAGGCGAAGAAGCCCTGGGAGAAGGAGCTCGAGGCGAAGGATGCCCAGGGCCAGCTCGCCCAGAAGGCGGAGCGTGCGCAGGCCCTGACCCAGCCCTCGGCCAAATGGCAGAGCGACAGCTCCGCCGCCAGGGCCGCGCTTGAGGAGGCGCGTAAGGTCGGCGGATCGAAGGCTGCGGCGGCGGCCCGGCTGGAGCAGGTCGAACGCAGGATCGAAGAACTGAAGATGGCGATGCGCTTCGCCCAGGGGGACCCGCAGAAGCTGGCCTCCCTGGCGCGGGAGGCGGCATTGCTGGCGCGCGAGGCCGGACGCGCCGCCAAGGAGTACGGCGCCAGCATCAAGGCCGCGGCGGAGATGGGGCTGCCCGGCGACAGCACTGCCGCCGCCGGCGGAACGGTTCTGTCCAGCGAGACCACGATCACCCGCAGCAGCACCAGCCTGACCCTGCAGCAGACCGAACTGACGCTGACCATCGGATTTTCGACGGGGGAGGGGGTTCCGGCCCAAAGCGCCGCCCAAGCCGCGGCCGAGACCACTGCCGACGTGTTGGCCGCCGGTGCCGCGGCCGACGCCGAGTCCGGGATGGCGGTTCCGCAGGATGGCGCACTGCCCGACGACATTGCCCGGCTGGTCGAGGAGGTGCTGTCCGGGCTGGGTGCCGCCGGGTTGACCGGTAACGGCGGAGCGTCCGGTGGAGCCTCCGGCGGCCGCGGTCCGATGATCCAGCAGCTGATGGCCGACAACGCGATGAAGATGTCGCGCTATCGCGAGGCCGATGCCTTCGGCCAGCGGGTGGAGGGCGTGCTCGCCACCTCCAAGCGCATCATCGGGGAGGCCAAGGCCGCCAACATGCTGGACGAGTCGGAGAAACGGCGGCGGGAGCGCCGCGAGGGCTTCAAGGCCGACGACAAGATGGTGGAGGCCGCCCAGAAGGAGGTGAACGCCCTGCGCGCCGCCGCTTTCGGCTCCAGCGAGGCGCTCGGCGCGGCCGGGCTGCTGGGCGGTGAAGCCGACGCGGCTGAGATCCCAGGCGTGTCGTCGTCGGTCGCCTCCGCTGCCCAGCCGGCCGAGGTTCTCGATCTGCTGGCCTGACCGGCCTCGCCGGGCATCGGCCGCCTGCTACCATTTCTCCATACGCTGCGGTGCGACATTGTGTTGACCGGCTTGCGCGGAAGACGCGATAACCGGGGATCAAGACTCCCGGAGAGGAGTCTGCGAACCGAGCGCAAGAGAATGGGACACGCAACGAGATGAGCAACTGGATCCGCCGCGGCGGCCTCGAAATCGCCCGACCGCTGTACGACTTCATCAATGACGAGGCGCTGCCGGGGACCGGTGTCGACGCCGACCGTCTCTGGACGGGCCTCGACCAGCTCCTGCACGAGCTGGCGCCGCGCAACAAGGCCCTGTTGGCCAAGCGCGACAGCCTGCAGGCTCAGATCGATGCGTGGCATGCCGCACGCCGCGGCAAGATCTTCGATCAGGCCGAATACGAGTCCTTCCTGCGCGAGATCGGCTATCTGGTGCCGGAGGGTGGCGACTTCACCGTCGGCACCGGCAACGTCGATCCGGAGATCGCCTATCTCGCCGGCCCGCAGCTGGTGGTGCCGATCACCAACGCCCGCTATGCCCTGAACGCCGCCAATGCGCGCTGGGGCAGCCTGTACGATGCGCTGTACGGCACCGACGCCATCCCCGGCACCCCGGCGGCCGGCGGCTATGATGCCGCCCGCGGCGCGCAGGTGATCGCCTGGGCGCGCAAGTTCCTGGACGACAGCGTTCCGCTGGCCGAGGGCAGCCATGCCGACGCCACGGCCTACACGGTCGAGGGCGACGCGCTGGCGGTGACGCTGAAGAGCGGCGGCAAGACCGGGCTGAAGGACAAGGCCGCCTTCGTCGGCTGGCAGGGCGAGGCTTCGGCCCCGTCGGCCGTGCTGCTGGTCCAGAACGGCACCCACATCGAAATCCGCATCGACCGCAACAGCGTGATCGGCAAGGACGACCCGGCCGGTGTCGCCGACGTCGTGCTGGAAGCCGCCCTGTCGACCATCCAGGACTGCGAGGATTCGGTTGCCGCCGTGGATGCGGAGGACAAGGTCGTCGCCTACCGCAACTGGCTGGGCCTGATGAAGGGCACGCTGGAGGCCAGCTTCCCCAAGGGCGACAAGACCGTCGTCCGCAAGCTGAACCCGGATCGCACCTACACCACGCCGACCGGGAGCGTCACCCTGCATGGCCGCAGCCTGCTGCTGGTCCGCAATGTCGGCCACCTGATGACGATCGACATGGTCAAGCTGTCCGACGGCAGCGAAGCGCCGGAAGGCATCCTGGACGGCGTCTTCACCTCGCTGATCGCGCTGCACGATTTGAAGGCCAGCGGTGGGCTGCGCAACAGCCGCGCCGGCTCGGTCTACATCGTGAAGCCGAAGATGCACGGGCCGGAAGAGGTCGCCTTCACCGACGAGCTGTTCGGCCGCGTCGAGGATCTGCTGGGCATGGCCCGCAACACCCTCAAGGTCGGCATCATGGACGAGGAGCGCCGCACCACCGTCAACCTCAAGGAGTGCATCCGCGCCGCCAAGGACCGCGTTGTGTTCATCAACACCGGCTTCCTGGACCGCACCGGCGACGAGATCCACACCTCGATGGAGGCCGGCCCGGTCGTCCGCAAGGCGGCGATGAAGGCCACCAAGTGGATCTCGGCCTATGAGGACAACAACGTCGATGTCGGTCTGAAGGCGGGGCTGAAAGGCCGCGCGCAGATCGGCAAGGGTATGTGGGCGATGCCGGACCTGATGGCCGACATGCTGGTCGCCAAGATCGGCCACCCGAAGGCCGGCGCCAACACCGCCTGGGTCCCGTCGCCGACTGCCGCCACCCTGCACGCCACCCACTATCACGCCGTGAATGTGGCCGAGGTGCAGGACCAACTGGCCAAGCGCCAGGCAGCATCCCTGTCCGACATCCTGACCATCCCGCTCGCCGACCGCCCCAACTGGTCGGAGGACGAGATCCGGCAGGAGCTGGAGAACAACGCCCAGGGCATTCTCGGCTATGTGGTGCGCTGGATCGACCAGGGCGTCGGCTGCTCCAAGGTGCCGGACATCCACGACGTCGGGCTGATGGAAGACCGCGCCACGCTGCGCATCTCCAGCCAGCACATCGCCAACTGGCTGCACCACGGCATCTGCACCGAGGCCCAGGTGATGGAGGTCATGAAGCGCATGGCCGCCGTCGTCGACAAGCAGAATGCCGGCGACCCGCTCTACAAGCCGATGGCCGGCAACGTCGACGGCAGCATCGCCTTCCAGGCGGCCTGCGATCTGGTGTTCAAGGGCCGCGTCCAGCCGAACGGCTACACGGAGCCGGTCCTGCATGCGCGCCGCCGTCAGGCGAAGGCGGCGGGGTGAGGTAAAGGTGGTGGGAGGGTGCGCTTTGCCCCCTCCCTAACCCTCCCCCGCTTCGCGGGAGAGGGGACTGCCGCCGCTTCGCGAATAACTCACGCCGACAAGTGTCCTACCCCCTCTCCCGCGATCGGACCGGCCTTAGGCCGGCCGAGAGCGGGGGAGGGATGGGGAGGGGGCTACCGCCGCAGCACCTAAGCTGTGCGCCCAACCCCCGACACCCGCACCGCCACCTGCTTGGTGTAGGGACTGGCCGCGAAATACTCGTACTTGACGGCATTCTCCGCGGCGAATTCCTGGAAGGCCCGATACTCGTCGTCGCGCCAGCTGCGGTTGCCGATATACTCGTCGAACACGATGACGGTCCCCGGCCGGACGCGATCCGCCAGCGCGGTCAGCACCGTGCGGGCCGAGGCGTAGATGTCGCTGTCCACATTCACGAAGCGCACCGGCCCCGGATGGGCTGCCAGGAACGGCGGCAGGCTGTCCTCGAACCACCCCACATGCAGGCGGGCGTTGTCGCGCACCGGGGGCAACTGGCTGCCGGTGGTCAGCACGCCGCGGGGGGAATTCACCCAACCCTCCGGCAGGCCCTCGAACGAATCGAAGCCGTGGACTTCCTGCCCCGCCGCATCGGCGATGTGGTCGAGCGAGGTGCCGCGCCGCACGCCGAACTCCAGCACCAGACCGGGCGTGGTGGCGCAGGCCAGCGCATGGCGCAGCAGCCGGCCGCTGTTGCCGAACAGGCGGAAGTCGGACGAGAGCTTGGGCAGCAGCGCCCTGGCCCCGTCCGGCAACGGCCGGCGCTTCGGGTTGTCGCCGATCTCCGCGGCCTCGACCGCATCGGCCTCGGCATCGCGGCCGAGCAGCCGCAGGGTGGCGGCGAGATAGCCCCAGTATTTCCCGTTGGCCCCGCCGCAGCGCGTCGCACGCCGCAGGCGGCGCAGTGCCTCTTCGGAGCCATGACCGTGCAGCGCCTGGGCATGGCTGCCGAACCACGCGGCGGCATGTTCGGGATCGTCGGCCAGCAGCGCGTCGAAATGGGCCAGCGATTCGGCGTCGCGGCCGAGATAGGCGGCGGCCATCGCCGCCTCGTACCGGATGTCGGGAGAAGTATCGCCGGCGGCCAGTGCCTTGCGCGCCAGGACCAGCGCGTCGTCATAACGGGCATCGCGGCGCAGGGCGCCGGCCAGCGCCGCGGTCAGGGCAGGGCGGCCGGGGGAAACTCGAACCGCGCGCTCGAACCAGCGGACGGCGGGGAAGGGGGCATTGTCGGCCTGATGGGCTTGCGCCAGAGCGGCAAGGCGGTCGGCGTCGTCCGGACGGTCCGCCAGCACCCGGCGCAGGCAGGCGATGGCCGCCGGGGCGTCGCGGTGGCCGAGATGGGCCAGCCCCAGCAGATGCAGCCGCTCCAGACCGTTGGGAATGGCGTCGCTGCGCAGCAGGCGCAGGGCAGGGCGGTAACGGCGCGCGTCGATCAGGGCGCGCGCCTCGTCCAACAGGTTGGATACCAGGACAGGTTCAGCGGTCAAAATGGCTCGTCAGGGCAGCCGGCGGAAGGTCCACACCGACGCCGGCGGCAGGTTCCGGGCGATCCAGGCGTGGCGCCGCGGCTTCAGCCGCAGCCGCCGGATCAACTCCGGATTCACCGGGGCGAAGGGGCCGTAGGTGAATTGCACGAAAACCCCGTCGGGCGCCAGCACGGAAAAGGCGCCGCGCACGATCCGAGCCTGGACCGACAGCGGCATGGCGATCAGCGGCAGGCCCGACACCACCGCGTCGCAGGTCTCCCAACCATGGGCCTCGACGATCCGATGCACCCGCGTCGCGTCGCCGCGCACCACCGTCGCGTCCGGATGCAGCACCGACAGATGGTCGGCGAAGGCAGGGTCCAACTCGACCATCAGCAGATTGCCGGGAGTGACGCCATGGCCGAGCAGGGCGGAGGTGACCGGACCGGTGCCCGGCCCCAGTTCGACCACGCGGCGGCCGGGACCGCATTGGGCGGCCTTGGCCATGGCGCGGCACAGTTCGGGACCGCTTGGAGTTACCGATGCGACCTTAAGGGGTGAGCGAATCCAGCGCTCGACAAAAAGCTTGCGTTCAGCAAGTGACATCGACCGACCTCCCAACAGACGCCGGATCAATTCCTCGGCTCTGCTTCAACCCTTTCTACTGAGTTACGTTTCGTTGCGCTAGCCGAATGGATTTTGAATGATCGTTTAACAAAACGGTGACAGCGCGATGACGCTTTGCGGACATCGAGTATTTCAGCGGATTTCGCCGCTGGGGGTACTCCGAACCGGTACGGTCTGGATGAATGCCGGCCCATCCGCGAACCGCCGTCGCCATGTTCTCCTTTTCTTCCACTCCACCGTTGACATGGCCGGGATCGCCGGGGCACCGTTGCGGAACCGGAAGGACTGGGAACCAGGGGACCAGAACACGCCATGCCGACGCTCGCGCCCGATCATTCGGACCTGTTCGACGACGCGGGCAGACCGCCCCGGCTGCTGGAACTCGATGTTTCACGGATCCTTCGAAACCCGAATCTGCCGCGCCGCCATTTCGACCCGGAAGAGATGCAGGGGCTTGCCGACTCGATCGCGCATTACGGGCTGAAGCAGCCGATCCTGGTGCAGGAAGTCGTGGGCGGGCATCGGCTGGTTGCCGGCGAACGGCGACTGCGCGCGCATGAGATGCTGGGGCTGGCGACCATCTATGCGCTGGTCACCTCCGGCAATCCGGACGAATTGTCGCTGGTGGAGAATGTGCAGCGCGTCGACCTCGACGCGCTGGAACTGGCGGAGGCGCTGGCCCGGCTGATCGAGCGCTTCGGCTACACGCAGGAGCAGCTGGGCCGCATCATCGGCAAGAGCCAGAGCAACATCAGCCACACCCTGCGGCTGAACAGCCTGCCTGAGACGATCAAGCAGGAATATGCCGCCGCCCACCACGACGTTTCCCGCTCCACTCTGATCGAGATCGCCTGGATCAAGGATCTGGAAGAGCAGATGGCCCTGTGGGAGCAGGTGAAGGCCGGTGAGGGCACCGTCCAGGCCGCCCGCAGCCGCAAGGACGCCGCCAAGGAGCCGTCGCTGCGGACCATGTCGGCGGTCGGCCGTTTCCTCGACGCGCTGCGCCGCGCCACCGCCAGGTTGGGCGATCCGCGCGAGCACCGCGCCTATGTCGACGACATGCAGCGCCGCGAACTGATCAGCCTGCGCAGGCGGATCGATTTGCTGCTGGGCGATGAGCCGATGGTGGATTGAGGGGCGTGGTTGGGGCGAACGCCCCCTCCCCATTCCTCCCCCGCTTCGCGGGAGAGGGGGCAGGAACCTTGCGAGAGTGTGGCGGCAGCTCCCTCTCCCGCGTTAGAGGGTTAGGGAGGGGGCAAAGCAGTTCGGTCAGTCATTCAAAAACGGATTGTATAGCCGCTCTTCCCCGAAGCTGGACATCGGGCCGTGGCCGGGGATGAAGGCGATGTCGTCGCCGTAGGGGAACAGCTTGTCGCGGATCGAGGCGATCAGGTCGGCGTAGTTGCCCTTGGGGAAGTCGGTGCGGCCGATGGAGCCCTGGAACAGCACATCGCCGACGATGGCGAGCTTCGACGGCCGATGGACGAACACCACATGGCCGGGCGTGTGGCCGGGGCAGTGGCGGACCTCCAGCGTCTGGTTGCCGACGGTCACCGTATCGCCCTCCTCCAGCCAGCGGTTTGGCGTGAAGGAGCGGACGGGCGGGAAACCGAACATCTGGCTCTGCATCGGCATGCCGTCGATCCAGAACCGATCGTCGCGGTGCGGTCCCTCGACCGGCAGCGACAGCTTGTCGGCCAGATCGGCGACGGCGCCGGCATGGTCGATGTGCCCATGGGTGACCAGGATCTTCTCCAGCGTCACGCCCTTGGCCTTCGCGGCGGCCAGGATGCGGTCCAGGTCGCCGCCGGGATCGATGGCGGCACCCTTCATCGTCTCGGGGCACCAGAGCACCGTGCAGTTCTGCTGGAACGGGGTGACCGGAACGATGGCGTACTGCATGTCCTGTCCTTCTGCGCTTCTTGGGTAACGGTTCGACGGAGGCCGCGCGACCTTAACGCGCCCGTGGCGGCCGTCGCAAACCCTTCGCGCAAAGCCGGTCGCATTGGGTAGCGATTCTGGCTAAGGTCCGCAAGTCCGGGCGAGCGGCGCGCCTTTGGGTGGAATGCCCGGCCGGCACCAAATGTTAACCACCGAAGCTTTAGATCGGGGCGGTCCCACCGACCGCCGCCGCAATGGAACGGATTCCGCCGGAATGCTGTCGCAGAAAGCCAAATACGCGTTGCGTGCCTTGATCATGCTGGCGGAGAAGGACAATGGCGATCTGATCCTGATCGCCGACATCGCCGAACGCGAGAACATCCCGCGCAAATTCCTGGAAGCGATCCTGGTGGAGTTGCGCAAGGAAGGGCTGCTGTTCGCCAAGCGGGGCAAGAGCGGCGGCTACTGGTTGGCGCGGCCGGCGGCGCAGATCACCTTCGGTGAGGTGATACGCCTGATCGACGGCCATCTCGCTCCGATCCCCTGCGCCAGCAAGGGCTCCTTCCGGCCGTGCGAGGACTGCATCGATACGCAGACCTGCTCCGTCCGCTGGCTGATGGTCCAGGTCCGCGACGCCACCGCCGCCGTGCTCGACAACCAGACGCTGGCCGACGCGCTGCGCCATCGCCAGTCCACCGGCAACATCGCCGCCAACTTCGACATCTGACGGACCGGGCTTCCGCCCTCCCATCCTGAAATTGCATCCGGCAGCAGCGACGAGATCGCGGCGACGGTGGCCTTCCTTGCCTCGCCGGGCGCCGGCTACATCACCGGACAGAACATCCGGGTCGACGGTGGGCTGACGCGGTCGGTCTGAGCGGTCCAGGCCTCTGCAGAGACGAAAAAGGGCCGGCGAAGCGCCGGCCCTTCTTTCTTTGGTACTCCCCGCCGCCTCAGTCGGCGAACGGGTCGGTCATCAGGATGGTGTCGTCGCGTTCCGGGCTGGTCGACAGCAGGGCGACCGGGGCCTGGATCAGCTCCTCGATGTGGCGGACATACTTGACGGCCTGGGCCGGCAGTTCCGCCCAGGAGCGGGCGCCGCGGGTGGTGTCCTTCCAGCCTTCGAAGGTCTCGTAGATCGGCTCGACGCGGGCCTGGGCGCCGGCGTTGGACGGGTAATAGTCCAGCTCCTTGCCGTCCAGGCGGTAGCCGACGCAGACCTTGATCTCGTCGAAGCCGTCCAGCACGTCCAGCTTGGTCAGGGCGATGCCGTCGATGCCGCCGGTCTTGACGGCCTGGCGCACCATGACGGCGTCGAACCAGCCGCAGCGGCGCTTGCGCCCGGTGACGACGCCGAACTCCTTGCCCTTCTGGCCGATCAGCTCGCCGATCTCGTCCTTCAGCTCGGTCGGGAAGGGGCCGGAGCCGACGCGGGTGGTGTAGGCCTTGCAGATGCCCAGCACATAGCCGACGGCGCGCGGCCCCATGCCGCTGCCGGCGGCGGCGTTGCCGGCCACCGTGTTGGAGGAGGTGACGTACGGATAGGTGCCGTGGTCGATGTCCAGCATCGTGCCCTGGGCGCCTTCGAACAGGATGCGCTTGCCGGCGCGGCGCAGCTCGTCGAGCTGCTTCCAGACGACGGCGGCATAGGGCAGCACCTGCGGCGCGATCTCGCGCAGGGGATCCAGGATGTCGGCCGGGGTCATCTCCGGCGCGCCCAGCGCGCGGAACAGCGCATTGTGGTGGGCCAGCAGGGCGTCGACCTTCTCGACCAGCACGGCCTCGTCGGTCAGGTCGCACAGGCGGATGGCGCGGCGCGCCACCTTGTCCTCATAGGCCGGGCCGATGCCGCGGCCGGTGGTGCCGATCTTGCCGGCGCCCTTGGCCTCTTCACGCGCCTTGTCGAGCGCGCTGTGCACCGGAAGGATCAGCGGCACATTCTCGGCGACGATCAGGTTTTCCGGCGTGACGGAGACGCCCTTGTCCTTGATCGCGTTCACTTCGCGGATGAAGGCCCAGGGGTCGAAGACGACGCCGTTGCCGATGACCGACAGCTTGCTCTGGCGCACCACGCCGGACGGCAGCAGGCTCAGCTTGTATTCGACGCCATTGATCACCAGCGTGTGGCCGGCGTTGTGACCGCCCTGGAAGCGCACCACGACATCGGCCCGGCTGGACAGCCAGTCGACGATCTTGCCCTTGCCCTCGTCGCCCCACTGGGCGCCGACCACCGCAACGTTGGCCATCTCTCGTCTCCGCAAAACTTCAAAAAGGAACCGCTCGACCGCCCGATCCGCCGCAGGGCACCATCCGCGCGGCGTGGGGGTCCGTTCACCCTAAAACCGGATCATCCGACCGGCTTGACATCTCCGCCGGCCAGCCAATGGCCGCACTGGAGCCGTCTGGCCTCGGCAACCGCATCGGCCACCGGGGCGAGCCCGGTCACCGTAACCCAACCTTCCGCCCGCAGCCGGCGGGCCGATTCCCAGCCGGTGCCGTGCGGCACATACACGCGCCCCGGCGCCTTGGCCGCGGGAACTGCGCGCAGCAGCGTGTCCATATACAGCGTGAAGCCGGTCGCCGGCTCCCCACGGTCTTCTCCTTGGGCCCCGGCGCGATAGCGCCCGCCCTGGCCAAGCTCGCCCGCCGCGCGGGAGAACAGGGTGAAGCTGAGGCCGGTCTGGTATTCGAAGCCGCGATGCTCCACCAGATCGACCGTCACCGTCAGGTCGGGCATCGCCGCGCGCAGCAGCGCCAGCGTGTCGGTCAGCCGGCGGCGGTCCTTCTCGGCCCCCTCCGGCAGCGGCAGGGCGGCCAGCGCCTGCATGGCGCGGTCGGCCGGCCCGGAGGCGCTCATCAGCGATTCCAGCAGTGCTCCCGCCGGTCCGCCGACGGCAGCCACCGCGGCGGCATCCTTGCGGTCGAGCGCCGCACGCAGCTGCCGGATCTCATCCTCGCCAAGGCCGAGCCCGGCGCAGATGCGCGACACCATGGTGGGAACGCAGAGGTCGACCGACAGGTGCGGCACGCCGATGGCGGTCAGCGCCTGGACGGCCAGCAGGACAACCTCGGCATCCGCCTCCGCCTCCAGCGCGCCGATCAGCTCGACGCCGACCTGGGTGAACTGCCGTTCGGGGCGCAGCTGCGATCCCTTCACCCGCAGCACCTGCCCGGCATAGCACAGGCGCAGCGGCCGGGCCTCGTTCTTCAGGCGGGTGGTGGCGATGCGGGCGATCTGCGGGGTGATGTCGGCGCGGACCGCCATCATCCGCTGCGAATGCGGGTCCATCAGCCGGAAGGTCTGCTTGGACATCGCCGCGCCGGGTCCGGAGAGCAGGTTCTCCTCGAACTCCACCAGCGGCGGATCGACGCGGCGGTAGCCTTGCGCGGCGAATTCCGCCAGCAGGCGTTCGACGGCCGCCGCCTCGTGCGCCGCTTCGGACGGCAGCACGTCGTGCAGTCCGGCGGGGAGCAGGGCGGAACTCAATGCGTCGGCGGGCATGACCAGCGTCGTCTCGTTTCAGGCAGGGAACAGGGTGCCGCGGCGAATGTCGGACACACGGGGCGGGCTAATACCCGACACCCGCGCCGCATGCAAACGGAAAAGCCCCGCACTTCGGCGGTATCTCCCCTGCGCAGGCGGTGCAGATGGAGGAAAGTGCGGGATTTTTCCGGCCTTTACCGGACAAAGTGTCGCTGCGGATATCGTGGGGGCGATGGTGCGGCGGTCAGCCGGCGTCAGCCGGTCCGGCCTCGTCATCGAAGGCACCCGGCAGGTCGGTGTCCCGCCGGCCGGCGGAGGCCGTTGCCGGGGAAATCACGGCGAAGCTGCTGGCGTCGTTCTTCGGCCGCAGCATGGTCAGCGGGCTTCCGACCACCAGGAAATGGATGATCTCGGCGATGTTGGTGGCGTGGTCGCCGATGCGTTCCAGGTTCTTCGCCATGAACAGCAGATGCGTGCAGGGCGTGATGTTGCGCGGATCCTCCATCATATAGGTCAGGACCTCGCGGAACAGGCTGGTGTAGAGGTCGTCCAGCTCCTCGTCGCGCTCCCAGGCGGCGATGGCCTTGTCCACGTCGCGCTCGATATAGGCGTCCAGGACCTCCTTCAGGATGGCTTCGACCAGCCGGCCCATGCGCGGGATGCCGGCGGCCGGGCGCACCACCGGCACCTGGGCCAGGGCCAGCGACCGCTTGGCGACGTTTGCGGCATAGTCGCCGATGCGTTCCAGGTCGGCGGAGACCTTCAGGGCGGACACGATCTCGCGCAGGTCCTGGGCCATCGGCTGGCGCAGAGCCAGCAGCCGCACCGCCTCCGCGTCGATGTCGCGTTCATAGGCGTCGAGCCGGGCGTCGGCCTGCATCACCTGGGAGGCCAGCCCGACGTCGCGGCGCGATACCGCCTTCACCGCGGCCTCCACCTGTGCTTCAGCCACGCCGCCCATCTGGGTCACGAGGTTCGACAGGCGCTGGAGTTCCTGCGCGAAGGAGCGGACGATGTGTTCGGTGCCCATGATCGGTCGCGACGCCCCATTCTTGCCCGTCCCAACCGCCGCGACCGGAGCGGTCGCCTGGGCGCGGGACGCGTACAATAGCGTCGGGTGATGACGCCGGAATGGCGGGTTCATTGCGAATTTATGACAATCTCGCGGCGGTTGCAGGGCCGACGTTGCTGACGATGGGGTGTCGGCCCGGCGCATTGGATTTGAAGTAACTCGGTAACTTCGCTAAAGGGTACGCAGCCATATCGAATCCGTCCGCAACGCTTATCCGCCGTTGCATTGACCGGGAGGCCGTTTCCATGTCCGTCGCGTTCCAGATGCCCGCCCGAACGTTCATCGCCGGTGCCTTGCTTCTGCTGACTGCAACTCCTGCGGCACTCGCCGCCGATCCGGAGCCTGCCGCCGCCGCCCCGACCGCGCTGGTGGAGGATGTGTCGGACGGCGTCGACGGCGTGCAGCCGATGGATTATCTGACGGCCGGCCGGACCGTGGCGCTGAAGTCCGGCCAGACGCTGACGCTGAGCTATCTGGAATCCTGCGTGAACGAGACGATCGCCGGCGGCGCGGTGACGGTCGGCGCCCGCGAATCGGCGGTGCAGGGCGGAACCGTCGACCGCCATACGCTGCCCTGCGACGGCGGCAAGCTTCTGCTGGCGTCGAATGAGGCGGGCAAGGCGGGGGTGACCGTCTTCCGCAGCGCGCCCATCGCCCTGCCGGGCATGAAGGCGCCGTTGCCCAAGCCGGATTTCACGCTGTTCAAGACCCATCCGGTGCTGATCCTGTCCGCACCCGGTCCGGTCACCATCGACCGGCTGGACATGCAGGGAATCGCGCTGACCACGGTCAACGTCCCCGGTACCACGCTGGACACCGCCAAGCAGGGCACCGGGCTGGAACCCGGCGGCCTCTACAAGGTCTCCGCCGGGCAGAAGTCCTTCGTCGTCAAGATCGACGACAAGGCGGTTGCCGGCGGCGGCCCGGCTCTCGGCCGCCTGATCCGTTTCTGATCGGCCGGGCGTGAGGCTGCCGACGATGACGCTGCCCCGGCGCGTGAGGCTGGTCCTGCTCGGCGCCGTTGCCCCGCTGCTTGCTGGATTTCTGGCGCTGGCGGCCTCGCCGGCCCTGCAGGGACCGTCCATCGACAGCCTCTATTGGCTGCGCGAGCGTCTGCACGGCCCGCGGCCGGCGCCCGATCCGTCGCCGGTGGTCGTTGTCGGCATCGACGAGGAGACCTACCGCCGTCCGCCCTTCGCCGGCACGCCGCAGGCGCTGTGGGGGCCACGGCTGGGCACCGTCCTGGGGGCGATACTGGACGGCGGGGCGGCGGCCATCGGCCTCGATCTCGTGCACCCGACCTCCGTCGAGACGCTGATTCCCGGTTTCGAGCGCGACTATCTCCTGACCCTGCGCCGCGGCGGCAAGGAGGGCCGGCTGGTGCTGGCCAAGGTGCAGCACCAGAGCGACCCGCTGATGCCCTATCGCGGCTATATGATCGCCGCGGGGGTCAACAATGTCCGTTCGGTCAATCTGGTCGAGGATCCGGACGGCGTGCTTCGCCGCGTGCCGTTGACGCTGACCGTAAGCGGGTCGGACGGGCAGCCGAAGGCCGAGCCGGGCATGGCGGTGGAGGTCGCCTCCCGCGCGCTGAAGGCGCCGCTGGAGCGGGCGGCCGACGGTGCCGTCTCGCTGGGCGGCTACCGGCCGCCGGGCGGCGAGGGCAACCGGCTGCTGGTCAACCACGCCACGGCTCCCGGCGCCATCCCGACCTATTCGCTGGCCGACCTGTTCGCCTGTGCCGAGGCCGGGAAAGCCGACTATTTCGCCAAGCATTTCAAAGGCAAGGCGGTGATGGTCGGCACCGTGCTGGATGTTGAGGACCGCAAGCTCTCCTCCAACCGCTGGGTGACGAAGCCGGAAGGGCTGAACCTGCCCGACCGTTGCGCCCTGCCGGTGATGAGCGACCTGTATGTCGCCGGCCGCACCCGCGACAGCATCCCCGGCGTCTACATCCATGCCGCCGCAATCTCCAACCTGATGGCCCGTGATGCGCTGTCCGAGGTGGGAAAGCCGGCCGTCGCGGCGCTGGTCCTGCTGCTGGCCGGGCTCGCTGCCCTGGTGACGCTGGCCGCCCGCCCACCGCTGGCGGCGGCGTGCCTGATCCTGCTGCTGGCCGGCTGGAGCGGCGTGGCCGTGGAGGTCTTCCAGGCCGGTCTGGTCCTGCCCTATCTTCAGGCGGCGCTGGCGGCGGTGCTGGTCTTTCCGCTCGCGCTCGGTTTCCGCTTCGCCGTGCTGGACCGCGACCAGCGGCGAATCCGCAACGCCTTCAAGCTCTACCTGCCGGGCTCCCTCATCGACGACATGATTGCGTCGGGCCAGTCGCCCAGCCTGGGCGGTGAGGAGCGCGACCTGTCGATCCTGTTCTGCGACATCGCCGGCTTCACCAAGATGTCGGAGGGGATGGAGCCGGAAGCGCTGGTCACCGTGCTGAACCGCTATTTCACCGTGATGACCGACATCATCGAGGCGCATGGCGGCTTCGTCGACAAATACATCGGCGATGCGGTGCTGGCGGTGTTCGGCGCCCCCTATGCCATCGACAACCACGCCCGCGCCGCGGTGGCGGCGGCGCTGGCGATGCGTCAGGCGATGGCGGACGATCCGACCCTGCTGGCGACCTCCAGCGGGCGCGGCTCCAACCGCATCGGGATTGCCACCGGTCCCGCGCTGATCGGCAACATCGGCTCGCCCCGCCGCTTCAACTACACGGTGATGGGCGACACGGTGAACCTGGCCTCCCGTCTTGAAGGGGCCAACAAATACTACAACACCGCGCTGATGGTCAGCGGCGAGACGGTGCGCCACCATGGCGACCCGGAGGCCTTCCGCAGCCTCGACATCGTCCAGGTGGTCGGCCGCAGCGAACCGGTCGAGGTGTTCGAGCCGCTGTCCGACGCCCGCCGCGCCGATCCGGAGGACTGCGCCCAGCGCGCCGCCTATGCCGCCGCCCTCGGCCATTGGCGTGCCGGCCGCTTCGAGGCGGCCTCCTCCGGCTTCCGTGCCCTGGTTGCCGGCGACGGTGCCGCGCTGGCGATGCTGCACAAGGCGGAGAAGCGCGCCGGCCATCCCGCCGAACCGGACTGGGCCGGCGTGACCGCGCTCACCGACAAGTAGCCCTCCAGCAGCTCCCCCTTAGGACCGCGATCCCCGTCATGCCCCGTTCTGCTCCGTGTTCCGCCCTGCGCCTCGCCCGCCTCTCCGCCCTGCTGTTGGCGAGTGTAGCCGTTACGCTGCCGGTGCTGGCGCAGTCGGTCCCCCCGGTGCTGCCGCCCTCGCTCGATCCCAACCGGCTGGAGCAGCGCTTCGAGCGTCCGGCAGTGCCGCAATCCGTCCCGGAAATCGAGATGCCGGAGCCGGAGAAGGCTCCACCGCCCCGCGACGCCGAACGCATCACGTTGACGCTGAACGAGATCCGCATCGACGGCAACAGCGTCTATGACACCGGCAGCCTGTCCGCCCTGTGGCGCGACAGGCTGGGCAAGCCGGTGACGCTGGTCGACCTCTACGCCATCCGCGACGCGATCACCGCGCGCTATCGCAACGACGGCTATGTGCTGTCGCAGGCCGTGGTGCCGGCCCAGCGCATCCGCGACGGCATCGTCCGCCTGCAGGTGGTGGAGGGCTATGTCAGCGACGTGGTCGTCCAGGGCGAGGCGGCCGACCGGCTGGACCTGCTGCGGCGGATGGGGGAGAAGATCAAGGCATCCCGCCCGCTGCGCATGGCCGATATGGAACGCTACGTCCTGCTGGCCGACGATCTGCCCGGCGTGGCGGTGAAGACGGTGCTGGAAGCCTCACCCGACACCCCCGGCGCCTCCCGCCTGACACTGGCTCTGGAGCGGACGCCGTTCAACGGCCTGCTGTCGCTCGACAACCGCGGCACCCGTTCGGTCGGGCCGATGCAATTGACCGGTGTCGCCAGCGTCGAGGACCAGCTCGGCCTGTTCGAGCGCACCACCGCTCAGGGCATCGTTACCCCGCAGGTTCGCGAGTTGCGCTTCTTCGACGTCAGCCAGCTGGTGCCGGTGGATGCCGAAGGCACGACCGTCGAATATGGCGCCCGCCGCTCCTGGTCGGAGCCGGGCGACAGCGTGCGTCCGCTGGAGCTTTACAGCCTGACCAGTTCCGCCCGTATCGCGGTGGCGCATCCCTTCATCCGCAGCCGGGCGGAGACACTGCGGGCCGGCGTCAGCTTCACCATCCGCGACAGCCGCACCGATGTGTTGGGCGACAAGCTTTCACAGGACCGTCTGCGCATCGTCGCCGCCAATGTCTCCTACGACTTCGCCGACGAGTGGGGCGGCACGAACCTGCTGACGGCGGAGCTGTCCAAGGGGCTGGACATCCTGAACTCCACCTCCTCCGGCAGTGCCAACCTGACCCGCAGCGGCGGGCGTAGCGATTTCCGCAAGCTGCTGGTCTCGGCCCAGCGCAACCAGCCGCTGACCGACTCGCTGATCCTGGCTCTGTCCGGCGAAGCGCAATACAGTCCCGACCAGCTGTTGTCGTCGGAGGAGTACGGCCTGGGCGGCAAGCAGTATGGTCGCGCCTTCGATCCGTCGGAACTCACCGGAGACAACGGCTTCGCCGGCCGGGCGGAGCTGCAATACATCCTGCCGGTGCAGGAGGAGGGGTTGGATTACGCCGTCGCCTATGGTTTCGGCGACTATGGCGCGGTCTACAATTATGAAGGCGGCACGCGCCATGGCCGCCGCTCCCTCGCCTCGGCCGGTGTCGGACTGCGTTTCGGTGTGTTCCGGCGGGTCGACGGCAGCGTGGAGGCTGCGAAGCCCTTCATCACCACGCCCTTCAGCACGCAGGACCGCGCTCCGCGCGTTTTCTTTACCCTGTCGACGCGGTTCTGAATCTCCGCGATTTCGATCCAACACGGGGGTGAACCGCTCCGGTTTTCCCGAAGTCCGTCTGTGCTGAGTCACGCGGCAATGGCGGCGTCATCGGTTCGGGGATGCGCCGCTTGTCGGGCGAGCCGGCCCATTCCGCAGCGGCACGGATTTGCCTTCATTGTGCAAAGGGATAGAGAACCACAAGGCCCAGGGCGTAGAGGATGATCGCCGCAAGCGAATCGTACCCCATCCGCAGAATGGTTCGGTCCTGCCGTTCCAGCAGACCGATGATGAAGAGGCCGGTCAGCAGGCTGGCCAACAGTGCCGCCACCGCTTCGAAGGTTCCGCCTTCGGACAGGACCGGCCCGCCGGAATAGGTGAGGTCGGCCAGGAAAAGCAGCGCGATGTTGAAAAGGTTGGTGCCGAAGATGTCGCCGACCGCCATTTCATAGCGGCGGATGCGGAGCGCCGAGACGATGGAACTCAGCTCCGGCAGCGAGGTGGCGAAGGCGAGCAGCACGAAGCCGACCAGCCCCACTCCCAGCCCGCTCTGTTTGGCGATGGCGTCACCAGCCTGCGACAGCACGAATCCCGCCATCAGGATGATCGCAGCCACTGCCGTCGTCTTCAGCGCCAGCGTCCGCAGCGGCTGTTCCGCGCCGGGGAGTTTGCCGCCTTCGTCGGCCCGCCCTCCGACCGCTTCCCAGACATGGCGGCGTTCGTAGTTCGAGGACAGCCAGAGCGCTGCGACGCAGCCGCCCAGCAGGGCCGTCGTCCACACCCCCACTCCGGCAACCGCGATGTCGCCGGCGACCAGTGCCGCGGCGACCATGCAAAGCAGCATCATGCCCAGCGTTCCCTGCAACAGGGTCGAAGGCTTCGCGACGACCGAGGTCAGGGCGTCCCGGCCAAGCACAACGTCCGCCACGGCGAGCAGAAGCACGTTGCCGGCTGCGCTCCCGATCAGATTGTTGACCGCGAGCGATGGGCTGCCGGTCCAGGATGCGGTCGTCACCGTCGCGATCTCGGGCAGCGAGGTGATGCCGCCGAGCAGCAGCATGCCGATGAAGGCCTGACCCGCTCCCGTCGCCTGCGCGATGCCGTCCACATAGACCGCAAGGCGCGTTCCGGCGACCCAGACCAGAGCGGCGGCGGCGGCGAAGATTGCGAGGTTGGCGAGAAGAGGGAGACCGTCGAGGGGCACGTCGGAACCGGACCTGTGGGAGTGATGCCGCTAAGGGAGGATGCTGTCGTCATCTGCTCCCCCTCCAACAGTGCTGTGCCTGTCCTGTCGCGCCGGGCCGCGGAAGGCGGCGGCAAGCGTCGGTTCCCGACATCCGGGGCGGCAGTGGTGCTCCCCTTGCTGTTGCCAGGCTGTTGCCCGCGGGCAATCGTCGATGAAGGATCGCCCCCGTGGTGCCGCGGAGGCGATGCTTCATCGAACTCCGACGGGTCGTGGCCTTACCAGGACGAGGAGGACGAACCGGCCGTGTTGGGCAGTGAACGGCGCGTCATGCCCTCGCCCATGCCGCTTCGGTTCGGCGAGATGGTCTCGTTGTCTTCGGGTGCCGAACCGCTGGCACCGGAGCCGGCCCGGTCGGGATTGTTCAGCGATTCCCTCGTCATGCTCTGGCCCATGCCGCTGGAGTTGGGCGATATCACCTGTTCGTTCACGCCCGAACTGCCGGAGGTGCCATAGCCGCTGCTGGAGTCGGAAGCGCAACCGGCGAGGATCATGGTCAAGGAAGCGGTCGCCAGGATGAGGGCGTGTCGCATCAGGTCACTCCATTCAGTGATTTTGAGGATTTCTCCCCCCCAGCAGGACCGGAACATCACGTCCGTTCCGGATTTGACTGTAGGGCCTGATCACGACAACCCGACGGCGCAGCTTCGGTTCCCACGGATCTTTTGCGAATTCGGCAATCGGTTCCAGGAACCACGACGAAGCCGCGATCACATGGCCCGGCGACCGGACGGGCCGATCCCAATGCCGGAGCCGGCCGGCTGAAGCACCGGCCGATCAAAGGCGGCCGACCGCTTCGAGCGTGGGCGGATCGGGATCGGTCCCTCCTTCCCCTCCCGGCACGACGCTGAAGGAGCCGTCGGTCTCCAGCACGACGGCCAGCACGCCGTTCAACTGCCTGCGCCCCTGGGCACGCAGGACGGCCATCACCTCCTCCCGCGTGACGCGCTGCTGTTTCAGGGCGCCCGGCAGGAACTCGCCCCGGTAGACGAGCAATGTCGGCTGAGCCTTGATGAACGCCTGGAAGCGGGGCGAGCGGACGGACGCCCAGGTGATGGCGTATTGCAGCAGGATCAGCAGAACCAGCGCCAGCACCCCTTCGGCCAGCGCCACCGACTTGCTGAGCAGCACGGTGGCGAGCGTCGAGCCGAGCGCCACCGTCACCACCAGATCGAAGGCGTTCATCTTGGTCAGGGTCCGCTTGCCGGACACCCGCAGCAGCAGCACCAGTGCGGCATAGGCGAGCACGCCGACCACCAGCACCCGGCCCAGACCGGTCCAACTGTCGAAGAACATCCCGCTTCCTTTCATCCTTTGGCTCGCCAACCGCTGCTTGCGGCCGGGAGTTCCGGGGTACGGTTCCGCCGCAAAAGCAGGCAAGCCCACCACCGATGCGCATGAACCGCCGGCGAGAGCAGATCCGTCGGGCGGAGTTGATTCAGCGCAGGCACGCCCTGCAGGAAACGCAAACAGAAAAGGACATGCCATGCGTATCGCAATGTTCATTCCCGTCATCGGCCTCGCCCTGGCCGCCGGCACCCCGGCCCTGGCGCAGTCGTCCTCCGGTCAGCAGAGCGGCCAGAAGAGCGGATCCTCGGCCACCCAATCCCATTCGCAGATTCAGGCGATGACCCAGGACAAGCTCCGCAAGCAGCTGGAGCAGGCCGGCTTCAAGAATGTGACGGTCATCGACGCCGCCTATCTGGTCCAGGCTCAGACCCAGGACGGCAACCAGGTGTTCATGACCGTCAATCCGCCGTCGCAGATGTCGGGCAGCTCCTCGTCCGGCTCCGGCGGCGCCACATCCGGAAATTCGGCATCCGGAAATGCGGCATCCGGCGGCCAGTCCGGCGCCTCCACCACCGGCAACAGCGGATCCGGCAGCGCCGGTTCGGGCAGCGGCACCACCAAGCAGTAAGGCGCCGTTCGCCCAGCCGTGAAGCGCGGGGGGACAGGCGTCTCCCCGCCCTTTCCGCATGTCCGCAGAGAGAGGCTGCCGTGGTCTGCATTCCCCGATCGACTCCGGCCAATCGACCAGGATGCCGGCCCCCGCTGGATTGGCTTCCGGTGGCGGCCAATCCCGGCGACGTGGCAACTGTCGTCGAGCAGGCGCGCAAGGCCGGGAAGGACCGTGTTATCCTTCTGTGGCGGCGGGATGGCCAGTCGCTGCTCCTTCCGCTGCCGCTGGGGTGATTAGATTGACGGGCCGCCTGCGCTACTACTGGATGTTCCTGCGCGAAAGCCTTTGGTTCGTGCCGCTGCTGATGAGCATCGCGGCAGCGGCGCTGGCCGTGCTTCTCGTCACCGAAGGCGAGATGCTGCCCGATGGGGCGGCGGAGCTGTGGCTGATCTACAGCGGCGATCCCGAAAGCGCGCGCCAGCTGCTGGGCGCCCTGCTGTCCGGCATCATCACCATGACGTCGCTGGTGGTCTCCATCACCGTCGTGGTGCTGACCCTGGCCGCCGGACAGCTGGGTCCGCGGCTGGTGCGGAACTTCATCGGCGATCCCCAGACCCAGACGGTGCTGGGATTGTTCGTCGCGACGATCCTCTACCTGCTGGTGGTTTTCCGCAGCATCGGCGCCCCCTCCGACAACGCGATTCCCCATTTCGCGATCAGCGTCGGCACGGCCCTGTCGGCGCTGTGCCTGTTCGTCCTGCTGTTCTACGTTCACAAGCTGGCGCGGTCGATCATGTACGACAACGCCGTGCGCACCGTTTCCCACCAGCTGCGGGACTCCATCGATCTGCTGCTGCCGAAGGAGGGGACGCCGGAGACGCCGCCGCCGGCGCCGGCCGATGCGGCGCGGATCGGGCTCGGGCGCGACGGATACATCCAGGCGGTCGATTTCGACGAGATGGTGCGCATCGCCTGCGACGCCGATGCGGTCATCTGGCTCGACGTGCGGCCCGGGCATTTCGTGCTTGCGCGCGGATGCCATCTCGCGGTGCACCCGCCCGAGGCCTGCAGCGACGCGTTGCGCCGGGATTTGGAGAAGGCCTTCATCATCGGGACGGAACGGACACCGACGCAGGACCTGGAATATGGCATCCGCCAGCTGGTGGAGATGGCGCTGCGCGCCCTGTCGCCGGGGATCAACGACGTCTATACGGGCCTGACCGTGATCGACATGCTGTCCTCCGCCCTGTCGCGCATCTTCGACCGGCCGCTGGAGGCCGCGCTGCTCCGCGACGGCCGGCAGCGGTTGCGGGTCGTCCGCGACGTGATGGACCATGACGGTCTGGTGCGCGCCGCCTTCGACCAGATCCGTCAGGCGGGAGCCGGAATGCCGGCCGTGCTGATCCGGGTGGCGGATGTCCTCGCGACCCTTGCGCCCTACGCTTGCGACGAAGCACGGCTGCGGCCTTTGCTGGATCAGATCGCCCTGATCGAGGAGGAGGGAAAGCGCGGCGATTTCCTCGACCGTGACCGCGAAGCGCTGCTCGGCCGCTGCCGCAACGCCCGCGAACGTCTGACCGCCCGCCCTGGTCCCCGCCCTGGTCGATGATCGGGGCGGGCCGCCCTGGCCGGAGCGACTCATCAATCTTGAGAGGCGGCGGGTTTCAATGGCCTGGAACGACCCCATGTCTACGGCTCCCGGCCGGGGCTTCCGGCCAGGGCTCCCGGTCTTGGCCGGGCTTGGTCTTTCCCGCGTCAGCCCTTGAACCCCAACGAGGAAGGGAACGATGAGCAACCTGAGCAAAGTCCTCGGCGTCATCCTGGCCAATGGGCTTGCCGGCCGCACGGGCCGGGGGCCGGCCTTTGCCGCTGCAATGCCCCTGCTCCTCGGCAAGAAGGGCAAGAAGAAAAAGAAGCACTTCTACGGCCACGGCTATGGCGGTCCGCATGGATATTCCCACGCTCCGGCCGCCGGGTTGGGCGGGCTTGCCGGCGGATTGGCGGGCGGACATGGTTCGGGGCTGCTTCAGAAGGCGGGGCTCGCCTCGCTGGCTTATCTCGCCTACCGCGCCTATCAGGACAGCCAGAAGCCGGCTCCCTCCGGATCGCGGCCGCCTCCCCCCGCCTCCAGCGGTCCGCTGGGCGGCATCCTCGACCGGTTGGGCCTCGGCGGCGTGTTTGGCGGCGCTAGGGGAGGCGGTTCCATGGGCGGCAGCGTCATGGGCGGCGGTGCGGCGGGCGGCCTTGGCGACCGTTTGGCCGGGGTGCTGCGCGGCGGCACGCCGGAACCCGATCTGGGCGATGCGAAGGCGCTTCTGCTGATCCGCGCCATGATCGCCGCGGCGAATGCGGACGGCCGGATTTCGCCCGACGAGCAGCGCCGCATCCTCGACAGCCTGGATGCCGCCCAGGCCGATCTGGAAGACCGGCGGATCGTCGAGGCGGAGTTGCGGTCGCCGCGCCCGATGGACGACATCGTCCGCGAAGTGCGCGATCCCGACACGGCGGAGCAGGTCTATCTCGCCTCCGAACTGGCGGTGCGCGGCGGCAGCGAGGTCGACCGCCAGTATCTGGCCTACCTCGCCGCCCGCCTAGGCCTGTCGGACTCCCGGCGGCAGGAGCTGGATTCGATGGTGTGACCTCCGCGTGGTCCGTCAAAGGGGGCCGTCAGCGGCGTGCCGGCGGGTCGGTGACGATGCGCGCCGGCTCGCCCTTGGCGGCGGGAGTCTCCGACGCCTCGTCGCGATACCAGAGCGGGATCGGCGGGTTCATCTCCGGATAACAGGCGCCGACGCAGCCGCGCGGCAGCCGGAAGGGCGTGGCCGTCAGCCCGTTCACCCGCCGGTCGACGCCGTCGCCGGCATCGCCGGCAAGCCCGACCACCTGCCCCTCCCCCAAACCGGCGGCGGCCATGTCGGCCGTGTTCATCGGCAGCACGTCGCGCGTTTCGATCAGCGCGCGGATGCGGCGATGGTCGGCCACCCATTCGTCCCATTCGACCTTCGGGTTCGGCGACAGGTTCCGCAGTGCCGCCGGGCCGATGGAGCGTCATCACCCCCGAAGCCCACGCTACCCCAATGGCATACCCCCTCCGCTGAGCGGGGGCCGGGCGTAATGGAGCCGGTCCGGTCCTGTTGGCAAGGGGGACAGGCCCCCGCAATGGTCGCGGTGGCCGCCGGGGAAGAGCCCCGGGGAAGAAATCCTCAGGTCAGCGGAGAATCATCCATGCCCAACGCCAAAGACAACCTGATCGCGTGGCTGCGCGATGCACATGCCATGGAAAGCCAGGCGGTCGAGATGCTTGAGCGTCAGGTCGACCGTATCAAGAATTATCCGGAAATGCTGGCGAAGGCCCAGGAACACATCGACGTTTCCAACCGTCAGGCGGAACGGCTGAGCCAGTGCCTGCAGTCGCTCGGCAGCAGCACCTCTTCGATCAAGACCGGCGTCGGCATGCTGATCGGCAATGCGCAATCGCTGTCGGGCGTGTTCGCCGACGACGAAATCGTGAAGGCCGGAATCTTCAACTATGCCTTCGAGCATTTCGAGATCGCCAATTACCGCGCCCTGATCGCCGCCGCCAACCGGGCGGGCGAGACGGAGATCGCCCGCACACTTCAGCAGAGCCTGGACGAGGAGATCGAAATGGCCTCCTGGCTGGAACAACGGCTGCCGCAGGTCACCGAAACCTTCCTGACGCGCCAGGAAGCCGGCACCACCGCCGAAGCCAAGCGCTGATCGGCATGATGCCGGGGGCCGGGCCATGCGGCTCGTCCCCCGGCGTTCCTGGTCCCGGATCAGCCTTTCTTTTGTTCGCCAGTCCGCTTGACGTCCGGTTTGGTCAGCACGCTCCGCAACAGTTCGGAGTTCTTCCGTGCTTCCTGCATCTGCCGGTTCCAGCCCGTGGCGAGTTGGTTGCGACCGCGCTCGGTGGCGTGGTTGGCGAGCCGACGAAACAACTCCACGCGGTCCTCATGGGTGCGCAGGGCGACCCACAGGGCCTTTTCCATCGCTTCCGCCTGCGCTTCCTCCATGCTGTCGGGGCTGTAGGCGTGGCCGACCTGGCAGCGGAAGCGCAGAGCCGCGCCGTCATGGATCTCGGACAGGCCGCCGCCGCATTCGGGGCAGGACAGGGTCGTCGGCTTGGCGACTGCCTGGGTATCGTCGGACACGGTCGTGAACTCCTGCTCGGCGATCCGCGCCTCCGTTGCGATATCCTGCGGGGTGGGCGGGCTTGGCGGTGCCGGTTCCGCGGAAAGCCGGGTGAGCAGGGCCGGCATCGCATCCAGCGTCAGGACATGGTCGACCTCGCCGCGCTCGATGGCGCTCCGCGGCATGCCGGGCCATTCCGCTTCGGCCGGGTCCTGGGCGATGCCGATTCCGCCGCAGCGGCGGATCGCCCGCAGTCCGGATGCGCCGTCGTCCAGCGCGCCCGACAGCACGATGCCGATCACGCGGCTGCCGAATGCCACGCCGGCGGAGCGGAACAGCGGATCCACTGCGGGCCGGGTGCGGTTTTCCCGTGGGCCGCGGCGGATCAGCACGCGATCGCGGTGGACCAGCAGATGATGGTCGGGCGACGCCACGTGGATGTGGCCGGGGCGGATGGGCTCTTCATCGGCGGGGTGGAAGGCCGGCAGCCAGCCGACCCGGTCGAGCAGGAGCGGCAACACGCTGTGCGCGGTCGGCGAGATATGCACGACCACGAACACGGTCGGCGTAAATCCCTTCGGCATGCCGCCGAAAAGCCGTTGTAGGGCGGGCAGCCCGCCGGCCGATGCGCCGATGGCAAGGATGTCGCGTTTGTCCATGGAACTGGAACAGGGTCTGACTTGCGGTGTCCCGTCACTCACGCAATATTTCCCGGCATCCTCCCAACGATTCACGAACGGAGCCTGGGACGTCACACCGCTTGAGTGGGGTGGGGACAGACGATTATGCTCCGCCCGACGCTGTGGCAATGCAAGACTATGACAAAAAATACGGAAGACCCCGACGGCGATTTCAGCAAACTGATCCGCCACATCCAGGAAAGCCGCGGAATTGACTTTCGCGGATACAAGCGGACCAGCCTGGAACGGCGGATCCGCCGGCGGATGGAGGAGGTCGGCTGCGACGGCTTCGCGGCCTACCATGCCTTCCTGGAGGTCCATCCCCAGGAATTCGTCGATCTGCTGAACACCGTTCTGATCAACGTCACATCCTTTTTCCGCGACACCGACGCCTGGGACGTGTTGCGACGGGACGTCGTGCCGCGCATTCTGGAGCGCAAGGGCGACAGCGGCCCGATCCGCATCTGGAGCGTCGGCTGCGCAACCGGCGAAGAGCCCTATTCGCTGGCCATGCTCCTCGCCGAACTGCTGGGAACGACGGAGTTCTGCCGGCGGGTCAAGATTTACGCCACCGATCTCGACGACGCGGCCTTGGACACGGCACGCCACGCGACCTATTCCGCGCGGGAGGTGGAATCCGTACCCGAACCGCTGCTGGAACGCTATTTCGACCATGCGAACGGCCAATACGTGTTTCAGCGCGAGCTGCGCAAATGCGTGATCTTCGGCCGCCACAATGTGGTCAGCGATGCGCCGATTTCCCGGATCGACCTTCTGATCTGCCGCAACCTCCTGATCTATCTGGAGGCCGACACCCAGGGCGTCGTGCTGCCGCGCCTGCATTACGCCCTGGTCAATGACGGGTTCCTGTTTCTGGGAAAGGCGGAGACCCAGTTGGCGCGGTCGCGCATGTTCGAAGCGGTGAACCTCAAGAGCCGCATCTTCTCCAAGGTGCCGCAGGAATGGCGGCGCACCGCCGGCGGCAGCCTGACGATCGCCGGTGATGGCGGCGGGAGCCGGGCCAACCAGCAGCTCCGATTGCTGGAGAGCATCGTCGACAGCAGTTCCACCGGCTATCTGGCGGTGAATGCCGAAGGAGTGCTGGTGTTCGCCAATGCCCATGCCCGGCGTCTGTTCGATGTCGAGGAGAACGATATCGGCCGTCCGTTCCACGACCTGACCATTTCCTACCGGCCGACGGAACTGCGGAGCCGGATCGAGGAAGTGCGGAATTCCGGCCGCATGGTCCGCATCGACCACCAGCCCTTCACGCGGACGGGGGCGGAACCGATGCGGCTGACCATCGAGGTGGCGCCGCTCTGCAGCAGGGATGGCAAGCCCTTTGCCACGCTGCTCAGCTTCTTCGACACCAGCCGGATCTTTCTGCTCCAGCAGGAAGTCGAAGCAGCGCAGGAAAGCCTCGAAACGACCATCGAAGAGCTTCGATCCTCCAACGAGGAGTTGGAGACGACCAACGAGGAACTCCAGTCGACCAATGAGGAGCTGGAGACGACCAACGAGGAACTCCAGTCCACCAACGAGGAATTGGAGACGATGAACGAAGAGCTGCGCTCCACCAACGACGAGCTGGAGGTGACCAACGATGAAATGCGGCGCCAGAGCGAAGAGGTCGGGGAATATCGCCGCTATTCGGAATCGATCCTCCGCAGCATCGATGTCGGCATCATCGTGCTGGACGACAACCTGATCGTCCAAGCCTGGAATCGCTGGAGCGAGAACATCTGGGGATTGCGGAACGATGATGTGACGGGCGAACCGTTCCTGGACCTCGACATCGGCCTGCCAGTGCAAATGCTCCGCCGCCCGCTCCAGGACATCCTGGAAACCCAGGCACCCGCCGAACCGGTGGAGATGGAGGCGATGGACCGGCGCGGCCGCCGGATCAGCTGCCGCATCCGCATTTCCCCGCTGCTCTATGACAACCGGCAAGCCCGCGGCGCCATCCTGATCATCGAAGACGTGACGGAACGTGCGAGGTCCGATGCCTTTGCCAGTTATCTTGGCCGCATCATCGGGAAGTCGCGGAACGAGGTCTATTTCCTCGATCCCGTTACCTTCAGCGTCCAGTTGGTCAACAAGGGGGCGGAAGAGAAGCTCGGCCACTCGCCGGATGCTCTGCGTCAGATCGCTCTGCATGACCTGATGCCCGATATCGATGCAATCGCCTTCACCAAGCTGGTGGCACCGCTGCTGCAGGGCGAGAAGGCGGAGATCGTCTTCGAGACGACGATCGAGCGCAGTGACGGGTCGATGCGCCCGGCTGAGCTTTGCATGCAATATTTCCGCGAGGAACAGCCGCCGATCCTGGTGGCGCTCGCTCATGACGTGACGGAACGACAGCGCATCGGACTGAGTGACGACCGGTTGGAGGCTGCGCCGGGATGATGGGCCCGGATGGAGGCCCGGATGCAAGTGGACGGCTTGCGGGTTGCACGGTCGGGCAGTTCAGGCTTCATCAAAAGATCATTGGCTTCCGGGCATCGGTACTGGCATCAAAACTTTATTTCATGCGAATAATTTGGATGTTTCAATATATGTTGGCTTAATCCAACCGCCCGGTGCACCGTCGGCCGACAGCAGGTTGGAAGGAGCGTGGTGGCATGTCGGACAGTCATGGGTTGAGCGCCGGCTGCGCTGGACAAGCCAAGCCGCTGATCGTCCAGCCGATCTGGGATCGGCTCGACCATGCTGTCATCGTGACGGATTGCGATCTGACGGCACCGGGGCCTACCATCCGCTATGTGAACCGTGCCTTCACCCGCCTTACCGGCTATCGTGCGGACGAGGTGATCGGCCGGTCGCCTCGCCTTTTGCAATCCCCCCGCACCGATCGGACGGTGGTGGCGACGATCGGGCGCGACTTGCGCGAAAGTGATTTCTGCCGCGTCACGCTGACCAACCGACGCAAGGACGGGACCGAGTATCTGTGCACTCTGATCATCACCCCGCTGATCGGGCCGACGGGTGAGACCGAGCATTTCATCTGCGTTGCCGAACAGCTGAAGGAGGACTCGTCGCACGCCATTCTCCGGCGCGATTCGGCCGAACTGGAGCAGGCACAGACGCTCAGCGAGGATTTGGAAAAGCGCCTGGACGAGGCGAACGATCTGATCGGGCGGCAGCAAAGCGAATTGGCTGCGCTTGCCGAGCGCCACAGGGTCGCATACGTCCGGCTGGAGGCGGTGCAGGAGCGTCTGGCGTTGCGCGAAAGCGCGCTGGACCGCTACAGCCGGGATATAGACCGATCCGACAGCGAACTGCACGCCTCCATGGAAGAGCTGCGGGCGATGGACGAGGAACTGCGTATCACGCTGGAGCAGATGGAAGAGGCCAATCTGCATCTGGCCCGTTCCAACGAGGAACTTCGCTGTTTGCGGGCCGCCGACGCCGACAAGCTTCAGTTGCTTGCCTCCGCCAGCCATGACCTGCGCCAGCCGGTGATGTCGATGGGATTATTCCTGGACGTGCTGCGCCATCGCTTGGGCGAGGCCGAACGCCCTCTTCTCGGCGGGCTTCTGGCCGCGCACGTCTCGATCCGCACCCTGCTGGACGGTATGCTGGACAGTGCAAGGCTGGATGCCGGCGCGCTGAATCCGATGATCGAGCCGGTGCCGATGGCGGTGATGCTGGACGTCATCCATAGCGAATTCATGCTTCAGGCCGAAATGCGCGGGCTGCGGTTCCGGGTGAAGCCCTGTGCCGCAACGGTTTCCAGCGACGCCCAGCTTCTGGAGCGCATTCTGCGGAACCTCGTCGCCAACGCGCTGAAATACACCACCACCGGCGGTATCCTGCTGGGTTGCCGCCAGTGCCGCGATGCGGAAGGCGGCAGGCACCTGCGCATCGAGGTTTGGGATACCGGCCCCGGCATCGTCGAGTACAACCTGAGTGCAATCTTCGAGGAGTTCAGGCAGCTCGACAACCGCGACCGCGGCCAGAGCCGCGGGGTCGGGCTTGGCCTTGCCATCGTGGCACGGCTGGCCAGACAGCTGAAGCATCTGATCGGCGTGCGGTCGTGGCCGGGACGCGGCTCCGTGTTTTCAGTGACCGTTCCGCTTGCTCCGAAGCATAGTCCCGTCGATGAATGGTCGCTGCCTCGCCGAACCGACTGAAAGTACAGCGTCCGGTGGCGATATCGATACCTTCGGTTCGTTCGGCGCTTACCCCCATGCATCTTTGGGTATACGGAAGGGACCGTTCATCCTTTTCCGCTGTTGGTACTAGGCTTACCGAGCAGTCCGCCGGTGCCCTGTGCCTCGGCGGACCGGACGAATGAAAGGGAACAGAGGTGGATCAACACGCACAGCATGCCCATGGCTCTGCAGTGCAGGAACTGGTGTCGGACCGCCGGGCTCTGTCCGCCGATCCTGTCAAGTTCCTGATCGTCGACGACCATGCCCTTGTGCGGTACGGGCTGTCGCTGGCATTGAGGCAGCGCTATGAGGGGGCCGTGATCTTCGAGGCGGGATCGCTGGCCGAAGCCATGCGCAAGGCCCGGTCGGAAACCGATCTCACCGCCATTCTCTATGACCTGCAAATGAGCGACAGCGACGAGCGCAGCGGCCTTGCCGATATGCTGGAGGCGGCGGGCGACGTGCCGCTGATCGTGGTGTCGGGGGCGACCGACGGCGCCGTCATCGCTTCCTGCATCCGTGCCGGTGCCCGCGGCTTCGTCAACAAGGGCTGTGAAGGGGTGGTGCTCGACCAGGCTCTTCCGATCGTGATGGAAGGCGGCATCTTCGCCCCGGCGCCGCCCGCCGCGCGCGACGGCCGTCCGGTGCGCATCGCCATGGCGCTATCCACCCCGATCAGGACCGAGAGCGACGCGGTCAACGGCCTGACCGACCGCCAGCGCGAGGTGCTGCGGCTGCTGCTGGAAGGCCAGTCGAACAAGGAGATCGCCCGCGCGTTGGGCGTGCTGGAGGGGACGATCAAGGTGCATCTGCGAACGGTGATGCAGCGTCTGGGCGTGCGCAACCGCACCCAGCTGGCGCTTGCCACCATGCGGGCGGGGATCAAGCTGCAGTCCTGATCCGCACCGTGCCTGACTCCGCCGTCCTTGGTTAGCATGCCGCAGGGCCGATTCCGCGCTGTTGGGCGGCGTCCAGCAGGCTGATCAGTTCACCCGACACCCACCAGCGGCATTTGCGGCGTTCTTCCGTCGCGACGGTCACCACGCGCTCGATCAGCCGGCTTTCCCCCGCATTGAGTTCGCGCCCGTCACGCAGCGCCCGTTCGACGATGGCCAGCAGGGTCTTGTCGATGGCGGTGATCTCGATGGGATAGCCGGTATCCTCCGCCAGTTCGCACAGCTCGGCCATGGCGGACAGCGCGTCGTCGCGGCCATAGCTGCCGATCTGGCGGAACAGGCCGGCCAGATGCTCGCCGATGGCCGTCAGCCAGGGGTTGGTCGAGGCGGCGATGCCGCGGCGGCGCAGCCGGTGATTGAAGCCGTTGATGAAGCGCACCGGCTCGATCAGCGGCCGCGCGGATGTGCTGGCGTTGAGAGTCAACAGTCGGTGGCTCAGCACCGGCACCACCTCTCCCTCCACCAGCCCGGTGACGCGGCCGACGGCGGCGGACACCGCGGCCCAGTTCCGGCCGCCGCGCTCCACCCCGAAGCCCTGCAGCGCGTCATACCAGCGGAAGGCGCGTTCCTGCAGGCGGTCCACCGTCTCGCCCGCGGTCAATTGCGGCGGGGCAGGGCGGCCGAGATGGAGATCCTCCAGCTTCTGGCGCAGGCATTGCCAGGCGAACTGGACATGGCCCACCGCGGCTTCCACCAGGGGCGAGTTCGGGAACAGGCCGTAGAGCGCCAGCGCCTGATCGGCATCGCGCGATCCGTTCACCAGGGACAGGGCGTAGAACAGGGCGCCGTCCGGCGTTCCGGCATGTTGCGCCATCTCCGACACGGCGTGCAGGATGCCGATGGTGTCGCGCGGACGCACGGCCAGGCGCCATTGGGGGGCGTGCTCCAGCATCGCGTCCAGCAGGGCAAGATCGCCCATCGACAGCGGCGCCACGCTGGCCAAGCCGCGCTTGCGCAGCAGGGTGATCCGCTCGGCATTGGCCGTCGCCAGCAGCGTGCCGGCTCCGCCGCGCTGGCGCAGGATCGCAAGCGAGCGGACGCGTAGCTCCTCCGCCCACCCGGCCGCGGCGGGGGAGGCGAGGACGGCATCGAGCGGATGCTCGCTGGCCCGCGCGGCGATGTCGGTCTGCACCCGGCCGGCCAGCTCGCGCAGGTGTGGCAGCAGGGCAAACCACCAGGCGCTGGCATCGACCACATGCATGCAGCCGGGCGGCCGCGTTTCCGCCAGCATCAGCGCATCGGTGCGCAGCATCACCGGGTCGAACCAGCCGGTCCAGATGCGGCGGGCATGTTCGGTGCGTGGGCCGTTCAGCATGGCGACGATCAGGCGGCCGACCTCGACCGTCATCTGGTCGTCTTCCAGATGACCGGCCTGTACCAGTTCGAACAGTTTGGACTTCTGCGCGCGGTCGAGCGGGGCCAGGATCGCCTTGACCTTGTCGAGGCTGACGGCCGCCGGATCGGGTTCGGCAGTGTGAAGCGGGACGGTCTGAAGGGAGGCGCTGCGGTTGGGGCGGCCGGCCATGGCATTCACGGGCGCTGCTGAATCGGCGTAATTTTAGGTACTGGCAGTGATTATTGCTACTGATATGTAGTGACATATTCTGTCGAGCTGTGTCGGATCGCCGACGCACGGCATAGGTCGCGGCCGTCCGGCACCAGCGGGTCGGCATTGAAACGAGTTGTATCAAATGTTGCCTAAATTTATTTCATTTAAGGGCTAAATCGAGTCTTCCCGCCCAGTGGTTGTGAGCCCATTATCCAGACAGGCAACGCGTCCAGCATGAAGGCGGCCCCCAATGGTCCCGCAGCAAATCGCCGACACCACCCTCAGGTTGTTTCCCGTCATGAGCCACGCCGACCACAGCAAGGCCCAGCAGGTCGTTGACGATGTCGTCGCCCGTCTGGTCGGCGCCGGTCTGTCCGACGCGGAGCGTGCCGAGGCCTGCGAGGCGACGCTGAGGCAACTGATGGCATACCTGATCGAGCGCGAAGGCTGGTTGGCGGAGGAGTTCGCCGCCATTGCCCGTTCACTGGGCGCCTACTGAAGCTCGGCCGGTTGCGGACCGCAAGACCGCCCTTCGGCAATTGTATTTAGGGCTGGTCTGCCGAGAAAGCCCCTCTCCCCTTGCGGGGCGGGATCGGCCAAACGCCAACGGCGTTTTGCCGACCCGCGGGTTGGGGTGAGGGGGCGCAAATCCGGATTGCACCGGCCTATGGCCGGCAGCACCCCTCATCCCAACCCTTCTCCCACAAGGGGAGAAGGGCTTCGGAGGCGAAATGTCATCGCTCCAAATCCAAATGCGATTTCCCTGGAGACCGCCCTTCGGCCTGTTGCAAGCCCCCTCCGTCGCAGGCAAGGTCCGGTGGAGCCGTCGGTCGGGGAGTGGAAGAGCGTGGCGCAGAAGGTCATCGGCCTCATCGGAGGCATGAGCTGGGAAAGCTCCGCCGAATATTACCGGATCGTCAACGAGCGGGTTCGTGACCGCCTGGGCGGGCTCCACTCCGCACGCTGCCTGATGTGGTCCTTCGATTTCGCCGAGATCGAGGCGCTCCAGCATGCCGGCCGCTGGGACGACGCGACGGCCCTGATGATCGACGCCGCCCGGCGGCTGGAGCGGGGAGGGGCCGACTTCGTCGTCATCTGCACCAACACCATGCACCGCATGGCCGATCAGGTGCAGGCGGCCATCGGCCTGCCGTTGCTGCACATCGCGGATCCCACTGCCGAGCGCATCCGCGCCGCCGGACTGCGGCGCGTCGGCCTGCTGGGCACCGCCTTCACCATGGAACAGGACTTCTACAAGGGCCGGCTCGTCCAGAAGCATGGGCTGGAGGTTCTGGTCCCCGACGATGCCGACCGCTCCACCGTGCACCGCGTGATCTACGACGAACTGGTCCAGGGCCGTATCGAAGAGGCATCGCGGCAGGCCTACCGCGGCGTGATCGCGCGGCTCGTCGAGCGCGGGGCGGAGGCGGTGATCCTCGGCTGCACGGAGATCATGCTGCTGGTCCGTCCGGAGGACAGCCCGGTGCCGCTCTACGACACCACGGCCATCCATGCCGAGGCCGCGGTGGAACTGGCGCTTTCCACCCGGTAAAGCCAGCCTCCACCGCCATTCCCGATCATTGCCCGCCCGGACCGTTACTCGGTCTGCCCGCCCACGCCTGCAAGGTCGGGGTGGATGCCCAGGACCTCCGCAGCCATCCTGGCAACGGTGCCGTTGACGGGGGGCGGGGCGATGTTGACGCCCTTCTTCAGGGCGGCGGTGACCGTCTCCAGCACCTTGATGCGGGCGTACCATTTGGAGTTCGCCTCCACCGCATGCCAGGGCGCGTTGGGGGTGGAGGTGCGGTCGAACATCGCCTCCGCCGCCTTGACGTAATCGTCCCACTTGGCGCGGTTGCGCAGATCCTCCTCCGTCAGCTTCCAGCGCTTGTAGGGGTTCTTCATCCGCTCGCGGAAGCGCTCCAGCTGTTCTTCCGGGGTGATGTGCAGGAACAGCTTGACGATGCGCGCGCCGTCGTCGGTCAGCAGCCGTTCGAATTCGTTGATCTCGTCATAGGCGCGTTTCCACTGGTCCTTGGTGGCGAATTTCTCCACCCGTTCCACCAGGACGCGGCCGTACCAGGAGCGGTCGAAGATGGCGAAGGTCCCGGCGGCCGGCAGTTTGGTCCAGAAGCGATAGAGGTAATGCTTGCTCTGCTCCTCCGCCGTGGGGGAGGAGATCGGCCAGACATGGAAGCCGCGGGGGTCGAGCGGCTCGGTCATGCGGCGAATTGCCCCGCCCTTGCCGGCGGCATCCCAGCCTTCGAACACCACGATGGCCCGGCGCTTTTCATGCCAGTAGGTCTGCTGGATGTGCAGCAGCTCCTTCTGCAGCTTGCCGAGTCGGCGGTCGTATTCCTCAGCGCTGTCATACTGCGCCTTGTTCTGGTCCAGTTTACCGAGGCGGATCTTCGCGACCTTGCCGGGCTTTTCGGCCATGCGGGGCATCCTGTTCTGTTAGGTTCGGTTGGTGTGTCGCGGGCGGCGGGCGGAACCTTCACTGCTCCGCCGGGTTGACCGGCGGGGGCAGGTGCCGGCCGTGGCGCCGGTCCGGTTGCCTCCCCTGGGGAGAGTGAGGTCATCCCGTCGATCGATCCCACAACGGGACCGGCGGGCTGTCAACGAAGAAGCAGGGCCAAGGAAGGGGGTTCCATGAACATCGTCGGACCGCGGATCTACAACCTGTTTCCGACCCTGGCGGGTCCCGTCCGCGATTGGGCCGGGCACCTGCCGCGGATTCAGGGGATGGGATTCGACTGGATCTTCCTGAACCCGATCCACCAGCCGGGATTCTCCGGCAGCCTCTATGCCGTCAAGGACCCCTATCGCCTGCACGACGCCCTGCGCGGCGGGTCGCAGGAGAGCGACGACGAGCTGCTGCGCCGCTTCATCGGTGAAGCCGGTGCGCATGGCCAGTCGGTGATGATGGATTTCGTCATCAACCACACCTCGCGCGACGCGCTGCTGGTCGACCGCCATCCCGACTGGTACAAGCGCGGCGCGGATGGCGACCTGCACCGTCCGGGCGCGGTCGATCCCAACGACAGCAGCCTCGTCACGGTCTGGGGCGACCTCGCCTCGCTGGATTACGACCGGGCGGAGTCGCGCGCCGGGCTGATCGGCTACTGGTCGGACTATCTGCGCCATTACATCGGACTGGGCGTGAAGGGCTTCCGCTGCGACGCCGCCTATCAGGTGCCGGCAGAGGTGTGGAAGAGCCTGATCGACGCCGCCCACGCCGTGAACCCGGAGGTGAAGTTCTTCGCCGAGACGCTGGGCTGTACGGTGGAGCAGGTGCGCGAGCTGTGCGGCGCCGGCTTCGACTTCCTGTTCAACAGCGCCAAATGGTGGGACTTCAAGGCCGACTGGCTGCTGGACCAGTATGAGGAGTTCCGCTGGATCGCCCCGTCCATCGCCTTTCCGGAAAGCCACGACACCGACCGTCTGGCGGCGGAGGTCGGCAGCCAGGATGCGGTGCGGCTCGCCGCCCAGATGAAGATGCATTACCTGTTCGCCGCCAGCTTCTCCACCGGCGTCTTGATGCCGGTCGGCTATGAATACGGCTTCACCCGCAAGCTGGACGTGGTGCGCAGCAGCCCCGCCGACTGGGAACAGCCGAAGCTGGACCTGTCCGGCTTCATCGGCGCCGTCAATGCCATGAAGGCCGCAACCCCGGCCCTGAACGTCGAGGGGCCGCAGCGCCGCGTGACCTCGCCCCACAGCCCGGTGCTGGGGCTGATCCGGCAGGTGGACGGCGCCGCCCTCGACCAGCCCGACGGCTGCGCCATCCTGGTGCTGAACCCGGACGAGAACCGGCCGCACACCCTGGACGTCGGCCCCATTCTGGCGGCCACCGGCGGCACCTATGAGGCGTTCGAGGATGTGACGCCGGAGGCCGAACCGCTGCCGATGGAACCCGGCACGCCGATGATGCTGCGGCCGATGGAACTGCGCGTTTTCCGCGCCCGCGCCGCCCGCAGCCACCCGGTCGAACTCCATGACGTGGAGGAGCGGGAATGGATGGACTCCATGGCCGCCGGCCGCATGACCATCGAGAACGTCTATCCGGAACTCGACGGCGGCCGCTTCGCCATCAAGCGGGCGGTCGGCGACCTGATGGAGGTGTGGGCAGACATCTACACCGACGGCACCTTCGTGCTGGCCGCGTCGGTCATGTACAAGGCGGACGGCGACGACGAGTGGAGCGAAGCGCCGATGCGGCTGCACGAGAACGACCGCTGGGTCGGCCGCGTGCCGCTGACCCGCAATGCCCGCTACACCTACAGCATCGAAGCCTGGCGCGACGTCTGGGAAAGCTGGCGCGCCGACTTCAAGAAGAAGGTCGATGCCGGCATGGTCGTCGATCTGGAACTGGTGGAGGGCCGACGCTTCGTCGAGCAGGCGCTGGACCTGAACCATGGTGACGGCCGTGCCGCGCTGGAGGCGGTGATCGAGCGGATGCAGTCGCTGGCCGGCCGCGAGGCCATCGACTATGCCCTGTCGGACGAGCCGCGCCGTGTCATGGCGCTCTATGGCGAGCGGCAATACAAGTCGCGCTATGTGCGCGAACTGGAGGTCTATGTCGACCGCACCGCCGGCGCCTATTCGGCATGGTTCGAGATCTTTCCGCGGTCCGCCTCGCCCGATCCGTCGCGTCCCGGTACATTCGACGACGTGGTGAATCTGCTGCCCATGGTGCGCGACATGGGCTTCGACGTGCTGTATTTCCCGCCGATCCACCCCATCGGCCGTGCCTTCCGCAAGGGCAGGAACAACACGCTGAACCCCGGTCCGGACGATCCCGGCGTGCCCTATGCCATCGGCGGCGAAGAGGGCGGGCACGACGCCATCGACCCGATGATCGGCGATTTCGACAGCTTCCGCCGGCTGGTGCGCGAGGCCAAGCGCCACGGCATCGAGATCGCGCTGGATTTCGCCGTCCAGTGCTCGCCCGATCATCCCTGGGTGAAGGAGCATCCGCACTGGTTCTACTGGCGGCCCGACGGCACCATCCGCTATGCCGAGAACCCGCCGAAGAAGTACCAGGACATCGTGAATGTCAGCTTCTACCGCCAATCCTATCCGGACCTGTGGTACGCGCTGCGCGACGTGGTGCTGATGTGGTGCAAGGAGGGGGTGCGCATCTTCCGCGTCGACAACCCGCACACCAAGCCCTTCCCCTTCTGGGAATGGATGATCCGCGAGGTGCAGGACCGCTACCCCGACGCCCTGTTCCTGGCCGAGGCCTTCACCCGGCCCAAGCTGATGAAGCGGCTGGCCAAGGTCGGCTTCACCCAGTCCTACAGCTATTTTACCTGGCGCACCACCAAGGCGGAGCTGACCGAGTATCTGACCGAGCTGACGCAGGGTGAATCGCGGGAATACATGCGGCCGAACTTCTTCGCCAACACCCCCGACATCCTGCCGCCGACCCTGACCCAGGGTGGGCGGCCGGCGCACATGATGCGGGCGGTTCTGGCGGCGACGCTGGCCGGCGTCTACGGCCTTTATGGTCCCTATCTGCTGTGCGAGGCGGAAGCCTATCCCGGCAAGGATGAGTACAACCATTCAGAGAAGTACGAGCTCCGGCACTGGGACTGGAACCAGCCCGGCAACATCCGCGACTATGTGACCGCCATCAACCGCATCCGCCGCGAAAATCCGGCGTTGCAGCAGTTCATCAACCTGCGCTTCTACAACGCCTTCGACGACAACATCCTGCTCTACGGCAAGATGACGGCGGCCAAGGACAACGTGATCCTGATCGCGGTGAACCTCGACCCCCACAACGGCCATGGCGGGACCATCGAGGTGCCGCTGTGGGAACTCGGTCTGCCCGACGGCGCCCATGTCCAGGTGGAGGATCTGTTCAGCGGCCACCGCTTCACCTGGATCGGCAAGTTCCAGCATGTCTGGCTGGATCCTCACCGCAACCCCGCGGCGATCTGGCGGATCGTGCCGCCGGGGGTGTGAAAGCTCTGGCGACGGAGGCCCCCTCCCCATCCCTCCCCCGCTTTGCGGGAGAGGGGGTAGGACGCTTGCAGAAGTGATGTGGAAGACAACGGCAGTCCCCTCTCCCGCGTAAGCGGGGGAGGGTTAGGGAGGGGGCAACCGATCCCGCCACTTCACAACAAAAAAGCGGCCCCGCAGGGCCGCTCTTCCCAATTCATCCCGCCCACCGGTCAGCGGCGGCGGATCATCGTCACGCCGCCCACGGTCTTGTCGAGAAAGGCGATCATGGTGTCCGGCTTGTGGCCCACGGAAGAGGCGGCGAAGGCCATCCACCAGCGCGCCATGGGGGTCGTCCAACCATAACGGTCGGCGATGACCTGAACATCCAGGGTAGAGGTCATGGTCGTCTGGGGAGTCGTCGCGGCGCCGGCGGTACGGGCAGCACCGGACGGGGTAACCTGGGATTCGACGCTGTGCATGGTTCCTCCCAATGGGGACATTCGGTGTCCGCCTGCGCGGTACCTTATCCCTCAACCACCGGAAGGGGCAGAGTGGCTTTGGTGCTAATGGGTACTATACCTTTGGCTGCAAAGGCCGGCGGCAACAGGGCATCCTTCGGATAGGCGGAGCAGATAATATCAGCGTTTCCAATGCCCTGACCGAAAGGCGCGAGGCCGGGTGGCGGCAGGCGATTGCCGGACCGTCCCGTCGGGGGATGTCACCATGTCGCAGCCTTGTCCCGCGGCCCCTTCACTTGGCGGCCAGCAAGGCCCGCGGCGCGCGGTCCGCACCGCTCGCCAGCGGCATCTTCGGGTCGGCGATCCAGGCGACGATGTCGTTCACGACAAGCTGGCCCTTCAGGTCGCGCAGCAGCATGTGATAGCCGTCGGGATAGACCGCGACGACATGCCGGCCGCCGGCCTCGAAGTCCTTCAGCGCACGTTCCACCGGCCGCGGCGGCAGCACCTCCTCATGCGCGCCGTAGAGCACCAGCGAGGGCGTCTGCAACTGCCGGCAGGCATCGAGCGCCGCGCCCATCAGGTCGGTCAGCCCCTCCAGCGCATCGACGCGCGATCCCTTGATGACCAGCGGATCGCGGCCCAGTGCCCGCAGCATCTCGATGTTGTCGGACGGGCGGATGTTCAGGTCGCGCGGCGGGTGCACCACCATGCCGGGCACCAGATTGTAGGTGACCCACAAGGCGGCGCGCGGGAAGAAGCCCATCGCCTGCCGGCCCCAGACGGCGGGGGCGACCAGGATGGTGCCGTCGACCTTGGGCGGGTTGGGGCCGGTCATCGCGGTCAGCACCACCGCACCGCCCATGCTTTCGCCCATCAGATAGACCGGCACGCCGGGATGACGCTTGTGCACCATCTCCACCGCGGTGCCGGCGTCGCTGACCAGGGTCGGCGTGCCAGCCCACACCCCGCGGTCGCGGGTGGCGCCGAAGCCGCGCTGGTCATAGGCGTAGGTGGCGATGCCGGCCGCGGCGAACTCGCGGCCGGCGCCGTCGAAGGCGTTGGAATAGTCGTTGTAGCCATGCAGGGCCACCACGGCGGCCCGAACCTTGCCGTCGGCCGGAAGCCAGGAGCGCATCGGCAGCTCGAAGCCGTCGGCGGCGATCAGCACCTTGTCGTTCAACTGCGGCTGGACGACGGCCGTCCCCATCGGCTGGAAATTCGCGGCACAGCCGCCAAGCAGAAGTCCCAACCCGAGAACAGCCGCCAATCCGCTACGCCGCATGGATTACCCCTGTGTTGCCGTGCGCACCACCCGTCAGTTGGAGGAATATATCCTCCAGATCCGATTCCTCGGTCGTGACATCGATGATGCCGATGCCCGATGCGGCCAGCGCCGACAGGATGGCGCCCGCGCGCTGGCGGCTGGGCTGATAGCGGACCACCATCCGCCGCGGCTCCGGCAACTCCACCGTATAGCCTTCAAGCGAGGACGGGGCGGCGGACAGGTCGCGCTCCAGCGTCAGGCAGAGCGCCTTGTTGTCCACCCGGCGCAGCAGAGTCGTCTTCGGCTCGCAGGCCACCACCTGTCCGTGGTTGATGATGGCGATGGTGTCGCACAGCTCCTCCGCCTCCTGGAGGTAATGGGTGGTCAGCAGCACGGTGGTGCCGGACTTGTTGAGCGTGCGCACATAATCCCAGAGCTGGCGGCGCAGCTCCACGTCGACGCCGGCGGTCGGCTCGTCCAGGATCAGGACCGGCGGGGTGTGCACCATCGCCTTCGCCACCATCAGCCGGCGCTTCATGCCGCCCGACAGCGAGCGGGCGTGGGCATCGGCCTTGTCGGACAGCCCGACGGCGTCCAGCAACTCCTCCGTCCGGCGTTCCTTCTTCGGCACGCCGTAGAGGCCGGCCTGAAGCTCCAGCATCTCGCGCGGGGTGAAGAAGGGATCCATGTTCAGTTCCTGCGGCACCACGCCGATGGAGGCGCGGGCGCGGCGCGGCCGCTCCGACACCTCGTGGCCCCAGATGCTGGCGGTGCCGCCGGTCTTGTTCACCAGCCCGGCGAGGATGTTGATCATCGTCGACTTGCCGGCGCCGTTGGGGCCGAGAAGCCCGAACAGCGACCCGCGCGGAATGGCGAGGTCGATGCCCTTCAGCGCATGCTTCGGCCCGGCCTTTCCGGTCGGCTGGTAGATCTTGGTCAGGCCGCGCAGCTCGACCGCGTTGGCCGGGAGCGAGACGGGCGTGGGGGTATCGGTGGGCGCGGCCATTGATCCTGAACCATGATGATTGCGGTTGGCGAAAAAGCCCGGCGATCCGGTGGTTTCCCCCGTTGATCCGCGGCGCGCGATGGGTATCATCCGGCCCGCGCGCGCGGTACCTCTCGACGGGGGCCCGGACAGCGGGCGTGTCCACGATGGCGTGAACCGGCGCGCCTGTCAAAACAGAGGATGACTGCCATGCAGCCGACCGAGACGATCCTTGTTGAAACCTCGACCGTCGGGTGCGACGCCGGCGGCGGCGCGCTGGGCCATCCGCTGGTCTACCTGACGCTGGATCGCGAAGGGCAGGTGGAATGCCCCTACTGCTCGCGCATCTACAAGCTGAAGGAAGGCGCCAAGGTCGCCCACGGTCATTGATCAAGGCAAACGCATTGGGATTTTGTTCGTGAGCGAAGCCCCTCTCCCCTTGCGGGAGAGGGGTTGGGGTGAGGGGGCAAGTCTAAAGATTTCAACGACCTGCGGTCGCTGCACCCCTCATCCCAACCCTTCTCCCGCAAGGGGAGAAGGGCATCCGAAGCGCAACATCTTCGCTCGAATGCCAATGCGATTGCCCTGAGCACTGATATCGGTCGGCGTGTCCGTCCTGCTGGCGGGCAAATCAGATCCGGCCGGCCAGCAGGACCAGCACCGCAAGCGCCAGCAGCGCCGACAGCCCCTGCCAGAAGGCCAGCGGGTTGCGCTCGATCAGCGGCCGGCGCCGCGCCCCTGCCGCATGCTTGCGCGGGTGGCGCAGGTCGTACAGGAACTCCGACAATTCCTGATAGCGCTTGGCCGGGTCCGGATGGGCCGCCTTGCGCAGCACCCCGTCCAGCCAGACGGGAATGTCCCGCTCGTCGTTGAGGGCGGTGCGGTAGACCAGCTTGCGCTGGCGCGCCCGCGTGGTGGCCGTCGCCGCATCGCCGCCATAGGGCAGCCTGCCGGTCAGCATCTGATAGGCGATGACCCCCAGCGCATAGAGATCCGACGCCGGCGTCCCGCCTTCGCCCAGGAAATACTCCGGCGCGGTGTACTGCACGGTGCCCAGGATTTCGCTGCGGTCGGCGTCCGGCATGGTCTCCAGGATGCCGGGCACCAGAACCGAGCCGAAATCGACGATCTTCGCGGTGCCGGTGCGGTCGATCATCACGTTGTCGGGCCGCAGGTCCTGGTGCAGCATTTCCAGCCGGTGGAAGGCCTGAAGCCCCTTGCCGATCTGCTCGACGATGGCGCGCACCGTGGGCAGGTCGGGGCTGGGATGGTCGCGCATCCACTGGGTCAGTGTTTGCCCCTCGATATATTCCGTCACCACATAGAGGTGGCGGCGCGGACGGCTCTGCGGCGGCGGCTTCAGCACATGGGGGCTGTTCACCCGACGGGCGATCCATTCCTCCATCAGGAAGCGGCGCAGATGGGCGCGGTCGTCGCGCCGGTCGATGGCCGGAACCTTCAGCACCACCGCCGGCCCGCCGTCGCCATCCTGGGCGAGATAGACATGGCTGCGGCTGCTGGCATGCAGTTCCCGCAGAATCCGGTAGCCCTCGAACTCCGCCCGCGGCTCCAGCAGGGGCGGCAGCGGAAGGTCGGACAGGCGTTGGAACAGGTCGCCGGCATCGGGAGCGGGCACGGCGTCGATGCGCAGGATCTGGATCGTCAGATTGTCCGGACTGCCGCGGCGCAGCGCCTCCTCCACCGCGAGTCGCGCCGCCCGGTCCAGATCGTCCGAGTTTGCGGCAATCGTGCTGATTAAAAAATCGGCATCGACATGCTCATAGACGCCGTCGGTCGCCAGCAGGAAGACGTCGCCCGGCTCCACCGCCACCTCGCGGTAGTCGATCTCCAGATGCGGCGCCACGCCCATTGCCCGGCCGAGATAGCTGACCTCCGACGAGACGACCACCCGGTGATCGGTGGTCAGCTGCTCCAGCGACCGGCCGGCGACGCGGTAGATGCGGGAATCGCCGACATGGAACAGGTGCGCCGTGGCCGATTTCAGCACCAGCGCGCTCAGCGTGCAGGCATAGCCGCGGTCCTGGTCGTAGCGGTATTCGCTGCGCCGGTTCTGGGCGTGCAGCCAGGAATTGGTCGCGGCCAGCACGCGCTGCGCCGCCGTCTTCACCGACCAGCTTTCCGGCGTGCAGTAATAGTCGGTCAGGAAGCTCTTCACCGCGGATTCGCTGGCGACGTGGCTGACCCGGCTGCTGCTGATGCCGTCGGCCAGCGCCAGGGCGATGCCCTTCATCCCCAGAAGCGGCGCCACCGGGATCAGGGCGCCGTGAAAGTCCTGGTTGGCGTCCTTCCGCCCCTTGTCGGACCATTGGCCGATGGAGATCCGCAACTCTTTCACGATGCCGGTCCCGTCAAGGAAAACCCCGGCCCGAACCGGACCGGGGTCGCTTTGAGCATTGGAGGAGGGAAGGGCGCGTCACTCGGCCGGCTGCAGGCCGGTCTGCTGCAGGCGGCGCTTCGGCGCGGTGCGGACATGGGTGGCGTAGAGCGTCAGGCCGGTGAAGGCCAGCCCGCCGACCAGATTGCCCAGCACCGTCGGCAGCTCGTTCCAGATCATGTAGTCCATGACCGAGAAGTTGCCGCCCATCAGCATCGCCGACGGGAACAGGAACATGTTCACCACCGAATGCTCGAAGGTCATGCCGAAGAACAGCATGATCGGCATCCACATGGCGATCACCTTGCCGCTGACGGAGGTGGAGATCATCGCCCCCACCACGCCGGTGGAAACCATCCAGTTGCACAGCACGCCGCGCAGGAAGATGGTCAGCATACCGGCCGCGCCATACTGCGCATAGCCCAGCGTCCGGTTCTCGCCGATGTGCGAGATGACCGAGCCGACCTTGTCCGGCGGGGTGGAGAAGCCGTAGGTGAAGACGACCGACATCATCACGGCGACCGTCAGCGCGCCCAGGAAGTTGCCGAGGAAGACCAGCCCCCAGTTGCGCAGGATGCCGCCGACGGTCACGCCCGGCCGCTTGTCGATCAGCGCCAGCGGCGTCAGCACGAACACGCCCGTCAGCAGGTCGAAGCCCAGCAGATACAGCATGCAGAAGCCGACCGGGAACAGGATGGCGCCGATGATCGGGAACCCCGTCTGGACCGTGACCGTGACGGCGAAGACCGCTGCGAGCGCCAGGATCGCACCCGCCATGAAGGCCCGGATGACGGTGTCGCGGGTGGACATGAAAATCTTGGATTCGCCGGCATCCACCATTTTGGTGACGAACTCGGAGGGCACCAGATACGACATGACAAGTCCCCTTGGAACTGTGCTGAAGGAACGGCAAGCAGCGTCGGGTCCGGCCCGTGCGGCACCGGTCCGGTGCGGGGGCCAGGAAATGGCGGACGCGTTGCGTGTGATTTGGGTGCGAGCCGAGCCGTTGGTCCCGCGCTGGTCAAGCCGCCGTTGGCTTGCCGCCGACAACTTTGCACGGGGCGTGCCAGCCCGTCCGATGCCTGGAAACGGGCCGATTTCCACAACCGTGCAGCTTGCCGATGCCGGCGCTTGCGATGGCAATTGCCCAGAAACTGTGCGGCGATGAGTAAGAAACAGCCATTCGTATAGGGATGACCGTGAACCTGCAGCAGGGGGACATCCCGCTCGCCGAGCCCAGTCTTTCAGCTTTTCAATAAAGCGCTGGAAAATAATTATTCTTTATCAATGGCTTGTCTCTCCGCGCCGGAAAGGCCCGTACTCATGGGACAGGATGGGTTACCTTTTTGTTATATTTTCCCTTCATACTATGCCACAGTATCGCCGATGGCGCTTGACGGGCGTTGTCGGGCCGGCGTCTACTTTGCCGCATTGCGGAAAGGTGGAAATTCCACAATCGTTGTTTGAGTTGTGCGCTTATGTTGTTTCCAGGCGGTTCGGGATTGGCGTCGGATGAGGCGCGTATCATGAGTCATGAGACGGAAGAGCAGTATCGCAGCATCTTCGAGAATGCAGTCGAGGGGATTTACCAGACCACCGTCGATGGGCGTTACCTCCGGGTCAATCCGGCGCTTGCCGACATCTACGGGTACGCGTCGCCGGACGACCTGATCGCCAACCTCACCGATATCGCCTGCCAGCTCTACGTCGATCCCGGCAAGCGCGAGGCCTTCGCCGACCTGATGGCCCGCCAGGACCGCGTCCACAGTTTCGAGGCGCGCGTCTTCCGCCGCGACGGCTCGATCATCTGGATTTCGGAAAGCGCGCGCTGCGTGCGCGATGCCGACGGCCGCATCCGCTATTACGAAGGCACCGTCCAGGACATCACCGAACGCAAGCAGCACGAGGAGAAGATCCGGCTGCTCGCCACCGTGTTCGACAGCGTCGCCGACGGCATCCTGATCGTCGATCCCGAACTGACCGTCCAGGCGATCAACCCGGCCTACGAGATCATGACCGGCTTCCAGCGGGAGGAGCTGCTGCGCCGGCCGCTGGTGCTCTTCGCGCCGGGTTCGCACGAACGCGACTTCATCGACGCCATCTGGACCACAGCGCGCCAGTCCGGCCGCTGGCAGGGGGAGGTCACCAGCTTCCGCCATTCCGGTGACGCCTTCGCCGCCGCTTTGTCGGTGACGTCGGTCCGCGCGCCCAACGGCGTGCTGGAGCATTATGTCCTCACCATCGCCGACATCAGCCAGCGCAAGTCGCAGGAACACCAGATCCGCTATCAGGCCAGCTTCGACCGGCTGACCGACCTGCCCAACCGCTGGCTGGTCTGCGAAAGGCTGGAGGAGGCGATCGTCCGCGCCCAGCGCAGCAAGAGCAAGGTCGCCGTCGCCTTCCTCGACCTCAACCGCTTCAAGCAGGTCAACGACACGCTGGGCCACCATGCCGGCGACGAATTGCTGAAGCTGGTGGCGCGGCGCCTGCGCAACTGCACCCGCATGACCGACACCGTCGGCCGGCTGGGCGGGGACGAGTTCCTGATCGTCGCACCGGACGCCGCCGACCGCTCCGCCGGTGCCCGGCTGGTGGAAAAGGTGCTCTATTCGATGGACGAGCCCTTTGCCGTCCGCAATCAGGAGCTTTTCTGCGGTGCCTCCATCGGCATCGCCTTCTATCCCGACGACGGCGAAACGGCGGACCAGCTTCTGCGCAACGCCGATCTCGCCATGTACCACGCCAAGCGCAACCCGGAGCACAAATACGTCTTCTACGACGGCGGGATGCGCGAGCGGTCGGGCTTCACGCTGGGGCTGGAGAGCGACCTGCGCCGCGCCACCGGCGGCGGCGAGTTCGAATTGCATTTCCAGCCGAAGATCGATCTGGTCGGCAACCGCACCATCGGGGCGGAGGCGCTGATTCGCTGGCGCCATCCGATCCGCGGCATGGTCAGCCCGGCGGAGTTCATCCCGCTGGCCGAGGAGACCGGCCTGATCTGGGAAATCGGAGCCTGGACGCTGATCGAATCCTGCCGCCGGCTGGCCGACTGGATAGGGCGCGATCTGCCGATTCCGTCCGTTTCGGTCAACCTGTCGCCGCGCCAGTTCCAGGATGCCCGCCTCGTCGGTTTCGTCCGCAGCGTGGTGGAGTCGGCCGGCATCCCGCCCGGCCGGCTGGAGCTGGAGCTGACCGAGGGCGCCATGATCGGCGACATCGAAAAGGCGGTGACCATCCTGAACGGGCTGAAGGACATCGGCGTCCGCCTGTCCATCGACGATTTCGGCACCGGCTATTCCTCGCTGGCCTATCTGAAGCGCTTCCCCATCGACACGCTGAAGATCGACCGCAGCTTCGTCCGCGACATCGTCAAGTCCAGCACCGATCCGGCCATCGTCGGCACCATCGTGAACCTTGCCGAAAGCCTGGGCTTCGACACCATCGCCGAAGGGGTGGAAACGCAGGAGCAGGCCGACATGCTGCGCCAGCAGCGCTGTACCCGCATCCAGGGCTTCCTGATCAGCCGGCCGCTGCCGGTCGACCAGTTCGAGACCTTCCTCTGCAACAGTGTGGTTCCGGCCTGAGAGTCCATCCGGTCGGTTCTGACCGCCGCAACCCATCCGCGCTTCCGGTCACAGAGTTCGCGAAATTTCGATAGTGGTAGGGTTTCCTTTACATTTAGGGTGCGAACCTTAAGTAGACACATAATTTCGCCCCAGGCGATATGATGCGTCGGAAACCGCCTGTCCCACAGCGATCCCTGTCGAGGCCCCATGACATCGGACGTCGCACGCTTCCTCGGCTTCGCGTTCGCCAACGCGGATGTGCTGATCGAAGTGGATGCGCGCGGGACCATCGCCTTCGCGGCCGGTGCCTTGCAGAATCTCCTGGGCATTACGGATGCCGACCTGATCGGCCAGCCCATCGACCGGGTGGTTGCGGCCGGCGACCGCGGGCTGGTGCGGCGCCTGCTGCGCACTGCCGGCTCCAACCGCCGGCTGAACTCGCGTGCCGTGTCGCTTGCCGGCGGCGTTCAGGCCAACCTGTCCGGCTACCGGCTCGGCCGTTCCCCCAATGTGCAGCTGACGCTCACGCGGTCGGAGAGCGGCGACGGCAGCAGGGCGCAGCCGGCCCGCGATGCGGAGACCGGGCTTCTCGACCCGGACGCCTTCCAGTCGCAGTTGGGCGAGCGGTTCGGCGTCCATGTCGGCAACGCACCGCCGAAGCTGACGCTGATCAAGATCGCCGATTTCGGCGAGGTAAAGTCGCGGCTCGGACCCGAATTGACTCTGCGCCTGCTGGGAGAGGTGGGGGCGCTGTTGCGCGTCCATGCCGCCGACGACACCTTGGCGACCCGGCTGGGGGAAGACCGCTTCGGCCTTGTCCATGGCAGCGACGTGTCCGCCGGTGCGCTCGCCAGCGAGATCGCGCTGACCGGCGCCGGCCTGTCGCCCGACGGCCTGCCCCTGGCTTCGGAGAACATGACGCTCGACATGGTGGCGCCCGGCCTCAGCCGGGAGGATGCCGGCCGGGTGCTGATGTTCACGGTAAAGAGCTTCGCCGAGGATGGCACCGGCTTCGACATCGCCACCATGCATGACGCGGTGAAGCTGCTGGTCGACCAGACGGTGACGCGGGTGACCAGCCTGCGCTCCACCCTGAGCGACGACCGGCTGAAGCTGCAGTTCCAGCCCATCGTCTCGCTCGCCACCGGCGGGCTGCACCATTACGAGGCGCTGGCCCGTTTCCCGAACGGCGCGCCGGGTCCGACCATCGCCTTCGCCGAGGAGGTGGGCATGGTCCATGACGTCGACCTGCTGGTCTGCGAGAAGGCGCTGGAGGTTCTGGCCGCCGATCCCGGCCCGCAGATCGCCGTCAACATGTCGGCGGCGTCGCTGGGCAGCGATATCTTCGTCGTCGCCTTCCAGCAACTGGTCGCCCGCAATCCGGCGTTGCGGTCCCGCCTGCTGGTGGAGGTGACGGAGTCGACGGGGCTCACCGATCTGCCGCGCGCCGCCCGCATCCTGGAGGATCTGCGCCGCGCCGGGCACCGCATCTGTCTGGACGATTTCGGCGCCGGGGCCGCCTCCTTCCCCTATATCCAGGCGCTGCCGGTCGATTTCGTGAAGATCGACGGCAGCTATGTGAAGCGGCTGGGCGGCAGCCCGCGCGACGATGCCATCCTGCGCGCCATGGTGGGCCTGTGCCGGGAGGTCCGCGTGCAGGTGATCGCCGAGATGGTGGAAACCCCCGACCAGGCGGCGCAGCTCAACGCCTGGGGCTTCGAACTGGCCCAGGGCTATCACTTCGGCCGGCCGGCCGACCGCCCGGTGTATCAGGCACCCGGACTGTTCACGCCGCCGCATCCGCGTCCCGGCCTTGCCGACGGTTGGGTCTGACCGCTTCGACCAAGGTCGTAGGACGAAATCTTTTTCGAACAGGTGGAATGAAATCGGGAGCCTCCGCGTTCATCCGGTCAAAGGGGAAGCATCGCTTCCCGACACCAGGAGGACGCCGGAATGACTGGCCGCTTTGGGTTTGGATTGAAAGCCGTGGTTCTGGGCGCTCTGGTCGCCGGATCGATGCTGGGTGCCACCGTCAGCCAGGCCGAGGCGCATGACGGCTGGCGCGGGCGAGGCGATTACGGCCGCGAATGGTATGGTCCCGGCCCCGGCGGCCCGGATTGGCGGCGCTGGGATCGGCCCCGCCATCACCACAATCATTGGCGCGAACGCGGCGTCTACTACGCCCCGCCGCCGGTCATCTACGCCCCGCCCCCGCCGCCGCGGGTGATCTATGCTCCGCCGCCGCCGGTCATCTATGCGCCGGCCCCTGTTGCACCCGGCTTCGGCTTCAGCGTCAACATCCGCTGATAATGCTGCCGGACTCCACCGGCGAAAAGGACGGCTTCCGGCCGGGCGCGTGCCGCATTATGGTGCGCCCGGTTCGGACAGCCGCCCCGCCGGGGCGCAGCAGCCAGGGAGACGGCCTTTGCGGGTTCTTAGTGTGGGTGCCGCGGTGGCGGGCAGCCTTCTGATCGCCACCTCCGCCAGCGCGGCGGAGCCCCGCCTGATGGCGGCGCTCGGCAACACGATTCTGACGATGACCGATATCGGGCCGAAGCACACCCAGGTGTCGGTCGACGACAAGCCGGTGTTCGAGGACAAGGAGAGCGAGATGCTGTCCTTCGTCGGCGCCTATTCCCTGAAGGAACGCTGGATCGCCCTGTTCCAGGCCGACACCGGCGCCAAGGATTGCCCGACCCGCTTCCGCATCATCGAGGTCGGCGGGCCGCAGCCGGTGGTCTCCTATCCCTTCGGCTCCTGCAGCGATGCCGCCCAGGTCACCATCGACAACGACATGCTGACCGTTTCGATGCCGCAGCCGGCCGGCGGCGGCGAAGCCGCCTGGACCTACCGCAATGGCAAGATCGGCCGCACGAAGTAGTCGGCAAGCAGGGGCGTTGGCAGGGGCGTTGGCAGGGCTGCGGTTCCGGTGTGGCTGGGCGTCGCCCAGGGCAACGGCATTTGGGCATCCTTCGTCGGAACAGCCCCTCTCCCCCGTGGGCTACGGGATGCACACATCTCGCATTTGCGAAAGGACGTGCAGCTTGGCATTGAGGACAGCCCCTCTCCCCTCGCGGGAGAGGGGTTGGGGTGAGGGGCGGAAACTTGATTTCCATGGGCTTTCAGCCGGTCGCACCCCTCATCCCAACCCTTCTCCCGCAAGGGGAGAAGGGCATCCGAAGCACAACGTCGCCATTCCGATGCTGACTGCGCTTGCCCCGGTGCGTCGCTGCCCGTCGATTGACGGGCGGGGGCGCAGCTTTTAAGGTCCGGACCTCCGCACATTCCCGTTCCGGGACAGGAAGTCCGCCCATGACGATCAGCCGCCCAAGCCGCCGCCCCAACACTCCGCTCTTCTCCTCGGGTCCCTGCGCGAAGCGACCGGGCTGGTCGCTCGACGCGCTGGACGGCGCGCTGCTCGGCCGCTCCCACCGCTCCAAGCCGGGCAAGGCCAAGCTGAAGGAGGTCATCGACCTCACCCGCGCGGTTCTGTCCATCCCCGGCGATTACCGCATCGGCATCGTCCCGGCTTCCGACACCGGAGCGGTGGAGATGGCGCTGTGGTCGATGCTGGGCGCCCGCGGCGTCGACATGCTGGCCTGGGAGAGCTTCGGCAAGGAATGGGTGACGGATGTCGCCAAGCAGCTGAAGCTGCCGGACGTCCGCAACCTGATCGCCCCCTACGGCGAGTTGCCGGATCTGTCGTCGGTGGATTTCAGCCGCGACGTGGTTTTCACCTGGAACGGCACCACCGCCGGTGTCCGCGTGCCGGACGGCGAGTGGATCGCGGACGACCGTGAGGGGCTGACCATCTGCGACGCCACCTCCTCGGCCTTCGCCATGGCGATGCCCTGGAGCAAGATCGACGTCGCCACCTGGTCCTGGCAGAAGGTGCTGGGCGGCGAGGCGGCGCACGGCATGCTGGTGCTGAGCCCGCGCGCGGTGGAGCGTCTGGAGAGCTTCCAGCCCGACCGGGCGCTGCCGAAGATCTTCCGCCTGACCAAGAACGGCAAGCTGATCGAAGGCATCTTCGAAGGCGATACCATCAACACCCCGTCGATGCTCTGCGTCGAGGATGCCATCGACGGCCTGCGCTGGGCCTTGTCGCTGGGCGGCCTGACCCAGCTGATCCGCCGGTCGGAGCAGAATCTGCGAATCGTCGCGGAGTGGGTGGAGGCCAGCAGCTGGGCCGGCTTCCTCGCCAAGGAAACCGCGACCCGCTCCTGCACCTCCATCTGCCTGCGCTTCACCGATCCGGAGGTAACCGCTCTGCCGGAGGAAGCCCAGGCAAGCCTCGCCAAGAAGCTGACCGCGCTGCTGGAGAAGGAGGAGGCCGCCTTCGACGCCGGTTCCTACCGCGACGCGCCGCCGGGCCTGCGCCTGTGGGGAGGCGCCACGGTGGAGAACGAGGATATGGAGGCGGTGCTGCCCTGGCTCGACTGGGCCTTCGCCACCGTCAAGGCGGAGATGCTCGGCCCCAAGCAGGCCTGACGCTGCGCGCGGCAAAGCACAAAGCGTAAGCCGGGCCTTAGTCCACAGGCCCGACCGACCCGGTCGAAGGGCCCCGCCGTGGCGCGAATGCCACAGCGGGGCCTTTTGCGTTGGTCGATTTTGTGCTGTGCAGCAAAGGATCCGGCCAAGGAACCATACGTACACAGCAGCATTTCTGCACCAGTGTGTCCGGTCCGACGCGGATTTCGGCTGGCAAGCTTGACCATGGTTATCCACAGAACCGTGGACAAGGTGGTGGATAACCCTGTTGAACCACCGGTGGCGCCTATCCGGAAGCCGCCGTCGTGGAAGCCGGGCCGATTCGCCGGCCGGATCGCCGAACGGGCGGCCCCGATCTCCGGTTGAGGCGTGGTCCTATCCCGAAGATGGTCTGGCGATCCTGCGGTTGTGTCCCGACCCTTAGAGTGGGAGTTCCGGCGGCTCTGCTGCGCTGCGGCGGGACCGGTCACAACGAAGGAAGGGCTTGGACGGACCATGGCGCACTACCTCATCACCGGCGGCTGCGGTTTCATCGGCTCGCATCTGGCCGACCGGCTGCTCGCCGACGGGCATCGGGTGACGATCCTCGACAATTTGTCGAGCGGCCGGCTGGACAACAAGCCGGAGGCGGCGAATCTGGTGGTGGGCGACGTGGCCGATCCCGATGCGGTGCGCGAGGCGATGGCCGGCGACCATGGCGAAGGGGTGGACGGCGTGTTCCACCTCGCCGCCGTCGCCTCGGTGCAGAAATCGCAGGAGCTGTGGGCGGAAACCCACCGCACCAACCTGCTGGGCACCGTCACCGTGTTCGAGGCGGCGCGCGACGCCAAGCGCGGCGGACCGATTCCCGTCGTCTACGCCTCCTCCGCCGCCATCTACGGCGACAACACCAACACGCCGCTGAAGGAGGACGAGCTTCCGCGTCCGCTGTCGGCCTATGGCGTCGACAAGCTGGGCTGCGAGATGCATGCCCGCATCGCATGGTCGATCCAGGGGGTGCCGACGGTCGGCTTCCGCTTCTTTAACGTCTATGGGCCACGGCAGGACCCGATGTCGCCCTACAGCGGCGTGATCTCCATCTTCGCCCGCCGGGTGGCGCGCGGCGAGGATGTGGAAATCCACGGCGACGGCCAGCAGGTCCGCGATTTCGTCTTCGTCGGCGACGTGGTGCGCATCCTGGCGCTGGCGATGGAGCGGCGTTTCGCCGGCGCGCAGGTGTACAATCTCTGCACCGGCCGCGCGACCTCGCTGGTGATGCTGCTGGACGTCCTGCAGGAGCTGTGCGGCAGCAACGTGCGCCGCCGCCACTCGGAACCGCGGGCCGGCGATATCCGCGTGTCGATCGGCGATCCGTCGCTGATGCGCGCCACCTTCGACACGGTCTGTCAGGTCGGCCTTCTCCAGGGGCTGAGCGCCACCCTGACCGGCCGCATGCCTTGAGGTTTGTGGCGTTACCGGAGTATGAGGGGGGACAGGAGATTCAGGTGAGCGGAGTATGACGGGGGTTGCGATGGATTCCCCCTCTCCCCCCCAGGGGGGGAGAGGGAATTGTTCCTGGGTGCGCTGACGTGGCCCGCCGCCGTTCCCTGACCCTGCGGGGGCTGTTCGTCGTCCTCGCCGTGCTTGCCGCCGTCGCGCTGGCGGAGCGCGTGCATATCCTGCCGCCCGGCACGCTCGACGGTCTGCTGGGCCAGGAGACGCAGCGTCCCCGCCAGCCGCGCAGGCAGGAAACCGCCGAGCCACCGCCGCCGATCATCGCCCGTGCATCCGACCGGATCGATTATGCCGAGGTGACCCGCCAGCTCGACGCCATCCGGGTCGAGCCGGAACGGCGCCGCGGCTATGAGCGGGAGGAGTGGCCGCACTGGCTGGCGCTGGAGGGCGGCTGCCTGAACGCGCGCGAAAAGGTGCTGATCCGCGACTCGCGCCGCCCGGCGACGCTCGATGCCAAGGGCTGCAGTGTGAAGGCCGGCGACTGGCTGGACCCCTACACCGGAGAGCGCTACACCGATCCGCAGATGGTCGACATCGACCACCGGGTTCCGCTGGAGGAGGCCTATGCCAGCGGCGGCTACGATTGGAGCCGGGAACGGCGCGCCGCCTATGCCAACGACATCAGCGATCCGCGCACCCTGCTGGTCTCCAGCCGCGAAGCCAACCGCGCCAAGGGCTCCAAGGGGCCGGAGGACTGGCTGCCGCCGAAGCGCGACGGCATCTGCCTCTATGTCGCCGACTGGATCCTGGTGAAGGCGCGCTGGGGGCTGGCGATGGACGAGCGGGAGCGGGTGACCGTCGGCAACATCCTGACCGACTGCCGAGCGTCGGCCGGCCGCCAACGCTGACAGACTCTGCATTGTTTCGCATGTCACCGGTTTCGCGCTACGGTTCGGGCCTGAACCGGGAGGATGCAGTGAGCGAAGGACGAAACGCCCTGTGGCGGGAGAGCGCGGCTGGCTTGGCGGCAAGGCTGGCGCGGCGGGAACTGTCGGCGCGGGAGGCGGTTGAGGCGCATCTGGCGCGCATCGCGGCGAAGGAGCCGGAACTGTCCGCCTTCATCACCGTGGCCGCCGACGAGGCCCTGGCCCGTGCCGAGGCGCTGGACGCAGCCCCGGCGCCGGTCGGGCCGCTGCACGGGCTGCCGGTGGCGGTGAAGGACCTGACCGACACCGCCGGCATCCGCACCACCTACGGCTCGGCGCTCTATGCCGATCATGTTCCGGCGACCAACGACATTGCCGTCGCGCGGATCGAGGCGGCGGGCGGCATCGTCATCGGCAAGACCAACACGCCGGAATTCGGCTTCGGCGCCGTCTGCCGCAACCGCCTGTACGGGCCGACCTGCAACCCCGTCGATCCGGTTCTCACCTCCGGCGGGTCGAGCGGCGGATCGGCGGTGGCGGTGGCCGTCGGCATGGTGCCGCTGGCGCACGGCACCGATTTCGGCGGATCGGTGCGGGTGCCGGCGAACTTTTGCGGCGTCGCCTCGATCCGGCCGACACCGGGGCTGATCCCGGCGCCGGGCCGCGCCCTGGGCTGGGACACGCTGGCGACCCATGGCGTTCTGGCGCGCGACACCGAAGACTGCGCGCTGCTGCTGTCGGCGATGGCCGGCAGCGATCTGCGCGACCCGACCTCCCTGTTCGGCGACCGCGACGACGGGGCGGAGTCACGGCTGGGCGCCACCGCCGATTTCGGCGCGGCCACGGTGTCCCAGGCGGTGCGGGAACGCTTCGCTGCGGCGGTGGACCGGTTGGAGCGCGTCGTCGGGCCGGTGGCGCGCCGCCATCCCGACTGCGGCGACGCCATGGCCACCTTCCGCACGTTGCGCGCGGCACAGACCCGCCACGCCTTCGGGCCGATGCTGGCGAAGCATGGCGACGATCTGACCGACACCATCCGCTGGAACATCGAGGCCGGTGCCGGCATCACCGCCGATGCCTATCTGGAGGCGCAGGCCGCCCGCACCGCCCTCTACCGCCGCTTCGTGGCGCTGTTCGAGGACATCGACGTGCTGGCCGCACCGGCTTGCGGCGTGCTGCCCTGGCCGAACGCGGAGGGCGAGGTGACGGAGATCGACGGGCGGCCGGTGGAGACCATCCTCGACTATCTCGGCGTCACCGCCATCGTCACGCTGGTGGGCTTCCCGGTGCTCACCCTGCCAGTGGGTGGGCAGGTGGGCGGGGAGGGGCTGCCCTTCGGCATCCAGCTGATCGCCCGGCCGGGCGAGGAGCGGCGCCTGATCCGCCTGGGCCGCCTGCTGGAGCGGAAGGCGGGATTCGTCCATCGCTGGCTTGAAAGCTGAGGCCGCCCCTCTTTCCCATCAGCCGCATTTATGGTAAATAGGAGCTCATGGTAGAGACCCGACGCACCGGTGACCGTTCGAACGAGCCGATCCGCTCCGACTCCGGCGGCGGACGGGTTGCTGCGGCCGGGGCGCGTGCGCGGGCCGATGGCATCGTCCCGGAGGGGCGGCAGCGCATCCCCAGCCTGCGCCAACTGGCCGCGCTGGTCGTCAATGGGGTGCTGACCCTGCCGCGCAACTACCGCCGCGGCATGTTCCTCGACGTTCAGGTGTAGGCCGCCACCTCCGGCCCGAACAGGCGTTCCATCAGGACCGGCGGCAACTCGTACTGCGGCAGGCACAGGCTGGTGCTGCGGGCGTGCAGCGTGTGCAGGCACAGCCCTTCCGCATCCGGGAAGGCACCGACGCGGAAACGCTCGCGCGCGGCCTTCACGAACGGGGCGTCCTCGCAGGCGTTGACCGCGGGAAAACGCACCGCTTCCCAGACCGGGCGGCGGTAGGCGTAGGAGAAACCGTAACCGTCCAGATTCTCAGGCGAGGGCGGGGCATCCGGTGCCTCGACATAGCTGCAGCCCTGCCGCCCCCAGCGGTGATGCGAACCGCCTTGCGCGGTATCCCAATAGCCGAACCGCCGGTGCGCCATGCTGTAGAGGAACCAGCCCGACAGCTTCACCAGGTCATAGCCTTGCTCCAGCCGGTCCAGCATCCGCTCCACATAGGCGGGCGCGTAGAAATCGTCGTCGTCCATGTGGACGATCACCGACCCCTTGGCATGTTCGGCAAGGATGTTGCGCTTCTCGCCGATGGCATAGCGGCTGGGCGAGTAGAAATACTTCAGCCGCGGGTTCGCCAGCGGCTTGAGATAGGCAGACGGGCGCGGGCTGTCGTCGAAGACGAGCCATTCGATCTCGGGATGGGTCTGCGCCTGGATGCAGGCATGCAGGCGCGGCAGGAAATCCTCCCGCTGCCAGGTGGGCGTGATGATGCTGACGAGTGGGGGAAGCGGGGTCGGGAGTGTGGTCATGGTCGTTTTCTTGCCCGCGCGGGCGCCCTGCGTGTAGACAGGCGGCAGGATAGCACCGCCCGTCGGCCGGTGGTGATCGGTGAGGAAGGGAAGAACGCCCGTGGGAGTGATCGACCGCATCTGGATCGTCTTCGCTGCGCTGAACGGCGCCGTCGCGGTCGCCGCCGGCGCCTATGCCAGCCACGGACTGGCGGGCCAGCCGCAGGCGCAGGAGTGGTTCCGTACCGCCGGGCTGTATCAGATGGCGCACGCGCTGGCGCTGGTGCTGCTGGTGGCGCTGGCCGGCCGGCTGGGTGGACGGGCTGGCGGGCAACTGGCCCTGCGGGTGGCGGGGTGGCTGTTCTGCGCCGGAATTCTGCTGTTCTGCGGCACGCTCTATGCGCTGGCCACGGTCGGACCGCTGCCGGTGCCGATGACCGCGCCCGCCGGGGGATGGAGCTTCATGCTGGGATGGGTGGCGCTGGCGGCCGCGGCGCTGCTGGCGCGCGACTGAGGCTTGCGCCCCTCACTGCGGGTGTGCGGTTCGGTGGTTCAGCCGGCTGCTGCGGCGCAAAGGTCGGAACGGTCGTTACCGGATTCTTTCGCGGAATCGCCGTCGCGGCCGTCGGCCGCTTCCTCTGCCGGGATGCAATAGAGGCCGTGCAGCGTCGTCATGATCGTCTGCGCCTCGTGCCCGTTCAGCGAGTAGTAGATGTTCTGGGCGCTGCGGCGCGTGCGGACCAGATTGTCGTTGCGCAGCCGGGCCAGATGCTGCGACAGCGCCGACTGGCTTAGCCCGACCAGATCCTCCAGTTCGCCCACCGACCGTTCGCCCTGGCTCAGATGGCACAGGATGAGAAGGCGCCGCTCATTGCACATCGCCTTCAGCAGCGCGCTCGCCCGACGGGCGTTTGCCTGCAAATCCTCGATATTCATCGCTTTCCCGTTGCCCTGTCCGTTCCGATTCGTTTTACAACCGGCCCGTCATTGCGCGGTCCGGTAAAGAAAAATGCTCGTATCCTAGTATATTCGTACCGCACGGGAATTGTCCACCTGTGGGATTCCGTCATCCGGACGCTGGCACCGATTGTCACCGTGTCGACTTGGGCGTTGCCATTACCGCCGATCACCGCTTTTTTCTCGCATAACGGAATAATAGACGGAAGGATGAGACACCCGATGGTTGCGTTTGACGAGTCCGACGCTCCATGTCCATCATCGGTCGATGACACCGGTTTTCAGGTAGGATAGCATTTCGTTCATGACCGATCATCCGTTGGATACCAAGGGCTTGCAGTGCCCGCTTCCCGTTCTGCGCGCCCGCAAGGCGATCAGGGCCATCGCCATCGGCGAAACCCTGACCGTGGAGGCGACCGATCCCGGTGCCCGCAAGGACTTCCCCGCCTTCTGCGAGGCGACGGGCAACCGCCTGCTGTCGGTCGGCGAGCAGGACGGCATCCTCCGCTTCGTCATCGAGCGGACGGCGTGAGCCCGGGCCGCTCCCCGTCGGCCCATCGTTGCCGTTACGATCGTATCGTGTCACGGATTGCCCCGGCCCCCGAAAGTGGGCTGTGACGAATCGTCCTGGATTCAGCCTGTACTTTCATTAGCGATCCGGGAAGAATGGTTTTTGGAAACGCTGCAAACGCCACCCGAAAATCAACGATAACGACCGAAAAATCGATGTTCACCACCCTGTTCACCCACCCGGCGTGCCTGGAGCACGATACGGGTCTCGGTCATCCCGAATGCTCCGACCGCCTGCGTGCCGTGCTCGCCGCGCTGGAAACGGAGGAGTTCCACATGCTGGAACGGCAGGAGGCGCCGCGCGCCACGGTGGAACAGCTCCTGCGCGCGCATCCGCAGGAGCACATCGACCGCGTGCTGTCGCTGATTCCGGAGGTGGAGCATGCCGGCGTCGATGCCGACACGGTCGTCTCGCCCGGATCGGGGGAGGCTGCGCTGCGTGCGGCCGGCGCGGTCTGCGCCGCGGTCGACGCGGTGGCGACCGGCCAGTCGCGCAACGCCTTCTGCGCCGTGCGCCCGCCCGGCCACCATGCGGAGCGGGACAAGGCGATGGGCTTCTGCCTGTTCAACAACGCGGCGGTCGGCGCCTATCACGCCCGCGCCGCGCACGGGCTGCAGCGCGTGGCGGTGATGGATTTCGACGTCCACCACGGCAACGGCACGCAGGACATCCTGCAGCACGACCCGGACATGCTCTATTGCTCGACCCACCAGTCGCCGCTCTATCCCGGCACCGGCGATGCGGGCGAGAAGGGCGAGTACGGCAACTGTGTCAATGCGCCGCTGCCGGCGATGGCGGGGTCGCCGGAGTTCCGGCATGCCATGACCCACGTCATCCTGCCGGCCATCGACCATTTCAAGCCGGACCTGCTGATCATCTCCGCCGGATTCGACGCCCATTCGCGCGATCCTCTGGCCGGCCTGCACCTGATCGACGACGATTTCGTCTGGGCCACCCGCAAGCTGGGCGAACTGGCCCGCACCCATTGCGGGGCGCGCATCGTCTCGGTTCTGGAGGGGGGCTACAACCTGCGCGCCCTTGCCTCCGCCAGCGCCGCCCATGTGCGCGAATTGATGTACTGCTGACATGCGGCTTCCCGGTCGGCCGGGCGCTCCATTCTTCCGAAAGGGGGAGGGGCTGCCCGAACGCATAGGCCGCACATAGGCCGCAATGGCCGGGGCGGAGGAGCGCCTCGGGCCTTGCGCCGGACGTGGGCGGGGCATACCTTCGCGGGCTTGAGGTCCCATCGATGGTTCTGCCCGACATGCCCCCTTCCACGACGTCTTCCGCCCCTGTTTCCGGCGCCGCCATTCCGCCCGACATCGCCGCCCTCAGCTTCGAGGACGCGCTCGCCGAACTGGAGCGGATCGTCCGCCAGCTCGAGGAAGGGCGCGGCAAGCTCGACGACGCCATCTCTTCCTACGAGCGGGGCACGGCGCTGAAGCGCCATTGCGAGATGAAGCTGCGCGAGGCGCAGGCCAAGATCGACCGCATCACCGTGAGCGCCGACGGCTCCCTCGGCACAGAACCCGCCCGGATCGACTGACGTGCAGACCATTTCCCCGACCGAGTTCAAAGCCGCCCTGGCCGACATCGCCCAGGCGGTCGAGGACAGGATCAACGCCCTGCTGCCGACCACCGACTTGGCCGAGGCGCGGGTGTTCGACGCCATGCGCTATGGCTGCCTGAACGGCGGCAAGCGGCTGCGCCCCTTCCTGGTGATGCAGTCCGCGGCCCTGTTCGGCGTCAATGCCGACTGCGCCATCCGCGTCGCCGCGGCCGTCGAGATGGTCCACAGCTATTCGCTGATCCACGACGACCTGCCGGCGATGGACGACGGCGAGCTGCGGCGCGGCCGTCCGACCTGCCACCGCCAGTTCGACGAGGCCACCGCCATCCTGGCCGGCGATGGGCTGCTGACCTTCGCCTTCGAGGTGCTGGCCGATCCGGCGACGCACGAGGATCCCAACATCCGCTGCCAGCTGGTGACGGCCCTGGCCAAGGCGTCCGGCGGCCACGGCATGGTCGGCGGCCAGATGCTGGACCTGATCGCGGAGCACGAGACCTTCGACCTCGGCACCACCACCCGGCTGCAGCGCATGAAGACCGGCGAGATGATCGCCTATTCCTGCGAAGCCGGCGGCATCCTGGGCAAGGCCAACCCGCCGCAGCGCACGGCGCTCCGCGCCTACGCCCACGACCTCGGCCTCGCCTTCCAGATCGTCGACGACCTTCTGGACGTCGAGGGCACGGCGGAGGAGACCGGCAAGACGGTCGGCCGCGACGCCCAGGCCGGCAAGGCGACCTTCGTGTCGATCCTCGGCCGCGACCGTGCCCGCGCCCAGGCGGAGATGCTCGCCAATCAGGCATCGCAGCACTTGGACATTTTCGATGGGCGTGCCGATATGTTGAAGGCGGTCGCCGACTTCGTCGTCGCGCGCCGCGCCTGACCAGAGCTTGAGGACCATCACGACGTGACCGCCACCAAGACTCCGCTGCTCGACCTTTGTCCGACGCCAGCCAAGCTGCGGGCCCTGAAGCCCGAGCAGCTCCGCCAGTTCGCAGACGAGTTGCGCACCGAGACCGTGGACGCCGTATCGGTGACCGGCGGCCATCTCGGTGCCGGGCTTGGGGTGGTCGAGCTGACGGTTGCGCTCCATTACGTGTTCGACACGCCCTATGACCGGCTGATCTGGGATGTCGGGCATCAGTGCTATCCGCACAAGATCCTGACCGGGCGGCGCGACCGCATCCGCACGCTCCGCATGGGCGGGGGCTTGAGCGGCTTCACCAAACGGTCGGAAAGCGAGTACGACCCGTTCGGCGCCGGCCACAGCTCCACCTCCATCTCCGCCGGGCTCGGCATGGCCGTCGCCAGCAGGATCAAGGGGGAGCAGCGCAACGTCATCGCCGTGATCGGCGACGGCTCGATGAGCGCCGGCATGGCGTACGAGGCGATGAACAACGCGGCGTCCACCAAGTCGCGGCTGATCGTCATCCTCAACGACAACGACATGTCCATCGCCCCGCCGGTGGGCGCGATGAGCGCCTATCTGTCGCGGCTGATCTCCTCCAAGCCGTACCTGTCGCTGCGCCATCTGGCGAAGGAGATCGCCGACCAGCTGCCGCGCCCGCTGCGCAACGCCGCCCGCCGGGCGGAGGAATACGCCCGCGGCATGGTCACCGGCGGCACCCTGTTCGAGGAGCTGGGCTTCTACTACATCGGCCCGATCGACGGCCATAACCTGGACCATCTGCTGCCGGTGCTGCAGAATGTCCGCGACGCCGACGACGACAAGCCGGTGCTGATCCATGTCGTCACCAAGAAGGGCAAGGGCTATGGCCCGGCGGAGGAATCGGCCGACAAGCTGCACGCCGTCGCCAAGTTCGACGTGGTGACCGGCACCCAGTCCAAGCCGAAGTCCAATGCCCCGACCTACACCCGCGTCTTCGCGCAGAGCCTGATCGCGGAGGCCGCGGCCGATCCGTCCATCGTCGGCATCACCGCCGCCATGCCGTCCGGTACCGGGCTGGACCTGTTCGGGGAGCGCTTTCCCGACCGCTGCTTCGATGTCGGCATCGCCGAACAGCATGCGGTGACCTTCGCCGCCGGCATGGCGACGGAGGGGTTCAAGCCCTTCTGTGCCATCTATTCCACCTTCCTGCAGCGCGCCTACGATCAGGTCATCCATGACGTGGTGCTGCAGCATCTGCCGGTGCGCTTTGCGCTGGACCGCGCCGGTCTGGTGGGGGCGGACGGGGCGACCCATGCCGGGTCCTTCGACACCGCCTATCTCGGCTGCCTGCCCGACATCGTGCTGATGGCGGCGGCGGACGAGCTGGAGCTGATGCATATGGTGGCGACCCAGGCGGCCATCGACGACCGCGCCTCGGCCCTGCGCTATCCGCGCGGCGAGGGTGTCGGGCTGGAACTGCCCGACCGCGGCAGCATCCTGCCGATCGGCAAGGGCCGCATCCTGCAGGAAGGTACCAAGATCGCCATCCTCAGCTATGGCACCCGCCTGGGCGAGGGGCGTCGCGCCGCGGCGGAACTGGCGGCGCGCGGCCTGTCGACCACCCTGGCCGACGCCCGCTTCGCCAAGCCGCTGGACGAGGATCTGGTTCGCCGCCTCGCGCTGGAGCATGAGGTGCTGATCACCATCGAGGAGGGATCGGTCGGCGGCTTCGGCAGCTTCGTGCTGCAGTTCCTGGCGACGGCGGGCCTGCTGGACGGCGGGCTGAAGATCCGTCCGATGGTTCTGCCCGACCTCTATCTCGACCACGATTCACCGGCCAAGCAGTATGAAGCGGCCGGCCTGACCGCCCAGCACATCGTCCGCACCGCGCTTCAGGCGCTGGGCATCGAGAGTGCCGCAGCACGGGCCTGACCGACGATCCAGATCGCCGTACCCCCCGAAACCATCCGAATGTCGTAATGCCATTTGTCTAGGAAAGTTTCGGGTTGTTGGACTGGTGCCGAGCGCGAGCGCCGCCTTAAACTGCGTAGGCTGGATAGGCAGCTCCTCTGTAACGGTGGAGGTGCCGGCAGCACGCGGGACGGCTACGGGATCAGGGGCGATGGCGCACATCATGGCGGTCACGGCGTACCGGAACGCGGAGTTCGGGACGGATCCCGGCGCGGGGCGGGCGGCGGAAGCCAGTGGCTCATGCGTCGACGATCCGGCGCTGCTGCGCTGCCTGCTGGACCAGACGCCAACCCCGACCGCCCTGGTGGAGGGGGAGGGCGACTGCTGCAGCTTCGCCAACGGTGCCTTCCGCGCGCTGGGCGTGGTTGCTGGCTCCGGCATGACGGTGAGCTTTCCCGCCTTGTCGCCGGCGCTGCTGGCGGAAGCGCGCAACAGCGGTCGGCCGCAGCGCAGCCGGGCCGCGAGCGACCGCGCACCGGACGGCGAGCGGTTCTGGGATGTGCGCGTCACCCCGATACTGGGCCTCAACGGCATCGTCCGCGCCCTGATCGTCACGGCGGATGAATTGCCGGAGTCGGTCGCCGAGCATGACCGGCGCCTGCGCGACGTCAGCCACCGGCTGAAGAACACGCTGCAACTCGTCTCCAGCCTGCTGACCCTGCAGACGCTGTCCAGCAAGGATCCCGAGGTCCGCCGCGCCCTTCAAAGCGCTGGCGGCCGTGTCGGCATCGTCACCCAGGCCCACCAGCGCACCCACGGTGCATTGCGTGCCGGCACCGTCGACATGGCGCCGCATCTGCGCGAACTCTGCCAGGAATTGGAAGCGACGCTTCCCGGCGCCCACTGCATCCATGTCGCGGCGGAGGCGACGGAAATTCCGGTGGATTCGATCATCCCCTTCAGCCTGATCGTCAGCGAACTGGTCGGCAATGCAGCCCGCCACGCCTTCCCGGCCGGGGCGCCCGGTACCATCGATGTGCGGCTCGGCCGCGCCGGTGGCGATACCGTCCGCCTGGAGATCTCCGACCGGGGTACCGGACTGCCGCCGGGCCTCGACGTCGCCCGTGCAGCCACGCTGGGGTTGAAGGTGGTGCGCGCCTTCGTCGGCCAGCTGCGCGGCAGGATGAGCGTGGACAGCAGCCCCTATGGCACCCGCGTGACCGTCGACTTCCCCGCCGCCTGACGAATCCGGTCTCCGGGGCTTGCCCTTCCGGCCGTTCCGCGTCAGGAATGCGCCGGCAAGGGATGAGCGAAGGGCTGACGGCATGGCACGGATAAGGGCGGATGTGGCGCTGGTGGAGCGCGGGCTGGCGGAAAGCCGGGCCAAGGCGCAGGCGCTGATCCTGGCCGGGCTGGTCTATTCCGACACCAAGCGCATCGATAAGGCCGGCGACCTGATCGCGGCGGAGGCACCGCTGGCGGTCAAGGGGCAGGATCATCCCTGGGTGTCGCGGGGTGGGCTGAAGCTGGTGAAGGGGCTGGACGTCTTTGCCATCGATCCGGACGGCCTGACCGCGGTCGATGTCGGCGCCTCCACCGGCGGCTTCACCGATGTGCTGCTGACCCGCGGCGCCGCCAAGGTCTATGCCGTCGATGTCGGGCATGGACAGCTGGCCTGGAAGCTGCGCAACGACGCGCGCGTGGTGGTGCTGGAGAAGACCAACGCGCGCCATCTGACCATTGCCGAAATCCCCGACCCGGTCGACCTCGTCGTGTGCGACGCCAGCTTCATCGGGTTGGAAATCGTGTTGCCGGCGGCGTTGGATCTGGTGGTGCCCGGCGGGCGGCTGGTGGCGCTGATCAAGCCGCAGTTCGAGGTCGGCAAGGGCCGCGTCGGCAAGGGCGGCGTGGTGCGCGAACCGGAGCTGCATCGGGAAGTCTGCGACCGCATCCGCGCCTGGCTGGACGCACGGCCGGGCTGGCGGGTGCTGGACATCACCGAAAGCCCGATCACCGGGCCGGAAGGCAACAAGGAGTTCCTGATCGGGGCGGTGAAGGATCGCGTCTGATCCGGCTGGAGCCGCAGTCCCGACCTGGGTGCCCGTAAGCCTGCATGCGGCACGGCTCTGTCGCGACGGCCGGTTTTCTCGCCGGTGCTGTTCTGGCTGACCATCGAGGCGGTCAAGGACAACTTCACCTCCGATTTCGAGCGCGAACTGCTGCCGACCAAATTCCAGTTCGCCTGGGCTTGGGCCGGCACGGCAAGCCTCGTGGTGCTGACGATCTGTGTTCTCTTCAGCCAGCTCCTGGGCTGAGCGTCCGGACGGCATGGCAAGGGGTTTGTGGCACTCCGGGATGGATATTCCGGGGCGCCACACCCTGTTTTCCCTCGTTCAGGCCCCATATGCTCCAAGGTATCCCGCCGATGGCACTGTGGCGGGACAGGAGCTCTATCGACAAGAATCGAATAAGGACCGAATTCCATGGTGGAAAAGACGCAACTCTCTCGCCGGCGCCCGATTTCCATTTTCAGGGAATTCATGGATAGCGAAGCGTCGGGTGGCATTCTTCTGATGGTCGCCGCGGCGCTGGCCCTGATCGTTGCGAATTCGCCCCTGTCGGGCATCTATTTCGGCACGTTGCACAGCTATGTTCTGGGTCTCAGCATCGGTCATTGGGTCAATGACGGCCTGATGGCTGTCTTCTTCCTGCTGGTCGGGCTGGAGATCAAGCGGGAGATGCTGGACGGCCAGCTTTCCACATGGTCGCGCCGGATTCTGCCGGGCGTGGCGGCGGCCGGCGGCATGATGGTGCCAGCTCTCATCTATGTGGCCTTCAACAGCAGCGATCCGGAAACGATCCGCGGCTGGGCCATCCCGGCGGCGACCGACATCGCCTTCGCCCTGGGCGTCCTGTCGCTCCTCGGGTCGCGCGTGCCGACATCGCTCAAGATCTTCCTGACGGCCCTGGCCATCATCGACGATCTCGGTGCCGTCATCATCATCGCCCTGTTCTATACCGCCGACCTGTCGATGCCGGCGCTGGGCGCGGCGGCGCTGATCCTGGCGGCGTTGATCGCCTTGAACCGCTTCGGTGTCCAGACGCTCTGGCCCTACCTGATTCTCGGCCTGGGCCTGTGGGGCGCGGTTCTCCTGTCGGGCGTCCATGCGACGCTGGCCGGCGTCGCCCTTGCGCTGACGATTCCGCTTCGCCCCGCGCCGGGCAAGCCGGACGACATGCATTCCCCGCTGCACCGGCTTGAGCATGGCATCCACGGCTGGGTGGCCTATCTGATCGTCCCCGTCTTCGGCTTTGCGAATGCCGGCGTGTCCTTCGCCGGCATGGATGCATCGATCCTGACCGGCTCCATCCCGCTGGGGATCGCGCTCGGCCTGTTCCTGGGGAAGATGGTCGGCGTGTTCGGAACCGCTTGGCTCACCGTCCGCCTGGGCTTCGCCGACATGCCGGCCGGCGCGAACACGGCGCAGCTTTTCGGTGTCTCCCTGCTGTGCGGCATCGGCTTCACCATGAGCCTGTTCATCGGGGCCTTGGCCTTCCCCGCTTCGCCCGAACTCGGCGATGCGGTCAAGGTCGGCGTCTTCGCGGGGTCGCTTCTGTCCGCGACCGCGGGCGCCTTGCTTCTGCGCCTCGTGTCCCGGAAGGCCGATGGTCCGGCCCATCGGTATGCGAAAGCCGACAGGAACGCAGCGTAACCTCGGCAAGTGGACGGCGCCTCCGCCCACGGGGGCGCCAACCGGCGTGAACGACGTCAAGAGTTTCAGGCGGTCGGCTTCCCGTCGAGGCGGTCCAAGATCTCCTGTGCCTGGGCGAGGAGGGAATCCCGCGCGGCGGACAGCCGTTCAAGGGCTGTCTGCGACTGCCTGATCGTCCAGGTGGCGTGGTAGATTTGCCGGTCGAGACCATCGATGTCCCTTTCGATGAACATCAGCCAGTCGCGGTCGGTCTGAATATCGCGGTCGTTCATGATCGAGCCTCCCTTTTCCCTTATCGATTCCGGCTGTGGGCATGCCCTCCCGAGTTCAAGGTGGCCGGAATTTCGGAAGGCGGCCCGCCATTGGACAGCGGGCCGCCTCCGTCCAAGACCGTCGAGGTCAGTGTTCAGTCTTGCCGAGATCGAAGCGGTCGGCGTTCATGACCTTCGTCCAGGCGGCAACGAAGTCCTTTGCGAATTTCTCGTGGGAATCGCCGCATGCATAGACCTCCGCGAAGGCGCGGAGCTGTGAATGCGACCCGAAGATCAGGTCGACGCGGGTGGCAGTCCACCGGGGTTCACCGGTCTTGCGGTCCCGCCCTTCATAGATGCCGTCGGCGTTCGGCGGCTGCCATTCCGTCGCCATGTCGAGCAGGTTGACGAAGAAGTCATTGGTCAGCATGCCCGGCCGCTCGGTCAGCACTCCATGGGGGGAGCCGCCGGAATTGGCGCCCAGCACGCGCAGCCCGCCGACCAGGACGGTCATCTCCGGCCCGGTCAGCCGCAGCAGCGCCGCCCGGTCCACCAGGGCTTCCTCCGGGATCATGAATTGCCGTTTGCTGCCGTGGATATAGTTGCGGAAGCCGTCGGCCCGCGGTTCGAGCGCCGCGAAGGAGTCGACGTCGGTCTGGTCCTGCGACGCATCCATGCGCCCGGGCGAGAACGGGACCTGCAGGGTCAGGCCGGCATCCTGCGCCGCCTTCTCGATCGCCGCACCGCCGGCAAGGACGATCAGGTCGGCGAGTGAAACCCTCTTGCCGCCGGTGGCGGAGGCGTTGAAGTCGGTCTGGATGGCCTCCAGCGCCTGCAGCACGGTCTGGAGCTGCGCCGGCTCGTTCACCTCCCAATCCTTCTGCGGGGCGAGGCGGATGCGCGCACCGTTGGCGCCGCCGCGCTTGTCGGAGCCGCGGAAGGTGGAAGCCGATGCCCACGCTGTCGAAACCAGCTGCGGCACCGACAGGCCGGAGGCGAGGATCCGCGCCTTGAGCGCCGCAATATCCGCATCGTCGACCAGCGGATGATCGAGCGGCGGGATCGGATCCTGCCAGATCAGAGTCTCCTTCGGAACGAGCGGGCCGAGATAGCGCACCACCGGCCCCATGTCGCGATGGGTCAGCTTGAACCAGGCACGGGCGAAGGCATCGGCGAACTGGTCCGGATTCTCGTGGAAGCGCCGGGAGATCTTCTCATAGATCGGGTCGAAGCGCAGCGACAGGTCGGTCGTCAGCATCGTGGGCAGGCGCTTTGCCGATCCGGGGCAGGGGCCGGGGATCGACGGCTCCGCATCCTTCGCCTGCCATTGCCACGCGCCGGCCGGGCTTTTGGTCAGCTCCCATTCGAATTTGAACAGGTTGTCGAAGAAGTGATTGCTCCATTGCGTCGGCGTCTGGGTCCAGATCACCTCCGGGCCGCCGGTGATGGCGTCCGCTCCATACCCGGTGCCGTGCCTGGATTTCCAGCCGAGGCCCTGCTCCTCCAGCGCTCCGGCTTCCGGTTCCGGACCCATGAAGGACGGATCGCCCGCGCCGTGCGTCTTGCCGAAGCTGTGGCCGCCGGCGATCAGCGCGACGGTCTCCTCGTCGTTCATCGCCATGCGGTAGAAGGTTTCGCGGATGTCCTTGGCCGCCGCCACGGGGTCCGGATTGCCGTTCGGCCCCTCCGGATTGACGTAGATGAGCCCCATCTGCACCGCGCCCAGCGGATCGGCGAGCTGGCGTTCGCCGCTGTAGCGCTCGTCGCCCAGCCAGGTTCCTTCCGGACCCCAGAACAGCTCTTCCGGCTCCCACGCGTCCACACGGCCGCCGGCAAAGCCGAAGGTCTTGAAGCCCATCGATTCCAGGGCGACGTTGCCGGCCAGAACCATCAGGTCGGCCCAGGACAGCTTGCGCCCGTATTTCTGCTTGATCGGCCACAGCAGACGGCGCGCCTTGTCGAGATTGGCGTTGTCCGGCCAGGAGTTGAGCGGCGCGAAGCGCTGCTGGCCGGTGCCGGCGCCGCCGCGGCCGTCGGTGATGCGGTAGGTGCCGGCGCTGTGCCACGCCATGCGGATCATCAACCCGCCGTAATGGCCAAAATCCGCAGGCCACCAGTCCTGAGACTCGGTCATGAGGGCATGCAGGTCCCCGATCACCGCATCGAGATCGAGGGACTGGAATTCCTTGGCGTAATCGAATTCCTTCCCCATCGGGTCGGACAGCGGCGAGTTGCGGTGCAGCATCTCGATATCGAGGGCGTTCGGCCACCAATCGCGATTCCTGCGGCTGCGACCGCCACCCCCACCCCCACCCCCACCCCCAGTGAATGGGCACTTGCCTGCGCTTGCGTCGGTACTCGCGTCCATCGTTTCCTCCTGCAACGCTTTCGGGTTCACTTGGCGGCACTGGATGTTCGACTGCCGAAACTGTACGTCTCGCAAGTAATAAGGTAAAATGGTCTTTGATGATCGCTGCGATAAGGCAAGCTTATGATTCCCGGCTCCGTGACACTCCGGCAGCTCCGCTATTTCGACGCGCTGGCGCATCATGCCCATTTCGGACGCGCGGCAGCCGCCTGTGCCGTTTCACAGCCGGCCCTGTCGATGCAGATCAAGGAGTTGGAGGAGGCGTTGGGGGCGGCGCTGGTCGAACGGGGCAGCAGGAGCGTCCGGCTGACGGCTTTCGGGCAGGAGGCGTCCCTGCGCGTCCGCGACATCCTGCATTCCATCGATCGATTGGGGGAGCTTGCACAATTGTCGCAGAACCGGATCAGCGGCCGGTTGCGCATCGGCATGATCCCAACGATTGCCCCCTATCTGCTGCCGGCGGTGATCGGGGTCATCATGCGGGAGCATCCCCATGTCGAGATCGAGGTGCGCGAGGCACTGACATCGAAGCTGATCGAGGAACTGGCCGAAGGGCGGCTCGACATCGCGATTGCCGCATTGCCGGTGTTCGAGCCGTCCTTGGCCGAGTTGGCGCTGTTCACGGAAAATTTCCTGCTGGTCCGGCCGGCCGAGGACGCGGGAAAGCCGGTGCCCAGCCGCGAAATGCTGCGCGAGATGCGCCTGCTTCTGTTGGAGGAGGGGCATTGCTTCCGCAACCAGGCCCTGTCCTTCTGCAACATGCCGTCCGCCTCGCCACGCAAGGCGCTGGAGGCGAACTCATTCTCCACGCTGGTCCAGATGGTCAGGGTCGGAATGGGCGTGACGCTGGTCCCGGAGATGGCCGTCGAAATGGAGACCGGTTCCGGTTCGGTGTCCGTCGTCCGCTTCAAGGACCCGCAACCGTCCCGCACCGTCGGCATGATCTGGCGTAAGACGACGCCATTGGACGCACAGTTCCGGCAATTGGCGACACTGCTGGCACAGCCGCTCGATCGAAGACGTGCGTAAGTCTGAGGGGCACCGCGGCCGGCCGCGGTGCCCGCCAGCCGTCAGTCGAAGCTGAAACCCTGATCCTTCATGTAGATGTTCTTCACCTTGCACCAGTCGACGCTGAACTTCTCCGACTCATAGCCGACCCAGTCCACCTTGAACGGAACGACGCAGTTGCCGTCATTGCTGCCCCAATCCATTTCGGCGGATTCGCCGGGCTTCAGCTTGAAGTCGATCCAGTTCTTGCTCCACGCCCCGCCTTCGAAGGTGCGGAAGCCGTTGATGACGTACTCCGAGGACTTGTTGTGGAGATTGAACTTGTAGGTGTCCGCGGCCTGGGCGGAAACCGCCGCCCCGGCCAGGGCGGCGAAAACGGCGAGAAAAGCGAATCTGCGCACGGTCGACCTCGTCGTGGATAGGCCGCCACCACTGGCGGTAATCCGAAGGATGGCGAAGCAACAATACCGGCGGAAGAGAGTATATGACCTTCGGGCCGCAGTGCCGCCCTGTCGCCAGTTGCCCTCCGGGCCGCTCCTCTTATGATTGGCGGCAATGACCGCATGGACGGTCTTGCAAGACGAAGGGTTCGGGACATGAATGACGCAACGGCGGGCTGGATCGAACTCCAGGCCGCGGACGGCCACCGGCTTCGCGCCTATCGGGCACCGGCCAAGGGCGAGGAAATCGGGCGCCTGATCGTGGCGCCGGAGATTTTCGGCATCAACCGCCATATCCGCAGCGTGTGCGACGGCTTCGCCCAGCAGGGCTTCACCACCGTGGCGCCCGATCTGTTCGACCGTGCCGAGCGCGGGGTGGAGCTGCCCTATGACGATGCCGGGATCCAGCGGGGCATCGCGCTGAAGGGAGCGGTGCCGACCGCGGACGCGTTGCAGGACGTCGCGGCGGCGCTGGCCCATCTGGGCGGTGACGGAACGGCGGCCATCGTCGGCTATTGCTGGGGCGGCAGCATCGCCTGGGCGTCGGCGGCGGTCCTGCCGGTGCGCGCCGCCGTCGGCTATTACGGCGGCGAGATCGGCAAGACGCTGGACAGCGCCCCGCGGGTGCCGACCCTGCTGCATTTCGGCGAACAGGACCACGCCATCCCCGTGTCGGTGGCGGAGGCCGTGCGGTCACGTTACCCGTGGCTGCCGGTGCATGTCTATCCGGCCGGCCACGGCTTCAACTGCGACGAGCGGGGGAGCTTCCATCCGGGAAGCGCGGTGCTGGCGCTTCGCCGGACCGTGGGGCTGCTGCGGGCCGTGTTCTGACGGACACCCGTCCGGCCTGCGGGTCCTTCCGCCGTCCCAGCCGGATCGGCCAACGGCGGAAGGCCAGCAGCCCGATGCAGATCAACGCATAGACCAGGGGCGCCGTCTGCCAGCCCTTCACCAGCATGATGAAGTGCAGGCAGCCGGCCAGCCCGGCGACGAACACGCAGCGGTGCAGGGCGCGCCAGCGCTGGCCGCCCAGCCGCTTCACCATGCCGTCGGTGGAGGTCGCGGCCAGCGCCGTCAGGATCAGGAAGCCGCCCATGCCGACCGTGATGTAGGGCCGCTTGACAATGTCCTTCCAGATCGCAGCCCAGTCGAAGAACTGATCCAGCCCGATGTAGGTGGACAGGTGGACGGTGGCGTAGAAGAAGGCGAACAGCCCCAGCATCCGCCGGAAGCGCGCCAGCCCCGCCACCCCCGTCAGCATGCGCAGCGGCGTCAGCGCCAGGGCGATCAGCAGGAAGCGCAAGGCCCACAAGCCGCTGGCCTTGACGCTTTCCAGCACCGGCTCCGCCCCCAGCTCGCCGGTGTAGGCGAGCCACATGGTCCAGACCAGCGGGACGAGGCAGAGGGTGAAGACGGCGGGCTTGGCCCAACGCGACGCGAGCGCGGCGTTGGCGCCGGCGCGCGGATCGACGCCGGCGGCGGCTGTGGGGTTGGCCATGGTCAGTAATTCGCCTTCAGGTCCATCCCGGCATAGAGCGACGCGACCTCCTCGGCATAGCCGTTGAAGGGCAGGGTCTTGCGGCGGGAGAATTCACCGACGCGCCGCTCGGTCGCCTGGCTCCAGCGCGGATGGTCGACCTCCGGATTGACGTTGGAGTAGAAACCGTATTCGCGCGGCTGCGACTTGTTCCAGGCCGTCGGCGGCTGGTCCTTCACCAGCGTGATCCTGACGATCGACTTGATCGACTTGAAGCCGTATTTCCACGGCACCACCAGCCGGATCGGTGCGCCGTTCTGGTTGGGCAGCACCTCGCCATACATGCCGACGGCGAGCAGGGTCAGCGGGTGCATCGCCTCGTCCAGCCGCAGCCCCTCGGTATAGGGCCAGTCCAGCACCCAGGAGCGCAGGCCCGGCATCTGTTTGGGATCGTTCAGGGTCTGGAAGGCGACGTATTTGGCGTTGCCGGTCGGCTCCACCCGCTTCAGCAGTTCGGCCAGGGAGAAGCCGACCCAGGGAATCACCATCGACCAGCCTTCGACGCAGCGCAGACGGTAGATGCGCTCCTCCATCGGGAATTTCAGCATATCCTCGATGCCGATGGTCATCGGCTTGGCGACCTCGCCGCCGATGGCGATCTCCCACGGACGGGTCTTCAGCGTGCCGGCATTCTCGGCGGGATCGCCCTTGCCGGTGCCGAATTCATAGAAGTTGTTGTAGGTCGTGGCCGACTTCATCGGCGTCGTGGGGTCGAATTTCGGGTCGGCCGGCTTGATCGTGGTCGGCACCTGGAAGGAGGCGGCGAAGGCATTGCCGCTCCACACCGGCAGGCTGCCCAGTGCCATCGCGGCGGCACCGCCGGCCATCAGGCTGCGGCGGGTCAGAAACAGGTCCCGCGGCGTCACCTCGTCCTCGCGGACCTGCGAGGGGGTGGGGAATTTGAACAGCATCGACCTCTCCCGAACGGACCATTCCTGCCAGTAAGCATAGGTCTGCGGCAGGCCGCCGGCAAATCACGCTCTCTACACGATTGCGTGAGCGGTCGATGAGAGCGGTCGATGATGAGGCTTCAGCGGCGGCCGAGCGGGATCACGATGGCGGGACCGCCGAGGCCGCCGCTGCGCGCCACCCGCCGAACGGGGAAGGGCAGCACGTCCGCCGCCGGCCTGGGCGGGCCGAGCGACGGCAGTCCGGCTAAGGAATGGACCAGGATTGCGCCGCTGTTGCAGGCGCGCATCCAGGAAAGCATGCAGTACATCGATGCCTGCATGGAAATCGTCCAGAGAATCATGGTCAAGCCCTGGGCTGTGACGACAGTCGAATTGGTCTCGCCCTGCGGGAATTGGCTGCGTGCCGAATGATCCCGCTGTGGTTCGGATCCATAACGAGGTCGGTCACTGAATCGTTCCGGCTCTTATACGATGGTTGAGCAGGGCTTTTCTGGAAGGGCAGGTTCGTGGTGCATAGAAGTTTTGTCTGCGAGCAAAATGTCGCCTCCTAAAACGGCGGTTGTCCTGTCATGGGGTAAATCGCGTGGAAAACGCCGGCAATCTGAAGAATCCCCGGCCTTCATCCTAAGTCATAGGCATGGTCTCTACGCCGGAAGTCGGAGAACATACGAAAGGCCAAATTGACCTGAATCGCCTTTACTTCATCGTGCGGGGATGTAGGACTGCGCAGTCACTCTCCGGCTCAGGCTTCGGTGCGCGCTGGCCGGTTGCGGGTATTCGGTTTCTTAGCTGAGACGGGTTGTATTTACTGGATCGCACTCCGGGATGGTGCCGGGGCGGTCGATTGCTGTGGCGGAATGCGGTCCATGGTGGGCCGGCGCGTGGGCAAGGGGAACGGCATGACGGCGATGGTGGAAACGGCGGATGCGTTGGATCCGAAGGTTCTGCTGCTGGCCTTGCGGCAACTGCGCAAGGGCGATTTCTCCGTGCGGCTGCCGCTCGACCTGACCGGAATGGACGGCGAGATCGCCGCCGCCTTCAACGACGTGGTGGAGCTGAACCAGAACCTGACCACGGAGGTCAGCCGGCTCAGCGTCGCCATCGGCAAGGAAGGCCGCATCAGCCAGCGTGCCAAGCTGACCAACGCATCCGGCGGGTGGGAAACCTGCGTCGACAGCATCAACACGCTGGTCGGCGACATGATCCAGCCGACGACGGAAATCGCGCGGGTGATCGGTGCCGTCGCCAAGGGCGACCTGTCCAAGACCATGGCTCTGGAGATCGAAGGCCGTCCGCTGCAGGGCGAGTTCCTGCGCACCGCCCGCAACGTCAACACCATGGTGGACCAGCTCGTCACCGTCACCACCGAACTGACGCGCGTGGCGCGCGAGGTTGGCATCGAGGGCAAGCTGGGCGGCCAAGCCCAGGTGAAGGGCGTCGCCGGCACCTGGAAGGACTTGACGGAGAACGTCAATGTGATGGCAGCGAACCTGACCGGTCAGGTGCGTAACATCGCCGAGGTGACGACGGCGGTCGCGAAGGGCGATCTGTCGAAGAAGATCACCGTCGACGTAAAGGGCGAAATCCTGGAGCTGAAGTCCACCATCAACACAATGGTGGACCAGCTGAACAGCTTTGCCTCGGAAGTGACGCGCGTGGCGCGCGAGGTGGGCTCCGAAGGGAAGCTGGGCGGACAGGCGAAGGTCGAGGGTGTCGGCGGCACCTGGAAGGACCTGACCGACAACGTGAACATGATGGCGGCGAACCTCACGGGACAGGTCCGCAACATCGCCGAAGTGACAACGGCGGTCGCGAAGGGCGATCTGTCGAAGAAGATCACCGTCGACGTGAAGGGCGAAATCCTGGAGCTGAAATCCACCATCAACACCATGGTGGACCAGTTGAACAGCTTCGCTTCGGAAGTGACGCGCGTCGCCAGAGAAGTGGGCTCCGAAGGCAAGCTGGGCGGTCAGGCGAAGGTGGAGGGTGTCGGCGGCACCTGGAAGGATCTGACCGACAGCGTGAACATGATGGCGGCCAACCTCACGGGACAGGTCCGCAACATCGCCGACGTGACCACCGCCGTCGCGACGGGTGACTTGTCGAAGAAGATCACCGTCGACGTGAAGGGCGAGATTCTGGAGTTGAAATCCACCATCAACACCATGGTGGACCAGCTGAACAGTTTCGCTTCCGAAGTGACGCGCGTGGCCCGAGAGGTGGGCTCGGAAGGCAAGCTCGGCGGTCAGGCGCGGGTGGAGGGTGTCGGCGGGACATGGAAAGACCTGACCGACAGCGTGAACCTCATGGCGGCCAACCTGACGGGGCAGGTGCGCAACATCGCCGACGTGACGACCGCGGTCGCCAACGGCGACCTGTCGAAGAAGATCACCGTGCCGGTGAAGGGCGAAATCCTGGAGCTGAAGAACACCATCAACACCATGGTGGACCAGCTGAACAGCTTCGCCTCGGAAGTGACGCGCGTGGCGCGCGAGGTGGGGTCCGAAGGCAAGCTCGGCGGTCAGGCCCAGGTGAAGGGCGTCGGCGGCACTTGGAAGGACCTCACCGACAGCGTGAACGCGATGGCGACCAACCTGACGGGGCAGGTCCGCAACATTGCGGAGGTGACGACGGCGGTCGCCAACGGCGATCTGTCGAAGAAGATCACCGTCGACGTGAAGGGCGAGATCCTTGAGCTGAAATCCACCATCAACACCATGGTGGACCAGCTGAACAGCTTCGCCTCGGAAGTGACGCGCGTCGCGCGCGAGGTGGGCTCCGAAGGAAAGCTCGGCGGTCAGGCCCAGGTGAAGGGCGTCGGCGGCACCTGGAAGGACCTGACCGACAATGTGAACGCGATGGCGACCAACCTGACGGGTCAGGTCCGCAACATCGCCGAAGTCACCACCGCGGTCGCCAACGGCGACCTGTCGAAGAAGATCACCGTCGACGTGAAGGGAGAAATCCTGGAGCTGAAATCCACCATCAACACCATGGTGGATCAGCTGAACAGCTTCGCCTCCGAAGTCGCCCGCGTGGCGCGCGAGGTGGGCATCGAGGGCAAACTGGGAGGTCAGGCGCAGGTGAAGGGGGTTGCCGGCACCTGGAAGGACCTAACCGACAATGTGAACATGATGGCGGCGAACCTGACCGGTCAGGTCCGCAACATCGCTGAAGTCACCACCGCGGTGGCCAAGGGCGATTTGTCGAAGAAGATCACCGTCGATGTGAAGGGCGAGATCTTCGAACTGAAATCCACCATCAATACCATGGTGGACCAGCTGAACAGCTTCGCCTCGGAAGTGACGCGCGTGGCGCGCGAGGTGGGTTCCGAAGGAAAGCTTGGCGGTCAGGCGAAGGTCGAGGGCGTCGGCGGCACCTGGAAGGATCTGACCGACAATGTGAACATGATGGCGGCCAACCTGACGGGGCAGGTGCGCGGCATCGCCAGCGTCGTCACCGCGGTGGCCGACGGCGACCTGAAGCGCAAGCTGGCGGTGGACGCCAAGGGCGAGATCGCGGCACTGGCCAACACCATCAACGGCATGATCGACACGCTGGCGACCTTCGCCGATCAGGTCACCAACGTGGCGCGCGAGGTGGGCATCGAAGGCAAGCTGGGCGGTCAGGCCCGCGTGCCCGGCGCCGCCGGCCTGTGGAAGGACCTGACGGAGAATGTGAACCAGCTGGCCGCAAACCTGACCACCCAGGTGCGCGCCATCGCCGAGGTCGCCACCGCGGTGACCAAGGGCGACCTGACCCGCTCCATCACCGTCGAGGCGATGGGCGAGGTCGCGGCGCTGAAGGACAATATCAACGAGATGATCCGCAATCTTCGCGACACGACGCTGAAGAATGCGGAACAGGATTGGCTGAAGACCAACCTTGCCAAATTCACCCGCATGCTGCAGGGCGAACGCGATCTGGTCACCGTCTCCAACATGATCCTGTCGGAGATCGCCCCGCTGGTGAATGCGCAGCACGGCGTCTTCTACGTCGCCACCCGCGACCGCGACGAGCCGCTGCTGGAACTGGTCGCCTCCTACGCGCTGAAGGAGCGCAAGAACCTGTCCAACCGCTTCCACATGAAGGAAGGTCTGGTCGGGCAGTGCGCCTACGAGAAGAAGCGCATCCTGCTCACCAACGTGCCGCGCGACTATGTCGCCATCAGTTCCGGCCTGGGCGAGGCGCCGCCGCTGAACATCATCGTCCTGCCGGTGCTGTTCGAGGACGACGTGAAGGCGGTGATCGAACTGGCGAGCTTCGGCCGCTTCAGCGAGACGCACCAGAGCTTCCTGGAGCAGCTGACCGAGAGCATCGGCATCGTGCTGAACACCATCGCCGCCAACATGCGCACCGAAGGCCTGCTGAAGCAGTCGCAGCGCCTGACCACCGAACTGCAGAGCCAGCAGGAGGAGCTGAAGACCACCAACGAGCGGCTGGAACAGCAGGCCGCCTCGCTGCGCAAGTCGGAAGAGCTGCTGAAGGCCCAGCAGGAAAAGCTGACCACCACCAACGAGGCGCTGGAGGAAAAGGCCGAGCAGCTGGAGAAGCAGAACATCGAGGTGGAGCGCAAGAACCGCGAGGTCGTGCTCGCCAAGGCGGCGCTGGAGGAGAAGGCGGAACAGCTTGCCCTGACCTCCAAATACAAGTCGCAGTTCCTGGCGAACATGAGCCACGAGCTGCGCACGCCGCTGAACAGCCTGCTGATCCTGTCCAAGCTGCTGGCCGACAACCCGGACACCAACCTGTCCGACCGTCAGGTGGAATTCGCCCGCACCATCCATTCCGCCGGGTCGGACCTGCTGGGGCTGATCAACGACATCCTCGACCTGTCGAAGATCGAATCCGGCACCGTGACGCTGGAGATCGGCGAGGTCGTGCTGGGCGACCTGCGCAACCATGTGGAGCGCACCTTCTCGCAGGTGGCGCAGGAAAAGAAGCTGGCCTTCGCCATCGAGATGGACGAAGCGCTGCCGGCCAGCATCCAGACCGACGAGAAGCGGCTGGCCCAGGTGCTGAACAATTTGCTGTCCAACGCCTTCAAGTTCACCGACGCCGGCGGCATCACCTTCCGCGTCGCCCCGGCGACGAAGGGCTGGAGTGCCGCACACCCGACGCTGAACGCGGCGTCGTCGGTGCTGGCCTTCACCGTCATCGACACCGGCATCGGCATCCCCGAGGACAAGCAGCGCATCATCTTCGAGGCGTTCCAGCAGGCCGACGGCACCACCAGCCGCAAATACGGCGGCACCGGGCTCGGCCTGTCGATCAGCCGCGAGATCGCCCGCCTGCTGGGCGGCGAGATCCGGGTGACCAGCACGCCCGGCAAGGGCAGCGCCTTCACGCTCTATGTCCCGCGCAGCTACGACGCCGCGGAGGAGACCGCCAATCCGCTGGTTGCCGCGGCCAGCACCGCGCCGGTTCCCGCCGGCCTGCTGCCCAAGCGGACGGAGGCGGCGACCCGCCCGGTGGTGGCGTCCGGCCCGCAGGACGGGCTCGCCCTGCTCGACATGCCGGCCGGCGACGACCGCGACCGCCTGCGCCCCGGCGAGCCCGTGGTGCTGATCGTGGAGGACGACGCGACCTTCGCCTCCATCCTGCTCGATCTGGCGCGCGAAAAGGGCTTCCGCACCGTTCTGTCCAACGGCGGGGCGGCGGCGCTGCCGCTGGCGCGCAAATACCGGCCGGATGCCATCCTGCTCGACATCGGCTTGCCGGACATGGACGGCTGGGCGCTGCTCGACCTTCTGAAGCGCGACCCGCAGACCCGCCATATCCCTGTCCACGTCATCTCCGCCAAGGACGAACGGCGGCGCGGCCTGTCGATGGGCGCCTTCGACTATTCGGAAAAGCCGGTGGAGCGCGAGGCGATCTTCGATGCCCTGAACCGGGTGAAGAGCTTCAAGGAACGCGATCGCCGCAAGCTGCTGGTGGTGGAGAAGGACAATCCGCAGCCGGGCGCCGTCGCCGCCCTGATCGGCAACGGCGACGTGGAGACCCACACCGTCACCTCCATCGAAGCGGCGATGGCGGCGCTGTCGGCCGACCGCTTCGACTGCATGGTGCTGGACCTGTCCAACCCGGCGCTGCCCGGCCCCTCCGCCGCCGATTTCGAACTGGTGGAATGGCTGCGCACCCGCGACACGCTCGCCTGGACGCCGGTGGTGGTCTATGTCGCCCCCGACATCACGGCGGAGGACGAGGCGCGGCTGCGCCGGCTGGCCGAGACCGTGGTGCTGAAGAGTGCCCGGTCGCCCGCCGGCCTGATCGACGAGACCGCGCTGTTCCTGCACCGTGCCGTCGACACGCTGCCTGAGGACAAGCGGCGCAGCATCCTGGACCTGCGCCGGAACGACCCCTCGCTGGCCGGGAAGCGGGTGCTGGTGATCGACGACGACATCCGCAACATCTTCTCGCTCGCCAGCGTGATGGAGGCCCACAGGATCGAGGTCCTGCATGCCGAAAGCGGTCGCGAGGGGATCGAGCGGCTGCGTGCCGATCCCGGCGTCGACGTGGTGCTGGTCGACATCATGATGCCGGAGATGGACGGCTACGAAACCATGCGCAAGATCCGCAGCATCGACGAGTTCCGCGGCCTGCCGATGATCGCCGTCACCGCGAAGGCGATGAAGGGCGACCGCGACAAGTGCATCGAGGCCGGAGCGACCGACTATATCGCCAAGCCGGTGGACATCGACCATCTGCTGTCCCTGCTGCGGATCTGGACCGCCAAGGGCGGCCGGCCGCAGACGCGCGGCGGGGTTCCGGCATGACCCGGCGCAAGCTCCGCCCGGCGCGGGTCGCGCGGCGCTGGCCCTTCGTGCCGCCGCCTGCCTTCGCGGTGCCGGCGGTCCGCCAGACGCTTCTGCCGCCGGATGTGGTGATGCCCGTACGGGTGCCCGTTCCGGCCGTCACGCCCGCACCGGCGGCCGGTGCCCTCGCGGGATGGGAAAGCATGACCACCGACGCTCCTCCGCAGCCCGACAAGGCCGACGTGGCGATCCTGATCGTCGATGACGACCCGCGGAACCTGTTCGCCGTGCGCGAGACGCTGGAGGACATGGGGGCGCAGCTCGTCCTGGCACGGTCGGGGGAGGAGGCGCTGAAGCACCTGCTGCGCCAGGACTTCGCGCTGATCCTGCTCGACGTCCATATGCCGGGGATGGACGGCTACGAAACGGCGGAGCTGATCCGCCTGCGCGAGAAGTCGCGCCACATCCCCATCATCTTCCTGACCGCCATCAACAAGGACGAGACGCACATCTTCCGCGGCTATGCCAGCGGCGCCGTGGATTACATGTTCAAGCCGGTCGATCCGCACATCCTGAAATGCAAGGTGGCGGTCTTCGTCGACCTCTACCGCAAAACAGAGGCGGTGAAGCGCGAGGTTGAGGCCAAGCAGCGCCTGCTGGACGAGAACGAGCGGGTGCGGCGCGAGATGCGGCAGGCCGAACAGGCGCTGCGCCGGTCGGAGGAGCGGCAGGCGCTGATCCTCGGCCAACTGCCCATCGTGCTCTATACCGCGGATCTGACGCCGGGCATTCCCTTCCGCTACCTGTCGGACACGGTGCAGTCGGTGCTGGGCTGCCCGGCCGCCCGCTTCATCGAGGACCCCGGTTATTGGGAAGCGGGGCTTCATCCGGACGACCGCAACCGCGTGCTGCGCCAGCTGGAGTCGATCCACGACGCCGGGCTGACGACGGTCGAATACCGCTGGCGCTGCCCGGACGGCAGCGAGCGCCATCTGCTGGACCAGGCGGTGGTGGTGCGCGACGAGGGCGGCCGGCCGGCCGAGCTGTTCGGCACCATCCTGGACGTGACCGAGACGCGCCAGGCCCAGCGCCAGCTCGCCCACGCCCAGAAGATGGAACTGGTCGGCCAGCTGACCGGCGGCATCGCCCACGACTTCAACAACATGCTGATGGTGGTGATCGGCAGCCTCGAAAGGCTGGTCCCCGGCCTCGCCGACGATCCGAAGGCGGCGAAGCGGGCGGAGATGGCGCTGCAGGCGGCGCTGCGCTGTTCCGACATGACGCGGCGCCTGCTGACCTTCGCCCGGCGCCAGCAGCTTCACCCGGAGCCGGTCGATCTCGGGGCGCTGGTCGCCGGCATGGGCGAGCTGATGGAGCGCACGCTTGGCGGCGGCGTCGCCATCGCCATCGAGGCGCCTGCGGCCGGTGCGGAGCCGCTGTGGACCGCGTCGGTCGACCGGTCGCAGGCGGAATCGGCCCTGCTGAACCTCGTCATCAACGCCCGCGACGCCATGCCCGGCGGCGGCACCCTGCGTATCCGCACGGAAAACGCCCGTTTCGAGGATACGCAGGCTGCCCATGGCATGTCCGTCCCGGCCGGCGACTACATCCTGTTGTCGGTGTCCGACAGCGGATGCGGCATGCCGCCGGAGGTGCTGGAGCGCGCGTTCGAGCCCTTCTTCACCACCAAGGACGCGGGGAAGGGCACCGGGCTCGGCCTTGCCATGATCCATGGCTTCGTCAAGCAGTCGGGCGGGCTGATCGGCATCGACAGCAGTCCGGGTGTCGGCACCACCTTCCGCCTTTACCTGCCGCGGGCCGCCGTCGACGCGGTCCATGGCACGGCCTTCGACGACGACGGCGCCGACGAGGCGTTCGCCGGCCGAGGCGAGACGGTGCTGGTGGTGGATGACGACGCCGACGTGCGCGCCGTCGCCGTCCAGGCCGTGGGTGCGCTGGGCTACCGCGTGCTGGAAGCAGATGGGGCGGAAGCGGCGCTGACCCTGCTGGACCGCCTGCCTGTCGATCTCCTGTTCACCGATATCGTGATGCCGGGCGGCCTGAACGGGCGTGAACTGGCGCGCGAGGGGCTGCGCCGCCACCCCGCGCTGCGGGTCCTGTTCGCCTCGGGCTATGCCAACGGAACCAATGCGCCGGAGCAGGAGGCCGGCGCCGCCATGCCCGCGGACGACGGCACCGATCCGGGTGCCGTTCTGGGGGCGGTTTTGAGCCGGGCGGAGACGCTGGCCAAGCCCTATCGCGACGGCGATCTCGCCCGCGCGCTGCGCCGGGCGCTGGATCTGCAGTCCCCCCTCGCGCCGGCGGAGGCCGTCCGGGGCTGACGACGGGGATCAATGGCGGGGATCGATGGCGGCGCCGTCCCATGCCGCCGATTGTGCACATCAGGTCAGGTTCTGGTTCATGGTTTTGTCCGACGATGCGCTTACCCTGCTTCGAAGCTCGATCCGTTCGGTCTGGGCGCTCGAACTTCTGCTTCTGCTGCGCCGGACCCCCGGGCGCGACTGGTCCAAGGCCGACCTCGTGCGCGAGTTGCGGGGCAGCGACGTGGTGGTGCAGGAGGCGCTTGGCGGCTTTCTCGGCGCCGGGCTGGTGATGGCGCTGGCGGATGGTTGCCACCGCTACCATCCCGCCGCACCCATCCTCGACCAATGGGTCGAGGAGATCGCGCAGGCCTATGCCACCCGCCCCTCCGCCATCATCCGGGAGATCTTCGCTGCCCCCGGCAACAAGGTGCAGATCTTCGCCGATTCCTTCCGCTTCCGCCTCAACGACTGACGCCGGTGAATGACATGACCGCCGCTTTGCAATCCGACATCGTGGACCGATCGCCCTCTCCTTGGTCCGGGAGCTACAGGATGCACACATTTCGCATTTGCGAAAAGACGTGCAGCTTGGCGTTGAGGACAGCCCCTCTCCCCTCGCGGGAGAGGGGTTGGGGTGAGGGGCGGATACTTGATTTCCACGGGCTTTCAGCTGGTCGCCCCCCTCATCCCAACCCTTCTCCCGCAAGGGGAGAAGGGCTTTTCACTACCGATGGTTGCCGCTATTTCGCAGAGGCGAGATGTGTGAATGCCATAGCGTCCGGGAGAGCGGGGTGGGGGCGCTGACATGGACGTCGTGAAGTCGGCGGTCTATCTGCTGTGCTTTGCCGCCAGCCTGTTGTGCATGGTCCTGCTGCTGCGCAGCTTCCTGCGGTCGCGCAGCCGGCTTCTGCTGTGGAGCACGCTGTGCTTCGTCTGCCTGTCGATCAACAACCTGCTGCTGTTCATCGACGTCGTGCTCCTGCCGACCCAGGTGGACCTGCTGCCGTTCCGCCAGTTCTCCGCCATGGCCGGCGTGGGCGTGCTGCTCTACGGCTTCATCTGGGATGCAGAGTGATGCTGCCGACGACCTACAGCTTCTTCACCGGTGCGCTTGCGGCACTCTATGCGGTGGCCGGACTGTTCTTCCTCAGCTTCTGGAGGCGGACGCGAGATGCGCTGTTCGTCTCCTTCGCGCTGGCCTTCGCCCTGCTGGCGGTGAACCAGAGCGTCCTGGCGCTCGGCGGGCTGGAACGGGAGGAGCAGAGCTGGGTCTATCTGCTGCGGCTGCTGGCCTTCCTCTTGATCATCGCCGCCATCGTCCGCAAGAATCTGGAGGGGCGCCGCCGGTAACGCATCACTTCCGTCCGTCGCCGAACCGGCGGCAGTCCCACTCGTCGGTGCCCGACTCCGCCCGGCCGCCGTTGGAGGTGCGGTAACGCCCGTCGTCGCATTGGCCGTTGCCGGCATAGCGGCTGTAGCCGTCGCGCCCCCGTTCGCCATAATGGCCGTTTCCGTAGTAGCCGCCGTTGTGATAGCCGTCGCTGCGGTGGCGGCGCCGGTCGCGCTCGTAAGAGCGGTCATCGTCATCGTCGCCGGCGGTCGCCGCCAGCACGCCCAGCCCCACCACCGCGGCGCCGATCAGCAGGGCGCCCGTCATGTCGTCGTTGCCATTCCCGGCGCAGCCCGGCAGGGCCAGCGACACCGCAAGGCAAGCGGCCAACACCGTCCTGCCGCCGAAGACACCGCGCCGCACCGTCTTTTCCATCGCCGCCTCCCAGCATCGGGTACTTTCATGCATGAACACACAGGCAGGGCTTTTCATCCAGTACCATTATAATTTCTTTTTAGAAATATTTGTTCTGCTCAGCTGTCGCTGTCCTGATCGCATGCCGGGGTGCTCACCGCGGGGCTTGGCCCGGCCGGGAGGAAGCCCTATGGTCGGCCTGCTGTCGCCAAAATGGGGAGTGCGTGGATGTTCACCGCCAGGATCCTGCTGCTCGGCTCCGGTGAGCTGGGCAAGGAATTCGTCATCGCCGCGAAGCGGCTGGGCTGCGAGGTCATCGCCTGCGACAGCTACGCCAACGCGCCTGCGATGCAGGTCGCCGACCGGGCGGAGGTGTTCTCCATGCTGGACGCCGACGCCCTGCGCGCCGCCATCGCCAAGCACCGCCCCGACTTCATCGTGCCGGAGGTGGAGGCGATCCGCACCGAGGTGCTGCACGAGTTCGAGGATGCCGGCACCATTGTCGTGCCGTCGGCCCGCGCCGCCACCATGACGATGAACCGCGACCGCATCCGCGAGGTCGCCGCGACGGAGCTCGGTCTGCGCACCTCGCGCTATCGCTATGCCGAAAGCCTGGACGAGGTCCGCGCCGGGGCGGAGCACACCGGCTTCCCCTGCGTCATCAAGCCGGTGATGTCGTCGTCGGGCAAGGGGCAGAGCACGGTGCAGGACGCCGCCGGGCTGGAAGCCGCCTGGGACTATGCGGTGGCGAACATGCGCGGCGACCGCCGCAAGGTGATCGTCGAGGAATTCGTCGCCTTCGAATACGAGATCACGCTGCTGACCGTCCGCACCCGCGACGGCATCCTCTATTGCGAGCCGATCGGCCACCGGCAGGAGCGCGGCGACTACCAGGAATCCTGGCAGCCGGTCGCCATGCCGCAGGCGATGCTGGACGACGCCAAGGCGATGGCGGCCCGCGTCGTCGACAATCTCGGCGGCTACGGCATCTTCGGCGTCGAGTTCTTCGTGACGGCCGACGAGGTCGTCTTCTCCGAGCTGTCGCCGCGCCCGCACGACACCGGCATGGTCACCCTGCTGTCGCAGAACCTGTCGGAATTCGAACTGCACGCCCGCGCCATCCTGGGCCTGCCGATCCACAACATCGTCTGCCGCAGCCCGTCGGCCTCCGCCGTCATCCTGGCCGACCGCGAGGCGGAGAGCTTCCGCATCGAGGGGCTGGCCGATGCGCTGAGCCTGGGCAGCGCGGAGCAGGAGGTCGACGTCCGGTTGTTCGGCAAGCCGACCACCCGCAAGAACCGCCGCATGGGCGTGGCGCTCGCCACCGGCACCGACACCGACGACGCGCGTGCGCGGGCCAAGCAGGCGGCGGACAAGGTGACGATCCGGTATTGATCGGCTATTTATTAGGTTGCGGCGCTTTCAGGCCCGATGTCCGCATGGCGTCGGGCCTGAACCAAGCGATCGAGGCGCCGACCGCGGCGGCAGCACCGAGGCAGAGGCAGACGAAGCCGGTTGCCGGAAAGCCCAACGCGTTGAGCTGGGACCAATCCACCAGGCAGGAAGCCCCCGTCCAGTCGTAGTATTTGTTCGACCCCGACTTGGTGGCGCAACCGCTGAACAGGGACAGTTGCAGTCCCCATCCCAGCACGCCGAGCATGACCGAACCGCAAGCGAGCGCGCGCAACCCTGCTCGCCAGGGGAGAAGGTGCCAACCGATCGCCATCGCAAAGGAGATGGGGGCCGCCAGAATATGCAGGTACCAGCCGGGTGTACCCACTCCGCGGCCGGTTTCGGCAATCACCGTCAGTAGGTGATAGCCCAGCCCGCCGATCACCGGGCCGACGATGAAGAGGGGCAGGAAACAGGCAGGGGCCTTGGCGAAGCGGCCGGGCCGCAAGGTTGCGACCCAGCGGCCGACCGTCAGAACAACCAGGGTTGCGGTCGCAAGCAACAGATACTCGGGCGGCTGAGCCAAGGACCATGTTCCGGCCCAGATGTAGCTGCCGAGGATAGCGGCGAGGCCACGCACGAATGCTAAGATGGAGAAGTTCTGCTCAAGCCCGGCCTTCAATCCGATTCCATGGGCAAGGCGGATGAAGTCGTTGGTGCCCAGAAGATTATCGAACAGCAGCAGGTTACGCAGATACCATGCGGCTCCGATGAATCCGGCGACGGTGGCGCAGGTCACAAGATCCCGCAAATGCTCGGGTCGCCGTTCGTGCAACCATCGAACGGCAAGAAATGCCAGGACGCCGAAGGAAATCGGGACGAAGAACGCTTTCGTCAGCAGTCCGGCCGCCAAGGCAAGACCCAGCAGCGGCATGGACCATCTGTGCCTTCGCGGCGAAAGCGATTGCAGAAGCAATGCCCAGATCGTTCCCATCAGCAGGAGGCAAAGGCTGTCATTGCCCAACCGTGCCATTTCCGGGAAGAATTGCGGCACCAGGAACGGATACGCAGCCATGAACGGGGCGGCGAATGTGGCCTTTTCCGGCAGATAACGTTGCGTTGCCAGAACGCCGATGGCCAATCCGGTGAATGCCAAGCTCCAGGAGGTAAGGCGCAAAAGAAAAAGATGCGTCACCCAGTTAGCGCTCTTGACCGCCAAATAAACGGGAGCGAGAATTCCGTAGTAAAGCGGTGGATGCTGAGCTTGCCAATTCAGCTCACGCCCCTGACGGAATGAACGTTCTGTAGTCTCTACAATGCTTGTGCGATCCATTTCACGATAGGATCTATAGGTTGGTCGTCCGGTATTGTCGAAAGGCGGAGTGGTTGTATAGGGCATCGGTCCGGGAAAGGCATCCACATCCGCGGAAACATGATCCCGGCCATAAAGAGGAATTGAACCGGTCTCCGCAATTTGCTGGATCGATGACCAATGCGCGTATTCGTCGAACCCTTCCCATGGCGGCAGGAAAGCCAGTTGTGCGACGCCAATCAGGGCGACTGCGACAAGCAATATTCGTGTTACAAAGCCATTGATTGCGTTCTCGTTATGCATCATCGCACGATCTCATAAAACTGCAGATTCTCAGCCATTTCTAATTCAGAAACCTCGTAAGCGAGTAAGAAAGAATCTGATAAATCAGCTTTCCCGCGGGTATTTTTTTTAAAGATTATTGTTTGCGCGGCTCGCTGAGTTAATGTCCTTTCCACACATTTCCCATCAGGACGTCATCGCGATCATGGCAGCGGTGGTGTCTTCGCTCAATCCCGCTGCCCGGCCGGTGGTGGTTAGCGGAGCGGTCGCGCGGCCTTCGCGCAAGCCGAAGGTCACATAATGGGTGGCAGCCGCCAGCTCACTGCTCCCCAGCGCGCGCTGAACATCCGGATTTCGCGCCAGATAGGCCGCGGCGTTGAAGCTGGTCGACCGCCCTTCCAACCGGCCATTGCGGGCGTAATGCATGGCGGCAGCTGTCGTATCGGCCCCGAATGCCCGGATCAGGTCGGGATTGGCCGCGAGGTACGACATGGAGTTGAACGTTGTAACGCGGTTCTCTAGCCGGCCATGCGTTATGTAATGCGTCATTGCCGCCCCGGTATCGGTGCCGAAGGCGGTGGCGAGATCCCGATTGGCAGCGAGATATGCCGCAGCATCGAAACCCGTCGAGCGGTTCTCGACATAACCGAATTGCACGTAATGTGAAAATGCCGCCGCACCATTGGTGCCGAAGGTGGCGGCAAGATCCCGATTGGCGGCAAGATAGCTCAGGACATCGAAGCTGCCGGCGCTGGATGTGGCAACGGTTCTGTCGTAAAAGCGGATATATTCGACATTGCTCAGAATATCGGAGCCGTAGGTCCGATCGAGAACCGCTGCCCGCTCGCCGTAGGCGATCAGTTTGCCCGTTGCGTAATACTGGTTGCTGATGACGGTATCCGTCCCGTCGCCACCGTCCAGCGTGTCCGCCCCATAGCCGCCACTGATCAGGTCGTTCCCGCCCCCGCCACCGATGTAATCGTTTCCGCTATAGCCATAGAGAGTATCGCCGAAAGAAGAACCGAAAATCTGGTCGTTGGCATATAGAATTGTTTGCGGGTTGAGTGAATTGGCGAGGCCGTAAACGCTGTAGAATCTCAGGTCCATGTTGGTGAAGGACAGCAGCATCCCGCCACCCGGCAACGACGCTGTCAGAGATGATATCGTTCCGGAAGCCCCGTAATCTGAAATGTTGAACCAACCGGTTATACTGGCATCAAAAACTGGAACGTTGTTTGACGTATACCGGAACGAAATATGATTTGGACCTTGAGATGTCAGGTAATAATTGTCAAAGACAATACCCGATGCATCGCCAATTCCTGTCAAATTGATTGCAACATTCGCAGAAACAACGGTCATTTGGTCATCCTATCCGGTTCAACGGACGGATTCCATCTCCTCCGATTTGGATGTCGAGAGGATCTTGTCCGCAAAAAGCACAAATATCTCTACAGATGCAATCTGCGAATGTCCAGGCGGAAAACCTATATGTCAGCCCGTGCATCGTGACGGCTTACCGCCCCAGCAGCCTGTCCACCCGCCGCAGCGCCGGGAACATCGCCGCCCACAGTCCGGCCAGCCCGACCGCGCCGACGCCGCCCAGCACAACCGCAGGGACCGCCCCGACCATTGCCGCGACGCTGCCGGACTCGAACTCGCCCAGTTGGTTGGACGCGCCGATGAACAGCGAGGTGACGGCACCGACGCGGCCGCGCATCTCGTCGGGGGTGGACAGCTGGATCAGGGTCTGGCGGACGAACATGCTGACCTGATCGGTGGCGCCGACCGCCAGCAGGGCGATGAAGGACAGCACCGGATCGGTCGACAGGCCGAAGGCGATGGTGGCGCCGCCGAACCCCGCCACCGCGATCAGCATCCAGCGCCCGGCATGGCGCTTCACGCCCCAGCGGGTGATGACCATCGCCATGGCCAGCGCTCCCAGCGCCGGGGCGGAGCGCAGCAGGCCGAGCCCCCATGGCCCGACGAACAGCACGTCGCGGGCGTAGATCGGCAGCAGCGCGGTGGCCCCGCCCAGCAGCACGGCGAACAGGTCGAGCGAGATGGCACCCAGGATCTCCGGCCGGCTGCGGATGAAGGCGGCGCCGGCCAGCATGCTCGACAGGCTCATGGCGCGCCTGGTCATGGTGACCGGACGCGGCCGGCAGGCGGCGATCAGCAGGACCGACAGCACCAGCATCGCCGTGCTGACGCCATAGACCGCCGCCGGGCCGGCGATGTAGAGCAGTCCGCCCAGCGCCGGGCCGGAGATCTGCGCCACCTGCACCCCCGACGATTGCCAGGCGACGGCGTTGGGCAGGTCCTCCAGCGGTACGGTCGCCGACAGGATCGCCTGGTTGGCGGGTCCCTCGAAGGACTTGGCGAGGCCGATCAGCGCCACCACGGCGAAGATCGCGTGCGGCGACAGCGCGCCTGCCATTGTCAGCAGGAACAGGGATGCGACCGCGGCCATTTCGACGGACAGGGCGCCGCACAGCACCGTCTTGCGGTCGTTGTTGTCGACCACATGGCCGGCCACCAGGACCAGCGCCAGGGTGGGCAGGAACTGGAACAGCCCGACCAGCCCAAGGTCGAGCGGGTTGTCGGTCATGGCGTAGACCTGCCAGCCGACCGCCACCACCTGCATCTGGATCGCCAGCATCGAACAGACCCGCGCGCACCAGAACAGGGCGAAGGCGCGGTGACGGAAGGCGGACCGGAAGCTGTCCCCGGCCGCAGGCACGCTGGTCATTCAGACTGGCTCCAGAAGTGTGGCGATCCCCAGACCGCCGCCGATGCCGAGCGTGGCGAGCCCCCGGCGGGGCGACATGCCCGCCGCCGGGAACAGCAGCTCGGTGAACAGGCGCGTCACCAGGATGGCTCCCGACGCGCCATAGGGATGGCCGAGCGCCAGCGCGCCGCCGCCGACCGACACGCGCGACTGGTCGATGCCCAGCGCATCGAGGCTGGCCAGCACCTGGGCGGCGAAGGCCTCGTTGAACTCGATCAGGTCGATGTCGGCGACCGACAGGCCGGGGTTGCGGGCCAGCAGCTTGGTCACCGCCGGAATCGGGCCGGTGCCGAGCAGTTTCGGGTCCACGCCGGCCGCGGCGCTGTCCACCACAGCCAGCCCGTGGGTCAGGCCGAGCGCGCGGAACTTCCGCTCCGAAACCACCGCCACCACGGCGGCGCCGTCATTGACCGGGCAGGCGTTGCCGGCGGTCACGGTGCCGTCCGGCCGCAGGATGGGCCGCAGCGCCGCCAGTTTCTCAAGGCTGGTGTCGGCGCGCGGGCATTCGTCGCGGTCGATGACGCGGCCGTCGCGCAGGGTGAGCGGCACGATCTCGCGGTCGAAGCGTCGGGCGGCTTGCGCGGCCACCGCCTTGCGGTGGCTGTCCAGGGCGTAGCGGTCCTGCCGGGCGCGGTCGATGCCATAGGCCAGGGCGACGTTTTCCGCCGCTTCGATCATCGACGGGTCGCCGATCTCGTCCGGGGCGAAGCGGGCGCGGTCGTAGAAGGTCGGGCTGCGGTAGAGGCTGGACGGCTTGGCGACGCGCCAGGGGGCGGTGCTGGTGCTCTCCACCCCGCCGGCCAGCACGACGTCACAGGCGCCGGACTGCACCAGCCGGGCGGCGAGGTTGATCGCCTCCAGCCCGGACCCGCATTGCCGGTCCACCGTCACGCCCGGCACCGACACCGGCAGCCCGGCTGCCAGCGCCGACAGCCGCGCGACATTGCCGCCGGGTCCGACCGCATTGCCCAGCAGCACCTCGTCGACCTCGGCCGGCTCGATCCCGGCATCGGCAAGCACGGCGCGGATGACCGGCGCGGCGAGATCCTCGACGGGAAGGTCGCGCAGGGAACCGCCGATGCGGCCGACGGGCGTGCGCCGCGCGGCGACGATGATCGGGCGCTTGCTCATTCCACCACCTCCAGACCGCCGCCCTTCGCCTGCTCGCGCACATCGCCGCGGGCGATCTTGCCACTGCCGGTCAGGGGCATGTCGGCCGCCGCGAAGACGCGCCGGGGCGCCTTGTAGGCCTCCAACCGCTCCTGGCACCAGCCGCGCAGCTCCGCCAGCGATGCGCGCCGGGACCCGCGCCACCAGACCACGGCGGACAGGGCGTCGCCCCAATAGGGATCGGGCAGGCCGAACACCACCGCCTCCGCCACCGCGGGATGAGCGCGCAAGGCGGCTTCGACCTCCGCCGGGTAGACGTTCAGGCCGCCGGTGATGACCATGTCGCCGGCCCGTCCGACAAGCCGCAGCCAGCCCTCGCCGTCGATCCAGCCATAATCGCCGACCGTGCCCCAGCCGTCCCGCTCGCGATAGCCGGCGCCGTCGGTGGTGCCGAGATAGCCGTCGCTCAGCATCCCGCTCCGCACCCAGACGGTGCCGGGCCGGCCGCGCTCCACCGGGTTGCCGACATCGTCGCGCAGGCTCAGTTCCACCCCGTGGAAGGGGCGGCCAACGCTGTCGGCGGGGGCGCCCTCGCGGGACGAGCGCAGGCTGACGAAGCTCAGTTCCGATGCGCCGTAATATTCGAGCACCGCGGCATCGGGGCACAGCGCCGCCAGCCGGTCATGCACCGCCGGTGCCAGCTTCGCGCCGGAGCACACCACCCGGCGCAGGGCAGGGAAGCGCCGGCCGTGGCGTTCCGCCGCGTCGAGGATGCCGACCAGCATCGTCGGCACCAGCACCAGCGTGGTGACTCCGCATTCCGTCAGCTGCGCCGCCGCGTCTGCTGCGTCGAATTTCGGCTGCACCCGGATCGTGGCGCCGGCCGACAGCCCTTCCACCGCGCCATAGAGGCCGAGGCCATGGACCAGCGGCCCCGGCACCAGAACGATGTCGTCCGGCCCGATGCCGAACTCCACCCGGCTCGCCTCCAGCGTCGCCAGCCAGGATCCCTGGTTGCGGATGAAAGCCTTCGGCCGCCCGGTGGTGCCGGAGGTGAAGCCGACCAGAAAAGGCGTCTTCGCGTCGACCGCCGGAATGCTCCAGTCCGCCGGCTGTGCGGCGATCCAGGCAGCGGCGGTCTCCGTCGTCAGGTGCAGGTCGGGGCGGAAGGTATCGAGTGCGGCGGCGGTCTGCGCCGCGCTCCATTTCGGGTCGAACAGCCCGACGATGCCGCCGGCAGCGACGATGCCGAAGAACAGCGCCGGCAGCTCCGCCCGGTTGCCGAGGCTGAGCGCAACGCGCGGCGGCGTGGCGTCCTTCCGCAAGGCGGCCACACCGGCGCCGGTCCGCAGTGCCTGTTCCAACAGGGCGGCATAGGACAGGGCGACGCCATCGCACACCAGGGCGGGATGGTCAGGGCTGCGCCAGGCGGCCAGAGCGAAGGGGCGGGCGAGGTTGTCCGCCCCTAGACAGCCGACGCTCAAGGATTGTCGATCGGTCGCCATTCTCTCAGGTATGGATCGGCAGGATGCCGGCCCGGCGGACGCCGGCCGCGGCGACGGCGGCAATGCCGGCCTTGATCAGGTCGCCCGGCACGAAGGCCAGCGAGCCGAAGACCGCCTTTTCCACCGGCAGGCCGGCGACCAGCCACAGCCAGGGAATGCCGCCGGCATAGACGACCAGGATGCCGCCGACGACGCTGACCGCGAACAGCCGGATCGGGTTGGCGTTGGTGGCGAAGCGCTCCGCCAGCCAGCCGGTGACGAAGGCGGCGACCGGCCAGGACAGAACGAAACCGCCGGTCGGCCCCATCAGCACGCCGATGCCGCCGCGTCCGCCGGCCAGCAGCGGCAGGCCTGCGGCCACCAGCAGCACGAACAGCAGGGCGGCGATGCCGCCGCGCTTGGCGCCCAGGATGGTGCCTGCCAGCATGACGCCCAGCGTCTGCGCGGTGACCGGCACCGGCAGGAAGCCGAGCGGAATCGGCGGCGCCATGCCGAGCCCGCCCAGCAGGGCGGCGAACAGGGCGCAGAGAACGAGGTCGCGGGTGGACAGCATTGCGGACGCTTCCTTCGGCTGGTGACGTTATCGTTGTGGACTGTTCTTTGTGGCGGCTTGTGATCCGGAATCCGCCGGATCGTAGCCGCGTGCCTCCAATGCGGCGGTCAGATCATCGGCCATGGTGAGGATCTTGACCAGCAGCGGAACGAACAGGGCGGCTATGTTGCGCTCGACGCCGCGGGCGCGCTGGGCCATCCGCACCTCGCGCACCTGCTCGCCCAGCAGGGGGATGAAGCGGATGGTCAGGGCCAGCATCAGCGCCATCTTCGCCGGATTGACCCCGACCGGACGCAGCAGGCCGAACAGCCGCTCGAACAGGTCGACCATGTCCATCACGCGGGTGGTCAGCGTGACCAGGGTCGCCAGCAGGATCAGCGCGGCGAAACGGGCGACGGCGACCGCGGTTTCCTCCCACCCGCCGCCGGACAGCAGGGCCTGGAAGCCGAACAGCAGGGTCAGCATGACGACCGGCGCCCGCAATTCCTTCAGCACCCGCCCGGCGGGCAGCCTCGCCGCCGCCAGCACAAGGGCACCGATCAGCCCGGCGGCCGCTGCCCCCCAGGCACCGGGCAGCGCCAGCACGACGACCGTCACCAGCAGCAGCCCGCCCAGCTTCGCCCCCGCCGGCAGGCGGTGGATGACCGACTCCCGATGCAGGTAGAGCCCAAGCATCAGCCGAGCCGCTCGATGTAGGCCGGCACGGCGTCGGCCGGCGGACCGTCGGCGACGATGCGGCCATCCTCCAGCACCAGCGCCCGGTCGAAATCCTTCACCATGTCCAGGTCGTGGGTGACGACGATCACCGTCTGCGGCAGCCCGCGCAGCAGTTCGATCACCTTGCGGCGGTTGCGCAGGTCGAGCAGGGTTGTCGGCTCGTCGAAGATCACATAGGCCGGCTCCAGCACCAGCACCCCGGCGATGGCGAGCAGCTGCTTCTCGCCGCCGCTCATCTGGTGGGCCGGCTGGTGGCGGTAGCGGTCGAGGCCGTAGCGCTCCAGCGCCCCGGCGACGCGGCGGGCCACCTCGTCCTTCGGCAGCTTGCGCGCCTTCAGCCCGAAGGCGATGTCCTCCTCCACCGTCGGATAGACGATCTGGGTGTCGGGATTCTGGAAGACGAAGCCGACCCGCTGGCGCACCGCGCGCCCGTCGGTCCGCGTGTCGAGCCCGTCGACGGCAACGCTGCCGGCGGTCGGCACGATCAGCCCGTTCAGCAGCCGCGCCAGCGTGCTCTTGCCCGAGCCGTTGCCGCCGAGAATGGCGATGCGCCGCTCCGCCAGCCGCAGCGACAGGTCATGAAGGACGGGGCGGTCGCCATAGGCGTGGGTAACGGACCGGAGTTCGATCATCGACGGAAACGAGGCTTTCGCGTTGCAGTTCTATTGCGCGTGCGAAAGGTTCTTAGCCGGTTTGCGAGCGGGGTTCCAGGGGGGAGCGTGGCTGTGGCAGCCCCGACTTGACGCATGTCCGTATTTCTGTACATATTGTCATACCCCACCCGCATACGGCCAAGTACTTCGATATGGGTCACATCAGCTACACCGATCTTAGAAACAACCTTGCCAGCGTGATGGACGAGGTCTGTGACAGCCGCGCGCCGCTGACCGTCACCCGTCAGAAGGGACGGTCGGTGGTGATGATTTCCGAGGAAGAATTCGAAGGGCTGATGGAGACGCTTCATCTCCTGAAAAGCCCCAAAAACGCGGAACGGCTGCTCAAGGGCATCGCCCAACTTGATGCGGGCAAAGGCATCGAGCGGGACATTCTGAATGAAGAAGGTTTGGACTGACGGCGCTTGGGAGGATTACTTATACTGGCAGAAGAACGACCAGGCCGTGTTGAAGAAGGTCAACGATCTGATCCGCGACACTGAAAGGAACCCGTTCTCAGGACTGGGCAAGCCTGAACCCCTGAAGGAAGGGCTTGCCGGCTGGTGGTCGCGCCGCATCACGGGCGAACATCGGCTGGTCTATCGGGTGACCGGGAGCGGTGCCGCCCAAGCACTCGAAATACTGGCCTGCCGGTATCACTACTGAGTCGCCATGAAGGCCGCCCCCGGAGGGCGGCCTTTCCTCTCCCACGAACAGCCGTCAAAAACTGTTCCGCTCGTGATAGGTCTGCAGGAACTGCTGCACCCGCGGTTCCGCACATTCGTGGAAGACCTCGCGCGGGGTGCCGAAGGCGGCGATGCGGCCGTGGTCGAGGAAGGCCACCTTGTCGGCGACGTTGGCCGCGAAGCCCATCTCGTGTGTCACCACCACCATGGTCATGCCGTCGGCGGCCAGATCGCGCATGACCTGCAGCACCTCGCCCACCAGTTCGGGATCGAGGGCGGAGGTCGGCTCGTCGAACAGCATCAGGTGGGGCTCCATCGCGATCACGCGGGCGATGGCGACGCGCTGCTGCTGGCCGCCGGACAGGCGGGCGGGATAGCTGTCGGCCTTGGCGGACAGACCGACCCGGTCCAGCATCCGTTGCGCATGGGCGCCCGCCGCCGCCTTGTCCATGCCGCGGACCTGCACCAGCGCCTCGGCCACATTCTCCAGCGCCGTCATGTGGGGCCACAGGTTGAACTGCTGGAACACCATGCCGACGTTGCGGCGCAAGCTCCGCAGGTCGCGGTTCGACAGGCGGCGGTGCGGCGTCTCTTCGGTGTAGCCGACCAGCTTGCCTTCGATGCGGATTTCGCCGCGGTCGTAGACCTCCAGGAAGTTGACGCAGCGCAACAGCGTGCTCTTGCCCGATCCGCTGGGGCCGATCAGGCAGACGACCTCCGACTTGTTGACGGTCAGGTCGATGTCGCGCAGCACCTCGTTGGTGCCGAAGCTCTTGCTGACGCCGCGGATGGTGACCATCGGCGCGGCATCGCCGGCGGTGGCGGAACGGGGCGAGGTGGCGGTTTCGGAAACGGCGGTCATCACGCCCTCGCTGTTGCGGTCTGGGTCGAGGATCCCTGCGGCGACGCATGGGTCAGGAAACGGGTGACGCGGGCCTCCAGCCGGCGGCCCAGGCGCGAAACCACCTCCACCAGCAGCCAGTAGAACAGCGCCATGCCGACGATGGTCTCGAAGGTGGCGAAGGTTTCCGCCGCCATCGTCTGCATCTCGTACATCAGTTCCGGCACGGTGATGATCGACAGCACCACCGTCTCCTTGGTCAGGATCGCCATCATGTTGACGATGGACGGGATGGTCGACACCAGCATGGCCGGCACGATCACCCGGCGCAGGATCGAGCCGTAGGACATGCCGAGGCTGAGCGCGGCCTCCACCTGCCCCTTCGGCACCGCCTGATAGCCGGCGCGGAAGATCTCGGCAAAATAGGCGCTGCCATAGATGCCGAGGCCGAGGATGCCGGCCGCCGTCGCCTCCAGCCGCAGGCCGATGGACGGGCCGCCGCTGTAGAGCAGGAACAGCTGGATCAGGAAGGGTGTGCCGCGGATCACCTCGATATAGGCGCGGATGGCCCAGCGCAGCGGCTTTACCGGGATCTGGCGCAGCAGCATCAGGACGAAGCCCAGCACCATGCCGATGAGGCAGCCGGCGCCCCAGCACAGGATGGTGACGCCGAAGCCGCGCAGCAGCGCCGGGCCGTACTGGACGAGAAGGGAGAGGTCCAACATCGGATCAGGCCTGTTGCAGGCGGCGTTCGACCAGCGTGCCGAACAGGGCCAGCGCGCCGTTGATCGCCAGATAGATGACGCCGGCCGCGAGGTAAATCTCAAGCGGGCGGTAGTTGGCAGCCGAAATGGTCTGGCTGGTCCGCGTCAGCTCCGCCACCCCGACGACGGAGATCAGCGAGGACGCCTTCAGCAGCAGGATCAGTTCGTTGACCAGGGCCGGCACCGAGATGCGGAAGGCCTGCGGCAGCAGGATGCGCGTCCAGATGGCCGATCCGGGGAAGCCCAGCGCCAGCGCCGCTTCCGATTGGCCGTGCGGAACGGCGTTCAGCGCGCCGCGGTATATCTCAGACACATAGGCGCCCGATGCAAGGCCGAGCGCGGCGATGGAGGCAACCAGAGGCGGCACGTCGATGCCGATCAGCGGCAGCATGTAGTAGATCAGCAGAAGCTGGATCAGCAGCGGCACGCCGCGGAAGAAGCTGACATAGACGCCGCCGGCCATGTCCACCGCCCGGCCGCCGGACTGCCGCGCCACGCAGACGGCAAGGCCGATCACCTGCCCCAGCAGCACGCCGAGCAGCGAGACCCAGACGGTCGTGACGGCCGCCCCCAGCAGATGGGGAAGGGCGTCGATGATGACGCTGAACTTCATGGATGGGCCTTCGTCGAACGATCCCGTCCCTCTCCCGCTACGGGAGAGGGACGGTCATGCGTGCCTTACAGCTGCGGTTCCGGAACGGTGGTCGGCAGTTCCTGCGAGACGCCGAACCACTTCTTCTGGATGGTCGCCATGCGGCCGTCCTTCTGGATCTTCACCAGCGCGGCGTTGACCGCCTCGACCAGGCTCTTGTCGTCATCGCCGAGGCGGCCGACCCACGAGAAGTAGGAGGGCTTGCCGAAGGGCGGCAGGACGACGGCGAAGGTCTCCTTGCGCTGGGCGGCGGCGAAGGCGAGGTTCGGCAGCGAGTTGACCGAGGCGTCGATGCGGCCGGCGGCCAGATCGGCGTAGGACTGGTTGCTGTCGACATACTCGCGCACGTCCGGCGGGGTCGGCAGGGTCTGGCCGAACTCCTTCACCTGCGCCAGCTGCGAGGTGCCCTTGCCGCCGCCGACCTTCTTGCCGGCGATGTCCTCCGGCTTGTTGATGGTCTTGTCGTCGGCGCGCTTCATGATCGCGGCGGTCGCCTCGGAGATTGGAACGGTGAAGGCGTAGCGCTTCATGCGCTCCTTCGTGATCGTCACCGGGGCGATGACCAGATCGAACTTCTTGGCTTCCAGGCCGGGCAGGACGCTGGTCCAGGGCAGGTCGATGTGCTTGGCCTTGACGCCCAGCTCCTTCGCCACCTCTTCGATCAGGTCGCGGTCGACGCCCTTGTATTCGTTGTTCTCCAGGAAATCGAAGGGCGGGAACTGCATCTCGGTGGCGACGGTGAGCACACCGGCCTTCTTCACGTCGGCCAGCGTGTCGGCCATCGCCGTGCCGGCGGCGGCACCGGTCACCAGCAGCGTGGCGCCGAGCAGCGCCGCCTTGAACATCGTCCGAACCATACCCTTGCTCTCCATCGTGAGTGGTCCCCTGTCGTGGCCGGCCAACCCTGTCCGGTCCTTTTGTGTTTACAAATTCAACTCGGTCGCGCTGTCGGTGATCGACGAGCCGCTGAGGCTGAACCGGTCGCCGACCGAGAGGAAATGAACCAGCGTCACCGGCCGGTTGAGATGCATGGTCTGCCGCCGGATCGACAGGCAGGCCGCCCCGGCCTCCACCCCCAGCAGCGCCGCCATCTCCGCCGTGGCGTTGACCGCGCGCACCGTATGGTCGGCCGACGACCAGGGAACCCGGTCGACCAGCCAGCGGCTGGGCGCCACGCTGTCGAACGGCTCATCCGCCACTTCCGGCACGGCGTCGAGGCTGACGAGGCGGCGTTCATGCTGGATCGGCGTCCCGTCGCTGAAATGCAGGCATTCCAGCGCCAGGATCGGCGCACCGTCGGGCAGGTCGGGCCAGCGGATTCCCTGTCCGTTGCAAAGACTCTTGCGTTCGCGGATGCGGAACTCGTAGACACGCCCCTCCCGCGCGACGACGTCGCCGATGTCCTCGATGGGCAGGGCGAAGCGGTCGCGGCGGCCGGTGGCGACGAAGGTTCCGGCACGGCGGCGGCGGACGAGGAAACCCTCCCGCGCCAGCACTGCGATGGCCTTGTGCACGGTCTGGCGGGAGACGCCGTAGAGGCTCGACAACTCCGCCTCGTTGGGAAGGCGTTGGCCGGCCTGCCAGCGGCCCCGGAGGATCTGCCCGGCGACGGCGCGCTTGATCTGGTCGAACAGCGCACCGCGGCCATCGAGGGTGAGGCCATCGAGAGAGAGTCCGTTGGGGGGAAGATCCCCCCGCGGGGCGCGGGCCGACGTGGATGCCGGTCCGCCAACGCGGTTCTGTCCGGTCAGGCCTTGCCGTGCCACCCCCTGCACCCCGCTCTCCGCGCCGCGATGTGACGTTTCGGCAATAATGTATGTACATAATCTTACGGTCAATCGCCAATTCCCGGTCCGGCGCCCGGTTTTGCTGCGATGCGGCGGAAAACCGCCTACCCCGTTCGCCGGGGCTTGCGCAACCGCGCGAAAAAGCCAATTGGAGTGTGGAATTTGCGATAAAATCGATTCGGACGCGTGCATGTGGACATGGCAGGGCAAGGTCGGGTTGAGCAGGCATCCGGCAACGGTACGGGACGATCTGGTCGCCTGTCCGGATTGCGGGCGGCTTCACCGTGTCCGCGATCTGCCCCGCGGCGGCAGGGCCGTCTGCACGCGGTGCGGCGCGCTTTTGTACCGGCATGTGGCGGGCGGGGTGCGTCATGCCCTGCCCATGGCGCTGACCGCACTGCTGCTGCTGGGTCTGATCGCCGTGAACCCGCTGATGGCCGTGCATATCCAGGGCAACGACCGCGCCGGTCTGGTCACCACCGGGCTGGAGGCGCTGGCCGAGCAGGGAATGTGGCCGCTGTCGCTGCTGGTCGGGCTGCTGGTGCTGGGCGCGCCGGTGGTCCGCGTGGTGGGGGTGATCGCCGTGCTGCTCCGCCTGCACGGGGGACGCCCGCCGGAATCGCCGCACACGACCGCCCGGCTGTTCGCCCTGACCGAGTCCCTGCGCCCCTGGGCGATGCTGGACGTCTTCCTGCTCGGCCTGCTGGTCGGCTATTCCAAGCTCTACGGATTCGCCAATGCGGAACTGCTGACCGGCGGGCTGGCGCTCGGCGGCTATGTGCTGGCGATCACTGCGATGGACCAGGGGCTAGACCGCCGGGCGCTGTGGTCGGCCATCGACCATGTGCCTGCAGACCCGTCGCCGCCGCCGCAGCGCTGGGTCGCCTGCGCGGTCTGCCAGCGGGTCCACGGCCATGACCATGAGCCCCCGCCGCAGCGCTGCACCCGATGCGGCAGCCGCATGCATGCGCGGGAACCCGACAGTCTTGGGCGGACCACGGCGCTGGTGGCGACCAGCGCCATCCTCTATGTCCCGGCCAACCTGCTGCCGGTGATGACCGTCGTCAATTTCGGCCAGGGCGATCCCAGCACGATCCTGGGCGGGGTGGGGGAACTGGCCGGATCCGGCATGTGGCCGCTGGCCCTGCTGGTCTTCGTCGCCAGCGTCGCGGTCCCGCTGCTGAAACTGGGCGGGTTGGCGTGGTTCGTCGTTGCCGCTTGGCGCGGATCGGCCGCCCGACTGCAGGGACGGACCCGGCTCTACCGTTTCATCGATGCCATCGGGCGCTGGTCCAACGTGGACGTATTCATGATCGCCATTCTCACGGCACTGGTGCAGTTCGGCGCCGTCGCCTCCGTCCGCGCCGATGCCGGCGCCATCGCCTTCGCCGCCGTGGTCATCCTGACCATGCTGGCAAGCCACATCTTCGACCCGCGTGTGATGTGGGACCGGGCGGACGGGGTGCGGCATGACTGACGCCGGCCAGCCGACACCTCAGCACCCGCCCGAGGTGGCTGTATCGACGCGCCGCAGGCTGTCCTTGCTGTGGCTGCTGCCGCTGGTGGCGGCGCTGATCGCCGGCTGGCTCGGCTGGCGCTGGCTGGAGGACCGCGGCCCGCAGATCGTCATCACCTTCCAGTCCGGCGACGGGCTGGAGGCCGGGCGGACCCGCATCAAGCACAAGAACGTCGATCTCGGCGTGATCGAGTCGGTCCGCCTGTCCGACGACCTGTCCCAGGTGATCGCCACCGCCCGCATGGACCGCGCCGCCGGCCGCCATTTGAAGGAGGGAACCCGCTTCTGGGTGGTGGCGCCGCGCCTCAGCCTGGCCGGGGTGTCCGGGCTGAGCACGGTGGTCTCCGGCACCTATGTCGAGATGGAGCCCGGCGGCGGCGAGGACCGGCGGGAGTTCGACGCGCTGGACGACCCCCCGGTGATCCGCGCCGACGTGCCGGGCCGCAGCTTCTCCTTGAAGGCGGAACAGCTGGGATCGCTGGCGCAGGGCTCCCCGGTCTATTTCCGCGGCGTCCAGGTGGGCGAGGTGATGGGCTACAACCTGTCGCCGCAGGACCGCACGGTGTCGGTCTCCGTCTTCGTCCGCGCGCCCTATGAGGGTCTGGTGCGCGAGGGGAGCCGGTTCTGGCGGTCGTCGGGCATCCAGTTCACCGCCGGAGCGGAGGGGCTCAAGTTCCAGACGGAATCGCTGAAGACCTTGGCGCTGGGCGGCGTGGTGCTGGAAACCCCGCCCGATCCGCAGGCGGGAGAGCAGGCGAAGGACTGGTCGACCTTCACCCTCTACGAGGATCAGCAATCCGCCGCCGCGGCGCGCGACCGCCTGCGCGTGCGTTACCGGCTGGAGTTCCCCGGTTCGGTGCAGGGCCTGCAGGCGGGGGCGCCTGTGCTGATGCGCGGCCTGACGGTCGGGCATGTGGCCGCCGTCCGCATGGAGTATGACGAGGCGAACCAGCAGATCCACATTCCCGTCGACATCGATCTGGAACCGGATCTGGTGGCCCGCACCTATGGCATTCTCGATGACAAGCCGATGGATGAAGCGACATTGCGCAAGCTCGTTGCCATCCAGGTGAAAAAGGGCATGCGGGGCCGGCTGGCCTCGGGCAACCTGCTGACCGGGCAGAAGCTGGTGTCCTTCGATTTCGAACCGGGGCCACACCAGCCGGTTCCGGGAACCGAACGGTCGGAATTGCCGACGGTTGAGTCCAGCGACATCGAGTCCATCACAAGATCGGCCGGCGTCCTGATGGACAAGGTTTCGGCATTGCCGCTGGACGGACTGATCGCCGATCTGCGCGGCACCCTGCAGTCGGTCAGCGGGCTTGCCGGGTCGCCGGATCTCGCGCGCTCCCTGGCTGCCCTCGCCAAGGCGCTGGGCAGCGCCGATGCGCTGATGCGCGACGCCGATCGCCAGTTGCCGGAGCTGGTGAAGAGCCTGCGCGGGGTGGCGACGGCGGCGCAGGGAACGCTGAACAGCGCCAATGGGCTGCTGGGCGGCGGCGGCGGGCAGGCCGATCTGGCGGGGGTGATGCGGCAACTGAACGATGCCGCGCGGTCCTTCCGCGTGCTGGCCGACTATCTGGAACGTCACCCGGAGGCATTGCTCCGGGGCAAGAGTCCGTAAGGGATGAGGAAGGGAATGGCGATGGCACGGGTGCGCGGATGGCAGGCTGCGGCGATGGCGCTGCCTTTTCTGGTGCTGGCAGCCTGCCAGTCGACGCCGGACAGCCGGCTCTACACGCTGGCCGTGGTCCCGCCGGCAGGAGCGACGCAGCCGGCCCGCACGGCACCCCAGACCTTGGCATTGGGTTCGCTGGACCTGCCGATGCTGATCGACCGGCCGCAGATCGTCCGCCGCATCGACGGCAACCGGGTGGAGGCGTTGGAGTTCGACCGCTGGGCCGAACCGCTGGCCGACGGGCTGCGCTTCACCCTGGCCGGCGATCTCGCCGCGCGCCTGCCGGGCGTGACCGTCCTGCCGGTGGCCGGCAGCGCGGTGGGGGAGGGCACGGCGGTGCTGGCCGTCACCGTTCTGCGATTCGATGCCGATGTCGGCGGCCGGGTGGTGCTCGACGCGCAATGGAGCCTGTCGCAGGCCGGCGGCGCGCGGAAGAGCGGCCCGGCGCGCGAGACGGTGGAAATCCCCGCCGCAAGCGCCGAGCCGGAAGCCCTGGTGCGGGCGATGAGCCAAGCGGTCGCCAGCTTCGCCGACCGCATTGCCAGCGGAGTGCGCCGCTGAGGACGGCGGTCCTATCCGAACAGGCGGTCTTCAGTGAAGCAGGGTAGCGCCGCGGTCGGCGGTCGGGCGGGGGCGGTCCACGCGATCCGCCATGGTCCGATGGGGCTGCAAGGCTTCGGCATCCGGGTCGGGCATCAGCAAGCCGGCACGGGTGAGGGCGGAGGCCAGGACGCAGAGCGGTGCCATCGCCATCCGCACGCCCGGCAGCGGCAGCCAGTCGTTCATCAACAATCCGGCCTCGCCATGCTGCCCCTGCTGGGCCAGCCGCAGCATGTCGAGCAACAGCGCCTCGTCGATGCCGAGCGACGGGCAGGGCGGCCGGTGCAGGTCCAGCGGCCGGGTGGTCGCCGCCAGAACGATGCGCATCAGCGTGTCGAAGGCCACCGCGGCGTCGTTGGACAGGCCCGCCGCGGTCATTCCATCCTGCCAGTGCGGATGCTGGCGATCCGGCTCGCGCAGGGGTTCGGCCCACAGGCGCAGAACGGACACGACCAACGCCTCCGCCGCGTGCAGATCCTGGAAACGCGCGCGGGCCGGCAGGGCACGGCGATGGGACGACATCGAGGGCATGGCGAACTCCGCTCTGGGGAACGAGCGGAGAGTAGGGCTTTTCCAATGATAATGCAAGTCATTCGCATTTGCATTGAACGAGCACCGGTCAGCGATACTCCGCCCGCCGCGCCAGCCCTTCCTTCAGATGCCGGATCGCCGCATGGACCTTGGGCGGCACATGGCGCTTCTGCGGATAGACCGCCCAGACCGCGGTGTTGGGCGGCCGGTGGCGGTCCAGCAGGGAGACCAGCCGCCCCTCCGCCACCGGACCGCGCACGTAATAGTCCGGCAACTGGCAGAGCCCGAATCCGCGTAGCGCCGCGTCCAGAACGGAGAAGCCGCTGTTGCAGCGCCATCGACCGCGGGGACGGAACAGCCAATCCTGCCCGTTGTCGTCGAACAGCCAATGGTCGGAGGTGCCGATCAGGCATTGGTGGGTGCCGAGGCTCGCTAGGTTGTCGGGGGTGCCGTGGCGGTCCAGATAGGCGGGTGCGGCGCACAGATGCATCACCCGCGGGGCGATGCGCGTCGCCACCATGCTCGATTCGCTGAGCCGGCCGAGGCGGATCGCCAGATCGTAGCCCTCCTGCACCAGATCGAGCTGCCGGTTGGTCAATTCCACCTCGATGTTCAGCTGCGGGTGCAGTTCCATCAGGTCGTTGATCAACGGCATGACGAACTGCTCGCCATAGGCGGTGGAGCAGGTCATGCGCAGCATCCCCTTCACCTCCGCGTCACTGCCGCCCTGCAGCGCACCCACCGCCAGAAAGGCCTCGTCGCGCTGTTCGGCCAACCGCCGGCAGCGGGCGAGGAAGGCGTGGCCGCTCTCCGTCAGGCTGACCTTGCGGGTGGTGCGGTAGAACAGGCGGGCCTGCAGCCGGTCCTCCAGCCGTGCCACGCTGCGGCTGACATGGGAGGAGGAGACGCGCAGCCGCTCCGCCGCGCGGGAAAAGCTGCCGGTTTCGGCCACCGCCACGAATTCGTCGATGCCGTCCCAGCCGCTCATGATCCCTCTCCCAGGGCTTTCCCCCAGGCCGCCCGGCCATTATCCCCGTACGGCAAAAATCTATTCCCGAAATCGCCGTTCTGGCAATGACCGCTCGCGGTCTACACTGCGGGAATCACATGCCAATCCGTTTTGGCCAATCCGTTCTTGGGAAGGAAAGCCACATGGTCCTGTCACGCGCCGCCGTCGCCTGGGAAGCCAACCGTCCGCTGGAGATCGAAGAGGTCGAGGTCGCGGCACCCAAGGCCGGCGAGGTGATGGTCCGCATCGTCGCCACCGGCGTCTGCCACACCGACGCCTACACCCTGTCGGGCAAGGATTCCGAAGGCGTCTTCCCCTGCATCCTCGGCCATGAGGGCGGCGGCGTGGTGGTGGAGGTCGGCCCCGGCGTCACCTCCGTGGCGGTGGGCGACCACGTCATCCCGCTCTACACGCCGGAATGCGGCAAGTGCAAATTCTGCCTGTCCGGCAAGACCAACCTGTGCCAGGCGATCCGCGCCACCCAGGGCAAGGGCCTGATGCCGGACGGCACCAGCCGCTTCTCGCTGAAGGGCAAGGAGATCGCCCACTACATGGGCACCTCGACCTTCTCCGAATACACGGTTCTGCCGGAGATCGCGCTCGCCAAGATCAACAAGGCCGCGCCGCTGGAGAAGGTCTGCCTGCTGGGCTGCGGCGTCACCACCGGCATGGGTGCGGTGATGAACACCGCGAAGGTGGAGCCGGGTTCCACGGTCGCCATCTTCGGCCTGGGCGGCATCGGCCTGTCGGCCATCATCGGCGCCACCATGGCGAAGGCCAGCCGCATCATCGGCGTCGACATCAACCCGTCGAAGTTCGAGATTGCCAAGCAGCTGGGTGCCACCGACGTCATCAACCCGATGGATTACGACCGCCCGATCCAGGAAGTGCTGGTCGAACTGACCGATGGCGGCGTCGATTACAGCTTCGAGTGCATCGGCAACGTCAAGGTGATGCGCGCGGCGCTGGAATGCTGCCACAAGGGCTGGGGCGAGTCGGTGATCATCGGCGTCGCCGGCGCCGGCGAGGAGATCTCCACCCGTCCGTTCCAGCTGGTCACCGGCCGCGTCTGGCGCGGGTCGGCCTTCGGCGGCGTCAAGGGCCGGTCGGAGCTGCCGGAATATGTGGAGCGCTACCTGCGCGGCGAGTTCGAGCTGGACACCTTCATCACCCACACCATGGGGCTGGAGGACATCAACCACGCCTTCGACCTGATGCATGAGGGCAAGAGCATCCGCTCGGTCATCCTCTACAACCAGTGAGGCGACGCAGCCTTCCTCCGCGGGGACTGGGGGAAGAGCAATCGCATTCGGGTGCGACTGACTGGTGAAGCCCCTCTCCCCTTGCGGGAGAGGGGTTGGGGTGAGGGGGCGCGAACCTGATTTCCGCCGACCTGCCGGCCGGCCGCACCCCTCATCCCAACCCTTCTCCCACAAGGGGAGAAGGGCATCCGAAGCGGTACATCGTCGCTCCAACCTTCAGCGCGTTAACCCTGCGCGTCCGGAAGAGGGAGCGATCAGGGCAGCGACTTACAAAAAAAGGCAGTTCCATGACCGAACCCCTCACCACCCTGTCGGAAACCCGCGTCTTCGGCGGCTGGCTGAAGCGGGTGCGGCACCAGTCCGCGGCGGTGGATTGCGACATGACCTTCGCCATCTTCCTGCCGCCGCAGGTGGAGGACGGCGCCAAGGTGCCGGTCTTCTACTGGCTGTCGGGCCTGACCTGCACCGATGAGAACTTCACCCAGAAGGCCGGCGCCTTCCGCGTCGCGGCGGAGCTGGGCCTCGCCATCGTCGCCCCCGACACCAGCCCGCGCGGCGAGGGGGTGCCGGGCGATCCGGATGGCGGCTGGGATTTCGGCCTCGGTGCCGGTTTCTACGTCGATGCGACGGAGGAGCCGTGGGCACGGCACTACCGCATGCACGACTATGTGACGCGGGAACTGCCGGCGCTGGTCGAGGCGAATTTCCCGGTCAGCGACCGCCGCTCCATCGCCGGCCATTCGATGGGCGGGCACGGCGCACTGGTCTGCGCGCTGAAGCATCCCGGCGTCTACAAGGCGGTGTCGGCCTTCGCCCCCATCGTCAACCCGGCGGCGGTGCCCTGGGGCGAGAAGGCGTTCGGCCGCTATCTGGGGCCGGACCGGGACCGCTGGCTGGAGTGGGACGCCTGCGCTCTGATCGCCAAGGCGACGGAGCGGCTGCCGATCCTGATCGACCAGGGCGACCGAGACGGCTTCCTGGAGGCTCAGCTGAAGCCGCAGGCTCTGGTCGCCGCGGCGGACGCGGCGGAGCATCCCGTGACGTTGCGCATGCAGGCGGGCTACGACCACAGCTATTTCTTCATCAGCACCTTCATCGAGGACCATCTGCGCCACCATGCGGCGGCGCTGCTGGGGTGAGTGGCAGGCTTCGATTGCCCCCACCCCAACCCTCCCCCTCTTCGAGGGAGAGGGTGCCTTATGGGACGGCGGCGGCAGTCCCCTCCACCGCCAAAGGCGGGGGAGGGTTAGGGAGGGGGCAGCCGCCACATGCTGCAACTCGCGTTACACCACCCGCCGCGTCAGGTGGTTGTCCCAGCGGAACTCCGGCGCCCGGCGCTCCGGCCCTGCCTCGGCGGTGTTCGACACCGGCTCGATCACGCCCAGCCCGCTGGTCGCCAGATACCCCTCGCCGTTCGGCGCCAGCCCACAACCGTCGGCCAGCGCGGTCGAGCCGAGCCATGCGCCCGTCGCGGCGTCCCACAGCCCGATGATCCCGCCCAGCGGCGAACTGGCCGCAACGGTCCTGCCGTCCGACGCGACGCTGCCGATATAGCCCTGCAGGCGCGACAGCACGTCCTCCGGCGTGTCGAACAGGCGGACGGACCCGCTGCCGGGGCGGTGGGCGCCGGTCAGGGGCTGCAGCATGCCGATGGGCCGCTCGTCCTGCGTGCCGAAGGCGATGCCGCCATCGTCCAGCAGGGCGATGTGGCGGATGCCGAGGTTGCTGTGCTCCTCCGGCAGGCGAACCTTGTCGAGCAGCCTGCCGGTCGCCGCCTCCACATAGGTCAGCGAGGCGTCCATGCTGTCGAGGTTCAGCTTGGCCCGGCCGGTGTCGGGATGGGTGATGACGCCGCCGTTGGCGACCGCCAGCGTGCTGCCGTCCTGCATCAGAACCAGCTCGTGCGGTCCCAGACCATGGGTCGGGATGGCACCGATGCGGCGGTAATTGTCGGTGGCGTCGTAGACGCCGATGGCTCCCTCCTCGCGCGGGACGTCGTCCTCGGCGACATAGAGGGTGCGGCCGTCGGCGGAATAGTCGCCATGGCCGGTGAAGCGGCGGTCGTCCGGTGCCCGCACCACGGGACCCGGAGTGCCGTCGGCCAGCGACAGGGTCAGCAGCCAGCGGCCGGGCCGGCGCGCGAACACCACCGCCTCCGCCATCCCCGGACGCGGCGTGATACCGTGGGCGCGGCCGGGGGTGGGGGTGGTGAACAGCACCTTGCCGGCAGGGTTCAACGCCGCGACGCCGTAGCTCGGCTCCGCCCCGGCGGTGGCATAGGCGTTGAGGTAGATCGCGCCGTTGCCGGCGGCATGGGTCTTGCCGGTCAGCATGGCGAGCAGCCCGCCGCCCAGCAGACGCCCGCCTGCGATGAGACGTCCGCCGAATGCCGGGCCGGCGAGCAGGCCGAGGATGTTCCGGCGGTCCATCGCTCCCCTCCCGCTCATGGTTCAGTCCCCATCCAGTTCGTTGAAGCCCAGCGTGATGTCCAGCAGCGGGGCGAGCGTGCCCAGCATCTCCACCCGCGCCGCCTTGATCAGGCGCAGGGCGCCGTCGGCCTTCTTGCGGGCGGCGGGATCGGTCACCGCCTTGTTCAGCGGACCGGGCACCGCCTCCACCGCGCCGATGGCGGCGGCGAAGCTCTCATCGATCGCCTGCCGGGCGGTCGCCCCGTCATCGCCCGGCGGCAGCAGGGAGACGAAACCCGGCCCGCCATGCTCGCCCATCAGCAGGGCGCGCAGCCCTTCCAGGTTCAGCACGATGTTGCGGAGCGCCCGGCCGCTGCGCAGGGCCTCGACCACCGTCGGCTTGGCATCCTCGATGCCGGTGCCGAGCGGGGCCATCAGCTTCTGGTCGATGATCACCTGCATGGCGGTGATGGCGGAGGCATAGAGCGTGTTCACGGCCTCCGACGCGGTGGGGCCAAGGACGGTCGCCTGACCGGCGGCCAGCGGCGCCTCCAACTCCTTCCAGCCGTCGCGCGCATCGGTCGCGATGGCGGCGACGTTGCGGGCGGCAGCGGCGGCGAGCAGCCCGCGGAAGTGCTTGGCGTCGCTGCCGGTGAAGCTCTCCACCGTGACGTTCTCGTCGAACAGCAGCCGTTCCAGCACGGTCAGGCCCTGCACGGCGGCGCTCTGGCGGGCAAGCGCGCCCGGCTGCAGCAGCTTCGGGTCCTGGTCGCGCAGGATCTGGCCGATCTGGCGCTGGACCACGCCCGCCCGTTCCGGCCAGAAGGACAGGCGGTCGGCGCGCAGGTTCACGGTCAACGGACCCGGCCGCAGATGCTGCACGCTGGCCCAGGCGTCGGTGACGCGGGTGTGGGCCGTCCGCGCTTCCTCCAGCCCGGTGGCGCTGGGGCCGGCGGCGAAGCGGTCGAGCGTGTCGGCATAGGCGGTGGCTGCGGTCACCAGCGCATCGAAGCGGAGCAGGGCGTGGGTGCGGACCATGCCGGCCAGGAAGGAGCTGTCCTTGTCCGACTGGCGGGCGGCGAAGGCCGGGGTCCGGGGCAGCAGCGCCGCCACGGCGGCAGCCGCCGACATCAGTCCAAGCACTATGCGGCGTCGCATACGATCAAATCCCTTCTGCCGGTTACGCGGATCGAAACCCCGCCCACCTTTACAAACCCAGCACGTAGCGCACCAGCCGTTTCCGCTCCGCCGCCGGCAGGGTCATGAAGCGGTCCTTCGCCCCCGCCGCCTCGCCGCCGTGCCACAGGATGGCTTCGGTCACGCTGCGGGCCCGCCCGTCATGCAGCAGCGACAGCTGGCCGTCCCTGGCCGCGAGCCGGTTCAGCCCCCACAGCGGCGTGGTGCGCCAGTCGCTTCCGCGCGCCTCGCCCATCGGCAATGCGTCGCCCAGGGCGGGGCCGAGGTCGTGCAGCAGCATGTCGCTGTGCGGGAAGATGTCGCGGTTGGACAGGGCCGGATGCGCCGGGTCCTCCCCCGTGCGCCAGGACGGGCGGTGGCAGGCGGCGCAGCCGGTGTCGGCGAAAAGCGTGGTGCCGGCCTTGTCCTTCGGCGCCTCCAGGCTGCCGTCGGGCGGCAGGTCGCGCAGATAGCCGTCGATCAGGCCGATCACCGTGCTGGGGATCTCCAGCCCCTCGAACTGCTTGGAGTCGCCGTGCGGGGCGTTGCGGCAGGCGGTCTGGGCCGGGGTGCAGTCGCCCCATGGCTCCGGATAGGCCGGGGTCGACATGCCGATGTCGAGGCTGAAGGCCTCCGAATCCTGGTGGTCGAGCGTGGGATGCATCGCCTTCCAGCCGAAGCGGCCGACCTGACGCTTGCCGTCCACCGTCACATGGTTCACCCGTCCGGCCACCGGTCCACCGGACGCCGCCTGCCGCGCCGCCTCGGCCTCGATGGCTTCGGCCGGGATGCGGTCGAGCAGGCCCATGCCATGGACGCGCGGCGGCACACGGGCGGACATCGCCGTCGCCTGGGCCAGCGGTCCATAGCCGAGATCCTCGACGACCGGGGTGGGGTGGCGCAGCCGGACGGTCTCGCCGTCGGGGAAGCGCACCGTCTCCTCCCGGTAGGTGACGCGGGGGCGTCCTTCGATTACCTGCCCGAGGATGGCGTTCGACTGGATCTGCCGGCCATAGACCGGGTCGTCGTTCAGCTTGATCGCATAGCCGACGCCCTGGTCCCCCTCCACCGCCGGGTCTGGCGGACGGCCGCCGCCGCCACGCGGATGGCAGGTGGCGCAGGACCGCGCGTTGTAGAGCGGACCGAGGCCGTCCGCCGCCTGGGTCGCGGTGGGTGCCGCCACCCACATGCGGCGGAACAGAGCCTCGCCGATGCGGTTGTCGAGGCTGTCGGCGGCCTGCGCCGCGGGGGCGAGCAGCAGGAACAGGGCGGCAAATGCAATCGAATGGACGGCACTCTTCCAATTCGGGACGTCATCCCCGCGAAGGCGGGGATCCAGGGTCTGCATGATGGCACTCGCGGGAAGGACTGGATCCCCGCCTTCGCGGGGATGACGGGAACCGGTTTCCATTGGATGGCGCTCCGCCTTGCATCCAAGCTTTTCAAGCAACGCGGATGTATCCCATCATGCCGGTGTCCTGGTGTTCGATGATGTGGCAGTGGAACATCCAGTCGCCGGGGTTGTCGGCCTTGATGGCGACGCGCAGGCGTTCCTTCGGCTCCAGCAGGACGGTGTCGGCATGGTGGGGCACCACCTTGCGGCCGTCCGACGACAGCACCTTGAAGGTATAGCCGTGGATGTGGATCGGGTGCAGGTGCGGCGTCAGGTTGGCCAGCTCGAAGATGTAGCTCCGGCCCTTCTCCAGCGTGACCAGCGGCGGCGGCAGATGCTCGTGCCCGCCCTCCGGCCAGCTCTGCTGGTTGATTGCCCAGAAGGTCTTCGCCGACAGGCAGAGCGAGTCGGCATAGGGCAGCCCGGCCAGGATCGCCGGCTCGAAGCTCTGCGCCACCGCGGTGGCGGAGAAGGCCATCGGGATGACCGGCGCGTCCTTCAGATCCGGCTCGGGAATGGCGGAGGCGGGCAGGGCGCGCGGCTTGAAGCGCTTGTTGGGCAGTGCGGGGCCGACGGCGCGGAAGGTGGCGAGCGGCCTGGGCTCGGCGGAATAGACGTTGGTCAGCCGCAGGGTCTGGCCGGCCTTGGCCGGGGCGCGGAACAGCACGTCGATGCGCATCGCCGGTCCCATCGGCCAGCCGTCCAACGGGCGGGGCGGCAGCGGGTTGCCGTCGACCGCGACGATCCAGGCCTCCGCCCCCTCCACCCGCAGGTCGACGACGCGGGTGCTGTCGACGTTGTAGAAGCGGGCGCGGATGTCGCCGTTGGTCGGGACCTCGATCACCGGATCGATGGCGCCGTTGACGGTCGACACGCTGCCGAAGGTGCCGGCGCGGGCGGCGCCGCGGTCGGTGATGAAGGTGCCGAAGCTGCCGGACTTGTCCAGTATCCAGTCCTTGACCAGACAGACGATGTCGGCGTCGAACTTCGGCGCGTCCGGCTCCTCCACGATCAGCACGCCGGCTAGGCCGCGGCCCAGCAGCTCCACGGTGTTGCAATGGGGATGGAAGAAGAAGGATCCGGCGTCGGGCGGGGTGAATTCATAGACATGGCGCTCGCCGGGCTTGGTCGGCGGCTGGGTCAGGTAGGGCACACCGTCTTCCAGGTTCGGCAGGCGGATGCCGTGCCAGTGGATCGAGGTGTGCTCGTCCAATCCGTTGACCAGGGTGGCGCGCAGCCGCTGGCCCTTGCGCATGCGGATGATCGGACCGGGGAAGCTGTCGGCGTAGGTGATCAGCGGCGACGGTTCGGCAGGCTCCGGCAGGATGCGCTGAAGGCGCTGCTTGGCGACCAGTTCCACTTCGACCAGATCGCCGGTGGAAGTGATCGGCGCCGGTCCGCCAAGGCCGGGCTTCAGGGCACCGGCAGCCGGTGCGGCGACCCCGGTGCCGCCCAGTGCCGTCGCCGCGACGGCGGCTCCCCCGGCGCGTAGAAGGGCACGGCGGGACAGGAGTGCGGCGAGGCGGTGCGGCATGACGGCGGTCCGAAAACGGCAGACGGGAAAAAGCCGGCTCCGGCCCCGCCCCATCCGCGCCGGAACGGCCCGGAAGGGAAGGTGGGGGGGACGGTCATGCGCGGATGGGGCGCGGGACCGGAGCCGGATGCAGGCTTACTTGCCGACCTTCGACGGATCGTCGAGGCTGTCGGACCCCTGGACGTTGATGGAGACGCCCAGGGTGCTGACGGCGCCTTCCAGCGCCTTCTTCTGGTCGACAAGACGGTCGACGGCGGTGGCCACCAGCTTGTTGCCCACCTCGTTGTCGGCGGCAATCATCTGGTCGTAGGCCATCTTGCCGCTGTCGGCGGTGTCCTTGATCGCCTGCATCGCCTTCATGGTCTCGGCCATGGCGGTCTTCACCGCGGCGTCGGCATCGGCGGACTTGGCGGCGACCAGCTGCGACAGCGAGGCGCCCGACACGGTCTTGCCGTCGGTGCGCTTGTAGCTGCCGGTGTAGACGTTCACCATGCCGACTTCGTCGTAATAGTGCGAGTTGTGGGTGTTGTCGGAGAAGCAGTCATGCTCCTCCTCCGGATCGTGCAGCATCAGGCCGAGCTTCATGCGCTCGCCCGCCAACTCGCCGTAGCTCAGCGAACCCAGGCCGGTCAGCATGCGGGCGATGCCCTCACCTTCCGGGGCCTTGGCGATGGAGGCGCGGGCCTTGCCCTTCGGCGCCCAGTCGGCGGTCATCTCGGCGAGGTCGTCGACCAGCATCTGGGTGGCGACGGTCAGATACTGGGCGCGGCGGTCGCAATGGCCGTTGGTGCAATCCTTGCCCTTGGCATAGTCGGTGGCCTTGCGCTCGCCGGCACCGGGGCCGGTGCCATGCAGATCCTGGCCCCACAGCAGGAATTCGACGGCGTGATAGCCGGTGGCGACGTTCGCCTCGACCTTGCCGGCCTCGTGCAGCTTCTCGCTCAGCAGGCTCTTGGTGATCTTCGACGCGTTGATCGTCTTGCCGCCGGCCGTGATCTTCGGGTTGGCGATGACATTGGCCTTGGCGTAGGGGTTGCTCTCTCCGCCGGCATAGCCGTCGTCGACATAGTCGATCAGGCCCTCGTCCAGCGGCCAGGCATTCACCTTGCCTTCCCATTCGTCGACGATCGGGTTGCCGAAGCGGAAGGCTTCCGTCTGCATGTAGGGGACGCGGGCGACCTTCCAGGCCTCGCGCGCCTTCGCCAGCGTCTCTTCCGTCGGGTTGGCGACCAGAGCGTCCACCGCCTTCTTCAGGGCCTTGGCGCCGTTGGTGGCGTCCTCATAGGCGGCATGGGCGATGTCGGCGTAGTTCTTCGCCACGTCCTTGTAGGCCGGCGCCGCCGCCTGGGCGGCGAACGGCATCAGGGCAACGACGGCTACGGCGGCAAGGCCGGCAGCGCGCTTCGACATGGAGGTCTCCTCGAACGTCGGTGGTCTGAAATGACAGCAAGTGCGACTGATTCTCAGGGAATAACGTCGCGAATCATTCTCACTGTCAAGCCCTATCCGCGTTGGGGGTACTCGGAAAAGCGGCTGCGGCCGGTGGCTGCGTCGATATTGCCGGGCGACGAGGGGGATGAGGGCGTCCCTCAGCCCTGGCGGCTAGCCCGATTGAGTGCCTGGCCCAGATCTTCGAACAGGTCGTCGGGCGACTCAAGGCCGACCGACAGGCGCAGCAGGTCGCCGGGAACCGGGGAGGTCGGGCCTTCGATGCTGGCGCGGTGTTCGATCAGGCTTTCCACCCCGCCCAGCGACGTGGCGCGGCGCCAGACGCCGACATGGGCGGCGGTGTCGATGGCGGCCTGGGTTCCGCCCTTCACCCGGATCGACAGCATGCCGCCGAAGCCGCCGGTCATCTGCCGCGAGGCGATGCCGTGGCCGCGGAAACCGGGCAGGCCGGGATAAAGCACCTCCGCCACCTGCGGATGGGCGGACAGCCGCTCCGCCAGGGTCATGGCGGCGGCGCACTGCCAGCGGACGCGGGCGAACAGGGTGCGCAGCCCGCGCTGGAGAAGCCACGCCTCGAAGCTGCCGAGGATGCCGCCCTGCTGGGTCTGCACCGCCTTGATGCGGCTCCAGAACTCGTCCTTGCGGGCGGCGGTCAGGGTGCCGGCGACGACGTCCGAATGGCCGTTCAGGTATTTGGTCGCCGAATGCATGACGATGTCGGCGCCCAGTTCCAGCGGACGGGTCAGCACCGGGGTCGCCACCGTGCTGTCCACGGCGAGCCAGGCCCCGGCCTCATGCGCGAGTTCGGCCACCGCGGCGATGTCGGTGACGGTCCAGAGCGGGTTGGCCGGCGTCTCCAGCCAGACCAGCCGCGTCTCGCCGGGGCGCAGCGCGGCCCGGACCGCATCGGTGTCGCTGCTGTCCACCCCCTCCACCCGCAGGCCCCAGCGGGTCGCCGGACCATGCACCCAGTTGCGGAAGGCCCAGTACATCACGTCGGGAACGATCACATGGTCGCCGGGATCGAGCGCCTGGAACACCGCCGTCGCCGCCGCCATGCCGGAGGCGAACAGCAGCGTGTCCGCGCCCTTTTCCAGTTCGGTGATGGTCCGCGCCGGAATGTCGAATGTCGGGTTGTCGGCACGGGCATAGACCCGGCCGCGGTCATAGCCGTTGTCGGGGTCGCGGATGTAGGTGGTGGAGGGATGGATCGGCGGAATGACCGCGCCGCTGGCGGCGTCCTCGAATCCCAGGGCGCCGGCGGCAATGGTTTCGGGACGGTGGGGGCGGTCGGTCATCGCCGGGGGACTCCGGATCGGGGCGTAGGGGGCCGTGAGAATACGCCCCGGATCGGCACCGGCGCAACGCCGCGTCGCGGCAGTGCCTTTCACCGCATGCTCAGGCGTAGCGGGCGATCAGGCGGGCCAGCGGCGGTCCGCACAGAACCACCACGAACAGCCGCAAGGTCTGCAGCGCCAGGACCAGCGGCAGATCCACCCCGGTGCCGAGCGCGATCACCACCACGGAGTCGAGGCCGCCCGGACTGGTGGCGAGGAAGGCGGTCAGCGGGTCGGTCGGCAGCAGCGTGACCAGCATCCAGGCCGACAGGCTGCACAGCGCGATCATCAGCGCAGTGGACAGCAGCATCTGCGGCACCGCACGGAACGCGTGGCCCAGCACCTCGCGGGTGAAGCGCAACCCGATGCTCCAGCCGATCACGGTATAGGTGACGGTCAGCAGCATGTGCGGCAGTTGCAGCGATATCCCGGCACCGGTCTGGACCAGCGCCCCCAGCACCATCGGGACCAGCAGGGCGCCCGACGGGATGCGGAACCGGTGCCCGATCCAGCCGCCGACCAGGGCGACCAGCAGGGTCGCCGCCAATCCGGCCGGATCCAGGGTCTCGACCGGAGCGGCGGCCGGCACCGGGCCTTGCGGACCGGCGGTCAGCGCATGGGTGACCAGGGAGGCGCTGAGCACCACCAGAACCACCCGCAGATACTGCATCACCGCGACCAGCCGGGCGTCTGCGCCATGCTGGCCCGCCATCGCGACCATGGCCGAGGCGGCTCCCGGCGACACGCCCCAGGCGGCGGTGGTGCCGGGCAGGCTGCCGTAGCGGACGAAGAGCCAGCCGACGATGCCGCTGACCATCACCGTCAACCCGACCGTTCCCAGCATCAGCGGCCAGTTACGGGCGATGGACAGCAGGATCGACGAGGTGACGGCATGGGCGACGAGACAGCCGATGATCGCCTGGGCCATGGTGAAGCCGGACGGCGGCACCCGGATGGAGGCCCCGCCGACGCCGAAGGCGATGGCTCCGATCATCGGCCCGATCAGCCAGGCGGCCGGCAGCCCGATCCAAGCCAGCCCCAGAGTGGCTGCCCCCGACAGCGCCAGCAGACCCGCCCATTGCGCCAGCTTGCCGGCCCAGCCCCTCGGCCGGCCGGCTCCCGTCCGATCCCCCGCACCCGCCACGGACTCATACCTATACGAATAGTTTGCGACCGGAGCATGCTGCCTGCCGCAGGACCTTTCCGTCCAGCGGCAGGGCGGTCGCGGCAGCCATGCGTTGTGGGGGCGGTGCGGGCGGGGTGGGGTCAGCCGGCCGAGCGGATGCGGCTGAGGAAATCGTCGACACCCCGGTTCAGCTCGTCCGCCTGACGGTGCAGCAGGCCGGCGGCGGACAGCACCTCCTGCGCGATTCCACCGGTTTCCGCCGAGGATTGCGTCACCTGCCCGATGGAACCGGTGACCCGTCGGGCGCCGATGGCCACCTCCTGCACGTTGCGGGTGATCTCCTGGGTGGCGGCGGTCTGTTCCTCCACCGTGGCGGCGACGGTCGTGACGATCTCGTTGATCTGGGTGATGGTGCGGCCCACGGCGTGGATCGCCTCGGCGGCATTGCCGGCCGCGCTCTGCATGCCGGCGATCTGGGTGGAGATGTCCTCCGTCGCCTTGGCGGTCTGGTTGGCCAGATGCTTCACCTCATTGGCGACGACGGCGAAGCCCTTGCCGGCCTCCCCGGCGCGGGCGGCCTCGATGGTGGCGTTCAGGGCCAGCAGATTGGTCTGGCTGGCGATGTTGTTGATCAGGTTGACCACCTCGCCGATGCGCTGCGCCGCTTCGACCAGGCCGCTGACGGTCCCCTTCGTGCGCTCCGCTTCATCGACGGCGGAGGACGAGATGCGCGAGGATTCGTTGACGTGGCGGCTGATGTCGGAGATGGAAGCGGAGAGCTGCTCGGTCGCGGCGGCGACGGTCTGCATGCTGGACGAGGCGATCTCCGTCTCCGACGCGACATCGGTGGAGCGGCGGCTGGTTGCGGTCGCGATCTCCGACATGCGGCGGGCATGCGCCTGCATCTGGTCGGACGCGGCGACCGTGCCCTGCACGATGCTCTTCACGCTGTCCTCGAAATCGCCGGCCAGCCGGTTCAGGGTGGCGCGCTTGCTGTCCTCTTCGGCGGCCTTGTAGGTCTCCAGCAGCAGTTCCATGTCGAACCACGTCACCTTGGTCAGCGCTTCCAGCTGGGCGGCACGGGTGCGACGGCCGGCTGCACCGAACAGGCCGGCGATCATGCCATCCTCCCCGCCACCCGTCAGCCCCAGTTCGCGGGCGATGTTCGTGCTGACGACGAAGTGGCAGATCGAGACCGCGTAGGCCGGAACGCCGTTGCCGTAGAACAGAGACGCCAGCCGGCGGGCGGACTCGGCGAAGCTCTCGTCGAGCCGTCCGGACGCGGCGCGGGACCAATGGTCGACACGGGCGGCATGCACATCCGGCCGCTTCAGTGCCGACTGGATCTCCGGCCACGCCTCGAAGTGACGGTGCCACTGCTCAAGGAGTCCGGGAAGCCTGCGCTCGGCAAAATCGCGGTTCTCCCGCAGAATGGCGAGATCATCGTCGGTAATGGCAAAGGCGGCAAGACGCTTGGCATGCCCGTTGGACAGCGCGACACTCATGCTCGGACGATCCTCTATTCCGAATTCTTTCGTGCGGCTGCCGCAGCCGCTGGCCTCCGGCCAGCAGCCTGGGTGGATTGTTGCAGCCAACAATCGCTTCAAACCGCGGAACGACGTGCGACTATAAAGCACCAAGATTACGCATGCATGAAGTGTAATTTTTTAGATAAATATTTCGTACACGGTGGATCGAAGGCCTAAAACGTTCGACCCTGCATATTTTACTTACTGATACATACGTCCGATCGGCCATTCGCCAGGGTCATGCTCAACAGAAGTGGAATCAATCCCCGACAGTCGCAGGTGGAAAGGGAAAATTCGGAGCCACTTTGCGCTTTCGCCAAGCCGCCAAGCCGTTGCCTCAGGGTCCCCCTGAGCGTTCGAACCGGAGGTCGCTTGCCAGGGCCGCCCAACGACCGCAACAGCGACAAACCCAAGGGCGGCAACCACAGCAGATACAACTTTCGACAGGATACAGAAGGCGCCCACAATCCCGCCAATCCGGTGAAGACGCGCCCGGAAGTCAAATCCGGCAAACCCTGCCGATCCGCGCCGCAACCGTCTGGCCCTGCTCTTCCAGATTGAAAATGGCAGAGAATGGCCGACTTCCCGAAGCCGCGGCGGTATTTTTCATTGAACGATCAATCAAAATAAAATGCGCTGCCCGGTGCGGCGAGATGGGCAACGTCGTCATCAAAATGCAAATTCCGTGAACGCGGCTATCGACCGCGCCCTCGTCTCGGGGCAATCTACGGCCCGATTGCCATCATCCCGTTCTGTTGCGTTCCGGAAGTCTTGCCATGTCCATGAACCTGCCCACATCCACCGGCTCGTCTTCGACGTGGACTGGAGAGGTGCGCCTGACGGTTCGCGGCCTGCGCAAGGTCTTCGCCGACGACCCGCGTCCGGCGCTGGAGATGCTGCGCCGCGGCGCGACGAAGGCGGAGGTGCTGCGGACGCTGAACGTCAATGTCGGCGTGGCGGAGGCCAGCTTCGACATCCGGGCCGGCGAGATCTTCGTCATCATGGGCCTGTCCGGGTCCGGCAAATCGACCATCGTCCGTCTGCTGAACCGGTTGATCGAGCCGTCTGAGGGGGAGATCCGGCTGGACGGCCGTGACCTGACCCGCCTGTCCTACGGCGAACTGGTCGAGGTGCTGCGGCGGGACATGAGCATGGTCTTCCAGTCCTTCGCCCTGCTGCCCAACCGCACCGCCCTGGAGAATGCCGTCTTCGGGCTGGAGGTCGCCGGGGTCGCGGGCGGGCAGCGGCGCAAGGCGGCCATGGCGGCGCTGGAGCGGGTGGGGCTGGGCGCCTATGCCGACCGCTATCCGGATGAACTGTCGGGCGGCATGCAGCAGCGGGTCGGGCTTGCCCGCGCGCTCGCCAAGAATCCGACGATCATGCTGATGGATGAAGCCTTCTCCGCGCTCGATCCGCTGATCCGCACCGATATGCAGGACGAGCTTCTGCGGCTTCAGCGCGAGGATTCCCGGACCATCGTCTTCATTTCCCACGATGCGGAGGAGGCGATGCGGCTGGCCGACCGCATCGCGGTGATGGAGGACGGGCGCATCGCCCAGATCGGCACGCCCGCCGAGATCCTGCGGGCGCCGGCCGACGATTATGTCCGCGCCTTCTTCCGCGGCGTCGATTCCACCCGCGTTCTGCGCGCCCGCGACCTCGCCCGCCCGCCGACACCGGCAGACGCCATGGGGGACGGGGAGGGGACGCGTTTCCGTTACCGCACCGATGCCGCCGGCCATTTCCGCGGCGTTCTGGCCGGCGACTGCAGTTCGGCGCTGTTCGGGCTGGAACCCGTGGCCGCTGACACCCCGTTGCACGCGCTGTTCGGCCGGGTCGCCGCGGCGCCCTGCCCGCTGCCGGTGGTGGAGGCGGACGGTCGCTTTGTCGGCGTCATCTCCCGCGCAGCGCTGCTGGCGGCGCTGGACCGGGGCGAGGGTGCCGGCCGCGGCGAGGTGCGTCATGGCTGAGGCGGCGATCCTCGACGTGGAGTGGCTGAGCGAGACCATCGGCGGCGGCATCGCCCGCGGGTCGGAATGGCTTGTGGCGACGATTCTCGACCATGGTCAGCCCGCGCTGAGCGCCATCGCCGGGGTGGTCGACGGGCTGGGCGGCGCACTGGACGACCTGCTGCTGGGCGTACCGCCCTGGCTGCTGGCGCTGGTGCTGGCCGCAATCGCCCTGTGGCGGGTGGGGCGGGGCTTCGCCCTGTTCACCCTGCTGGCGTTCGGCGGCATCTTCGTGATGGGCCTGTGGGAGCCGACGATCTCGACCCTTGGCCTCGTGCTCGCCTCCACCGCGCTCAGCCTGATCGGCGGGGTGCCGCTGGGCATCTGGATGGCGCGCAGCAGGATCGCCGACGGGGTGGGCAAGACGCTGCTCGACCTGATGCAGACGATGCCGGCCTTCGTCTATCTGATCCCGGCGGTGATGTTCTTCGGGCTGGGGCGGGTGCCGGGCATCATCGCGACGGTGGTGTTCGCCATGCCGCCGGCGGTGCGGCTGACCGCGCTCGGCATCCGGCAGGTCCCGGAGGAGCTGGTTGAGGCCGGCCGCGCTTTCGGCTGCCGCGGCCACCAGCTGCTGTTCAAGGTCCAGCTGCCCAATGCCCTGCCGTCGATCATGGCCGGGGTGAACCAGACCATGATGATGGCGCTGTCGATGATCGTCGTCGCCTCGATGATCGGCGCCGGCGGGCTGGGCAACGTGGTGCTTCAGGGCATCCAGCGCCTCGACATCGGCCTCGGCGTGCAGAGCGGGCTGAGCGTCGTGCTGCTCGCCGTCGTGCTCGACCGCATCACCCAGAGCTTCGGCCGGGGTTTCGGGCGGGGTGTTCGCCGCCGGGGCGCCGCCGGAACGGCCGAGCGGCGCTGGTGGCGGCGGTGAGGTCAGGCGTTCAGTTCGGAATCGAGGTAGCCCAGCGCCACCGCCCGCGCGGCGCTGCCGTCGATGGCGCCGGTCAGGGCGAAGCGCAGCCACAGCCCGTCGATCATCGCCGCCAGCCCGAAGGCCACCCGCTCCGCCCGTTCGGCCGGCAGCAGGGCGCGCAGGGCGTGCAGCAGGTTGGAATGCAGGCGGCGGGCGTTGATGCGCTGCAGCCGCGCCAGCGCCGGATTGTGCGGCGCCTGCGCCCAGAAGCCCAGCCATGCCGCGACCACCCGCGGCTCGAACTGGCCGGGGGCGAAGTTGCAGTCGACGATGGCCTCCAGCCGCGCACGCGGCGAGTCGGCGGTCGCCAGCCGCTGGGTCGCGTCGTCGCGCAGCTGTTGCAGCATGCTGCGCATGGTGGCGGCCAGCAATTCGTCCTTGCCGCCGAAATAGTGATGGATGATGCCGGGCGACACGCCGGCCCCGCGGCTGATCGTCTGAACCGTGGTGTCGACCAGTCCATGCTCGCCCATCGAGGTGATGGTCGCGTCGATCAACTGACGGCGGCGGATCGGTTCCATTCCGACTTTGGGCATGGGGCGAGCGGTCTCCTGTCCTTCTCAGCCACGGCCGGCCGCAACCGGCACCTTGGCTTGGGCGGTAACAAATGCGCCATTTTCGCCGCTCCGTCGATGACGAAAACGGCAGACCGGAGCAATGGATTTAGCCGTGGGGAGAAGAAGGAAAGCCCCTCTCCCCTTGCGGGAGAGGGGTTTGGGGTGAGGGGTGCGGTCCAGCTTGAAAAAGCTGGGGATCAGATTTCCTGCCGGCCTTCGCCGGTCCCACCCTCACCCCAACCCCTCTCCCATCGAGGGAGAGGGGCTTCGATCCGCAGCCTGACAAGCAGACCGGACGTACCGGAAACACAAAAGGAGTTGAGGATATGAGCGGATGGATGGCCCTGGCCAAGGGGATCGCGGGCGTCGGCGTCGCGACGGCGGTGGTGCTGGGTGCCGGCGGGGCTCTGGCCGCCGACCCGGCCTCCTGCAAGGCGGTGCGTTTCGGCGACGTCGGCTGGACCGACATCGCGGCGACGACCGCGCTCGCCTCCGTCACGCTGGACGCGCTGGGCTACAAGCCGATCACCACCATGTCGTCGGTGCCGCTGGTCTATACCGGGCTGAAGACCAAGTCGCTGGACGTCTTCCTCGGCAACTGGATGCCGACGATGGAGCCCTTCCTGAAGCCGGTGCTTGAAGACGGCTCGGTCGAGGTGACGCGGGTCAATCTGGAAGGCGCGAAGTACACGCTGGCCGTCCCGAAATACGCCGCCGACGCCGGGCTGAAGACCTTCGCCGACATCGCAAAGTTCAAGGACAAGCTTGGCGGCAAGATCTACGGCATCGAGGCCGGCAACGACGGCAACCTGATCATCGACAAGATGCTGAAGGCCGACGCCTTCGGCCTGAAGGACTTCAAGCTGGTGGAATCCAGTGAGGCCGGCATGCTGGCCGAGGTGAAGCGGGCGGCCCGCAACAAGGGCTGGGTCGTGTTCCTGGGCTGGGAACCGCATCCCATGAACAAGAGCTTCGAGCTGACCTATCTGGAGGGCGGCGACGACTGGTTCGGCCCCGACCTGGGCGGCGCCACCGTCGCCACCAATGTCCGCAAGGGCTACGCCGCCGAATGCCCGAATGTCGGCAAGCTGCTGTCCAACCTGTCCTTCACCCTGGACATGGAGAACGCGGTGATGGGCGACATCATGAACGGCAACAAGAAGCCCGATGCCGCTGCCAAGGCCTGGCTTAAGAAGAACCCCGAGGTGCTGAAGGGCTGGCTGGACGGCGTCACCACCATCGACGGCAAGGACGGTCTGGCGGCCGTGCAGGCCAAGCTGGGCGTGGCCGTGAAGTCGTGACCTGACGGGGGGTTCCGGCTGAAGGGTTCGACCGGCGGAGGCGACCGGCCCATTGCTTGGCCGTGTTGCGGTCGCCATATCGGAGGTCATTCCTTCGTGCCCACCCGGAGCCCCCATGTTTTTCGGCCCGCTTCCCCTGTCCGACGCAGAGGGCGCAATCCTCGCCCATTCGCTCCGCCTGGGGGCGCTTGCGTTCAAGAAGGGCCGGCGGCTGTCGGCCGGTGACGTGGCGGCTCTGCGGGAGGCGGGCATCGGCGAGGTGATCGCGGCCAAGCTGTCTGATGCCGACATCGCGGAGGATACCGCCGCGACCCGCATCGCCGCCGCGGTGGCGGGCGGCGCCGTGCAGATCGCCGCCGCCTTCACTGGCCGCGTCAACCTGTTCGCCGAGTCGCGCGGGCTGCTCCGCCTCGACCCGGCGCGTATCGACGCGATCAACGCGATAGACGAGAGCGTCACCATCGCCACCCTGCCGGATTTCGCCCCGGTCGAACCGGGCCAGATGCTGGCGACCGTCAAGATCATCCCCTTCGCCGCCCCCGCCGCCGCAGTGGAACAGGCGGAGCGTCTGGCGGCCGACGGAACGCCGCCGCTGGCCGTCATGCCCTACCGCCCGCTGTCGGTGGCGCTGATCCAGACCAAGCTGCCGGGGGTTAAGGACAGCGTCCTCGACAAGACGGTGGGGGTGACGCGGGAGCGGGTGGAGGCTCTCGGCGGCACGCTGGTCCATGAAGCGCGCTGCGCCCATGATGAAGGCGCACTGGCGGAGCTGATCGCCGCGATGCCGGCCGCTGACCTGTTGCTGATCGCCGGCGCTTCCGCCATCACCGACCGGCGCGACGTGCTGCCCGCGGCCATCGAGCGGGCCGGGGGCGTGGTGGAGCATTTCGGCATGCCGGTGGACCCCGGCAACCTGCTGCTGCTGGCCCGGCGCGGGGACAGGCCGGTTCTGGGCCTGCCGGGCTGCGCGCGCTCGCCCAAGCTGAACGGCTTCGACTGGGTGCTGCAGCGCATCGCTGCGGGTGTGCCGCCGGGCAGGGCGGAGGTGATGCGGATGGGCGTCGGCGGGCTGCTGGCGGAGATTCCGACGCGCCCCCTGCCGCGGGCCGGTGTGGCCGCGGAGACGCCGCGGGCGCCGCGCGTCACCGCGCTGGTGCTGGCGGCCGGACGCTCCAGCCGGATGGGACCGACCAACAAGCTGCTGGCGGAGGTGAACGGCGCGCCGCTGGTCGCCCGCGCGGTCGATGCCGCCCTGGCCTCCCAAGCCGCCAACGTCATCGTCGTCACCGGCCACCAGGGGGAAAGCGTGGCGCAGGCGCTGGCCGACCGCCCGGTGACCTTCGTCCACAATCCCGCCTTCGCCGAGGGGCTGAGCAGTTCGCTGCGCGCCGGGCTGGCGGCGGTTCCCGGCGAATCGGACGCGGTGGTGGTGTGCCTGGGCGACATGCCGCGGGTGGCGTCCGCCGTGATCGACCGGCTGATCGCCGCCTACAGCCCGCTGGAAGGCCGCGCCATCTGCGTGCCGACCACCCATGGCAAGCAGGGCAACCCCGTGCTGTGGGACCGCGCCTTCTTCACCGAAATGGCGGCGCTGACCGGCGATGCCGGGGCGAAGCGGCTGATCGGCCAGCATGCCGACCGGCTTTGCGAGGTGCCGGTGGAGGATGCCGGCATCCTCTATGACGTCGACACCCCCGACCTGCTGGCCCGCTTTACCGAAACCGCCGGCTAGAGTGTGATCGGTTCAAGCGGAATCGCTTGAAGCGTGAATCACACGGAAAACCATAAGCTTAGAGTCTGTCTGGTGCTTCAATAAGCACCAGACAGACTCTGAGGGTCAGCGCGCCAGATCCAGCCAGCGCCGGGTCATGGCGCGGGTGAATTCCTCCGCCACCGGCAGATGGGTGGCGATGGAGTCCTCCAGCCCGTGCAGCATGTCGGCATTGCTCTCCCGCGCCTCCTCCCGGATGCGGGAGGCCCAGCCGCGCAAAATCTCGCCGGTCGCCTCCGGGTGGAACTGGAAGGCGTAGGTGGCGCGGCCGAGCCGGAAGGCCTGTCGGTCGCAGGCCTCGCTATAGGCCAGCGGCACGGCGCCCTCGGGAAACTCGAAGGTGTCGTAATGCCACTGGGCGAGGTTCAGCTTCGGACCGAAGCCGCCCAGCAGCGGGTCGTTCTGCGCGCCGTCGGTCAGGCTCACCCGGTGGATGCCCAGTTCCGGCGTGGTGTGGCGGTAGACCTTGGCGCCATAGGCACGGGCGGCGAGCTGCGCCCCCAGGCAGATGCCCATCACCGGCCGGTCGGCATCGGTGAACTCGCGGATCGTCTCCATCACCCGGCCGAAATGCGGTCCCTTCGCGTCGTCCCAGGCGTCCTGCGGACCGCCCAGCACCACGAGGCCGGCATAGCCGTCCTTGTCGGGGATCGCCTCCCCCTCGTTGGCGGCGATGGTGTGGAGGGTGGCGCCGTTGTCGGTCAGCGCGTCGCCCACCAGACCGATGGGAGCGGTGCGGCTGTTCTGAACGACCAGGATGCGCATGGGTCTGCTCGGCTCGCGTCGTTGGCACGGGTGTCATCAAGTTGTGAGACCGTCGCGGGCAGAGTTCAAGCCGCAGGCGCTCCGGATCCCATGCTCCGCCCCGCAAAGCCGCTATGCGTGCCGCCGGGCTGCTGGTTTAGAGTGCCTGTTACCTGTCCTTTTCTGGTCCGCGCCGGAGGTCCGCCCCATGCCGTCCCGCATCCGTCTTCTCGCCGCTCCGTTGATCGCCGCCATTCTCGGCATGGCCATGCCCGCTTGGGCGCAGAACGGCTCGCTGACCTTCCTGCACATCAATGACGTGTACGAGATCGAACCGGTGAAGGGACAGGGCGGGTTCGGGCCGCTGATGACCCTGCTGAAGCGCGAACGCGCCTCGGCCCCCGACGCCTTCACCACGGTCGGCGGGGACTTCCTGTCGCCGTCGCTGCTGTCGGGGACGACCCAGGGCGAGCAGATGATCACCCTGTTCAACGCCATCGGCGTCGATGCGGTGACCTTCGGCAACCATGAATTCGACTTCGGTCCCGACGCGCTGAAGAAGCGGATGGCCGAGTCGAAGTTCCCCTGGATCGGCACCAATGTGCGCGCCGCCGACGGCTCCGCCTTCGCGACGACGGTGCCGAGCTGGACGAGGACCGTCGACGGCATCGCCGTGGGCTTCATCGGCCTGATCACCCCAGACACCGCCCGGCTGTCGAGCGCCGGCCCCGGCCTCAGCTTCCCGCCGGTGCTGGAGACGGCGGCGGCGGCGGTGAAGGAGTTGCGGGCCAAGGGCGCCGCTGTCGTGGTGGCGCTGACCCACCTGACCATCGAGGAGGACCGGCAGCTGGCCGCCAAGGTCAAGGGCATCGACCTGATCCTGGGCGGCCACGACCATGACCCGATCAGCGTCTATGAGGGTTCCACCCTGATATTGAAGGCCGGGCAGGACGCCCGGTATCTCGGCGTCGTCAAGCTGGCCGTGACAACCAAGGATTCCGGCAAGGGCCCGGCGACCATCACCCTGCCGACCGAATGGCGCTTCGTCACCACCGCCGGCGTCGCCCCGGATCCGGAGGTCGAGGCGGTGGTTGAGGGCTATACCAAGCGACTCGACAGCGACCTCGCCACGGTGATCGGCACCACCGCGACCGAGCTGGACAGCCGCAAGGACGTGGTGCGCAGCCGCGAGTCCAGCATGGGCAACCTGATCGCCGATGCCCTGCGCGAGACGCTGAAGGCCGATGTCGCGATCACCAACGGCGGCGGCATCCGCGCCGATGCGCTGCACCCCGCCGGTCATCGTCTGACCCGCAAGGATATCTTCGCCGAACTGCCCTTCGGCAATGTCGGGGTGCTGGTGGAGATGTCGGGGCAGGACCTGATTTCCACCCTGGAGCACGGCGTCGGCAAGGTGGAGGAGAAGGCCGGCCGCTTCCCCCAGGTCTCCGGCCTGACCATGACCTACGACCCCAAGGCCCCGGCCGGCCGCCGGCTCACGTCCGTCACCGTGGGTGGCAAGCCGGTCGAGCCGCAGGCGACCTACCGCGTCGCGACCAACGATTACATGCTGAAGGGTGGCGACGGCTATGCCGCCCTCCCGCGTTCCAAAGTGATCGTCGATGCATCGGGGGCGGTGTTGCTGGCGACCATCGTGATGAATTATGTCGAATCCAAGAAAACGGTCACGCCCGCGGTGGAAGGACGGATCGTGGCAAAATAACGCAGCCGCCGGGACATTATCGGGCCGCGACACGACACTCCGTTGCGCGGGTGCGGCATTTCCCTTTAGGGTAGCCCGCTCGCCCTATGTCCGCGCCGGAAGCCGCCGCATGTCCGATACCCTGCCCAGCCGTTCCAACGACTTCGCCCAGACCTTCAACACCGCCCATGGCGAGGCCGGTCTGGGCCGGGTGTCGATTGCCCATATCCTGCAGCGCATCCAGGCGGAGCCGAACTTCCTGTTCAGCGAGGAATTCCGGCAGGGCGGCGGCCAGTGCCCCTTCCATGCCGGCAAGACCGAGGGAGCGCCAGAGGGAGCGAAGGACGGCGCCCCGCCGATCCCGCAGGACGATGCCGACAAGGTGGCGGTCAACAGCCTGCTGGCCCTGCTGTTCAACCGGTTGCGCGACCACATCGCGGCAAAGCTGCCCTTCGATGACGAGGGGCGGCCGATGCTGCCGATCCCGCCGCGCTCCCCCCACGGGCTGGACCCGGCCGACCGCGCCGCCATGGCCGCGGCGGAGCCCGACGTTCTCTGCTCCGTCCTGCGCGACGCAACCTGCCACCTGCTGGATGGGCTGATCACCGGCTGGGCCGTCGATCTGGTGCATGAGGAGGAGTATTTCCGCTCCCAGGGGACCGGCGCCATCTCGCTGGAGGCGGCGGCGACCTTCGTCCTGCGCAGCGTGCTGGAACATTCGCCGCTCTACCAGCGCGCTGGCTACGACATGCTGTCGATCACCAAGACCGGCAGCCATACCGCGATTCACATCTGCTGGGCACTGGTGGAGGCGGCTCCGCTGCTGGTGCCCGGCCGCGACGCCGCCTTCTACGACGACCTCGTCCACCGCAGCCTGAAGCAGATCGTGCCGCTGTCGATGGCCAGCCTCGGCATGCTGGTCCATTACATGGAAGAGAGCGGGATCGAGCCGGCCGACGGGCTGGCCGTGCATCGGCTGCCCAAGGACCAGACCGCCTTCGTGCTGGACGGCAACGGGCTGATCCGGCTGAACGCCGATCCCATCGTCACCTTCGCCAAACCGGGCGAGCGCTACTATACCGGCTGCCCGGCCTTCTACACCACCAACCTGATCAAGCTGTATCTGGACATCGTGGCCGGGCTGGCCCTGGAATATTCCGTCTACGACCGCCTGCAGGAGGGCTGACCCCGATGGCCCGCACCAACGACTTCGCTCTCACCTACGCCTCCGCCCATGAGGAGGCAGGGATGACGCGGATCAACCTCGCGCCCATCCTGCACCGCATCGCGGAGGAGCCGAGCTATCTCCTGAGCGAGGAATTGCTGACGCTGGCCGGCCACTGCCCGGCCCATGCCGACACCCGCAAGGAGGATTTCGAGAAGGTCGCGATCAACACCCTGCTGGGCTTCCTCTATGTCGATCTGCGGGAGCACATCATCGCCCGCATGCCGCTGGACGAGACCGGTCATCTGGTGCTGTCGACCCCGCCGGACTCGCCGCATGGGCTGGACTTCGCCGATCCCGACGGCATCGAGGCCGCCGATCCCGACCGCGTGGTCGGCTTCCTGCGCGATTCCGTCTGCCACCTGCTGGACGCCATCATCAAGGATTGGGCGATCAAGGTGATGGTGGAGGAGGACCGCTGCCGGACGGAGGGAACCATCACCGACATGGCCGCCGCCGGCTATGTGCTGGGGCGCGAGTTGCAGAAGTCGGTCCTGCACGGGCCGTCCGGCTACGACATGCTGTCGATCACCAAGACCGGCAGCCACACCGCCCTGCATGTCTGCTGGAATCTGGTGGAAGCCGCCCCGCTGCTGCGTCCGGGGCTGGAGGCCGCCGCCTATGACGACCTCGCCCGCCGCAGCCTGAAGCAGGTGCTGCCGCTCGCCATGGGCAGTCTGGGCATGCTGTGCCAGTTCATGGCGGCGGGAAAGATCGAGGCCGACGACCATCAGGCCATCCACCCGCTGCGCCCCGACCAGTCGGCCTTCCTCTATGATCCGGACAAGGACCTGATCGTCCTGAACACCGACCTGATCGAGCCGACCGCGATGGCGGGGGAGCGTCATTACACCGGCTGCCCGGCCTTCTACGCCAACGGCCTGATCAACCTGTACATGGAAATCGTGCTGACGCTTGCGGCGCAATACGGCATGTATGTGCGGCTTCAGGGGAAGTCGGCGTGACGGGGGTTCTTGACGGAACGGCGACCATGCCTATGTTGGCGTTCCGTCAGAATCGAAAGGTCTAAGTTGGCGAAGAAAAGCTATCTGCGGGCGGTCACCACCACCGCGCTGGCCGACGCTATCAAGCGCGGCCGCAGCCGCATGGCGACGCCGTGGCAGCGTGCGCTCGGCCATCTGGAAAGCGTGTTCATCGACCACGCCTGCTTCCGGCTGATCTATTCGAACACCTACCGCATCTCGCCCAACATGTACCGGGCGAGCCAGCCCTCGCCTTCGCACATCGCCGTGGCGGCGCGCAACGGGATCAAGTCGATCCTGAACCTGCGCGGCTCGCGTGACTGCGCCTCCTACATCCTGGAGGCGGAGGCCTGCCGCGTCCATGGTCTGGAGCTGGTCGATTTCCCGGTGAACTCCCGCGATATGCCGAAGAAGGAAACCCTTCTGAAGGCGCGCGAGCTGTTCAAGACCATGGCGTATCCGGCGCTGATGCACTGCAAGTCCGGCGCCGACCGCGCCGGCTTCATGTCGACGCTGTATCTGTTCGCCCATGAAGGCAAGCCGCTCGACGAGGCGATGAAGCAGCTGTCCTGGCGCTACGGCCACTTCAAGCAGGCGAAGACCGGCATCCTCGATTACTTCTTCGAGCTTTACGCCGCCTACAACCAGAAGCGCCCGATAGAGTTCTGGGATTGGGTCGAGCGCGTCTATGACCCGGTCGAAGCCAAGGCGAGCTTCCGCTCGCGCGAATGGGCCGATGCGGTGGTCGACCGGGTGCTGGGCCGCGAATAGGGCGGCCCGCTCCGTTCAGCGGGCGACGTACCAGTCGGCGCGGTGGTTGAACGCGACGAAGGCGTTCAGCACCGCCGCCCCCAGGATCGAGGCGAGCAGCGCCGGCCACTCCAGCACGAAGGCCGCGGCGGAGAAGACCGCCAGATCGAACAGCGACTGCAGCCAGCCGGCGCGGAAGCCGGTCTTCTCCTGCAGGTAATAGGCGAGGATGCCGACACCGCCGCCGCTGGCGCCGTGGCGGAACAGCCCGATCACCCCGATCCCGACGCAGAAGCCCGCCAGCACCGCCGCGACATAGGGGTTGATGGCGCTGAAGCTCATCATCGACGGCAGCAGGCTGGACAGCAGGGAAATGCCGGTCACCGCGATCAGTGACTTGACCGTGAAACCGACGCCGATGCGGGCCAGCGCAAGGAAATAGAAGGGCAGGTTGACGAGGAAGAACAGAATTCCAAAGTCGATGCCCGTCGCGTAAGAAATCACAAAGCTCAGCCCTGCCGCCTGACCGGTGACCAGCCCGGCGGCATGCAGAATGGCAATGCCGAACGACGTCATGACGACGCCGAACAGTTGTCCTTGCAAATTGTCAAAGACACTGTGCGCCGCCTTCGGGCGCTCGTAAATGACCGATGCAGGGGATGACGAAATGGTCGGGGCGGATTTGTTCGTCATGCCAATCACCCTTCGGTGTCGCCTGTGTGTTTACACGCGACGACCAACATAGGTCATTTCTGCTGACCTATCCATACTTCACTTCGGCGAAGAGGGGAGCTATGCGATTTGCGGGGGAGGGGTACGGAGACCGTCCTTTGGTCCTGCCTCAAGCGGCCTTCAGCATGAAATCGACATGAACGGACTCATAAGGGAACTCGATCCGTCCGTCGGTTGTCCGCTGAAGGATCCCGGCATCGATCAGGGCATGCACATCGGCATGAACTGCCTTCACGTCACGCTCCAGTCGCCGCGCGACCTCCCGCGGGGCCAAGGGACCTTGCCCGGTCATGACGCGCAGGATCTCCCACCGCTTGGCGGTCAGCACCTTCCAAAGCAACTCCGGCGTGGCAAACCCGATACGCGCGCTTTCCTCAGCCTTTCCATTGCCCCAGGCCTGCCGGAAGGCGGCAAGTCCGTCCGCCAGTTCGGTCACCTCAAGCGTCAGCGTTTTCATCGAGCCACCTCCGTGCGGGTGTATAAAGTCTGTCACGCCGCCAATGTCCGCGCCAGCGTGTCGCCGTCGACATTACGGCCGGACAGCACCGCTACCGTCCGTCCGGTTCGTCCCAGCCGGCCAGCCAGCACTGCGGCGACCCCGGCAGCACCCGCTCCCTCGGCCACCACGCCGAAGGAGCCGTGCAGGGCGCGCATCGCGGCGGCGATCTCCGCCTCCTCCACCTCGACCACGCGGTCGACCAGCGTGTCGACGATGGCCTGGGGCAGCTTGCCCAGCGCGTGGACGTTGATGCCGTCGGCCAGCGTCGGGCCGCCGCGCCGGGCCAGCCTCACGCCGATCACCCGCACGCGCGGGCGCTGTGCCTTCACCGCGGCGGCGACACCGGCCAGCAGCCCGCCGCCGCCGACGGGAACCACCACGGTGTCGACATCCGGACGGTCGGCGAGGATCTCCAGCCCGACGGTGCCCTGGCCGGCGATCACGTCGGGATCGTCATAGGGGTGGAGGAAGGTCAGCCGCCGGTCAGCCGCCAGTTCAAGCGCCTTGCCCTTGGCCTCGCCCACCGTGGCGCCGTGCAGCACCACCTCGGCCCCAAGGGCGGCAGTCCGCTCCACCTTGCAGCGGGGGGCCGTCTCCGGCATCACGATGGTCGCCTTCACATCCAGCCGCGCGGCATGCAGAGCGACGCCCTGGGCGTGGTTGCCAGCCGACATCGCCACCACGCCGGCAGCCCGCTCCGGCGCCGTCAGGCGCAGCAGGCGGTTCAGCGCGCCGCGCTCCTTGAAGGCGCCGGTGGCCTGGAAGACCTCCGCCTTCAGCCACAAATCCCGGCCCAGCGCGGAGGCATGGAGCAGGGGCGTGCGGACGATCTGGCCGGACAGCCGCCGGGCAGCGTCGGTGATCGCCGAAAGCGGCAGCCAGGCCGGCAGGCGCTCCTCATCGAAGGCGGGGGTTTGGACAGGCGTGCAGACGGACAGAGTGCGCGCGGCATCGGCATGCGCGGTGAACATCGCGAGTTCCTCGACGAACGAATTTGGGTAGGACGGGCTTGACCCGGACCGCCTCAGCGGACCGGGTGAATAATTCGCGCCGAGCCACACATTCGCTCGCCAGGACGGACGCCGGACTGCGGTCCCGCGACAGCGGTCAGACGGTTGGACTTGTCATGAACCGGATTGAGGGTTCCGGCGACCACACGGTGCAGCGACACGCCACACACTCCACACGACCAGTGAACACGAAGACGGCAACTCTCCGACGCTCTCAGAGCGCCGGGCCGGTAATTCGCATTCGCATGGTGGCGGTGGTATTCATAGACTCTGAATACCCGCTGCCGCCGCATCGGTCAAGCGATGATCGAACGAAATGTCGCAGGCCGTACACCCAGGGTCAGTTCTGCTCGACCCGGTTCCGCCCCAGCGCCTTGGCACGGTACAGCGCCTGATCGGCGCGGCCCAGCACGCTTTCCACCGTATCCACCAGCGGACGGACGTCCGTCAGGCCGAAACTGCCGGTCAATTGGAACCGCCGGCCATCGGGCAACGGGATCGCCAACGCCGCCAGACCGCTGCGCAGCCGCTCCGCAATCGCAGCACCGTCGGTATGGCTGGTATCGGCCAGCAGGATCGCGAACTCCTCCCCGCCGATGCGGCCGATCTGGTCGGTTGCGCGCAGGTGGCGGCGGATCTCCTCCACCACGCTGCGGATGGCGGCGTCGCCGGCAGCATGGCCCAGCGCGTCGTTGATGCGCTTGAAATGGTCGATGTCGAGCATGACGAGACAGGCCGGCCCGACATTGGGCCTGGGTTCGGCACCGCCTTGCCCCGCCAGCATCCGGTCCAGCAGGTCCAGGATATGGCGGCGGTTGTGCGCGCCGGACAGCGGATCGGTAGTGGCCAGCCGGTGCAGTTCATGCTCCATCCGCCGCCGTTCGGTGATGTCGGTGGCAATGCCGATCAGGCCGGCGGCCGTACCGTCGGCCGCCGTCAGCGGACGCTTCACCACCAGCAGTTCGCGCGGGTCTCCATCCGGCCCGACCACGCTGGTCTCGAAGGAATAAGCCTCGGTGCCGGTGCCCGTCCGCCCATGCGCGCCGACGATCCATTCGATACCATCGGTGGCATCGGGAAACAAATCGCGGAAGGCCCGGTTGCAGAGGGTGCTGCGGCCGGCGGAGTCGCGATACCAGACCGGACTCGGCATCATCTCCACCAGATTCTCGATGAAGCGGCGTTGCTCGTCGGCCAGCGCGGTCTGCCGTTCCAGTTCCGCCGTGCGCTCGGCGACCCGGCGCTCCAGGGAGTGGTTCAGGGTCTCGATGGTGACGAGGTCGCGCCAGCCGCGCACCGCGCCGATCAGGCTGGTGAACAGCTTCTGCGCGGTCAGCTCGGCCTTGCTCTTGTAGTCGTTGATGTCGTAGGCGACGATCACATCGCGCTCCGGCGCCTGTCCGGGTTGGCCGGTGCGCAGGATGATGCGGATGTGGCGGTTGCCCAGGTCGCGGCGGATGTGATGGACCAGCCGCAACCCGGCGTCCTGGGTCTCCATCACCACGTCCAGCAGAACCACCGGCAGGTCCGTCCGCTCGGCCAGGATCGCCCGTGCCTCCGCCGCGGAAAAGGCGCTGACGATGGCGAAGCGGCGTCCTTCGAACTCGAAGTCGTTCAGCAGGACGCGCGTCATCGCATGCACCTGCTCGTCGTCGTCGACCACCAGGATCGGCCAGGGGGCTGTGCTCACCGACGGCTGTTCCGACGATGCCTCCGCCTGTTCGTCGCCGAACAGCAGGTCGTCGGGAGACATGCATTCAGACGAGGCTTGTCCGATTGAGGTTTTCATATCCCTGTCGCTCACTGGGCTTCGATATCGACGCCTGAGAAGTCCTGCTTGAACAGATTGTTCGTGTAATTCTTCACTTCCTTGCGGTGGACCACTGCAATGAAAGTGTTGGCAATCGGGAACCAGGGCATTTCCCGATGAAAGACCTGCTGCGCCTTTCGATAATACTCAGCACGCTTCTCGATGTCGTTGTCCACTTTGGCCCTTGTGATCTGTTCTTCGAAATCGGGATCGCACCATCTCGCGACATTCGTTCCGCCCGGGCGCGCCCCGGTGCAACTCAGCAAAAAATACAGGAAGTTGTCGGGATCGCCGTTGTCGCCGGTCCAGCCATAGATCACCATGTCCTGTTCGCCCTGAGTCACCCGGCTGCGATAGTTGCCCCAGCTCTCCGTCTTCAGCACGACCTTGATGCCGATTCGTTCCAGATTCTCCCGGATCATCTCGGCGGCGCGCTTGCCGTTGGGCATGTAGGGGCGCGTGACCGGCGGATACCAGAGATCGAGGGTGAAGCCTTCCGGATATCCCGCTTCGATCAACAGGTCGCGCGCCGTCATGGGATCGAACGGGTGCTCCCCGATGCTGTCGTCGTAAGACCACATGCTGGGTGGGATCGGGTTCTTCGCCGGCCGTCCTCCATTCTGGTAGACGGCATCGACCAAGGTGCGCTTGTCGATCGCCAAGGTGATGGCGCGCCGCACCCGCACATCGTCGAGCGGCGGTTTCTGGGTGTTGAACGCCATATAGGCGACGTTCTTCCCGTCCTGCTGCTCGATGACCAGATTTGGATCCTTTTCGATCTTTCCCAACTCCGCCGGGTTCGGGAAGATCATCACGTGGCACTCGCCGGACCGCAGCTTGTTCAGGCGCACGGCGATGTTCGGGGTGATCGAGTAGATCAGGTTGTCCAGCGGCTGGCGCCCCTGCCAATAGGCGTCGAACGCCTTGTAGCGGATGGCGAGATCGGGCTGGTACGACACCAGATGGAACGGCCCAGTCCCGATGGGGTTTTCGTCGAACAGGTCCGGCCGCTTCGCCTTCATCAGGGTGTCGGCATATTCCGCCGACTGGATCGACAGGAACGGCATGGCGAGATCGGCCAGGAACGGGGCTTCCGGCCGGTTCAGCGTGATGCGAACCGTGTGGTTGTCCAGCTTCTCCACCGATTTCAACAGGGTCGGCAGCCCCATGCCGCGGAAGTAATCGTAAGTTGCCGGACCGACAGTGTGATAGGGATGATCGCTCTTCCATTGACGTTCGAACGTAAACAGCACGTCATCGGCGTTGAGCGTCCGGCTGGGCTTGAAATGCTCGTTCGAATGAAATTGGACATTCCGGCGCAAACGGAAATCGTAGACCAGACCATCGTCGGAAACCGTGTAGGACTCGGCAAGTGCCGGGATGATGACCTGTGTGCCGCGGCCGAATTCCACCAGATTGTTGAACAGGGGGCTGGCGGCGTTCACGCTGGTGCCGGAGGTGGACACCTGCGCATTGAAGCTCTGCGGATTTCCTTCCGTGCAGTAGACGAGTGACTTGTCGGCCTGTGCGGTGCCGGACGCTCCTGCAAGAAAAACGAGAATAGATAGCCCCTGCACAATCCTTTTCATGAATGTCATCGGCGGCAAAGGCATTTACTGCTCCTGCACGGATTGTGCTTCGATCGCAACGGCCACGTTATCAGTAGCAAGTCGTCGTGGAAAGCGAATGGTGAAGCGAACGCCCTGGCCGAGCCGGCTCTCCACCGCAACCCTTCCGCCTAGAGTATTCGCCACAAGATTGTAAACGATGTGCAGCCCGAGCCCGGTGCTGCCGGTTCCGCGGCGGGTGGTGAAGAACGGATCGAACACCCGTCCCAAATCGGCCGCCGGAATACCCATGCCGTCATCGGTATAGACCAGTTCCACCAGGTCCGGGCTCGGCGTGCTGACCGCGATCAGCAGGTGACCCGGCTTGCCGTCCTGATAGCCATGGATGATGGAGTTCATCACCAGATTGGTCAGAACCTGCGCCAGCGCGCCGGGATAGCCATCGATCTCGATGTCCTCGGGGCAGTCGACCCGCAGGCTGTGGCCAGCGCGGCGCCAGGACGGGCTGAGGCTGGTCGCAAGATCCTCCAGATAGGGCTTCAATGCAAAGTGCCGCCCTTCGTCGCTGGTCTGGTCGGCGGCGACCTGCTTGAAGCTCTGCACCAGTTCGCCGGCCTGACGCAGGTTCAGCACCATCAGCCGGGACAGTTCCTCCGCCGTCTCCTGGAAATCGGCGAAGTCGCTGCGGCGCAGCTTTCCCTCTTGGACCAGCCGCCCGATCGCTTCCAGCCGGTCCTGCAGATGGGTGGCCCCCATCAGGGCGTTGCCGAGGGGCGTGTTGATCTCGTGCGCCACGCCGGCGACCAGGGCACCGAGAGAGGCCATCTTCTCCGCCTGGATCAGATCGGCCTGGGTGCGGCGCAGTTCCTCCAGTGCGCGGTCGGCACGTTCCTTCGCCTCGCGGGCCGCCAGCTCCCGCAGACCGATTTCGCGGATGAAGAAGGCGGCGGCGCGGGCCATCGCGCCGAATTCGTCCTGACGGCGCGTGCCGTCGATCGGGCCGGCCAGCGGATCCTCGGCCAGCCGGGTCATCTGCCGCTGCAGCCGCAGCACCGGCCTGCTGATGGAGCGGGCAACCACCACCGCCGCACCGCCGCCCAGCAGCAGGCCGATGGTGGCCCCGATGATCAGGATCCGGGTCAGCAGGTCGCCGATGCGCGCCGCCTCGTCGCGGAAGGTCTCGTCCAGTTGCCGGGCAGTCTCCACCAAGGCACCGGCATCGCGATCCATGGCGATCAGCAGCTGATTCAGCCGGCGCAGCCCCTCCGCGGTCCGCCTGAGACTGTCGCGCCAGCTGCGGATGGCCGACAGCACCTCGTCCTGCAGCAGCGGCGACATGGGAAGTCCATGCACCGTCCCCAACAGCGCACCGGCATCGTCGACGATGCGGTCGGCTTCCTCGGCGTCGCGCACCGCCACGGCATCGGCCGCCCGCCGCCCCAGGCGCAAGGCGACGATGGCGACATTCTGGGTTTCCTGTTCCGTATCGTTGGCCTGGATGGCATAGGCGATCAGTTGCACCACCTCTTCCTGGAGAGCGGTGTATCCGGTCGCTTTCACCATCAGGATGCGGGCAGTGAGCGCCTCGATGGCGGAGGCGGCTTCGGCGCTGGCATGCTGGGCGTCGGCAAGCCTCCGTTGCGCGGCGGTCGAGCGCTCCTGCACCCGATGCAGCCCCTCCAGTGCCGGACGAACCGATGGCAGCATTGTGGACAGGAAGGTCACGTCGGGTTGTTGGCCCAGCGTGCCGGTCATGACCAGCGCCCGCACCACCGGCAGGGTTCGGCTGGCCTGCTCCGCCAGCATCCGCTCCCCCAGGCTGGCGGCCGGCATACCGTCGCCTCCGAAGCCGGCCGCCGCCTGGACCGCCGTTTCGAACCTGGTCAGTGCCGCGTCGCGCTCCGCCCGCGTCTCGCGCAGCGCCTGGACGGCGGATTGCAGGTCGGCCACCGCCGCGGCATAGCGGCCCGAGCTTTCCATAGCCGGATAACGGTCGGCCAGCGGATCGGTGCGGCGCAGCGCCGCCTGGAGCCGATCCGCGGTGGCGCTCAGCTTGTCGGTGGCGATGCGGAAATCCGCGGCGGTCAGCGGCCGCCCGGTACCGAAGACTCCGGCGCCGAAGGCCAGTGCCGCGACATGCTGCGCCTCGGCCCGTTGCAGGGCCAACATCGCCTCGCGCAGTTCATGGGCCCCATCGACCACGTCGCGGCTGTCGCGCAGGCGCTGGTCCGCCTCGGTCAGCGAGCCGAGCGAATCCACATTGGCGGCGTGCTGGCGCTTTCGCGCGCGATCGGTCAGCGACATCAGGCTGGCCGCATGCCGGCCCATATCGGCGACGGCCGCGTCATTGGCCCCCGTCACCTCGATGAAGGCGCGCATCTGGCCGACATAGCGCTCCAGCACCGCGGTGGCGCGCTCGACCTCCGGCCGGTGGGTGGCAGCCGATCCCGATGAATCCAGCTGACGCAACTCGGCGCCTGCCGAGGCCGACAATGCCTCGAACCGGGCGACACGGCCGGCACGATCGGCGGGAGCGACCTGGAGATAATCGATCCGCGCCGCCGTCGCCGCCAGCACGTCGCGATAGACGGAACCGGCAAGCACCGCCGCCTCGTAAACCCGTTCGCTGCGGTCCAGCAGCAGGCCGCCGGTGACGGCGATCACCGCGGCCACCGCCACCGGCACGCCCCCCACCATCGCGATGCGCGAGCGAATCCTCATGCGCATCCCACCGCGGTCATCCGCGCGCAGGCTGTCCCGGCAGAGAACCGGGGAAACGAAGAGGTTGACCGGCGGTCCGCCACGAACGCTCCGCACACAGGATCACTGGTGCATTATCAGAGCAACGGGCGGGGGCAAAGGGCTAATGATGAATGGACGGTAGCGGTAACGCGGGCGGGGCGTCATCGCGCCCGCCCGTGGCCCCCCGATCAGCAGGGGTGGTTCTCTCCGCGGCGCACGCAGGTGATCTGCCCCATGATCGAGATGGCGATCTCGGCCGGGGTGACCGCGCCGATGGACAGACCGACGGGGCCGCGGATCCGCTTGACCTCGGCCTCGCTCAGCCCCTCGTCGCGCAGGCGGTCCAGACGCAGCGCGTGGGTGCGCTTGCTGCCCAGCGCGCCGACATAGAAAGCGGGGGAGCGCAGGGCGGTCATCAGCGCCGGGTCGTCCAGCTTGGGGTCGTGGGTCAGGGTCACGACTGCGGTGCGGACATCGGGCTTCAGCTCCGCCAAGGCCTCGTCCGGCCACAGATGGTTCAGCTTGATGCCGGGGAAGCGCGCCTCGGTCGCGAAGGCGCCGCGCGGATCGATCACCGTCACGTCATAGCCGGTCAGCGCCGCCACCGGGGCCAGCGCCTGGGCGATGTGCACGGCGCCGACGATCAGCAGCCGCATGGCCGGGTTGTGGACATGCACGAACAGGCGGAAGCCGTCCTCGTCCTGCGGATCGACCAGCAGGCCGGAACGGTCCTGGCGGATGCGCCGGCGCACCTCGTCCAGCAGGTCGGGCTCCAGCCCGAAGCCGCCATGGATGGTGTCTTCGAAGACAAGGGTTTGCAGACCGCTGTTGAGGTCGGTCACCAGGGCGGCCGGGGTCGCGGCGGCCTTCGCCGCAAGCAACCGGTCGAGAATTTCGCGTTTCATTCCACGGCCTCAATATAGACCTGCACCTGCCCGCCGCAGGCCAGCCCGACTTCCCAGGCCATTTCGTTGGTGATGCCGAAGGACAGCACGCGCGGTTCGCCGTCCTCCATGGTCTTGGCGGCCTCATGTGCCACGGCGCCTTCGATGCAGCCGCCGGACACGGAACCCGCCATCGACCCGCGGTCGTCGACCGCCATCTGGCTGCCGACCGGCCGCGGCGAGGAGCCCCAGGTCGACACGACGGTCGCCAGGGCCACCCTGCGGCCGGCGGCGCGCCAAGCGGCTGCCTGCTCCACGATGTTGTCCGCCATCAGGGTGTCGTTCATCCCGCCGCCTCCTTCAACCAGCGGCGCAAGCCCGGGCTCCGACGCGGACCGTGGGCCGACAGGACACCGGCCAGATCCGCGAGGCTGTTCAGGCTGTGGGCCGCGAGAAAATCGTCCACATGCGGCAGCAGCGCCCGGATGCCCGAGGATTTCGGCGCGAAGCCTTCCCAGCGCAACAAAGGATTCAGCCAGACGAGCCGCCGACAGCTTTTGTGCAGCCGTTCGGCCTCTGCCGCAAGCCCTTCCCCTGCATCCCTGTCCAGCCCGTCGGTAATGAGAAGCACGACGGCGCCCTGGCCCAGCACCCGCCGCGCCCAGGTCCGGTTGAAGGCGTGCAGCGCGGTGCCGATGCGCGTGCCGCCCGACCAATCGGCGACCGCGCCCGACACCGCGTCCAGCGCCACGTCGACATCCTTGTGCCGCAGATGGCGGGTGATGTTGGTCAGCCGCGTGCCGAAGACGAAGCTGTAGACCCGGTCGCGGTCGTTGGTGACGGCATGCATGAAATGCAGCAGCATCCGCGAATAGCGCGTCATCGAGCCGGATATATCGCACAGCACCACCAGCGGCGGCGGCCGGGTGCGGCGGCGCTTGCGGGCCAAATCCGACAGCTCGCCGCCGCTGCGCAGCATCCGCCGCAGGGTGGCCCGCGGATCGACGCGCGGCCCCATTGGATCGGACCGGTAGCGGCGGGTGGTGACCTCCGCCAGCGGCAGGGCGAGACGGGCCAGCAGGCGCTTGGCCTGCGCCATCTCCTCCCCCGTCATCTTCTCGAAATCCTTGTCCTGCAGGCGTTCGGCGGCGGATACGGTGAAGGAGGCGTCGAGTTCGATCTCGGTCTTCTCCGGCTCCTCCTGTTCTGCGCCGCTGCCGTGCAGGGCCTCGGCGAGGCGCTGAGCCATCTCCGGCCGGTCGGGCGGTGCCTCCGTCCGCGCCTTCGGCAGCATCAGCGACATCATCTTCTTCAGGATGTCGGGATTGCGCCAGAAGACATGGAAGGCCTGGTCGAACAGCTCGCTCTGGTCGTGGCGGTTCACGAAGATCGCGTGCAGCGCCCAGTAGAAATCCGTGCGGTTGGACAGGCCGACCGCCTCCACCGCCTCGACGGCCTGCAGCACCTTGCCCGGCCCGACCGGCAGGCCGGCGGCGCGCAGCGCGCGGGCGAAATGCATCAGGTTGAGGGTGAGGCGGCCGGCCGGCGCGTCGTCCGTCATGGCGGCCTCAGCGCGCGGTGGTGGCGGCCAGCTCGGTCTTGACCTGGGTCAGGATGCGCGCCGCCTCGCTGCCCTGGATGCGGGCGATGTCGTCCTGGTATTTCAGCAGCGTGCCCAGCGTGTCGTTGATGACGGAAGGCTCAAGCTCCAGCTGATTCAGTTCCACCAGCGCCTGCGCCCAGTCCAGCGTCTCGGCCACGCCCGGCGCCTTGTAGAGGTCCAGGCCGCGCAGGGTCTGGACGAATCCCACCACCTGGGCGGCCAGCCGCGCATCGGCCTGCGGCGCCTTGACCGCCAGGATCTCCCGCTCCCGCGCGGCACTGGGATAATCGACCCAATGATAGAAGCAGCGCCGCTTCAGCGCGTCGTGGATCTCGCGCGTGCGGTTGGAGGTGAGGATGACGATGGGCGGTTCCGGCGCGTGGATTGTGCCGAATTCCGGGATCGAGACCTGATAGTCGGACAGGATCTCCAGCAGATAGGCCTCGAACGGCTCGTCGGTGCGGTCCAGCTCGTCGATCAGCAGAACCGGCGGCCCGGCAAGGTCCGGCTCCAGCGCCTGCAGCAGCGGCCGCTTGACCAGGAAGCGTTCGGAAAACAGGTCGGAGGCGAGGGATTCGCGGTCCTGCCCGCCCGACGCCTCGGCCAGCCGGATCTCCATCATCTGGCGGGCATAGTTCCACTCATAGACGGCGGACGATGCGTCCAACCCCTCATAGCATTGCAGCCGCAGCAGCTTGCGGCCGAGCGTCGCCGACAGGACCTTGGCGATCTCGGTCTTGCCGACGCCCGCCTCGCCCTCCAGGAACAGCGGACGCTTCAGCTTCAGCGCCAGGAACAGCGCGGTCGCCAAAGAACGATCCGCGACGTAGGAGCCGCGGGTGAGAAGCGCCAGCGTATCGTCGACGGAGGCGGGGAGGGGGGTGGTCATGAAGGGCCCTGATGGATTGAATGAATGCAGGGCGTCAGGCGGCTGCGCGCCGCTGGTCCTGCGCCCGTTGCCACAGCCGGTCGGCAGGGTAGTCGATGTCCGGGTCCTCCGCGTCGCCCCAACCGATGGCCCACCCCCAAGCCACCACCTTCACCTGGGCGAACAGGGTCGGATCGGCAAGCGGGCGCAACATGGTGAAACGGCGGATCGGTTCGGACAGATCGACGACTTCCCGGGTGCCATCGATCCAGGTTACGGCAACCGACAGCGTATCGGAAAGAGCTTCAACGGCGGCGACGCGGGGCTGGTCCATCGAATCACTCCTCGCCATTGATCTCGATCCACCGCAATGCCAGCAACGGCCGGTTCTCTCCCGCCCATTCCAGCACCTTGCGCATGGTATCAGGCGGCACCGTGCCTTTCAGCAAGACCAGATCATTGATTCGGACCAGTGCGTTGAAGTCCGGCCCGACAATATGGAAATGTGGTGGATTATGGTCGTCGGCATAGATGTAAACGCGGGCGTTCCCTATTCGCACGATGATCGGCATGGAGAAAGTCTGACCGTCCTTGTCCCGCAGCGTCAAGCGCTCTCGCCACGATAGAGATGTTCGCGGCGAGAGCGCATCGACCGTCTTACCCCGCCGCTTCGACCGCCCGCTTTGCCATCACGGTGACGAGGTGGGCGCGGTAGTCGGCGCTGGCGTGGATGTCGGCGTTCAGGCCGTCGGCCTCTACCGACAGGCCGTTCAGCGCTTCCGCCCGGAAGTCGGCGGCGAGCGCCGTCTCGAACGCTTCGGCGCGGAAGACCGAGCCGGCGGCACCGGTCACCGCCACCCGAACCTCGGCACCGAACCGGGCGACGAAGACGCCGACGATGGCGTAGCGGCTGGCCGGGTTGCGGAACTTGGCGTAGGCCGCCTTGTCGGGACGGGAGAAGCGCACCGACTTGACGATCTCGCCCGGCTCCAGCGCGGTTTCGAACATGCCGGTGAAGAAGTCGTCGCCGGCGATGCTGCGGCGGTCGGTCGTCACCGTGGCCTTCAGCGCCACCACCGCCGACGGATAGTCGGCCGACGGATCGGCGTTGGCGATGGAGCCGCCCATCGTGCCCATGTTGCGGACCTGCCGGTCGCCGATGCCTTCGGCGAGGCTGGCCAGCGCCGGGATCACCCGCTTGACGAGGTCGGAATGGGCGACCTCCGCATGGCGGGTGAAGGCGCCGATCTCCAGCCCGCCGTCAACTTCACGGATGCCCTTCAGCTCCGGGATGGCGCCGAGGTCGATCAGGTCGGTCGGGCGGGCAAGGCGTTGTTTCAGCGTCGGCAGCAGGGTCTGGCCGCCGCCCAGAAGCTTGGCCTCTTCCGCCTGAATGGCGGCCGCCGCGTCGGCGAGCGTTGTCGGCCGTTGGTACGTGAACGCGTACATTCTCTAGCCTCCTTCTTCTTCGGCCGTCTTATTCCGCCGCCATGGCAGGAGCAGCGTCGCGGATCACCCGCCAGACCTTCTCCGGCGTCGCCGGCATGTCCATGTGGGTGACGCCATAGTCCGACAGCGCATCCACCACCGCATTCATCACCGCGGCGGCGGCGCCGATGGTTCCGGCCTCGCCGCAGCCCTTCACGCCCAGCGGGTTGTGGGTGCAGGGCTGGTCCTCGTGATAGCGCACGGTGAAGGATGGGACATCGTCGGCCCGCGGCATGCAATAGTCCATGTAGGAGCCGGTGACGAGCTGCCCCGATTCCTCGTCATAGACGCAGTTCTCGTACAGTGCCTGCCCGATGCCCTGGACCAGGCCGCCATGCACCTGCCCCTCGACGATCAGCGGGTTGATGACGTTGCCGAAATCATCCACCGCGGCAAAGCTGACGATGGTGGTGACGCCGGTATCGGGATCGATCTCCACCTCGCAGACATGGCAGCCGTTGGGGTAGGTGAAGTTCTTGGGATCGTAGAAGGCCTGCTCGTCCAGCCCCGGCTCCAGCTCGTCCAGCGGGAAGTTGTGCGGGACATAGGCCTGCAGGGCGATCTCGCCGATGCCCAGGCTCTTGTCGGTACCGGTGACGGTGAAACGGCCGTCCTTCACCTCGATGTCGGTCTCGGCGGCCTCCAGCATATGGGCGGCGATTTTCTTCGCCTTGCGCTCCACCTTGTCCATCGCCTTCACCAGGGCGGAGCCGCCGACCGCGAGCGAGCGCGAGCCGTAGGTGCCCATGCCGAAGGGGATCTTGTTGGTGTCGCCGTGGACGATCTCGACATTCTCGATCGGGATGCCGAAGCGGTCCGCCACGATCTGGGCAAAAGTGGTCTCATGGCCCTGGCCGTGGCTGTGAGAACCGGTGAAGACCGTCACCGAACCCGTTGGATGAAAACGGACTTCCGCGCATTCATAAAGTCCTGCGCGAGCACCGAGCGCACCAGCGACATTGCTTGGCGCGATGCCGCAGGCTTCGATGTATGTCGCGAATCCGATGCCGCGCAGCTTGCCACGCGCCTTCGATTCGGCGCGGCGCTGCTGGAAGCCGGGGTAGTCGACCAGCGGCAGGGCGATGTCCAGGTTCTTGGCGAAGTCGCCGGTGTCGTATTGCAGCGCCACCGGCGTCTGGTAGGGCATCGCCTCCTTCGGCACGAAGTTGCGGCGGCGGATCTCGGTCTTGTCCATGCCCATCACGCCGGCGGCGACATCGACCAGCCGTTCGATCAGATAGCAGGCCTCCGGCCGGCCGGCGCCGCGATAGGCGTCGACGGGGGAGGTGTTGGTGAAGACCGCCTTCACCTCGGCATAGATCGCCGGGGTCTTGTACTGGCCGGCCAGCAACGTGGCGTAGAGGTAGGTCGGGATCGACGGCGCGAAGGTCGACAGATAGGCGCCGAGATTGGCGAGCGTGTTGACGCGGAGCGCCAGGAAATTGCCGTCGGCGTCCATCGCCAGCTCGGCATGGCTGACATGGTCGCGGCCATGGGCGTCGGTCAGGAAGCTTTCGGACCGGTCGGCGGTCCATTTCACCGGCCGGCCGACCTTGCGCGCCGCCCAGGTGACGACGGCCTCCTCGCCGTAATGGAAGATCTTCGACCCGAATCCGCCGCCGACATCCGGCGCCACCACCCGCAGCTTGTGCTCCGGAATGCCCAGCACGAAGGCGCCCATCAGCAGGCGGGTGACATGCGGGTTCTGGCTGGTGGTGGTCAGCGTGTATTCGCCGCTGGACTGGTCGTATTCGCCCATCGCCGCCCGCGGTTCCATCGCGTTCGGCACCAGACGCTGGTTGACCAGATCGATCTTGGCGACATGGGCGGCATTGGCGAAGGCGGCATCCACAGCCGCCCGATCACCCAGATGCCAATCGTAGCAGACATTGTCCGGCGCATCGTCATGGACCAGCGGAGCGCCGCCCGCGATGGCGCGGGTAGAGGAGCCCACCGCCGGCAGTTCCTCGTAATCGACCACCACCATCTCGGCGGCGTCGCGCGCCTGCTCGCGGGTTTCGGCGATCACCACCGCCACCGCGTCGCCGACATAGCGCACGCGGTCGCGCGCCAGCGGATAATGCGGCGGCTCCTTCATCGGCGAGCCGTCCTTGGAGTGGATCTGCCAGCCGCAGGGCAGGCTGCCGACCTTGTCGGCCTCCATGTCGGCCCCGGTCAACACGGCAACCACGCCCGGCATCGCCAATGCGTCCGTGAAGTCGATGCCCAGGATGCGGGCATGGGCGTAGGGGGAGCGCACATGGACCGCATGGGTCATGTTCGGGCGCTTGAAATCGTCGGTGTAGTTGCCGCGGCCGGTCAAAAAGCGCTGGTCTTCGCGCCGGCGCACCGAGGCGCCGATGCCATTGGGGTTCGCCATCTCGTGTTTCCTCCCACAGGAACGCGTAAGATGCGGAAATATCTGGTTTTTGGGCTTCTCGCCCTTATTCGGCAGCGACCGGCGCCGGCTGCGCGCCTGCCATCGCCTCGGCCCCCGCCTTCACCGCCTTGACGATGTTGTGGTAGCCGGTGCAGCGGCAGATGTTGCCTTCCAGCCCCTCGCGGATTTCGGCCTCGGTCGGGTTCGGGTTGTCGCGGACCAGATCGACCGCGCTCATCACCATGCCCGGCGTGCAGAAGCCGCATTGCAGCCCGTGATGTTCGCGGAAGGCTGCCTGCATCGGGTGCAGCGTGCCGTCGGCCGCCGCCAGCCCCTCGATCGTCGTGACCTCCGTTCCATTGGCCTGGACGGCCAGCGTGGTGCAGGACTTCACCGACCGTCCGTCCACATGGACGACGCAGGCGCCGCACTGGCTGGTGTCGCAGCCGACATGGGTGCCCGTCAGGCCCAGATGCTCGCGCAGGAAGGCGACGAGCAGCGTACGCTCCTCCACCTCGCGCGAGACCGTCTTGCCATTGACGGTCATCGAAACGGTACAGGACATCGGTTTTCCTCCCGCTGGCTGAAGTCTGGCTTGCAGTCGTTTGGCGTGCAGTTGGGACTTGGTGCTGTCGCGTGACGCGCCTTCGGCCGGAGACATGGTGGCTTGCGCTTCGGCCGGCGGTCTTCCGCCACAAGGATAGGGGGTGTCTGCCCGCCGAGGTCAAGGAGCCTCTGCATGTCTTGGCCGAAAGAATGGCATGCGGACCGTCATTATATCGGATTGTACGTACTGGCGCGCAATTTTATGCCGCGTTACAGTGGGTTGGGGCTGCCCGTGGCATATGGGCATGCAAATGAATCCGCCCGGCAACGATCCGGGTGCAGCAACGATAACGGGGAGAGCCGCTATGAATCGCCCAACCGTGAAGCGTCACCTTCTGGCCCTGTGCACGGCCGCCGGCCTTGGATTCGGCCTTGGCCTCGCCGCCTTGCCGGCCAAGGCGGAGACCTTCATCACCGTTCTGACCGGCGGCACCAGCGGCGTCTATTACCCGCTGGGCGTGGCGCTGTCGAACGTGTACGGCAAGGCGCTGCCGGGGGCCAAGGTGACGGCGCAGGCGACCAAGGCGTCGGTGGAGAACCTGAACCTGCTGCAGGCAGGCCGCGGCGAGATCGGCTTCACCCTGGGCGATTCGCTGAGCGACGCCTGGAAGGGCAACGAGGAGGTCGGCTTCAAGCAGAAGCTGGAGAAGCTGCGCACCATCGCCGCCATCTATCCCAACTACATCCAGGTGGTCGCCAGCAAAGACTCCGGCATCAAGACCCTGGCCGACCTGAAGGGCAAGCGCGTGTCGGTCGGCGCGCCGAAGTCGGGGACGGAGCTGAACGCGCGGGCCATCTTCGGCGCCGCCGGGCTCGCCTACAAGGACTTCGCCAAAACCGAGTATCTGCCCTTCGGCGAATCGGTCGACCTGATCAAGAACCGGCAGCTGGACGCGACGCTGATCTCCGCCGGCCTCGGCGTGGCGGCGATCAAGGATCTGTCGGCCTCGCAGGAAATCACCATCGTCAGCATTCCGGCCGATCTGGTGCAGAAGGTCGGCGACGCCGCCTATATCACCGAGACGATCCCCCCCGGCACCTATCCGGGCCAGAGCGAGCCAGTGCCGACCGCCGCGGTCCGCAACCTGCTGGTCAGCCATTCCGGCGTGTCGGACGACGCCGCCTATGCGATGACCAGGACCCTGTTCGAGAATCTCGACGCGCTGGCCGCCGCCCATGTGGCCGCCAAGCAGATCAAGCTCGACAAGACCGCCACCCAGTCCCCGGTGCCGCTGCATCCCGGCGCCATCAAGTATTTCAAGGAAAAGGGGCTGATGTAACGGAGGGACGGAGGCCGCGGGGAACGCAGACTGATGACTCATGACAACGAGGCGGATGCCCAAACCCGCCAAGCGATAGACCGGGAGAATCCCGCCCATGTCGCCGCCTTCGAAGGTTTCGACGGGCGGGCGGTTTTTGCCATAGCCGTGGCCTTTTCCGCTTTCCAGATTTGGACCGCCGCCTTCAACCCGCTGTCCACGGTCGTGGTGCGGTCGGTTCATGTCGGCTTCCTGGTCCTGATGACCTTCACCCTGTTCGGCGCGAGCAAGGCTGCCGCGCGCCGGCGGGTGCCCTGGTACGACTGGCTGCTGGGCCTCGCCGGCTTCGCCATCGGCCTGTACCATTATTTTTTCGAGGTCGAGCTGATCCAGCGGGCCGGCGACCCGAACGCGACCGACATCGTCGTCGGCGCCATCGCGGTCGCCCTGGTCTTCGAGGCGGCCCGGCGCATCATGGGGCTGGCGCTGCCGATCCTGTGCGGCGTCTTCATCCCCTATGCCCTGTTCGGACGGGAACTGCCCTTCGGGCTGGCCCATCGCGGCTATGGCTTCGATCAGGTGATCGACACGCTGTTCCTGTCGACCGAGGGCATCTACGGCACGCCGACCTTCGTGTCGGCCACCTACATCTTCCTGTTCATCCTGTTCGGCGCCTTCCTGGAACGGGCCGGGATGATCAAGCTGTTCAACGATGTCTCGCTGGGGCTCGTCGGCCATTCCACGGGCGGGCCGGCCAAGGTGGCCGTCTTTTCGTCGGGCTTCATGGGAACGATCAACGGGTCGGGCGTCGCCAACGTGCTGACCACCGGGCAGTTCACCATCCCGCTGATGACCCGCTTCGGCTACCGCCCGGCCTTCGCCGGCGCGGTGGAGGCCACGGCCAGCATGGGCGGCCAGCTGATGCCGCCGGTGATGGGGGCCGCCGCCTTCATCATGGCGGAGACCATCGGCGTGCCCTACAGCGATGTCGCCATCGCCGCCGCCATTCCCGCCATCCTCTATTTCGGCAGCGCCTTCTGGATGGTCCATCTGGAGGCGGGCAAGCGCAATCTGGTCGGCCTGCCGCGGGAGGAGTGCCCCAGCGCGCTGCTGGCCCTGCGGGACGGCTGGTATCTGATCCTGCCGCTGGCGGCCCTGGTCTATCTGCTGTTCTCCGGCTTCACGCCGCTGTTCGCCGGCGTGATCGGCATCGCAGCCACCATTGCCCTGATCCTGGGCATGAGCCTGGTCACCTCCATCGGCCCGACCGTGCTGCGCGCCGGATTCTGGGTGCTGCTGGGTCTGGTCGCCGCCGGTCTGTGGCGGACGGGCCTGCGGACGGAGCATCTGGCCTTCGCCATGGTCGGCCTGCTGGTCGTCCCCTGCCTGATGCTCAAGGGCGGGCGGGAGACGCTGCGGCTGGTGGTCAATGCCACCGCCGACGGAGCGAAGAACGCCATCGGCGTCGGCGTCGCCTGTGCGCTGGTCGGGGTTCTGATCGGCATGATGACGCTGACCGGCCTTGCCTCCAGCTTCGCCACCACCATCGTCAACCTGTCGGGCGGCAGCCTGCTGGCGGCGCTGCTGCTGACGATGGTGACCTGCATCGTGTTGGGAACCGGGCTTCCGACAACGGCCAACTACATCATCACCGCATCGATTGCGGCCCCGGCGCTGCTGACCATGGGAGTGCCGCTGATCGTCAGCCACATGTTCGTCTTCTATTTCGGCATCATGGCCGACCTGACGCCGCCGGTCGCGCTGGCGGCGCTCGCCGCTTCCTCCATCGCGCGGGTCGGACACATGAAGATCGGCTTCATCGCCACCCGCATCGCGATGGCCGGCTATGTGGTGCCCTTCATGGCGGTGTACGATCCGGCGCTGCTCCTGCAGACCGAGAACTGGATCGCCGTGGCCTACATCGTCGTCAAGGCCTGCATCGCCATCGCGTTGTGGGGAGCGGCCACCATCGGCTTCTTCTGGACCACCCTGCCGATGATCGCCCGCATCTATGCCGCGGCGACCGCCTTCCTGTTCGTCGTGGCATTGCCGATCACCGACGAGATCGCCTTCGCCATGGCCGCCCTGTTCCTGCTGTGGCAGTACCGCCGCCGGCGGAGCGTTCCGGCGGCGGCACCAGCCTTGTGACGTGGTGGGTCTCTGCCTGTTCGCCCTCGGCGGCGCGCTTCTCGCGTCGCTGCCGGGGGCGGATTTCACCCTGTCCTGGACCCATTCCATCGAGAAGACCGAATGGCGCGAACGCTGGTCGGTGGACTCCGGCCGGCTGCGGCCGGTGGAGGCCCGCATCCGTGGGACCGGCGCCGGCATGGAACCGGGACCGGACGCCCGGCTGACCGGTGACGGCTGGCTCGCCTGGGTGCCCGGCCTGCCGCCGCAGGAGAGCGTCGCGCTGGCCGCCTCCGGCTTCACCGGCGAGCATAGGCTGTGCGCGGCTGCCGATTGCCGCCCGTTGTCGGGGTGGACCGGGGTTGCGGATCAAGCAGTTGTCATGCGCGCCTGCCGGTGAGGGGCGCCCGCGCCCGCCTACGAAAGTTCGTTCGGTCAACATCCCTTCCGGCTTGGCTTACGCTGCTCCAGTCCGCATACTCCCGTTCCTTTCGTCAGCCTACCATCCGGACCGATGATCAATTTCCCCACACCCCGCCGCAGCCCATCCCTGTTCCCGGCCCTCTTCGCTGCGGCGCTCGCCGTTTGCGGGCTGTTGCTGGGCACGCATGGCGCCCTGGCGGCGGAGGTGGGGGGGGAGGTCGCCCATGGCGGGGTGCCGCATCTGGACGGCCGGCTGCTCAGCGCCGTCTGGGTGGTTCCCTTCGCCGGAATCCTGCTGTCCATCGCGCTGTTCCCGCTGCTGGCGCCGATGGTCTGGCACCATCATTTCGGCAAGATCTCGGCCGTATGGGCGCTCGCCTTCCTGGTGCCCTTCGCCGCGACCTTCGGGCTGGATCTGGCGACCTACGAGCTGCTGCATACGGTCCTGCTGGAGTACATCCCCTTCATCGTGCTGCTGACCGCGCTGTTCACCGTGGCGGGCGGCGTGCGGCTGGCGGGGTCGCTGGTGGGGACGCCGCTGGCCAATACGGTCGGGCTGGCGCTGGGCACCGTCCTGGCCAGCCTGATGGGCACGACCGGCGCCTCGATGCTGCTGATCCGGCCGCTTCTGCGCGCGAACGAGCATCGGCGCCACAAGGTCCACACCGTGGTGTTCTTCATCTTCCTGGTGTCGAATGTCGGCGGATCGCTGACCCCGCTGGGCGACCCGCCGCTGTTCCTGGGCTTCCTGAAGGGCGTCGATTTCTTCTGGCCGACAGTCCACCTATTCGCGCCGATGGCCTTCCTGGCGGCTCTGCTGCTGGCGATCTACTTCGTCCTCGACCTCTATCTCCACACCCGCGACCCCGGCAAGCACCCGCTGATCGAAGGCGTGCACGAGCGGGAGCCGATCCGAATCGAAGGCTCGGTCAACCTGCTTCTGCTGCTTGCCATCGTCGGCGCCGTGCTGCTCAGCGGCGTCTGGCATCCGGGAATCGGCCTCACGCTGTACCATGTGACGGTGCCGCTGGAGACCATCGTGTCGAACCTGCTGCTGCTGGGCATCACCGGCCTGTCGCTGGCCCTGACCAGCAAGCAGAGCCGCCGCCTGAACGGCTTCAGCTGGGGGCCGATCCTGGAGGTGGCGAAGCTGTTCGCCGCGATCTTCCTCACCATCATCCCGGCCATCGCCATCCTGAAGTCCGGCACCGACGGCGCGCTGGGTGCCATCATCTCGGCGGTGAACGAGGGCGGGAAGCCGAACCCGGCCGCCTATTTCTGGGCCACCGGCATCCTGTCCAGCTTCCTCGACAACGCGCCGACCTACCTGATCTTCTTCAACACGGCCGGCGGCGACGCGAAGCTTCTGATGACCGACCTGTCGCTGACGCTGACGGCGATTTCCGCCGGCGCGGTGTTCATGGGCGCCAACAGCTACATCGGCAACGCCCCCAACTTCATGGTCAAGGCCATCGCCGAGGAGCGCGGCGTCGCCATGCCCAGCTTCTTCGGCTATATGGCCTGGTCCTGCGGCATCCTGGTGCCGCTGCTGGGCCTGACGACGCTGGTGTTCTTCCTGTGACGCGGGTGCCGCTCACAGCCCGAAGGGATAGGTGTCGGGCACGTCGGTCCGGGCGTGTTCCGGCCCCAGCGGGGTGACGGCGGTCGTCTCGTCGAACCAGACCCAGGCGTCGAACTGGCCGGGCAGGGTGGCTTCGGAATAGTGGCTCCACAGCTCCGTCTCGGGGCGGTAGATGACGCCGATGAAGCGTTCCAGCCGCGGCGTCAGCAGGGCGCGCCGCACCGCCCCGTTCCGCTCCGCCTGAAGGTCGAGCAGGAAGTGCGGCACTCCCGCGTCGTGGCAGAGCCGTTCATAGCTGTCGCCGCGCGATGGCCGAACCCGCTTCACCTCCATGGCGCCGTCCCAGTCGGTGGCCGCCGCGACCGTACCGCCGTGGGTGCCGAAGCCGATCAGCGCAGCCTCCGCACCGAAGCGTTCGCGGCAAAGCTGGCCGATGTTCAGCTCGTCGCGGGTGATGCCCATGTCGGTCTGGCGGGCATCGCCGATGTGGGAGTTGTGGGCCCAGACCACCGCCTTGGCGTCCGGCCCCTTGGCCTCCAGCAGGTTCGCGAGCGTTTCGAACATATGGGTGTCGCGCAGGTTCCAGCTGTCCGCCCCGCCGTAATACATGATGCGGTAATAGCGCTCGGCCGAAGCGATCAGGCGGGCGTTCTGGGTGGCGTCGAGGAAGCGGTCGCCGTCCTCCCCCGCATAATCCAGCCGCTTTTCCAGCAAGGCCCGGCACTGCTCGATCACCGCCGCCTCGCATTTGCGGAAGCCGCCGGACAGCGCCGCGCGGCCATAGGTGGCGGGATCGCGCTGCCAGGGCGTCAGGCAGCCGTAGCGCTCGCGCGCCGCCGCCGCCGCCTCCGGATCGACGCGATCGAGATAGTCCAGCACCGCGGCGATGGACCCGCCCATGTTGTACATGTCGAGACCGTAGAACCCGGCGCGGCGTTCCGGCGGCTGGCTGCCGTTGCGATCATGCAGCCAATCGAGAAAGGCGGCGACGTCGGTGTTCCGCCACATCCAGCTGGGGAAGCGCTGGAAGGGCGCCTCTTCCGCCCGGCCGCCGGGGCGGTGGCGGACATAGCGGTCGATCACGGCGGCGTCCGGCCAATCGGCCTCCACGGCAACGATGGTGAAGCCGTGCCGCTCGATCAGTCTCTTGGTGATGGCGGCGCGGGCGCGGTAGAACTCCGAGGTTCCGTGGCTCGCCTCGCCCAGCAGCACGACGCGGCGGTCGCCCCAACGGTCGAACAGCCGGCCGAAGTCGGGGCTGTCGAGATCCGGCAGGGGTTCGGCGGCATCGGCGATCATCTCCGGCAGGGTGGTCGGCGGCTCCCCCGGCCGCCGTCCCGGATTGTGGGTGCTGGCCGACCGCGTGCCGTCCTCCGTCCAGCCCTGGGCGCCGATCAGCGGCACGAAGGACACGCGGTCCCGCTCCTCCCGTTCGAACTCCGTCTCACCATGGCGGACGATCTTCACCAGCGTCTGATCGCGGCGGGCGCCGACCGGGATCACCATTCGCCCGCCGATGGCGAGCTGGTCCATCAGGGCCCTCGGCACCTCCGGCCCGCCGGCCGACACCAGGATGACGTCGAAGGGCGCTTCCTCCGGCCACCCCTCCGTCCCGTCGCCGGTGCGCACCGTCACGTCGCCGAACCCCAGATCCTGCAGCCGGCGCCGGGCCGACTGGGCCAGATTGGGGTGCCGTTCGACCGCGAAGACGCGGCCCCCGCCCTGGCGGGCGATGTGGCCCAGCAGCGCCGCGACATAGCCGGAGCCGGCCCCGACCTCCAGCACCCTGTCGTCCGCGCCGACCTCCGCCGCATCGATCATCGCGGCGACGACGCTGGGCTGCGAGATCGTCTGCTCCTCCCCGATGGGCAGGGGCGTGTCCTCATAGGCGAACTCGACCATCTCGGGCGCGACGAAATGGTCGCGCGGGACGGCACGCATGGCGTTGAGGACGGGTTCGGAGCGGATGCCGCGGCGGGCGATCTGGGTGTCGACCATCCGCTGGCGCTGGCGATTGACGTTGGCCACGGTCTTCTCCCCGGGGCAGGAATACGGCGATAGGCTGTTGGCGATCGGCTGCTTGATGGCCCAACAGGTTGCGGGCGGCGGCGTTCCATCCCCGCACCGGTCCGAACCGGAGAAGGTGCAACAAAAAATGCACCCGGAGGCCGATGCCGCCGGGCGCGAAGTCACAGTACGAAAGAGGATCATCACCAGTGATGATGCAATCGGGAGATCGATTGTGCCGGCACCCTCGCATGGGCCACGGGGGTGTCCCTTGACCACGGTCAAGCTTGAGCGAAAGAGTTGGTTATCAATCCCCCAGCGCCGGATTAGGCAGCGCGCCATTCATCCCGTCTTCCTCCACCTCTTCCGCCTCCGGCCGGGGCACGCGGAACCAGGCGGCGTAGAGCGCCGGCAGGAAGAAGATCGTCAGCACGGTGGCGCCGGCCAGACCGCCCATGATGGCGACCGCCATCGGGCCCCAGAAGACGCTGTGCGTCAGCGGGATCATGGCGAGGATCGCGGCGGCGGCGGTGAGCGCGATGGGGCGGGCTCGGCGCACCGTCGCCTCCACGATGCTGTCCCAACGTGACCGGCCGCTGCGGATGTCCTGCTCGATCTGGTCGACCAGGATGACCGAGTTGCGCATGATGATGCCGGCCAGCGCGATGACGCCCAGCATGGCGACGAAGCCGAAGGGCAGGTTGAACAGCAGAAGCGAGGCGGTGACGCCGATCAGCCCCAAGGGCGCCGTCAGCAGGACCATGAACACGCGCGAGAAGCTCTGCAGCTGCAGCATCAGCGTGGTCACCATGATCAGCAGCATCAGCGGCATCATGGCATTGATCGAGTCCTGGCCCTTGGCGCTTTCCTCGATGGCGCCGCCCATGGTGATGGCGTAGCCGTCGGGCAGGGTGGCGCGGAGGGCGTTCAGCTGTCCGTTCAACTGGGTGCTGACCACCGGGGCCTGCAGGCCGCCGGTCACGTCGCCCTTGATGGTCATCGTCGTCTCGCGGCCCCGGCGCCACAGCACCGGCTCCTCCAGCTCGTAGCGGACGCTGGCGACCTGGCTCAGGGGCACGGTGGTGCCGCGGCTGGTGCGGATGTTCAGCTCGCCCAGGCGCGACAGGTCCGCCCGCTCCTCCGGCGTGGTGCGCAGCAGGACGCCGATCAGCTCCGTCCCCTCGCGGTACTGGGTGACCGACATACCGTTCAGCAGCAGCTGCAGGGCGTTGGACAGGTCCTGCTTCGACACGCCCAGCGCGCGGGCCTTGGCGGTGTCCACCTCCAGCCGGACGCGCTTGGACAGCTCGTCCCAGTCCAGATGGACGTTGGCGGTGTTGGGGTGGGCGCGCATGGTGTCGCGCACCTGATAGGCGATCTTGCGGATGGTCGCCGGATCGTCGCCGGTGACGCGGAACTGCACCGGATAGCCGACCGGCGGGCCGTTCTCCAGCCGGCTGATGCGGACGCGGGCGGCGGGGAAGTCGGATTCCAGCGTCGGCTCCAGCCGCTGCATGAAATGCTCGCGCTCCTCCAGCCCCTTGGTCATCACCATGAACTGGGCGAAGTTGGCGGTCTCCAGCTGCTGGTCGAGCGGCAGGTAGAAACGCGGGGAGCCGCCGCCGGTATAGGCGACCCAATAGTCGACGTCCGGGTCCTTGGCCAGCACCGCCTCCATCCGCTTCACCTCCGCGGCGGTCGCCTCGAACGACGAGCCTTCGGCAAGGCGGATGTCGATCAGCAGCTCCGGCCGGCTGGCCGAGGGGAAGAATTGCTGCTGCACATGACCGAAGCCGACCAGCGCGGTGACGAAGGCCGCCACCGTCACGCCGATGGTGACCCAGCGCGCCCGCACGCAGGCCTCGATCATCCGGCGCAGGATGCGGTAAGTCCGGGTGTCGTAGATGTCCAGCTCGTGTCCCTCCGGCACCACATGCTTGGGCTTGGGCAGCAGGAGCCAACCGAGATAGGGGGTGAAGATCACCGCCACCACCCAGGACAGCATCAGCGACAGCGCCACCACCCAGAAGATGGAGTTGGTGTATTCGCCGGCCGCCGACGCCGCGAAGCCGACGGGCACGAAGCCCGCCGCGGTGACGATGGTGCCGCTCAGCATCGGAAAGGCGGTGGAGGTGTAGGCGAAGGCGCCGGCCTTCAGCCGGTCCCATCCCTGTTCCATCTTCACCACCATCATCTCCACCGCGATGATGGCATCGTCCACCAGCAGGCCCAGCGCGATGATGAGGGCGCCCAGCGAGATCCGCTGCAAATCGATGTGCAGGATCTGCATCGCCACCAGCGTCATCGCCAGCACCAGCGGCACGGCCAGCGCCACGACGATGCCGGTGCGCCAGCCCAGGCTGACGAGGCTGACCAGGATGACGATGCCCAGCGCTTCGGCCAGCGACTTCATGAACTCACCGACCGACCGCTCGACCACCGTCGGCTGGTCGGCGATCTGCGCCACCTCCAGCCCGACCGGCAGTTCCGCCTTGATCTTCTCCATCGCGGCGTCGAGCTTCTCGCCCAGCTTCAGCACGTTGCCGCCCTTGGCCATGACGACGCCGAGCCCGATGGCGTCACGCCCCTTGTAGCGCAGGGTGTAGCGGCGCGGTTCTACATAGCCGCGCTTGACCTCCGCCACGTCGCCGACGGTCAGCAGCCGCCCGCCGCTCTCCACCGGAATCGCGCGCACCGCCGCAGCGGTGTCGAGGCCGAGGTCGAGGCGGACATAGACCCGCTGCGATCCGGTATCGACGTCGCCCGACGCGGCGATGGCGTTCTCGCGCTGCAGCGCCTGGATCACCGATTCCACCGGCAGGCCGAAGCTGGCGAGCCGCTGGCTGGAGATCTCGACATAGACGCGCTCCTCCTGCGGGGCGATCAGGTCGATCTTCTCGACGCCCGGCAGCTTCAGCAGACGGGCGCGCGCCTGTTCCGCCACCTTCTTCAGCTGGGCCGGGGTGAAATCCTCGCCCATGAAGCCGTAGATGGCGGAATAGACGTCACCGAACTCGTCGTTGAAGAAGGGACCGACCACGCCGTCGGGCAGCGTATAGGTGATGTCGCCGATCTTCTTGCGGACCTGATACCACAGGTCGGCCACCATCTTAGGCGGCGTGTAGTCCTTCAGCTGGACGAAGACCACCGACTCGCCGGGCTTGGAATAGCTGCGGGAGACGTCGTAATAGGGCACCTCCTCCAGCTTCTTCTCGATGCGGTCGGTGACGAACTGCTCCACCTCGCGCGCAGTGGCGCCCGGCCATTGGGTGCGGACCACCATCACCTTGAAGGTGAAGGACGGATCCTCCGCCCGACCCAGATTCATGTAGGCGAGCGCGCCGGCCAGCACACTGGCGAGCATCATGAACAGCACGAGCGTGCGGTGCGCCAGCGCCCAGGCCGACAGGTTCATGCGGGAGTGGTTCATCGCGCCGGCTCCGTCCAGACGCGGACCTTCTGCCCGGAATCGAGCTTGTGCACGCCGGCGGTGACGACGCGCTCACCGTCCTTCAGCCCCCCGCCGATCAGCGCGAGGTCGCCGGCATAGGCGGCAACGGTGACCGGGCGCAGTTCCAGCCGGTCGTCGGGGGCGGCCAGCACCCAGACCGCCGGCTTCTGCTCGTGCTGGGTCAGCGCGCTGAGCGGCAGGCGGGCAACGGGCGCCCCGTGGTCGGCCGCGGCGGTGACGGTCGCGGTCATGCCGAGCTGGACCGTCGGCGGCGGATCGGTCAGCGCGATCTTCGCCTGGAAGGTGCGGGTGCTGGCATCGGCGCTGGGCGAGACTTCACGCAGACTGCCGGCAATGCTCTGGCCGGGGTGGGACCACAGCTCGACCGACAGCTTCTGGCGGGGCAGGGCGCCCACCTGCTGTTCGGGGATGTTGGCGACCGCCTCCAGCGACCCCAGCCGGGCGACGCGCAGGGCGGTCTGGCCCGATGCCACGACCTGCCCCGGTTCGATCAGCGTCGCGGTGACGATGCCGGCCTCGTCCGCCACCAGCGTCGCATAGTGGGCGGAGTTGGTCAGGACGCGCAGCTGCGCCTCCACCTCCCGCACCTTGGACTCGGCCTTGTCGAGGGTCGTCTTGCGGCGGTCGTATTCCTGCCGCGTCGTCCATTCGCCGTTGCGCAGGCTGGCATAGCGCTGAAAGTCGCTGCGCGCGTTGGCCGCGTCGGCCTCAGCCGAGGCGAGTTGCGCCTGCGCGGCGCGGATCTGCAATTGGAGGTCGGTGGGGTCGAGACGGGCGAGCGGCATGCCGGGTTCGACACGGGTGCCGACCTCCACCAGCCGGGCGGTGACCTTGCCGCCGACGCGGAAGCCGACATCCGCCTCCACCCGCGGGCGGATCACCGCCGGGTAACGCACGCTGTCGACCAGCGGTTCCAGCGCCACCGTGGCGACGCGAACCGGCCTGACGTCCGCTTCCGCCGGGGTGGAGGCGGAGTGCGTCTCGTTGCAGCCGGTCAGCAGCCCTGCCACCGTCAACATGGCGGCGGTCGCCATGAAGGCGGACGCAAACCGTGTTTCGCGGAATTGGGCCATACCACGTCTCCCCACTGGACTGGACTGTATCGTACTGTTACCGTCCTACTCCGGCACCCGATCAACGTCAAGAGTGAACGGTACAGTTCAGTGCAGTCATTGGAGCAAAACGCGTCTCAGCCGCCCGCGTCCCACGATGCGAAGGCGGAACAGATCCTTGCCGCCGCGCGGGAGGTGTTTCTGGAGCTTGGCTATGCCGCGACCTCGATGGATCAGGTGGCCCAGCAGGCGCGCGTATCGAAGACCACGCTCTACACCCGCTTCCCGTCCAAGGAAGAATTGTATACGGCAGTGATCTCCGCCGAATGCGAACGGCGCGGCCTGCGCTTCGCACCGGAGATGTTCGACGGACTGCCGCTGCGCGAGGTCCTGGTCCAGGTCGGCCGCCGCTTCGTCGATCTGATCTGGTCGGAAGCGGCCATCCGCGTCCACCAGTCGGTGGCGGGGGAGGCGACGCGGATGCCGCTGGCGGCGCAGCTCTATTTCCGGGCCGGGCCGGAGCAGGGTATCGCCAACTTCGTCGCATTGTTCACCCGGCTGGCCGAGCGCGGCGTGATCGCGACGGACGACCCGACCTTCGTCGCCCGGCAATTCCTGGCGGCTCTGCAGGGCGGTTCATACTGCCAACTGGTGCTGGGCCTCTGCCCGCAGCCGACAGAGGAGGAGCGCTACGCCTTCGTCGACAAGGCGATCGACCTGTTCCTGCGCGGCGTCGCGCCTTGAGGCCGTCAACGGCGAATGCTCAGGCCAGCTTGAAGTCAGGCCAGCTTGAAGTAGCGCATCACCAGCCCGCGCAGTTCGTCCCGCACACCGTCGTCGCCCAGTTCGGTCAGCCTTTCGTGCAGGCCGGCGGCTATGGCGGTGAAGCGGGCGAGTACTGCCGGATCGAAATGCTTGCCTGACCCGTCGGCGAGGATGTCCATGGCGGTGGCGAAGGACATCGGCTCCTTGTAGGGCCGGCGGGAGGTGAGGGCGTCGAACACGTCGGCGACGGCGAAGATGCGGGCGGCAATCGGGATCGCGTCCCCCTTCAGTCCGCGCGGATAGCCCGATCCGTCGAACTTCTCGTGATGGCCGCCGACCACGTCCGTGGCATCGGCCAGCCAGTCGGACGAGCCGACGATGTCCAGCCCATGGACGACATGGGTCTTCATCACCGCGAACTCCTCGGCATCCAGCTTGCCGGGCTTCAGCAGGATGCTGTCGGGAATGGCGATCTTGCCGACATCGTGCAGGAAGGCGCCCTTCACCAGTTGCCGGATCGCCGCATCCTCCAGCCCCAGCGCCTCGGCCAGCCGGATGGCCAGGACAGTCACCCGGTAATTGTGGGCGTTGGTGTCGCTGTCGCGCTTGGCGATGGCGCTGCCCAACGCCGTCAACATGCCGATGTTGGCATCGAGCAGGCCGCGCGACAGCCGCAGAATGCCCCGGTTGTAGGCGCCGAAGATGGGCAGCAGGACCAGTGCAGTCCCCAGCACCGACAGCGACGACACGGCGGCGACGGTGGCGGTGTCACGCAGGATTTCGTGCAACCTGCGCGCCGAGAGCTGGAAGACGCTTTCGAAATAACCGAGCAGCCGGCCATCGGAATCGAGCAACGGCTCCATCGTCTGGATGAAGATATGGCCGTCCAGCGTGAAGCGGTCGTAGGTCGCATCGCTGTCGGCGGGGAAGCCGTGCCGAGTGGCGGACAGGCGCCGTTCCGCCCATTCCGCGCCGGGTGCGATGTATTCGGCCGTCTTCCGCTGATCCGGGGCATAAAGCTCCGCGACGATGAAGTAACCATCGCCCTGATTCAGGCGCAGCCCGTGGCGGCCGGCCATGAAGATTTGCAGCGACGCATTCAAGTCCGCATCCGCGGCGCCGGCCGCCAGCGACGAACGGGTTTCGGTCAGGAAAGCCGCCGACTCCTGCCGCGCCAGTTCCACCACCCGGTCGTCGGCGATCTTGACCTCGACCAGAAAGGCGATGCCCCCGACCGCCAGCGCCAGGAACAGGGCGGCACCGGTCAGGCGTAACAGGACGGCGCGGGCGGTGGGCAGCCGCATCGCCGCCACATCGGCATGGCGACCGGACAGGGATCTGTAAAGCAGGTTGAGCCGCCGCCGCTCGCCCGTTGCCGTCATCATGCTTCCGATCCGCCTGCTCATCGCCACACCCTGTTTGCGCCGCACCCTGTTCCCAAGGCCGGCCGATCTAGGGTCTGTTGACATTCACCGTGTTGCCAAGACGGTAGCGACGAGGTTGATGGCAGCGGCGTAGCTTGTGTCTGTTTTGTCGTATCGCGTGGCAATACGGCGAAATTCCTTGATTTTGCAGAAGAAGTTCTCGACCAGATGGCGCCATTTGTACATTTCGGCGTCATGGGGAATCGGAGTGGTGCGGCTGGTCTTGGACGGAATGACGGCGACCGCGCCACGCTCGGCGATCAAGGTGCGGATGGCGTTGCTGTCGAAGGCTCTATCAGCCAGCAAGGCGGAGAACTCGATACCGTCCAGCACCGGTTCGACGCCAACGCTGTCATGTCGTTGGCCCGGCAGCAGGATGAAGCGCCCAAGGTTTCCCAACCCATCGACGACGGCCAGGATCTTGGTCGTCAGTCCGCCGCGAGAGCGGCCAATGGCCTGAGCCTGAGTCCCCCCCTTGCGCCGGTGCCGTGCTGATGCACCCGGACAATCGTTCCATCGATGATCGCGTACTCGAAGTCCGCGTCGCTCGATAAGGCGGCGAAGACCTCATCGAAGACACCGGCCTTGGCCCATCGGCGAAAGCGTTGGAACACCGAGTTCCAATTACCGAAGGCTTCGGGCAAGTCCCGCCAGGGTGACCCAACACGGACGATCCACAGGACCGCCTCCAGAAACAGCCGATTGTCCGCCCCCGAGCGGCCGGGATCGCCGACTTTGCCCGGAAGAAGCGCCGCTATCCGCTCCCACTGATCGTCCCGCAGAACCATCCGATCCAAGGATACCTCCTTTTTGGAAGCCTTGAATCAGATTTCAGAGGCCAGCGGAATCCCCTTTCGTTCCTCAAATGTCAACAGGCCCTAGACGATGCCCGCGCCAAGCGTCAATATTGCCGGCTGCCACGCCAGCGGCCGGGTTCCACGGAATTGGACATCGGTCGCCGAATCCGGTTGCCGTCGCAGGATTCCGCGGGAAATGTTGAGACGGCGTTAAGGTTTGGTGGACACGATGCCGCCGGCCATTACACGATGCTTATGGAAGGGATTTTATCGTGATGTCCGCCTGCCCCTGCGGTTCGGGCCTCGTCTTCGACCGTTGCTGTGGACCGATCCTGGCGGGGGAACCCGCCCCCTCGGCAGAAGCGCTGATGCGGTCGCGCTACACCGCCTTCGTCCGCCACGACATCGACCATATCGAGCGCAGCTGCGCCCCGGAAACCCGCGCCGCCTTCAGCCATGACGATGCCGTCCGCGTGGCGGAGGAATGCGAGTGGGGACCGCTGACCGTGATGAAGGCGGAGGAGAACGGCGACGACGGCATGGTCGAGTTCTTCCTCACCTTCCGCCGCGACGGCGAGGAGTGGCCGGTGCATGAACGGTCGCGCTTCCGCCGGGTCGATGGCCGCTGGCTCTATGTCGACAGCGTGCTGAACCCCAAGGACCCGCCGCGCCGCGTGGTGAAGGTGGGCCGCAACGATCCGTGCCCCTGCGGTTCGGGGCGCAAGCACAAGGCCTGCTGCGGGCGGTGAGAGATGTTGAGCCCCTCTCCCCTTGCGGGGCGGGATCGGCCAAACGCCAACGGCGTTTTGCCGACCCGCGGGTTGGGGTGAGGGGTCGCAAATCCAACAGTTCCAATGGCCTGCGGCCGCCGCCCCCCTCATCCCAACCCTTCTCCCGCAAGGGGAGAAGGGCTATCCGCCTCAAGAAGTTGCTGCGTCTTCGTAGATACAGAATGTGTGATTGCGCGTAGCGCCTTCACAGCCCAACCTCAACTCATCCCCAGATACCGCCCCGGCTTGTGGTTGATCGCAAGCGTCAGGTTGACGATGGCCGCCCCCACGACCGACAGCAGCAACCGGTCCGGCGCCAGCACGAAGAAAGCGCCGGCCAGGATCGCCAGATCGACGCCCAGCTGGAAATAGCCGGCGCGGATGCCGTGGCGCTCCTGCAGGTAGATCGCCAGGATGTTGACACCGCCCAGCCCGGTGCGGTGGCGGAACAGCATCAGCAGGCCGGTGCCGCACAGGCCGCTGCCCACCACCGTCGCATAGACCGGGTCCAGATGGGCGAATTCCACCCACTGCTCGGTCAGGCGCGAGAAGATCGTGACCAGACCCACCGCGATGAAGGTGCGCGCGGTGAATTTCCAGCCCAGCCGCTTCCACGCCAGCCAATAGAAGGGCAGGTTGATGACGAAGAAGATGAGGCCGAACTGAACCTTGGTGACATAGCTCAGCAGCAGGGACAGTCCGGCGGTGCTGCCGGTCAGCAGCATCGTCTTGGAATAGATCAGCATGCCCAGCGCGATGAACAGCGTGCCCATCAGCATGGCGAGCGCGTCTTCATACAGCTGGTGGCGCTCCACCGTCGCGGGCGGGGCCTGGAGGGTTGCGGCCATCCTCGTCGTCTCCCGGCTCAGCGAAGGGCGGCGAACTTCGCGACCACATCGTCCACCTCGGCCGTCTTCAGGCCGGCGATGTTGATGCGGCCGGAGGTCGGCATGTAGATGGCGTGGTCGGCGCGCAGGCGCAGCACCTCCGCCTCGGTCAGCGGCAGCAGGGAGAACATGCCTTCCTGCTCCGCCACCGCGGTCAGGGTGGGGAAGGCGCCGGAAAGGCCGGCGGCCAGCTTGCGGCGGATGCCGGCGATGCGGGCGCGCATGCCGTCCAGTTCCGCCGTCCAGTCGGCGGTCAGGGCGGCATCGCTCAGGATGGTGCGGACCACCGCGGCGCCGTGGTCGGGCGGCATGGAATAGCTGGTGCGGGCCAGCGCCATCAGGTTCGACTTGGCGAGATCGGCCGGCGCCTGGGTCGCCGACACGGCGAAGATGGCGCCGGTGCGCTCGCGGTAGAGGCCGAAGGACTTGGACGACGACACGGCGACCAGCGCCTCCGGAATCGCGCCGATCAGGTGGCGCAGCCCCTCCGCATCCTCGTCCAGCCCGCGGCCGAACCCCTGATAGGCGAGGTCGACCAGCGGCAGCACGCCGCGCGTCTCCAGCACCGCCGCCAGCGTCTTCCAGTGGTCGAGAGACAGCGGCGCACCGGTCGGGTTGTGGCAGCTGCCGTGCAGCAGGGCGACATCGCCGGGCTGCGCCGCCTCGAACGCCGCGACCATGCGGTCGAACAGAACGGTCTGGCTTGCGGTGTCGAAGAAGGGATGGCTCACCACCTCCAGGCCGGCGGCGGCGAAGATGCCGACATGGTTCGGCCAGGTCGGCTGGCCGACCAGCACGCGCTTCGACCCGCCGCGCAGGACGAGGTCGGCGGCCAGACGCAGCGCGCCGGAGCCGCCGGGGGTCTGCACGCCGGCTGCGGTGACTTTCGTACCGGCCTCGCCGCCCACCAGCGACCACAGACGCTCCAGATACAGCGCGTCGCCTTCCAGCCCCAGATACGACTTGCTGTCCTGCCCGTCGAGCAGCAGGCGCTCGGCCGCCTTGACCGCGCGGAAGACCGGGGTGCGCCCCTCCTCGTCACGGTAGACCCCGACGCCGAGATCGACCTTGCCCGGCCGCGGATCCTGCTTGTACAGCCCGATCAGGGCGAGCAGGGCGTCGTCGGGCTGGCGGGAAAGCGCGTTGAACATGGCGGTTCGTCCGGTTCTTGCAGATGGAGTAGGGCAGATGGAGTAGGGCAGATGGAAGAGGCGATGACGGCGGGCAGGCACCGATAGCGGAAAGCCGGCCCGGCCGCGACGATCCTCCACTTTTGCGGCCCCGCCGACAATGTCGAAGATCTCACCGGAGCCTTGCCTATCGTGCGACACCACCACGCATGACCGGCAGGCGGCCCCTCACTGCGTAAAGAACATCGCCGCGAACACGGCGGCGGTGGCGGCGATGGCGGTCACCAGCCCGTTGCGCCCCAGCGCCCGCTGGCGATAGAGGGCCACCGCGAACACGATCACGGCAAGGCTGGCCAGCAGCAGGCCCAGCTTGAACTCGGTCATCTTCTATCGTCCTTGAGGTTCGTCAGCGCGGGCCGACCCAGCCAAGCGCCCCGGCGGCGGTGACCAGCAGGATGGCGCCGCAGAGCAGCACCAGCCACGCGGTCATCAACAGCCGCCAGCCCGGACCGGCATGGTCCAGCTCCAGGTAATGCAGAAGGATTTCCCGCCCCTTGGCCACGGCGAGCGCCAGCAGCAGAGCCGCGCCCGCGATGCCGACCCCGCCGCCGGCATCGCCGTGGCGGGCGAACAGCAGGGTCACGGCCGTCAGCCCCATCAGCACCAGCCAGGACAGCGTCAGCCGATCCAATTTCTTGAGCAATCCCATGACCGGCCTCCTCAGCGGATCAGGTAGACGAGCGGGTAGAGGATCACCCAGACCAGATCGACCATGTGCCAGAAGGCGGCCCCGGTCTCCAGATTCTCCACCAGCGTTTCCGGTCCGGAGCGCGCGACCAGCAACAGGATGACGATGCCCAGCACGACATGCAGGGCGTGGAATCCGGTCAGCAGGAAATAGAGGGTGAAGAAGCTGTCGCTGTCGATGGTCAGCCCGGCCCCCAGCGTCGCGGAATACTCCACCGCCTTCACCGCCAGGAATACCGATCCGATCCCAGCGGCGGCCAGAATCTCCCGGCGCGCCTGCGTCGCGGCACCGCTCCGTCCGGCGGCGACGGCATGGGCGGCGAGATAGCCGCTGGTGACCAGCACCATGGTGTTCAGCGCCCCCAGCGTGCCGTTCAGATGGGTCTGCCCGGCGGCGAAGGTGGCGGGATCGAGCACGCGGGCGATTGCGAAGCCTACGAAGGCCACGCCGAACACCGCGAGCTCGCTGAAGATCAGAATCCACATCATCAGGTTGCCGGGCAGGGCATCGAGTCCGCCCGGCCTGTCCGGCGGGCCCGTCATGTCCCGGCCCGTCATGTCCCGGCCCATCATGTCCCGGCCCATCATGTCCCGGCCCATCATGTCCCGGCCCATCATGTCAATGTCGGCCATGTCCTATCCTTGTCATCATCCAAGCGCAGGATAGGCCGACACCGCTCCGGTCGGCTTGACCTCGGTCAAGGAATGCCCTTCCGCCACGGTCAATTATTCGCCCGACCCGTGGCGGTAAGACGCTGCGACGCCCGGCTTCCCGTCCCGGCTTCGCGCACCCAACGCCTTCCGAACCGACCCCACTCGACGAAAATTCGAGATTGCCAGGGATCCCGAGCGATGACCGAACGCTTCACCAAGGCGGCCGCGCGAAACATCTTCTATGGCGGATCGCTGTTCTTCTTCGCGACCTTCGTCGCGTTGACCGCGCTCAGCCACAATTACATCGTCAACACCGGCACGGACGAGAAGACGCTGTCCGATGCCGTCACCCGCGGCAAGCATGTGTGGGAAAAGAACTCCTGCATCAACTGCCACACGCTGCTGGGTGAAGGGGCCTATTTCGCCCCCGAACTGGGCAATGTCTGGCTGCGCTACGGCGGCGACAAGGACCCCGAAAGCGCCGTCCTGGCCCTGAAAGGGTGGATGGCGGCGCAGCCGTCCGGGATCGAAGGGCGGCGCCAGATGCCGCAGTTCAACCTGACCGACGCCGAGGTCGAGGATCTGGCCGCCTTCCTGGAATGGACCAGCCGGATCAACACCCAGAACTGGCCGCCCAAGCTGTCGGGCTGAGGAGAATTCCATCATGAAGTACGAATCGCAAAAAGTCGCCCTCTATTACTTCGCGGCGGCCATGGGGCTGTTCGGTGTGCAGATCCTGGTGGGTCTCCTGGCCGGTACCGTCTATGTCCTGCCCAACACGCTGTCGGAGCTGCTGCCCTTCAGCGTCGTCCGGATGATCCACACCAACGCGCTGATCGTCTGGCTGCTGATCGGCTTCTTCGGCGCCGCCTATTACCTGATCCCGGAAGAGGCGGAAACCGAGCTGCACAGTCCGAAACTGGCACTGATCCAGCTCGGCCTGTTCGTCTTCGGCGCGCTGGCGGCCGTGGTCGGCTATGTCTTCCGCATCCATGAGGGGCGGGAGTTCCTGGAACAGCCGACCTGGATCAAGGGCGCCATCGTCGTCGTCGCCCTGATGTTCCTCTACAACATGACGATGACGGTCATCAAAGGCCGCCGCACGGTCATCACCAACATCCTGCTGGTGGGCATGTGGGGCATCGCCATCTTCTTCCTGTTCTCCTTCTACAACCCGTCGAACCTGTCGCTGGACAAGATGTACTGGTGGTACGTCGTCCATCTGTGGGTCGAGGGCGTGTGGGAACTGGTGATGGCCTCCATCCTCGCCTTCCTGATGATCAAGATGACCGGCGTCGACCGCGAGGTGGTGGAGAAGTGGCTGTACGCCATCGTCGGCCTGGCCCTGTTCAGCGGCATCCTCGGCACCGGCCATCACTATTACTGGATCGGCACGCCCGGCTACTGGCAGTGGATCGGTTCGCTGTTCTCGACGCTGGAAGTCGCCCCCTTCTTCACCATGGTCGTCTTCGCCTTCATGATGGTGTGGAAGAGCGGCCGGCGTCACCCGAACAGGGCGGCGATGCTGTGGTCGCTGGGCTGCGCGGTGTTCGCCTTCTTCGGCGCCGGGCTGTGGGGCTTCCTGCACACGCTGGCCCCGATCAACTACTACACCCACGGCACCCAGGTGACCGCGGCGCACGGGCACCTCGCCTTCTACGGCGCCTATGCGATGATCAACCTCGCCATCATCACCTACGCCATGCCCTACCTGCGCGGCCGGGCGCCCTACAACCAGACCCTCAACATCTGGAGCTTCTGGCTGATGAGCGGCGGCATGGCCTTCATGACCTTCGCGCTCACCGCCGCCGGCATCGTGCAGACCCACCTGCAGCGCGTGATGGGGCTGGGTTACATGGAGGTGCAGGAACAGATCGCCATGTTCTACTGGCTGCGTCTGGGCGGCGGCGTCGCCGTGGTGATCGGCATGCTGGTCTTCCTCTACGCTATCTTCGGCCCGGCCCGCGAAGAGCGCCCGGCGGCCGTCGCCGGCGGCCTGCAGGCGGCCGAGTAAGCGTCCAACCCGGCCCCCGTCGCCATCCGGCGGGGGCCGTCGCTTTTCAGGAGTTTTCCGATGATCCGCAGCGCCGCCACCCTCGCCGCCGTGACCGAGACCGTCGATACCCCCGGCAGCGCCTCGCTGCCCTTCTATCAGCCGACCGGCGATGAGTGCGCGCTGTTCGAGCATGCCTACAATCACCGGCTGCCCCTGCTGCTGAAGGGACCGACCGGCTGCGGCAAGACCCGCTTCGTCGCACATATGGCGGCGAAGCTCGGCCGGCCGCTCTACACCGTGTCGTGCCACGACGACCTGACCGCCGCCGACCTGACCGGGCGCTATCTGCTGAAGGGCGGCGACACCGTATGGGCGGACGGGCCGCTGACCCGCGCCGTGCGCGAAGGCGCCATCTGCTATCTGGACGAGGTGGTGGAGGCGCGCAAGGACGTCACCGTCGTGCTGCACCCGCTGACCGACGACCGCCGCATCCTGCCGTTGGACCGCACCGGCGAGACGCTGGAAGCGCCGCCGGGCTTCATGCTGGTGGTGTCCTACAACCCCGGCTACCAGAATGTCCTGAAGGCGCTGAAGCCTAGCACCCGCCAGCGCTTCCTTGCCGTCGAGTTCGACTTCCCGGCGCCTGAGCGGGAGGTTCCCATCGTGGCGACCGAAAGCGGCCTGGCCGAGAACCGCGTCGTCCCGCTGGTCCGCCTCGCCAACGCCCTGCGCGCGTTGAAGGGGCAGGATTTGGAGGAGGGCGTGTCGACCCGCCTGCTGATCTACTGCGCCACGCTGATCCGCTCCGGCATGAAGCCCGAGCGCGCCATCCGCGCCGCCCTGATCGAACCGCTGACCGACGACCCCGACATCCGCGCCGGCCTGCTGCGCGTGGCCGAGGTCACGCTGGGGTAGGATCGCGGGTTCGAAACCGCTTGCGAAGCCGGATCCCCCCACTGCGGCCGTCATCCCCGCGGAGGCGGGGATCCAGGCGTTTCCGCGGCATGTCTGCCGGGAAAGTGTGGATTCCCGCCTTCGCGGGAATGACGGCCGATACAGATCCGTGCATTGGGCCGATGGGTTGGGAGTGTGCGCATCATGCTTGAGATCTTCGAGCCGGAAGAGACCGTCGGCCGTTTGTGGCACCGCCTGATCGGCGGGCGGTCGAGCTATCCGCACCATCCGGACGCCGCGGTGACGCTGGAAACGATGCGCCCGCGGCTGGCGGTGTTCTTCCGCGCGCTCGGTGGCGACCGCGGGGTGAGGCTGGCCGCCGGAACCGCGGCGGTCTCCGGGCACCGGTTGCCGCTGCTCGACCGCATCGGGCTGGGGGCGGAGCGGGTGGAACGGGCGTCGCTGGACGGCGATGTCCTTCAACTCCCGGCGGCCATCGACCTGTTCCCCGATCCGGCACTGAACGAGCGGCTATACGAATGGCTGGCCGCCTTCTTCGCCCATGCCGAACCGGCGCCGTTGCCCGCCGATCCGCTGCAGGCCGACCTGCAGTGTCTGCGCAGCGCAGCGGCGACCACTTCGGCGGTGCTGACCCGCTGGCCGGGCCTGCGTCGCCTCCATGAGGAGCTTGTCCGCGCCGTCGCCGCGATCCGCCCGGCGCGCCGCCTGCCGCCGGTCGAGGCCGAGGTGGAGCGCGCCGTCCTGGCGCTGCTCGGCGCCGGAGCCGCGACACCGGTCGCTGCGCGGATGCTCGATCCGGCGGTCCCGCTGTCGGATTTTGCCGCTCCCTATGGCTATGCCCGCCTGCTGCCGGTTCCGCTGTGGGGGATGGTGGCGCCATCGAGCGAGCGCTCGCTCGCCGCCGCGGCCGAAAGCCCGGGCGAGGGTGGACAGGCGGCAGACGGCGACCAGCGCCGCCGGGCCGCAACCCGCCGGCAGACCGACCAGATCCAGCGCAACGACCCGCTGATCCTGAACCGCTTCGAGAAGATGCTGAGCCTCGCCGAGGCGCTGAACATCCCGCGCGCCGTCGATGACGACGATGCGGAGAACGCCCGCAAGGCCGCCGACGACCTCGACGAGATCGCCGTCGGCACGCACCAGCGCAAGGCCTCGACCACGCTGAAGCTCGACCTGGACTTGCGAGCGCAGGCCGTCGACGACACGCCGTTGACCGCGACCCTGACCTATCCCGAATGGGACCACCGCCGGCAAGCCCATCTGCCCGACCATTGCCGGGTGGTGGCGGAGCCGGCCCCGGCCGACGGCGAGTCCTGGCAGCCCGATGCCGCGGCGCTCCGCCGCATCCGGCAGGTCCGCCGCCAGTTCGAGGCTCTGCGCCCGAAGCGCATGCTGTTCACCGGGCAGGCCGACGGCGACGAGTTGGACCTGACCGCCCTGGTGCGCAGCCGAGCCGATTTCCATGCCGGGGGATGCGGCAGCGACCGGGTGCATCAGCAGGCGCGCAGCGCCGCCCGCGATCTTGCCGTCGCCGTGCTGGTCGACGGCTCGCTGTCCACCGACGGCTGGATCGACGGCCGCCGCGTGCTGGACGTGGAGAAGGAGGCGCTGCTGGCCCTGACCCATGGTCTGACCGCCTGCGGCGACGACCATGCGCTCTACGCCTTCACCTCGCGCCGGCGCGACTGGGTGCGGGTGCAGACGCTGAAGGGCTTCGACGAGCCGCTGGGCCCCACCGTGACCCGCCGCATCGGCGCCCTGAAGCCCGGCTACTACACCCGCATGGGCGCGGCGATCCGTCACGCCTCCGCCAAGCTGGCCGAGCGGCCGAACCGTCACCGGCTGCTGGTTCTGCTGAGCGACGGCAAGCCCAACGACGTCGACCACTACGAAGGCCGTTACGGCATCGAGGACACCCGCCAAGCCATCCGCGAGGCGAGGCGCGATGGATTGGCCGTTTTCGCCATCACCGTCGATGCGATGGCCCGCGATTACGTGCCCTATCTGTTCGGACGCGGCGGCTATGCCATATTCCCGCAGGTTTCCCACCTGACGAAGGCGCTGCCGCCACTCTACCGGCAGGTCGCCTGCGCCGCCTGACTCCATAAGGACCCTGGATCATGACCGACGCCAATGCCGCGACGCCCACACCGGTGAAAATCGGAATCGTCACCGTCTCCGACCGTGCCAGCCGCGGCGTCTACGAGGACAAGGGCGGCCCGGCGATCCGTGATGAGCTGACGCGCATCGTCGCCTCGCCCTGGATCGCCGAGGCTCGGGTCATCCCGGACGAGCTGGACCTGATCGCCGCCACCCTGGTCGAGCTGTGCGACGTCGCCGGCTGCGATCTGGTGGTCACCACCGGCGGCACCGGCCCCGCCCCGCGCGACGTGACGCCGGAAGCGACGGAGCGGGTGTGCGACAAGATGATGCCGGGATTCGGCGAGCTGATGCGCTCGGTCAGCCTGCGGGTGGTGCCGACCGCCATCCTGTCGCGCCAGACCGCCGGCATCCGCGGCCGCAGCCTGATCGTCAATCTGCCGGGCAAGCCGTCCGCCATCCATGATTGTCTGGAGGCGGTGTTCCCGGCGATCCCCTATTGCCTGGACCTGATCGGTGCCGGCCGCATCGAAACGGACCCGGCCATCTGCGTGGCCTTTCGCCCAAAGTCCTAGCGGGAAAGTCCTTACTGGTTGTAATGAAATAAAAAAGGCCTGCGACAAAGTTACGTCCAGGCCTTTCACTTGACGGCGGTCAAGAAAAGAGAGGGAGAGCGGGAAGAATATTACCTCACAGGAAACAAAACCCGAGACGATACCATGAAGACCTCGCGCTCCCTCGTCACCGTCAGTGCCGCCGCCCTGATGATCCTCTCCGGTATCGGTGCCGCCTCGGCGGCGGACACGCTCTACGCCGACCCCAAGGTCAAGCAGCCCACCCACAGCGTGGTCATGGACCCGGCGGCGGTTCCCGCCCCGGAAAAGGCCGGCAAGCGGGCGCCGAAGACCCACAAGGTCTCGCTGGTGACGACCGAAGTCGAATCCAAGCTGGATGACGGCACCACCTACACCTATTGGACCTTCAACAACACGGTGCCCGGCCCGATGGTTCGGGTGCGGGTTGGCGATACGGTGGACGTCTCCATCGCCAACGCGCCGGAATCGACGATGAACCACTCCGTCGACTTCCATGCCGCGACCGGTTTCCTCGGCGGCGGCCAGATCACCCAGGTGGAGCCGGGCCAGACCAAGGCCTTCACCTTCAAGGCGCTGACCCCCGGCGTCTATGTGTATCACTGCGCCACGCCGATGGTCGCCCACCACATCTCCAAGGGCATGTACGGCCTGATCGTGGTGGAGCCGGAAGCCGGACTTCCGCCGGTGGATCACGAATTCTACGTGATGCAGCAGGAAATCTACGCCACCAAGGCAAAGAACCTGGCGAACGCCGAGGACGACTATGACGGTCTCGTCAACGAGCGTCCGAGCTATCTGGTGTTCAACGGCACGGTCGGCGCGCTGACCAAGGACAAGCCGCTGAAGGCCAAGGTCGGCGAGACGGTGCGCCTGTACTTCGGCGTCGGCGGCCCGAACCTGACCTCCTCCTTCCATGTCATCGGCGAGATCTTCGACCGCGTCTACAACATGGGCGGATTGGAGAACGAGCCGGCCAAGGGGATCCAGACCGTGACCGTCGCTCCCGGCGGCGCCACGATGGTGGAGTTCAAGGTCGACTATCCCGGCAAATACGCCCTGGTCGACCATGCGCTGAGCCGCGCCACCAAGGGCCTGATCGGCATCCTGGAAGTCGAAGGCAAGGCCGACGACAGCATCATCCTCGACAAGACCGGCGACTCCCGCAAGCAGATGGGCGAAATGCAGCACTGAGGGCCGAGTTCGATGAATGGAAAGGCCCTTCTCCCCGCAAGGGGAGAGGGGCTTTTTACTGATCCGATTGCACAATAGCTGCCAGTATGGTTGCCAGCACGTCATCGGTACGGGTCAGGATGTCTGTGTTCCAAAAGCGCAGCACTCGCCACCCATGCTCAGCCAGCCATGCGGCGCGGCGCGTGTCGGCAATGCTGTCGGCATGTTGTCCGCCATCGGCTTCGACGATCAGTCGACATTCCGGACAGGCGAAATCGGCAACGAACGGACCGATCGGGAACTGCCGGCGGAACTTCGCTCCTGCGAGTTGGCGGTTTCGTAAGCGCGACCAGAGCCGACGCTCTGCATCGGTCATAGCAGTCCGCAATCGGCGAGCTGTAGCTATGCCACTCATGCAGCGAAAATGACGCTACTGGTCCGAAAATGCAACAAAAAGCCCCTCTCCCCTTGCGGGAGAGGGGTTGGGGTGAGGGGTGGCAAACATTCGCTGTTTCCACCGGCCTCCGGCCGGCCGCCCCCCTCATCCCAACCCTTCTCCCGCAAGGGGAGAAGGGCTTTCAAGAACCTATCCTCGAAAAACAAAGAAGGGCCGCCGTTGCCGGCAGCCCTTCCATTGTCTATCCGTGTGTTGTCGACACCACGGCACAGTCCTCAGCGGACAGAAATCCCCTTCGCGAAGAAAGAGACCTCGGCCTTGGCGCTCGACGACGAGTGAGACGGACAATGAGACACGAGATCACCTCCTTTCTGTTGTTGGCGTACGACACTCTATATAGGCCAGTCAGCGCGGAGCGCAAGGCGATTTGTTGACCGCCCCGCTGTGACATTTGCCGGCCTGTTCACATCAGTGCGTTGGGCATGAACAGCACCAGTCCCGGCCACAGCAGCATCACCATGACCAGCCCCAGAACCGCCAGCACGAAGGGGATGGATTCGACGATGTATTCCTCGATGGGGCAGTCCAGCAGGCTGCACACGGTGTACATTGCCACACCCACCGGCGGAGTCATCGATCCCAGCGTGACGATGGTCATCATCAGGATACCGAAATGCACGGGATCGACGCCCAGCGGCTGGACGATGGGCAGGAAGATCGGCGTCAGCAGAAGCACCAGCACCGTGCTTTCGATGAACAGGCCGGCGATGAACAGGAACACCAGGATCATGCTCACCACCAGCACCGGTTCCCGCGTCAGGTCGGTCATGGCGGCGGCGATGCTCTGCGGCGCCTGTTCGAAGACGATGGCGTAGCCGACCATGCCGGAGAACAGGATGATCAGCATGATCAGGCCGGTATCCGTCACCGCCTCCACCAGCGCGTCGACCAGCCCCTGCATGGTCAGTTCGCGGTGGGCGAAGAAACCGACCAGGACCGCATAGACGACGGCGAAGGCGCCGACCTCCGACGGGGTGAACAGGCCGCCGCGGATGGCGACCAGCAGGGCCACCGGGAACAGCAGGGCCCATTTCGCGTCGACCACCGCTGTCCAGACCGCCTTGGCTGTCGGCCGCTGGGTGGTGGCGGCGCGATAGCCGCGGCGCCGGGCGATCCACCAGACGGTGACCATCAGCACGGCCATCATCAGGAAGCCGGGAACGATGCCGGCCAGGAACAGCCGGCCGATGGAGACGTTGCCGACGAAGCCGTACAGGATCAGGCCCAGGCTGGGCGGGATGGTCGCGGTGATCAGCGAACCGACCGCGATGACGGCGGAGGTGAAGCCCTTGGAATAGCCGCTGCGGATCAGGTCGGGTCCCAGGATGCGCGCCTCCATCGCCGCGTCGGCGACGGCGGAGCCCGACACGCCGCCCATCAGCGTGGACAGCACGATGCAGACCTGGGCCAAGCCGCCCGACATCCAGGACACCAGCACATTCGAGCAGGCGATCAGCCGGTGGGTGATGCCGGTCCGGTTCATCATGTGGCCAGCCAGCACGAAGAAGGGGACCGCCAGCAGCGGGAAGCTCTGCGACGCGGTGGCGACCTGCTGCACCCCGATCGACATCGGGATGATGCCGTTGGTCAGGAAGAAGGTGAAGCCGGCGATGCCGATGGCGAAGGCGATGGGAACGCCCAGCCCCATCAGGACGAAGAAGGTGACGGCGAGCAGGATCACGGCATCACCTCTTCGGCGAGCGGGGTTTCCGACGGCGTGTTGAAGATCGGGCGCGGGGTCCGGCGCAGCCGGCCGATGGCGGCCACCGTCTGCCCCAGCAGGGTGAAGGACAGCAGCAGGCAACCGACCGGCACCGCCGCCGTGACGAAGGCATAGCTGATGCCGCTGTCGCCGAACTGCCGCTCCAGGTTCAGCATGGTCAGCTGATAGCCCTTGACCGCCATGGTCAGCAGGAAGGCCAGCACGACCAGCGCCAGCAGGATGTCCAGCACCGCGCGCGGCCGTGCCGGCAACCGCTTGACCAGATAGTCGATGCCGATATGCGCATGCTTGCGCAGCGCGAGGTCGGCACCGAGGAAGCTGGCCCAGGCGAACAGCAGCTGGGCGACGTCAACCGACCAGACCAGGGGATAGCCGAACCAGCGGCTGATGCCGGCCAGGAAGACCAGCAGGACGATGACGGCGAGCAGCGTCGTCGCCAACACCGCCTCCGCCTTGGCGTACAGGGATTTCATCGCAAGGGGATGCTCCGGTCCGGCCCGCCGGGGTCGTCACTGCGGACGAAGGCTGCGGGCATCGGTTGCGGGTGGGAGGAGCGGGGGCGGCCCGGGTTCGGCGCCCCCGCTCCGGTCAATGGTGCCGGGATCCGGCGATCACTGCTTCAGCAGAGTCTCGACCTGCTTGTGCAGTTCGCCATAGCCGAGCTTCTCATAGACCGCGGCCGTGGCGGTGCGGAAGGGCGTCACGTCGATCTCGACGACCTGCATGCCCTTGTCCTTCATCTGCTTTTCGAAGTCCGCAAGCGAAGCCTCGGTCGCCTTCGACGCGCTGTCGCCGGCCTTCAGCGATTCCTCGCGCAGCAGCGTCTGCATGTCCTTCGGCAGGCCGTCGAACCAGGCGGCGCTGGTGACGATGCCGGTGATCAGGTTGATGTGGCCGGTCTTGGTCAGGTACTTCGCCACCTCGTACAGGCGGGAGCCGTAGATGGCCGGGTCCTGCGCTTCCGCCCCGTCGATCACCTGCTGCTGCATGGCGGTGTAGACCTCCGACCAAGGCAGCGGCGTCGGCGTGGCGCCCATGGCGCGGATCGTCTCCATCCACACCGGCGCGCCGGGGGTACGGACGCGCACGCCGTTGAGATCGGCCGGCACCTTCACCGGCTTGTTGGTCAGCATGTGGCGTTCGCCCTGCCACCAGTTGAAGGACAGCACCTGATGGCCCGACGCCTTGCGCAGCTTCTGCACCCACTCCTCGAACATCGGAGAGGTCACGACCTTGCGGATGCCGGTATAGCCCTGGGCGACATAGGGCGCGCCCAGAACGCCGAATTCCTTCACGAAGACGGCCAGCCGGCCGCCGTCCACCACCACCGCGACGGGGGCGCCGGCCCGCGCCTGTTCCAGCAGATCCTCGTCCTTGCCCAACTGCGAGGCGGGGAACAGGCGGACGCTCATCTTGCCGGCCGACCGCTTTTCCACATTGGCCTTGAACTCCTCCAGGCCCTTGAAGAGCGGATCCTGCGGCGACAGCGCCGTGTTGACGCTGAGCGTGTAGTCGGCAGCCAACGCGCCGAACGAAACCAGGGACATCACCGAACCGAACAGCGCCGCGCGCACGGCCTTCGCCATGACAGACATCTCATTTCCTCCCAGAAAATTGGACTGTCGGCGGCATGGAAGCCGCCGTTCGACTGGTGCGTGCTCGGCCCGACACCGGGGTGCCGGCAGTGCCCGCGATCACGGGGTCCGGCAGGGAAGGGAATGGCCGATGACCAGATTGTTGAAACACTGGTATGGTAGTATGCATGAGCCGCCTTGGCAATAGCGTTTCGGGCGGACTGTACGTTTTCCCTGCAGGTTGAGCGCCTGATGGTTTGCGCATGGGAAAAGGTCCGGCACCCAGGAAGGATGCCGGCCCCATTTGTCTCCGCGCTCAGCCCGATTAACGCAGCCGCGTCGTCGTCCGGCTCATGGCGAAACCCAGCCCGCCCGCCAGGATCAGCCCGGCGGCGACCGCCAGTCCGCGGGCGGTTCCGCTCGGGGCGGCAAGCCGCAGGCTGTTGTGCGGCAGGCCGAAACGGCCGCGGGCCCGGTGCAGCCCGTCGACGGGGTGATAGAGGTTGTCCGGCCGGCCGGGGATCTCGGTCTCTTCCGACAACTGGCCGTCCACCGCGTTGGCGGCGAGGTAGCGGTCGGCGAAACCGGGAGCCAGGAAATTGCCGAGGATGGCCTGCATCGCCGATCCGCCCAGCCAATATTCGCGGCGGGGGTTCTCGGCTGCGTGCAGGATGGCGCGGGCGATGTCCTCCGGCTGGAAGATCGTCCCCATCGGCCGGGCGCGGCGCGGCATGTGGCTGCGCGCCCAATCGAACTGCGGCGTGTTGACCGCGGGCAGATGCACCGCCGTCAGGGTGATCCGGCTGTCCTCGTGGATCAGCTCCGACCGCAGGCTGTCGACGAAGCCCTGCACCGCATGCTTGGCTGCGCAATAGGCCGACTGCAGCGGGATCGAGCGGTAGGCCAGCGCCGATCCGACCTGCAGGATCGTACCATGCCCCCGCACCCGCATCCGCCGCAGCGCCGTTTGGATGCCGTAGGCGGAGCCGAGATAGGTAACCTCGGTCACCCGCCTCAGTTCTTCTGCCGTCACCGCATGGACCGGGCCGAAGACGGTGACCATCGCCGCATTGATCCAGACGTCGATGGGACCGAAGGCCTCCTCCACCCTGTCGGCGGCGATCTCCAGTGCTTCGGCGTCGGCGACGTCCAACGGCAGCACCAGCGCCCGGCCGCCCAGCCGCTCCACCTCCGCCTTCACCTCCTCCAGCGCTTCCTCGGAGCGGGCGATCAGGCCGATGGAGGCCTGCCGGTAGGCGGCGAAGGCCAGCGCCGTGGCACGTCCTACCCCGGCCGAAGCGCCGGTGATACAGACGACAGGGGCGGAGGGAAGGGGCATGGCGGTGGTCCTGATGATGGTGCCGTCAGGTGGCCGGCGGGACGCGGCCGCTCACCCCAGTCCAACGACCGGCACCGCTCGCGGTTCCCTGCCGGCCGCTCAGCGCCTCCTCCTCCACCTGGATGCGGCGGCGGGTGAGGGGAATGTTCAGCAGCGTGGCAACGACGGCGATCCAGACATTGCCGAACACCAGCGGCAGCACGGCCAGCTCTCCCGCCACCACAAGATAGTTGGGATGCCGGACCCAGCGGAACGGGCCGCGGCGGACCAGCGGAGCCCCGTCCAGCGTGATGATCCGCGTCGTCCAGAAGCGGCCGAGCGTCGCGATCACCCACACCCGCCCGGCCTGCAGCAGCAGGAACAGCGCCAGAAGCCAGCCATTGATCGGGACGTCCGCCGGCACTGCCAGGAACAGCGCCAGCAGCCATCCGGCATGCAGCACGACGAACAGCGGGTAATGGGCGGCCCCGACCTCCCGCGCGCCTTCGGCCAGCAGCCGCGCTGTGTTGCGGCGGGCGACCACCAGCTCAAGCAGCCGCTGCGCCGCGACCGCCAGCAGGATGACCTGCGGCCAACCGAATGCTTCCACGGTCACAGATCCAGCAGGGTGAGGCCGGCAGTGAAGCCGGGGCCGAGCGCCAGCATCAGATGCGGCCCGGTGGCACCGCTGCGCATCCGGCGGTCTAGCACGAACATCACGCTGGCCGCCGACATGTTGCCGCACTCGCCCAGCACGGCCCAGGAATCATCCATTCCGGCGGTGGCGGGCGCCAGCACCTCGGTCAGCGCCTGCAGGACCTTGGCGCCGCCGGTGTGGCAGATCACCCCGGACAGGTCGGCGCGGGTCATGCTGCGGCCGGTCAGGAAGCCATCGACCACCGGGGCCAGCCGCTCGCGGATCAGGCGCGGGATGTCCTGGCTGAAGACGACGCCGAAGCCCTCGTCCTCGATCCGCCAGCCCATGATCCGCCGGGTGCCCGGCCAGGTGTGTTCGGCACTGTCGATGACGCGCGGGCCGGGAGCATCGCCGCCGTCGGTCGGGGCGCGCAGCAGGGCGGCGGCGGCACCGTCGGCGAACAGGGCGCTCGCCACCACATTGGTGGGGGAGGCCTCTTCCGGCCGGTGCGACAGGGTGCAAAGCTCGACCACCAGGAACAGCACAATGCGCCCCGGCATGGCGCGCGCCATCATGCCCGCCCGCGCCAGCCCCAGCGCCCCGCCGGCACAGCCCAGCCCGAAGACCGGCAGCCGCACCGTGTCGGGCCGGAAGCCCATGCGGTCGAGAAGAAGCGCCTCCAGGCTCGGCGTCGCAATGCCGGTGGTGGTGGCGCAGACGATGGCGTCGACATCGGCGGGGCGCAGCCCGGCTGCGTCCAGCGCCTTGCCCGCCGCCTCTTCCAGCAGGTCCAGCGCCACCCGTTCGAAGACGGCGGCGCGCTCGCCCCAGCCGTGGGGCTCCAGATACCAGGACAGCGGGCAGGCGGCATGGCGGCTGCGGATGCCGGTGTTGGCGAAGACGGGGGCCAGCCGGTCGAAGTCGCGCAGGCGATGGGCGAACACCGTCCGGGCGACGGCCAGCGTCTCCTCCTGCTCGAAGCGGTGGGGCGGCAACGCGGTGGCGACCACCAACAGCCGCGGATCGAGTGACATCCTGCCTCCTGCATGCTGCAGCGGACCGGCATGCACATCCGGTCGATGCACAGTCCAACCTTTCCCGCCAACAGGAAGCTGCCCCTGCCGTTGCACCCGCCCACCCTCCTCAAAAGGCGATAGCCATTTGAGGAGGGGGTGCCGTTCAGTGCGCCAGCGCTCGCCCCTCGGCCCCCGGCTTGTCGTGGGTCGCCAGCCGGTCGACGATGGTCTCGCTGGCGGCGTTGAGGCCGATCAGCCGCACTTCGGTCCCGGCACGGCGGAACTTCAGCACGACACTGTCCAGCGCCGCGACGCTGGAGATGTCCCAGATATGGGCGCTGGAAACATCGATGACCGCCACGTCCAATTCCTCGCGCACGTCGAAGGCGGCGGAGAAATCGTCGGCCGAGGCGAAGAACAGCTGCCCTTCGACCAGATAGGTGCGCGTCCGGCCATCCGCCGACAGGGTGGAGGTGACGCGGAACATCCGGGCGACCTTTCCGGCGAAGAAGATGCCGGACAGCAGAACGCCGATCAGCACGCCGATGGCGAGATTGTGGGTGAAGACCACCCCGGCCACCGTCGCCAGCATGACGGCGCTGGAACTGCGCGGATGCGTCACCAGGGTCTTCAGGGATTGCCAGCTGAAGGTGCCGACCGACACCATGATCATCACCGCCACCAGGGCGGCCATCGGGATGCGCTGCACCCAGTCGCCCAGCACGACGATCAGGAACAGCAGGAACAGGCCGGCGCAGAAGGTCGACAGCCGGCCCCGGCCGCCCGACTTCACATTGATCACCGATTGCCCGATCATCGCACAGCCGGCCATGCCGCCGAGGAAGCCCGAGACCATGTTGGCGACGCCCTGGCCGACGCATTCGCGGTTCTTGTCGCTGCCGGTCTCCGTCATGTCGTCGACGATGGCCGCGGTCATCAGCGATTCCAGCAACCCGACCACGGCGATGCCGGCGGAATAGGGCAGGATGATGCGCAGCGTTTCCAGCGTCAGCGGAATGTCGGGAAGCAGGAAGACGGGCAGGGTGCTGGGCAGCTCGCCCATGTCGCCGACCGTGCGCACGTCGATGCCGAAGCCGATGGTGACCGCAGTCAGCACCAGGATGCTGACCAGCGCCGACGGCACCGCCCTGGTCAGGCGCGGCAGCAGGTAGATGATCGCCAGCCCGGCGGCGACCAGCGCATAGGTGACGGTGGGGACCCCAACCAGCTCCGGCACCTGCGCCAGGAAGATCAGGATGGCGAGCGCATTGACGAAGCCGGTCATCACCGATTTCGACACGAAGCGCATCAGCGCCCCCAGCCGCAGGAACCCGGCGCCGATCTGCAGCAGTCCGGCCAGCACGGTGGCGGCCAGCAGATATTGCAGGCCATGCTCCTTGACCAGCGTGACCATCAGCACGGCGGTGGCGGCCGTGGCGGCGGAGATCATGCCGGGCCGGCCGCCGACGATGGCGATGGTCATGGCGATGGCGAAGGAGGCGTAGAGGCCGATCTTGGGATCGACCCCGGCGATGATGGAGAAGGCGATGGCCTCCGGAATCAGGGCAAGGGCGACGACGAGCCCGGACAGCAGGTCGCCGCGCATGTTGCCGAACCACTCCTGGCGGAGCCGTTGCAAATCGATGGTCATGGGTCTCGCAAGCTCAGGACGGGACGGCGGCAGTGCCCGCGCACCGGCGGAAGCCGGGCGGTTTGTCGCCATCGACGATGATCGGGAATGAAAGTCGGAAGCTGGAATCGCTGCGAAGCGGCGGCCGGCCCGGAATTCGGGCGGTCGGGCTTCAGGTCAATGCAGGGAACAGGCCGTCAAGGCGGCGTGACGCGGTGCAGCATGAAAGCAGACGTAACAGAATGTCGCAGGCGCGGCAACCCCGTGCTTGGCTGTCCGCCGCAGACACAAAAAAGGCGGCGCCCCGCAGAGCGCCGCCTTGTCTATCGGACGATCCGTTCCGTCAGGCCTGACGCGGCTTCAGCGGCGCGGTATCGCGGAAGGGCTTGTCCACACCGCCCTTGTCGTTGGTCTGGTTCTCGACATCGCCTTCGAAGGTGCTTTCGCCCTGGGCCAGATCCAGGTCGTCCGGCGTCATGCCGGCGGCGCGGGCGCCCTTGGTCCCGCCGATCTGCGGGTTGTTCTTCAGGTCGGCATCGGTCGGCTTGTCGGTCTTGTCGTGCTTGCTTGCGCTCATGACGGCGTCTCCGTTCCGGTTCCGCGAATGTCCTCCTCTCAACCGGCTGCCGCCGGGATCGTTGCGAAATCCCTTCTCCCCCCCGGGGAGAAGGTTAGGATGAGGGGGTTCGGCGCAGCCGAAGATCATCCATAGGGCTTCCATGTCCCCTGACGACGAACGGCTGAGGATCCGCGTGCGCGGACGGGTGCAGGGGGTGGGATTCCGCCCGCATGTCCATGCGCTCGCCCGGCGCTTCGGCCTGACCGGCTGGGTGCTGAACGACCCGCAGGGCGTGCTGATCGAAGTGCAGGGCGCCGACACCGCCGCCTTCCGTACCGCCCTGATCGAGGAGGCGCCGCCGCTTGCCCGCATCGACGCGGTGGACTGCGAAACCGTCGCCCCGCTCCCCGGCGAGGGTTCCTTCGCCATCCGCCACAGCGAGTCCGCGGGTGCCATCGCCACCGGCATCGGTCCGGACGCCACGGTCTGCCCGGCCTGCCTTGCCGAGCTGTTCGACCCGGCGGACCGCCGCTACCGCTATGCCTTCCTGAACTGCACCCATTGCGGCCCGCGTTACACCATCACGCGGCGGCTCCCCTATGACCGGCCGCAGACGGCAATGGCCGGCTTTGCGCTCTGCCCCGACTGCAGGACGGAGTACGAGGACCCGGCCGACCGCCGCTTCCACGCCCAGCCGACCGCCTGTCCGGCCTGCGGCCCGCGCCTGTCCCACCCGCCGGAAGACATTCTGGCCGCCCTGCGGGATGGCTGGATCGTTGCCATCAAGGGGCTGGGCGGTTTCCATCTCGCCTGCGACGCCACGCGGGCGGATGCGGTGGAACGGCTGCGACGGGTCAAGCAGCGCAACGGCAAACCCTTCGCCCTGATGGTCGCCAACGCGGAATCAGCCGCCCGCCATGTCGCCATGGACGACGACGAGCGCCGGCTGCTGGAGGGCGTGGCGCGTCCCATCGTCCTGCTGCGGCGGCGGGCGGATGGGCCGGAGCTGGCACCCGACATCGCCCCCGGTCTGGCATGGCTGGGCGTCATGCTGCCCTACACCCCGCTGCATTACCTGCTGTTCCACGAGGCGGCGGGGCGGCCGGACGGCACCGGCTGGCTGGGCAAGCCGCAGGACCTGACCCTGGTCATGACCTCCGCCAATCCCGGCGGGGAGCCGCTCGCCATCGACAACGGGGAGGCGCGAGAGAGGCTGGCCGGCATCGCCGACCTGATCGTCGACCATGACCGCGACATCGTCATCCGCGCCGACGACAGCGTGGTGCGCAAGCTGGCCGGCGCGCCCGCCTTCCTGCGCCGTGGCCGCGGCCATGTCCCGGAGCCGATCCGGCTGGCCCGCCCCGTGCCGCCGATCCTGGCGGTCGGCGGCCACCTCAAGGTGACAATCTGCGTCACCCGCGGCGACGAGGCCTTTCTGTCCCAGCACATCGGCGACCTCGACAATGCCGCGACGCTGGGCTTCCTGGAGGAGACGGTCGCCCATCTGCTGCACATCCTGGGCGTGGAGCCGGTGGCGGTCGCCCATGACAAGCACCCCGATTTCCAGTCCACCCGCTTCGCCGAGCTGAGCGGCCTGCCGGCCATCGCGGTCCAGCACCACCACGCCCATGTCGCCGCCGTGATGGCCGAACACCGGATCGACGGTCCGGCGCTGGGCCTTGCCCTCGACGGCTTCGGCCTGGGGGAGGGGGGAGGGTCCTGGGGTGGGGAGATGCTGCTGGTCGACGGCTTGCGGTCGGAGCGGTTGGGAAGTCTCGCCCCACTCGCCCAGCCCGGCGGCGATGTCGCCGCCCGCCAGCCCTGGCGGATGGCAGCCGCCGCCCTGGTCCGCATGGGCCGCGCCGACGAGATCGTTTCCCGCTTCGCCGGCCATGGCCCGGCCGAAGGGGTGCGGCGGATGATCGAGCGCGGCATCAACGCCCCGCTCACCAGTTCCTGCGGACGCTGGTTCGATGCCGCCTGCGGTCTGTTGGGCGTCCGTGCGGTCGCGGGATTCGAGGGCGAGGCGCCGATGGCGCTCGAATCGCTGGTCCGCCGGCCGCGGGTGGCGGCGGAGGCCTGGCGGATCGAGGGGGGTGAACTCGACCTGACGCCCCTGCTGGAGCGACTGCTGTCCGCTGCCGACGAGATGGAGGGGGCGGAGCTGTTCCACGGAACGCTGGCCGCGGCGCTGGTTGACTGGACGCTGCCGGTGCTGCGCGCGCGTGGCCTGAACCGGGTGGTGCTGTCCGGCGGCTGCCTGATGAACGCGGTGCTGGCGGAGGAATTGGTCGCCGGCTTCAGCGCGGCCGGAATGGAGGCTCTGCTGCCACGGCTGGCACCCGCCAACGACGGCGGGCTCAGCCTCGGTCAGGCGTGGGCCGCGTCCTTCGCCCTGTAGGAGAAGAGCGGCATCTGGACCGGCGCCCGGACGGGGCGGCGCCGATCTGGGAGACGCCGCTGTTTCGGAACCTACCGGATAGGGGAGCGCCTGCGGAACCAACCAAGCTTTTCAAGGGGTGCGGCGTCGTTCGCCGCTGCCCCGTTCAGAGCTTGGCAAAGCCCAGACCGGCCGCCCGAACCATCTCCGCCACCGCCGTCGGGTCCCGCCTCGTCGCCCAGCGATTGAGCGAATTCATGCCGGTCGCCGGCAGGAACCGCGCGGTCTCCTCCACGCGCAAGGCCTCGTCATCGATGGAGTGGAACCGGTAGCCGAGGGGACGCAGGATGGCATCGACCCTGTCGGCCGCCTCCCGATCCAGGCATTCGATCAGCAGGTCGGGGCCGCAGCGTTCCAGGATGCCGGCCATGCCGGCGAGCACCTGGGCCTCCGCCCCCTCCACGTCGATCTTCACGAGATCGACCGCCGTCTCGCCGGCGAGCCCCAGCAGATCGCCGCCGGTCAGTCCGGGAACGGTCTCGCTGGCGACACCCTCCACCCCGGCCTGCCGGACGATTGACGCCCCGGAGGTGAGGAAATCGCCCGACGCCGTCCGCGACAACGTCACGTCGCCCGGACGGTCGAGGATCGCGGCATGAACGGCCAGCGCATTGCCGCAGCCGTTCGCCTCCAGGTTCTTCTTCAGCCGCGCCAGATTGGCCGGAACGGGTTCCACCGCGACGATGCGCGCCTCCTGCGCCGCCCGCGCCGCCATCAGCGAGTAGATGCCGGTATAGGCGCCGATGTCGAAGATGACCCGCGATCCGGTGGCAAGCGTCTGCCAGAGCCGCAGCGAGGCCGGTTCATAGCTGCCGCGCCAGCCCAGGCTCATGCAGACCAGATCGTCATTGTCGTCGAACAGGGCGATCGGCTCGCCGATCGTCGGTTCGATCTCCAGAAAGCCGTGGAAGGGGAACTGGCGGCTGATGGAAAAGAGCTCGCCCGGATCGACGGCCCCGAAACCGCGCTGCCAGATCCGGGTGTCCTGCGTGGCGGCGTTGCGGATCGCAATCGCCGCTTCGCCAACGGCGTCGAGGCCGTGCGCCTGCCGCGCCCGCTCCAACAGCTGGGTGGTCGAGACCCGCCAGTCGGCACCGTTGCCCGCTCGCGGCCCGGTGGAGTGCATCCCCCTGCGGTTCAGGAACAGCGGCGCGGTGATCTTCACGCATCGGGCGCTGTTCCAGACCCGCAGGTAGTAGTCGACGTCCTCCCCCACATCCAGCGTCTCGTCGAACGGGGTCGCCAGTGCGACGGCGGTACGGATGAAATGGCCCATCTGCAAGGTGACGTATGGATCGTGCAGCAGCAAGTCGGCCAGCGTCTCGATCCGCGGCAGTTGGGGCAGGCGGATGCGGCCGGTCACCGCATCCGATCCGGGCTGCTGGTCGACGCTTTCCAGGATCAGCCCCCACACGGCGTCGGCGCGGTCGGTGTGCGGCGCCATCTGCTGGAAGGCCTGCGGCATCATCAGATCGTCGGCGTCCAGGAAGAACAGCCAGTCCGCCCCGCGGGACGCCGCCTCGCGCACGCCCTCGTTCCGGGCAGCCGACCGCCCCTTGGCGCCCGCGGTGTCGTCGATCATGACGCAGTCGAAATCGGTGAAGGGACCGGGATCGGTCTGTGCCGCGGCCATCACCGAATTGATCGCCTGCTGGTAATGCGCCTCATGCCCGGGGCCGACCGGGATGATCACCGCGCATTTGGCCTTCTCCCCCGGCTCGGGCGCGCGGCGGAACAGGGTGGAGCCGACGCGGAAGAACCCCGCCTGGGTGAATTCCTGCTGGAGCCGCTGTTCGGTGTACTTGTTGCAATGCATGCCGCGCGTCTCGGGGAGGAGATCGCTGCTCGACGGCATGATGTATTCGAAGTTCTGGGCGATGTAATCCTCGTCGACCGCGTAGAAGGGCGTGTTGACGACCAGATAACCGCCCGGCCGCAGCGCGGCGAAAAGGCGGGGAAGCAGGGCCTGCACCTCCGAGCGGGGGATGTGCTCGATCACGTCCAGCATCAGGATCGCGTCGAAGACGCCCCTGAAATCCCGTGCGGCCAGAAATTGCAGCGCATCGTCGCAATGGACCTCCCAGCGCACCGCCGGGATGGTCTTCAGCGTCTCGCCGGCCAGGCTGTGGGCGGCATCGGAGAAATCGACACCCACATAGCGGTCGGCCTTGCCGGTCGACAGAAGGTAGCGGGCGCTTTCGGCGCGCCCGTACCCGATCTCCAGCACATGGGCATTGGTCAGGGGAAGCTGATCGATCAGCTTGCGGTGGATGGCGGAGATGCCGCCGACCTCCCACTCCTCCATCCCGATTGCGCCATAATGGAGCCGCTTGCCGGCGGCATCGCGGCCGGTGAAGTACTCGCGGGTGTAGAGCTCTTTCGCGAAACCCATGTCCGCTCCCCGGCGGCGTGATCGATCCCCCATCGATACGCGCTGCCGGGGTATCGACGCAAGGGGGTCTCAACCGCTCCGGCCGGAGCGGCCGATACCCTGCCTCACCCCACCGGCGCCGCCTTCTTCGCCGGACGCTCATGCTCCTCGTCGGCCGGGGCTTCGGCGTCCTTGAAGGTGCGCACGCCGCTGATCATGGTGGAGATGATCGACTGGCGGGACATGATGTCCTCGCGCACCGCGGCATAGATGTGGACGATCACGAACAGCAGGATAGCCCACATGCCCATATGGTGCCAGGTGTGGACGTCCATGCTCTGGCCGAACAGCGGGATGACCCAGCCGAACAGCCGGTCCTGCCAGCTGCCCAGCCCGGCGCCTTCGCTGTAGAGCGCGAAGCCGGTGACGATCATGAAGACGCTGCCGACCGCGATGGCCCAGAACATGGCGAACTGCGCCAGCGGGTTGTGGCCGACATACAGCTTCGGCTTGCGCTCCAGGAACAGGTACCAGCGCGCCTCCAGGAACAGCTCCCCCCACCAGTGGCGGTCCCAGAAGGGGAAGCGGAACAGCTGGCGGGCATGGTGGTTGCCGGCGAAGGCCCAATAGAGCCGGCCGATGAAGCCGATGGCGAAGATGTAGGCCGCCGCGAAATGGACGAAGCGGATGTAGCCCATCAGGAAATTGGCGCTCGCCTCGCCCGGCATGCTCGGCAGCGGGTTGGCGATCAGATAGCCGGTGACCGACAGCACCGTGATCGCCAGCGCGTTGACCCAGTGCCAGACCCGCACCGGCACCTCATAGACATAGATCGCCTTCAGGAAGCGGCCGCCCCCCGAAGCGGCCGTTCCCTCCTCGTCCGGTGTCGCGACCGGCTTCGCATCGTCGAGAGGAGCCATGACGTAATCCTCCTCGGTTGCCGGTCAGCGCACGGTGACGCGGGCCAGTTCGGCGCCGTCCGGCGCCATGACGTGGGTGGAGCAGGCAAGGCACGGGTCGAAGCTGTGCAGGGTGCGCAGGATCTCCACCGGCTCGTCCGGGCGGGCCATCGGCGTGTTCAGCAGCGAGGCCTCGAACGCTCCGATGTTGCCCTTGGGATCGCGCGGGCTGCCGTTCCAGGTCGTCGGCACGACGCACTGGTAGTTGTCGATCTTGCCGTCCTTGATCTTGATCCAGTGGCCCAGGCCGCCACGCGGGGCGGCGACGGTGCCGACGCCCTTGGCCTCCTTCGGCCAGGTCTTCGGGTCCCACTTCTCGACATTGGCGGTGGCGGTGTCGCCGGCCTTGATGTTGGCGATCAGGGCGTTCCAGTCGTCCATCATCATGGTGCAGCAATACTGGCATTCCAGCGCGCGGGCCAGCGTGCGGCCGATGGTTGTCGGCAGCGCCTGCTGCGGCGTGAAGTTCGTGCCGGCCAGCGCGTTGAAGGCGCCCAGCGATTCGGTGATCTGGTCCTTCACATAGCCGACGCCCTGGGCATAGGCCAGGATGTAGCGGGGCAGGGGGCCGACCTCCACCGCATGGCCACGCCAGCGCGGGGCCTTGATCCAGGAATACTTGGCGGCCTCGTCCAGCTCCTTGATGTCGGTGCGCGTGCCCTTGGTGTTGGCGCCCAGTTCGAACTTGGCCTGGGTCACGCCGTCCCACGGGTGCAGGCCCTTGCTCTCGTCCTCGTAGTGATACCAGCTGTGGGCGACGAACTCCTGCACCTGCGCCGGGTCGCGCGGGTCGATGGGATGGACCTCGTTCCAGTTGCCGTTCAGGATGACGCCGCCCGGAAGCTGGCAGGTCGAATGGTCGTACGGCACCTTCTCGTAATCGCCGTAATCCATGACGTTGGTCGCCGCCAGCCCGCCGCCATAGAGCCAGTCCTTGTAGAAGCTGGCGATGGCGAGCACGTCCGGCAGATAGACGTTCTCGACGAAGGCCGTGGCCTCCTGGATGCGGGCACGGATGAAGTTCAGCCGCTCCATGTTCAGGGGCGCGCCAGACGATCCGTTGCCGTCCATGTTGATGGCGCAGGGAACGCCGCCGACCATGTAGTTCGGGTGCGGGTTCTTGCCGCCGAGGATGGTGTGGATCTTGACGATGTCCTTCTGGAGATCGAGCGCCTCCAGGTAATGGGTCACCGCCATCAAATCGGCTTCCGGCGACAGCTTGTAGGCCGGGTTGTCCCAATAGCCGTTCTTGAAGATGCCGAGCTGGCCGCTCTCCACGAACTTCTTCAGCCGGGTCTGGACGTCGCGGAAATAGCCGGGGCTGGATTTGGCATGGCGCGGCGACACCGCCTGCTGGAGCGCCGAGGTCGCCTGCGGATCGGCCTTCAGCGCGTTGACCGGGTTGACCCAGTCCAGCGCGTGCAGGTGGTAGAAATGGACGATGTGGTCATGGACCTGCAGCGTCTTCGCCATGATCTCGCGGATCAGGTGGGCGTTCTTCGGGATGCGGATCTGCAGCGCATCCTCCACCGCGCGGACCGAGGTCAGCGCGTGGCAGCCGGTGCAGACACCGCAGATGCGCTCGACGAAGGCCCAGGCGTCGCGCGGGTCGCGGCCCTTCAGGATGACCTCAAGGCCGCGCCACATGGTGCCGGTCGACACCGCGTTGCGGATGACGTTGTTGCTGTCGACATTCACCTCGCAGCGCATGTGGCCTTCGATGCGGGTGACCGGATCGACGACGATGCGCTTGCCGCCATTGTCCAGCGAGAAGCCGTTCGGGGTCTGGACGATGCCCATGGTCAGACGTCTCCCTTGTGCTGTGCGCGCTTCAGGGCGCTGACCGCCGCGTGGGCGGCGATGATGCTGCCGACGCCGATGGCGGCGGTGGTGCCGATCTCGTCGGCGTTGGCCTCGATCCCGAACTGGAGGATGTCGGACTGGCGGGCGTACCAGGAGCCCTTGTCCCAGAAACCGTCCTCCGAGCAGCCGATGCAGCCGTGGCCGGACTGGATGGGGAAGCTGGTGCCCTCGTTCCAGCGCACGGTGGAGCAGGCGTTGTAGGTGGTCGGCCCCTTGCAGCCGACCTTGTAGAGGCAATAGCCCTTGCGCGCGCCCTCGTCGTCGAAGGACTCCACGAACTGGCCGGCGTCGAAATGCGGCCGGCGATAGCATTTGTCGTGGATGCGCTGGCTGTAGAACATCTTCGGCCGGCCCTGGCGGTCCAGCTCCGGGATGCGGTCGAAGGTCAGCATGTAGGTGATGACGCCGGTCATCACCTCGGCGATCGGCGGGCAGCCGGGAACCTTGATGATCGGCTTGTCGGTGATGACCTCATGCACCGGCGTGGCGCGGGTCGGGTTCGGGCGCGCCGCCTGGACGCAGCCGAAGGAGGCGCAGGAGCCCCAGGAGATGATCGCCTTGGCATCCTTGGCGACCTTGCGCAGCTGGTCGGTGAAGGGCTTGCCGCCGACGATGCAGGACATGCCGTCCTGGTTCAGCGGCGGATTGCCTTCCACCGCCAGGATGTAGTTGCCCTTGTACTTCTCCATCACCTCGTCGAGGATCGCCTCGGCCTGATGGCCGGCCGACGCCATCAGCGTGTCGTCGTAATCCAGCGAGATCATCGACAGCACCACGTCCTTGACCAGCGGGTGCGCGGAGCGGATGAAGGATTCCGAACAGCAGGTGCATTCCAGCCCATGCAGCCACAGCACCGGCGTGCGCGGCTTGGTTTCCATGGCATGGACGATCTGCGGCACCAGTTCCGGCCCCAGCCCGAGGGCGGCGGCGGTGAGCGAGCAGTATTTCAGGAACGAACGGCGTGTGATCCCCTGCCGCCGCATCACCTCGTAGAAGGTTTCCAGCGTTGCCATCGGCTTGTTTTCTCCCCTAGGGCGGCACCGGCGTGCGAGGGTCCGGTGCGCTTCTCCGTCGGGCATAGGCAACAACCGTGCCGTAATACGAACATTTGGCAAAGCAACGGTTTCATGCCCGGACTGCCGCTTCCCCCTGGCAAGCTCCCGGCCGAAACGACGGCCGGGGTGGCAGGGGAGTTGCCGGTGGTTGTCAGGCGGACTGGCTGTCCTCAACCGGCCGGCCGACCAGCCGGTGGAGCGCCAGACCCAGCGCGATGCCGGCCGCATGCAATCCCGCGGTGCTGGTCAGGAAGCCGGCGGCATAGCCCAGCGCCGCGGCGTCTGCCGGCATTTCCGCCCCATGGGCGAAGCCGTGGAACAGGCCGAAGGCGGCGGCGAAGGCCGCACCGATCAGCCCGTTGCGCGACATCGGCATGACGCACAGCAGGGCCAGCACGACGGTGGAGGCGTAGATCGTCGGCTCGACCAGCGGCAGTTCGCCGCCGGTCAGCGCGAACAGTCCGCCTGCCAGCATGGCGGCCAGGAAGGCACCCGGCACCGCCAGCACGGCGCGCCCGCCGATGGTGGCGCCATAGACGCCGACCGTGACCATGGCGATCAGGTGGTCGAGCCCGCCCAGCGGATGCGCCGCACCGTCGAGGAATCCGGCGCCGGCGAGATGGCCGGGATGGGCCAGGGCCGGGGTGGCGGCAAGCGCGACGGCAGCCGCGACGGCGGCAAGACGAGAGGTTTTCGACATAGCGAACGGCTCCTCGGAGTTCTTGTGGTTTGGTGATCGGAACATGCCCTCTCCCGCCCCGGGAGAGGGAGGGGCCCCACGGAGTGGGGAGGGTGAGGGGCATTCCGGACATGGATCTTCGATCCCTGTCGAACCCCTCACCCTTCCCACCGCTTCGCGGCGGGCCCCTTCCCTCTCCCGGGGCGGGAGAGGGGGATATTAATGCCTCTGCGCCGACCCGCGCTCGATGCCGTAGCGTTCCAGCTTGGCGCGCAGGCCCATGCGGGACAGACCCAGCTCGTCGGCGGCCTTGCTCTTGTTCCAGCGGCAGCGGACCAGCGTTTCCATCAGGATGCCGGCCTCCACCCGCTCGATGCGCGACTTCAGCGGTCCGCCCTGGCCGATCAGGTCGAGCGGCGGCAGAGGCCCGTCCTCCGGCGAGGCGGGGCGGGCGTTCAACGCGGCACCGCGCAGCACCTGGTCGGACAGCAGCTCCGCCCCCAGCGTGTCGCCCTCGCACAGCACCAGCATGCGCATGATCTCGTTCTGCAGCTCGCGCACATTGCCGGGCCAGCCATAGGCCTCCAGGCAGGCCAGCGTGTCGGGGGCGAAACCGGCAACAGGCTTGCCATGGGCGACTGACAGCCGGTCCAGGATGTGGCGGGCCAAAACCGGGATGTCGTCCGGCCGGTCGCGCAGGGGCGGCATGGTAAGCGTCATGGTGCTGAGCCGGTAATAGAGGTCCTCGCGGAAGCGGCCGGCCTTCACCTCAGCGGTCAGGTCGCGGTGGGTGGCGGCGACGACGCGGACATCGACCCGCCGCGTCTCGTTGGAGCCGACGGGCCGGATCTCGCCCTCCTGCAGGAAGCGCAGAAGCCGGACCTGGAAGGCCGGGCTGATGTCGCCGATCTCGTCGAGGAAGATCGTGCCGCCGTCCGCCTGTTCCAGCAGGCCGAGGCGGTTGCTGTGCGCGCCGGTGAAGGCCCCCTTCTTGTGGCCGAACAGCTCACTTTCCAGCAGTTCGTCCGGGATGGCGCCACAATTCTCGCAGTAGAAGGGCTGGTCGGACCGCGGACTGCCGTAATGGATGGCGCGCGCCAGCAATTCCTTGCCGGTGCCTGTTTCCCCCAGCACCAGCACCGGCACGTTGAAGCCGGCCACCCGCTCCGCCTGCCGGCAGACCTCCTCCACCGGGCTGCCTTCGGCCCTGACCAGCCCGTCGAAGCGGTAGGACTGCCGCACCCGCTCGCGCTTCGAGGCCACGCGGGTTTCGGCGACGGGCGGCAGCAGCTTCAACTCATTGGTCAGCCGGTCATGCTCGCGCTGCAGCTGGTACATCTTCGCCGCGTTGCGGGCGGTCAGCAGCAGATGGTCGGGATGCCAGGGCTTGGTGATGAACTGGTGGATGCCGGCGGTGTTGATGGCGCCGATGATGTCCTCGGGGTCGATGTAGCCGGTGATGACGATGCGCACCACCTCCGGCCAGCGTTCGCGCACCTGGGTCAGGAACTCGACGCCGCTGACCTCCGGCATCCGCTGGTCGGAGAAGACCACCTGGATCCATTCGGTTTCCAGCAGGCGCAGGCCCTCCTCCGCCGACAGGGCGGTGAAGACCTCGAACTCCTCGTCCAGCAGGCGGGCGATGACCTCGACGGAGCGCGGTTCGTCATCCACCACCAGGATGCCGGGGCGGGTGGTGTCGGTCATCGCGCGGGGTCCTTCCTCATCTGGGCGACCTCATTCGACCTCGAGATCCTTGATCGTCATCTCGGTGCCGCCGTTGGGGTGCAGCCGGCTGCCGCCACAGTGTGGACAGGGCGACAGCCGGTCGTCCAGATCCACCGTGTCGCTGCAGTCGAAGCACCAGCCGCGGCCCGGCACATCCAGCACCACCAGCTCCGCCCCGTCGGCCAGAGAGCCGCGCGTGACCACGTCGAAGCCGAAGCGCAGCGCCTCCACCTCCACCCCGGCGAAGCGGCCGATCTCCAGCCGAACCCTGGTGACGCGGCTGAAGCCGTTCGCCCGCCCGGCCTCCTCCATCGCCTGGAGCAGGCTTTCGCAGAGCGCCATCTCATGCATCGGCAGCCTCTGCTGACCCCATGCCGAGCAGCGCGCGGCGGGACGGGCGCACAGGCTCCGCTGGATCCGCAACCGCTTCCGGCGGCGGAGCGAGTTCCTCCTCGCGTCGGCGCCGGATCTCGGCGGTTTGCCGGGTGCCGTCCTCGCGGATGGCGGGATCGAAGAGGGAGACCAGCGCCGCCGACGCCGTTTCCGTCGCCTGCAGCATGGAGGCGAACTCGAACATCGGCGAGAACAGCGAACAGGCCTTGTAGGCGCCCACCCCCTTGCGGTTGGCATGGACGAACTCGTACCGGCCGGACGGGAACTCGATCAGTTCCTTGGCACCGGGCACCAGCCCCGACCAGTCGTCCCCCTCGCCCGGCAGCAGGACGAGGTTCAGGAACCACGGCGTGACCAGTGCGCCCAGCCAGCGGTCTTCATGCCGGCGGAAGCCGACCGCCTTCACCGCCAGCGCGTCGTTGACGATGGGCAGGCCGCGCATCTGCGCGGTGTGGATCTCGCGGAAGACCGCTTCCAGCCGGGCGATGGTCTCCACCGGCTGGGCGGGCGGGGCAGGGATGGCGGGCAGCGGCGCAGCGACCGTCTCCGCCACGGCAGCTTCGCCGTCCAGCGCCATGAACTGGTCGCGGGCGCCGTCGCAGACCGGGCAGCGCCAATGACCGGGCAGGGCGGCGAAGGCGGTGCCGGGCGGCACCTGCCAATGCTCGCAGCCCTCCGCCGGGTCGTAGACATGCCAGCAGATCTTGCATTCCATCCGCGTGGCCGTCCCGATGCGCGTGGCGTCGCCGAGGTAGGAACCTTCGAAGCGCGAGGCGGCGGCGCTCATCGCACCCGCTCCAGATCGGTCGCCAGCGCGTCGAGGATCTCGGCCAGCCGTTCGGCACTGTCGGCGATGTCCTCCGCCGCGGCGCAAACCACCGCCGGCACGTCGACGATCTCCACCGTGTCGAGGATCAGCGTATCGACGGAGTTGTAATAGCGCACCCACCAGACGTTCGGCGTCGCGCTGGCGGTGACGCGGCAGTTGCCGTAGCCGCGCGACAGGATGGTGGTGGCGCCCACGCCCAGCCGCTGTTCGATGAAGGCCAGATCCTCGGGCGTGTGGGGCAGCAAGCTGAAATTCACCGCGTGGGGAGCGTCGCCGCGGCGCCAGGCGGCGCTGCGGTCCAGCAGTTCGGTCAGGATCGGCTGGCCGTTCATCAGCCCGGCCGGCGCCGGCCCGGTCACCACCGGTGCAACGGCGGTGAAGGCGCGGTTCAGCGCCACCCGCGGGAAGCTGCCGACCAGCAGGCTTTCGCGCACCGTCCCGTCACCGAAGCCACGCACGCGCCAGACGCCGGCCAGCGACGCTTCCTGAATCTCCAGCCGGTCGCCGGCGCGGTCGACCTTCACCGCCACCTCGCCTTCGCCCAGCGCCTCGTCCACCAGGGCCAGAACCGGAGCGTCGATATCGTCGACCGGAATGCGGATTTCCTCGCCCGCCGACCAGCCGGCCAGCGCCTGATGAATGCGGACCAGCACCGCCCGCGCCGCGGCGGCGCGGGCAGGGTCGGCGACCTCCGGCAGGTGCGGTTCATAGACGCGCATGCCCGACGGCATCGGCAGGTACTCCAGCCCTTCCTCCGTCGCGTCGGGCTGGCTGCCGGGACCGAAGCCGACCGGCGGGTGGGTCATGCCGAACAGGGAACTCATGCCGCACCGCCTTCCGAAGCGCCTTCCAGAATCTCGCCGATCCGCTGCAGGTAGTCGTCCCAGTCGCGCACGCGCGGAATGCTGCCCAGCAGCCGGTCGCCGCGCAGGAAGACCAGGGCGGGCAGGCTCATCATGCCGGTCAGCGCCAGGATCGCGCGCTCCGCCGCCTCGCCCGCCACCGCCGGGGTCAGGCGCGGGTGCAGCGCGCGGACCAGTTCCGGCAGGATGACGGCCACGTCGGCAGTCTCCGCATTGCCCTTGCCATGGCCGGGCAGGAAGACCACCCAATCCTTGGCCGGATCGTCCAGCCAGGGCCGGTCGTCAGCATGGTCGAGCCGCGGATAGCCATGAACGTCGGTCAGCAGATCGACCAGCGGCGGCAAGGGCAGGCGCGGTTTCGCGAGCGGGGGGGCTAGGTCGGTCATGGCGTCAGGCCTCCGTCAGGCCGGCCGCGCGGGCCGCCTCCAGGTGGGGGGGAAGGGTCGGTTCACGGCCGGTCAGGTCGGCGAAGGCGCTGTCCAGCGCTTCCCCGTCCAGCGCCGCGGCCATCGCCGCCAGCGCATCGAGGATCTGCGCCGCCTCCTCCGGCTCCAGCAACCGGCGGGCAGCGCCCAGAAAGCCGAGCACCCAGTCGCCGGGACCGGCCTCCGGAACCAGCGACAGGTCGACGGCCGATCCGTCCTCTGCCCGGCCGACGATACCGTCGACGGCGGTCAGGCGCAGGGGAATGCCGATGCACATGCTGGCCGCGCTCCCGTCAGGATGCCGTGGCGGACAGCGCCGCCAGAATGCGGGGATCGCCGATGCGGCAGGCATCCTCGGCACTGGGCCGTCCGCCCTCATAGGCGTCGCGGGCGATGGCCGGGGCGGCAATGTCGGCAGCGGCGTTCCGCGGCGCAGCTTCCACGCCGAACTCGGCGCGCAATAGATTCAGAATGACGTCGATGGTGGGGGCGACCTGGGCCGCGACGGTATCGGTCAGGCCGCCGCCGTAATCCTCCAGGCATTCCGGCTGCACGCCGACCAGGATCAGCTTTTCCGGGCAGCGGCCGAGGAACATGGCGCTCGCCAGCACCTCCTGAAACCCCGTCTGGTGCAGACTCATCTTCTTGGCGCCCAGGAAGGCAGGCACATCGTCGCCGTGGAAGACCCGGCGGGTGCCCGGCGGCAGGCCGTAATCGATGGCGTCGACCACGATCAGGGCGTCGGCGCTCTCCAGATGCGGCAGCAGATACAGCCCCTGGGTGCCACCATCCATCAGCGTAACGGTGTCGGGAAACCGCCAATCGGCGGCCAAGCGCTCGATGGTGCGGACGCCGAAGCCTTCGTCGGCCCACAGGATGTTGCCGATGCCCAACACCAGGATTCGCGCCGCTTCGCGACCGCCGCCGCACCCCGTTTCGTCCATTCCCTTGCCCCGGCATAGCCACATGCAGCGGCACCCTGCCGCCGAGGCTTGTTCATACAAGTTTCATGCCAGGATCAACGACAAAGCCAGCCCGTTGATCAGCCTACATATTTCCCCACGCATCGCTCGGCAGGTCAGCGATTGTGGACATCAACATTACAGCACATCTAGAAAGTGGCAACTGACTTGCCAGTCTGGCTGGATGGTTGCCGATCAGTGCCGGCGCGTCAGTTTTGCCGATCGCTGTATCAACTCGCGCTCGGTCACATGCTTCATATGCTCGGGAACGTCGATTTCCCCGCCGATCAACGGACCGGCGACGTAGGAAGCGCCTGCATCCTCGGCCACCCGCAGCATCGCCGCCGTTCGGATGCCGTCGACGAAGAACAGCATGCCGTGCCGGCGCACATGGGTCCCGAGACTGTTGATGCGGTTGGCGGCCCGCGTCTCCGGTTCACCGGGCTGGATGGTCACCCCCAAACCACGGACGCCCGCCTGCGCGAAGGCCGCGAGGTTCGGTGCACCATCGTCGATCAGCACGAGGATCGCGCGGCAATAAGACTTCAGGATGGTCGTGATCTCGGCCACGCGACCGTATGGAACCCCAGGCGGGACCCCGCGCAAGACGAAAACCATGAAAGGACGGAGGTGAACAGGAATTTCATGACAGACTGACAGATATTCCCGCCGGTAGCGACCGACCGAAAGCGTCGAAAAGCCAACGGTCACATTCTGCATATAGCGGAAGCTGTTCTGGTACAGCTCCCCGTATATCTCGACAGACCGGCGCAGAACCTCGACATCCGCTTCGGCCATGCGCTCTTCATAACGCATCTCATCGTTGGACAATGCGCCGAGGAGCCTCTTCGTCGCGCCATCGGGGTGGCAGACATAGGTGGACAGAACCTTGTGCGATACGTCGAAGACCGGACGGAAACAGATGTCGGGCCGGAAAGCCTCCAACTCGGACATCACCGCTGCGCCAGCCGGACGACCCTCGCCCGCATCCGTGACGGATGGTGGCGAGGCGGCGCTCTGCAGCAGCAGACTTGCCATCAGCTGATCGAGCGACTTCACTTCGACGACCATATGTCCATCGATCTCGGTCACGATGCTGCGCACGGCTATCCGGCTGGTATCCGCGCTTCCCAACATGAGCCGATGGAGTTCGGCAACGATCCGGCCGGAGACGAGTTCACCGGCCTGCCGGTCCAATGTGGCGAAAACAACCAGATAGTTCGCTTCATCGGCGCGCAGCCAGACATCGGACGGCGCCAAATGCCGATCGAGCAACCGTTCGGTCTGGTCATGAACGCGCGCCTTCACGCTGTTCCAACGGTCGCCGAGCTCCGTCCGCAGCGCACTCAGGCCGATCAATTGGATGGAGCCGGCGGCATGGCGATTCCCGCCGGCCAGCAGTTGCCGCAGCCGCACTATCGTCTGCGAAGGGATCGCAACGGAGTCTTCAGCGCTGCTTTCCGGTCTGACGAGTGTCTGTTCTGTCATGGCAGCAACCTCCTCTTCCGGAGCCGAAGACTTCGGTCATCGGCTTGGCTCTCTGAAGAAATCCTGATGTGTGTTATCTTAGATAATGTGCTTCGCGATCAAAAAATCCACGGATCTTGAAGGCATTTTCTAAGACGTCTAGAAGACCAGCCGATTGCGAATAGATTCGACGATGCACGCTCATTCTTAGGTTTCAGCGTTCATGGACATTCTCGCGGAGACCCCCTAAAGAATCCCACTGAGATGGCATCAGTGAAAACCTGTATCGCGTCGCATCGATCATTGATCCAATTTGCTTCTGCAAAAGGCCACGAGCAGGCGCAGGCACCGCCCGGACACTGGCGCGTTCCATCGCCATGCCCCGTTGGCGGGCGGCGGCCATTGTTCGCAGGATCGGAACGGTGAAACCGGAAACCCGGCATTTTTCCCGGACCGGCAACGGCTTAAAACCTCCTCCATCAGAACGCATCTTCCAATCCGATGGAGGTCGGCATGGCCCGGCTGGTTTCACTCCTGATGTTTGTCGGCATCATGTCCTATGCGACATTCATCATCTCCTGACGCCATCTCCCAGGGCAGAGTCCAGCCCCCAACAAAGCGAAGGCCGCTCCACCGAGCGGCCTTCTCCTTTCATTCTTATGCCTCGTCGTATCCGGCTTCCCGGGTTTGCCCCTCGCGGTCGCTCGCCTTCTCTGCGCCGGTCCGCTTTCCATCGTTCGCCGTCGATGGCGTCTCCGGCACCTGCTTGTTGGCCTCACCCTGGACGGGCTGGTCTTCGGTTGGCTTGTCGCTCATGACGCTCTCCAAGATCGGTTGTCTGACTCCAACAGGCCCTACCCAAGTTCATCCCCAACCTGTTCGTGTCCGGCTGGCGGCATGCGATTGGCCATGGTCCGCCGAGCGCTGTTGCATGAATTTTGGCAAATTCTGACAATCGCGCAGTAGATCGTTGATTTCACTTATGAATTTTCAATGCACCGTGCAGACCATGCATGGATCGAAGGATCGCACGATGTGCTGCACCGACAGCGGTGTGCGCTCTCCCTCCTGCACGGGCGCGCCGACGAGAGCCTGTTCCAGCGGGCCGGGAACCCCGTCGAGGTCGCGGGGGGAGAAGTTCCAGGTCGTGGGCGCGATGATCTGGTAACCGGCGATGCGCCCGCGCTCCACCCGCAGCCAATGGCCGAGCGCACCGCGCGCCGCCTCGGTCAGGCCCACCGCCTGGGCGCTGTCCGGCATCTCCGCCGTCGCGCACCAGGGGCCGTTGGGCTCGATGGCGCGCAGCCAGCCTTCCATGGCGCGGGTGGTGCGGGCCAGTTCCAGCAGACGGGCGACCACCCGGCTGCGCACCGATCCGCCATCCTGCGCCACCAGCGCCCGGATCAGCGGGTGACCGTCCACCAGCTGCCGCGCAATCGCCCCGGTCTCATAGGGAAGGCCGGCCAGCCGCGGCGCCTTGCACCAGCTGTATCCGTCCTGGTCCGCGCCGTCGGGCACGGTCGAGCCGGCAAAGGGCGGGTGGGGGCGGTCCTGCCCGGCCATGCGGCTGAAGCGGTGATGCTCGGCCACCTGATCGGGGTCGAAGGCGGCGTCCCGGCCGTCGGCGACGATCCCGCGGCGGTAGAGATGCCCGCCGTCGGCCGCCGGATAGGCGCCGTGGCTGAGAAACCGGCCATAGGCGCGGCCGAGATTGGCGAGGCCCAGATCCTCCGCGATCTCCAGGAACAGGCGGAAATCGCCGGCCGGGCCGGACAGGCGCCAGCGTTCCAGATCCTCCGGCGCCGCAAGCTCCAGAACGCGGTCCAGCGGGGCGCCGAACAGGCTGTCCTCGAGAAAGCGGCGGAAGGCGCCGACGGTGGCGAGCAGCCGCACCCGGTCGCGGGCATCCGCCGCGCGGGTCACGCCGCCGGGCTGGAGCGTCAGCGCGTGCGGCCACTTGCCGCCCAGAATGCCCAGCACATGGAACAGTTCCGCCCGCGCCGCGGTGGCGCCACGCACGGCACTGCCCTGCGCCGCCTTGAAGCGCACCTCCGCCCGCTCGAACCATGGGCGGCCTTCATAGGCGGGCCGGGCGAAGTCGGGCATGAAGAACAGGTGGAAATGTGTCAGGTGATCGGCGGCATTCTCCGTCGCCGTCATCAGGTTGGTCGCCAGAACGCCGTTGCGCGGTATCTCCACCCCCGTCGCTCCGGCCAGCGCCAGCGCCGCCGCATGGCTCTGCGAGACGGAGCAGATGCCGCAAATGCGCGGCGCCACCACCAGCGCATCCATCGGGTCGCGCCCCTCCAGAATGCGCTCGAACCCGCGGAACAGGGGGGAGTTCACAAAGGCGGCGGAAACACGCCCGCCGTCGATCTCAAGTTTCACCTCAAGATCGCCCTCCACACGATTGAAAGGACCCACGATCAGGCGTCGTTTCGGCTCTTCGCTCACCGGTTCAGCCTTTCCGGGTGGGGCGGACGGTAGGCGGCACGACGATGCGGTCGGCGGCGGCATTGCGGCGCACCCGTTCCGGCGTCGCCGCCTTGGCGAGGGAGGCGAGCGCCACGAACCACGCCTTCGGCATGTCGGTCGGCAGGCCGATGGGGATGCCGGCGAATTTCGGGGTCTGCTGGAACGGATGCCCCGGCTCCTCGAAGCCCGGCGCCGTGCAGTTGATGCAGGCGGAGCCGCCCCGGGTGCAGGATCCCTCGCCGTTCCACAGGCGGGTGTTGCAGTCGGCATGCGCCTGCGTACCCAGGCAGCCGAGATGCTCCATCAGGCAGCCGAGGTCCGACGGCTTCTCCGCGCTCGCCTTGTATTCGTAATACTCGTTGCGCGGGCAGCCATGATGGACCAGATGGTCGGCGTAGAAGCGCGGGCGCTGGTAGACGTCCAGATCCTCAGGCCGCAAGGCATCCTCGGCCAGCAGCATCAGCGACTCGGTCACCCAGTTGGGATGGGTCGGGCAGCCGGCGACATTCACCACCGGCAGGCCGCCGCGCGCGCGGAACTCCCCACCCAGCGCCCCGCCGCGTTGCGTCCCCTCATATTGCAGGCCGCAGGCATCGGCGATGTTCTCGCCGCCCGCGGTGATGCCGCCATAGGCCGCACAGGTGCCGATGGCCAGCACATTGCCGGCAACGGCGGCCAGATCGCGCGCCCAGTCGATGGTCGGCCGGCCGGTCCCCGCCAGCACATGGAAGCGCCCGGTGCCGTTGGGTCCGCGCAGCAGCGATCCCTCCACGCACAGCACGTCCAGCGGCTCCGCCCCGGACAGGATGCGCTCGAACAGATCCAACGCCTCCGCCCCGGATTCCTCGGACAGGCTGGGATGCCAGAGCAGGCGGATGCCGGCCGTCTCGAACAGCGTCATCAGATCCGGGGATTCGGCACAGAGCAGCGACATGGTGCAGCCGCCGCAGCCGCCCGATTGCAGCCACAGCACCGACAGCGGACGTTCCCTCATCGCCTGTCCGTTCATCTCGCGGCCCCATCTTTGCGCCCGGCCGCCGGCAGGCTCAGGGTGAACAGCGCCCCGCCATCGGGATGGTTGGCCGCGGCCAGCGCGCCGCCATGGTCGCGCACCAGCTGGTAGCTGATCGACAGGCCGAGCCCGGTGCCCTTGCCGACCGGCTTGGTGGTGAAGAAGGGATCGAACACCCGGCCCAGGATCGCCTCTGGAATGCCGTGGCCGGTGTCGCGGATGGTGACGACGACCTGCCCGGCCTCCTCCCGGCCATGCAGTTCCAGCCGCTTGAGCGTAGAACCGGCCATGGCGTCGATGGCGTTCTGGACGAGGTTCATGGCGACCTGATGCAGGTGGCCGGGATGACCGGCGATCTCCAGCGTCTCCGGCAGGTCGAAGACGACGGTCAGGTCCGGCATCTGCGCCTTCGCCACCCAGGTCACGGCGGACCGGAGAAGTGCCGTCAGATCGAAGCGTTCCCAGGCGTGCTTCTGTTCCGACGAGAAGCGGCGAAGCTCCGCCACGATGTCGCGCACCCGCTCCGTCCCCTCCAGCATGCCGTCCAGCGTCGCCGCCGCGTCGGCGCGGGCGCGGTCGATGCGCAGCTCCTTGCGCAGGCCCGCCAGTTCGGCGGCGCCGGCGCCCTCATGCACGCGGTCGAGATAGGCGGTCAGCCGGTCGACATAGCGGCGCATGGCATGGGCGTTGCCATAGACGAAGGAAATCGGGTTGTTCAGTTCATGCGCCACGCCGGCCACAAGCCGGCCGAGCGAAGCCATCTTTTCCGAATGGACGAGCTGCTGCTGGGTCTGCTTCAGCCCTTCATGGGCGGAGGCGAGGTCGCGGTAGGCGCGGCGCAGTTCCCCGATGGGCCGGCCGACCAGCACCAGCCCGATGGCATGACCGCGCTGGTCGTAGCGCACCGTGCTGTTGACCGCGACGGGGAAGGGACCGGTCGGCCCCCGCAGGGACAGCTCCACATCGCTGCCCCCCTCCCGCTGAAGGGCGGCGCTGCACAGCCGGGCGAAGGCGGGGTGGGAGGCGGGGTCGAGGAAATCGCGCAACAGGCGGCCGGTCAGTTCCCGCCCGGTGCAACCGAGCGCCCGCTCGGCCGCCGGGTTGGTCTGCTCGATCCGGCCGTCACGGTCGCAGGCGATCAGCACGTCGGTCATCGAGCCGAGGACGCTGGCGATGAAGGCCTGCGCCTCCTCCAGCTCGGCATTCTTGCGCTCGAGTTCCACCTGCTGCGACACCAGATTGGCGTAAGTCTCGTCCATCTTCCGGATCACCTCGATCCAGGCGCTCTCGGCGTCGGCATCGGGCAGCATGCCGGGGATGGAAAAGGGCTGCGACAGGGGGGCGGTCATGGGGCGCAGCCTAGCATGCTCCGCCCGCCTTGGGTGTGGTGGATTTCGTCAGGCGGTCCAGACCGACCACAGCCCGGCAACGCCGCTCAGCACCAGCACATAGAGCGCGAAGTCGAACAGCGGCGGGTGCCACACCCAGCCATAGGCGCCGACCGCGCGCAACCCCCGGCGCAGCAGCGCCGACACCGCCCAGGCCACGACGGCCAGCACCAGAAGCGGGGGAAGGAACAGGCCGTAGACATCGATCTCGCCGATCATGCGCGTGCCCTTTCAGAAAACTGCATCTCGTCAGTCGGCTGCGGGTCGCCGATTGCGGCGTCGGGGAACAGGCTGCGCCGCAGGGAGGCCAACGCCACCACCGCCCGGTCGCGGTCGGGGCAGCGCGGCGCGGTGGTGACCGCCGACAGCAACGCGTCCATGCTGCCCAGCAGTTCGGCCGGGGCCGGATCGGGACGCTTGGCCGACAGGGCGCGGAAATGGGCGGCGACGCCGCGCAACAGCCGGTCCAGCACCGGCCCGGCCTCAGCGCCCAGCACCGGCCGGACCCGCTGAAGCTCCACCACGTTCAGCCCGACCCGCAGGTCGCGCACCGCGTCGATGGCGTCCACATCCACCGATCCGCCGGCCTGCGCCAGCCGGGCCGACAGCAGGCCGACCCGGTCCAGCATGCGGCTTTCGAAGCCATCGGCCGCAGGCACCGTCCTGCGCCCGGCCAGATCGGCGATCTCGCGCCAGCCGACATGCAGAAGGCGCCGGGCGCTCCAGGCGGCGCCGACCGACCGGCACAGGCGGGTGACCAGCATGGCGGTGACGATGCCGACGATCTGCCCGGCGCTGCTGTTCAGGAAGGAGGCGAAGTCGCCGGTCCCGGTGTCGAGCAGGCTGAGCGAGCCGCCGACGCCGAAGATCAGCGCCATCGCCTTGCCCATCGTCGCCGGCCGGGCGACGAACACGCCCAGCGTCACCAGGGTAGGCGCCAGACAGAGCGCCAGGATCGGAAAGCTGTCGAAGGACGGCAGCACCACCAACAGATAGAAGGCCGACAGCGGCATCGAGGCCAGCGTATAGACCAGGAACAGGCGGATGCCCGGCACCGGATCGTCGAAGGAGGCGAAGAAACAGGTGAAGACCGCCACCATCATCGCCGCCATCGAGCCGGACGACCAGCCGGTCAGAATCCAGAAGGCGCAGATGACGGTGATCCCCAGCAGCGCCGCCGCCGCCGACCACAGCGCCATGCCATGGTCGAGGTGGAAGACTCCGCGCGACCGCTTGCGCGCCAGCGGGTCCAGATGGTCGGGCAGGGCATGGTCGCCGGACGCGATGTGCGCCCGCAGGGCCCGGCAATCGCGATGGATTTCCACCAGCGACCGCAGGCGCCGGATGAAGCTGAAGCGGGTCGCCGCCTCCCAATCGCCGGCCGAACCCGCGGACACCTCCGCCGCCAGCCGGTCGAGCCAGCCGGTCAGCCGGTCGGCCTCCACCGGATCGGCACCGGCCCCGGCGGCGATCCAGTCGCGCACGGCGGTCAGCACGGGGGCCACGTCCGGCGGCAGCGTGCCGTCCGCCCGGCGCAGCGCGATCAGCCGGTCCTGAACCGCGGTCAGCACCGGCAGCAGATACACCATGCGGTCCTGCAAGGCCCGCATCGGCCGGGTCATCCAGCGCAGGTCGGAGGTGTCGTAGGGAAGGTGGGTGGTCATCACCCGCAATTCGGTCAGGTCGGTCGCCATCTTGTGGCGGTCGCGCAGCCGGGCGTCGATTTCCGCCCCGTCCAGCGCGTCGAGCGTCCAGCGCTCCGCATCGCGCAGCGCCGCGTCGAGCTTGCCGAGCAGCACCGGACCCAAGCCCCGTGGAAGCACCACGCTGTGGATGACGGTGGCGCAAACGATGCCCAGGATGATCTCCTCCACCCTGGCAAGTCCGGTGTCGAAGATCGCCTCGGGATTGGCGACGCCGGGGAAGACGATCAGTCCGGCGGTGTAGCCGGCCAGCATGAAGACGTAGCTGCGCGGCGTACGGTCCAGCAGCGAAACGAACAGGCAACCGCCGACCCACAGCCCGACCGCCAGCGACAGCAGTTCCGGCGCGTTGATCAGCTCCACCGTCAGGACGATGGACGCGATGCTGCCGATCACCGTGCCGACGACGCGGTACACAGCCTTGGACCGGACGGTTCCCGACAGCGGGCTCGACACCACATAGGCGGTCAGCATCGCCCAGAAGGGGCGCGGCAACCCCATGCCGAAGGCGATGTAGAGCGCCAGCATGGAGGCCGCGAAGGACTTCAGCGAGAAGACCAGCTCGTTGAAGGTCGGCGCCGGGGACAGGGAGAGGGCAGGGGCGGAGTTGGGGGATTTCGGCATCGCGATGCGCTCACCGCTCCGCCGGCAGCCCGGCGACCTTCGGCGCGCCATCGGGAGCCCCGATGACCGACACCGTCGCGGTGCGTCCGGCCACCAGCTGCAGCGAGTCCGGCACCTCGTCCAGCACGATGCGCACGGGGATCCGCTGGGCCAGCCGCACCCAGTTGAAGGTCGGGTTGACGTTGGCGACCAGCCCGCTGCCCTCCGCCCGGTCACGGTCGACGATGGCGCGGGTGATGCTGTCGATCCGGCCGCGCAGCTCGGCATTCGTCCCCATGATCCGCACGGAAACCGGCGCCCCGGCATGGATGCGCGGCAGCTTGGTCTCCTCGAAATAGCCCATGACGTAGAAGGAGTGCCGGTCGATCAGCGCAACCACCGCCTGCCCGGCGGCAACGTAATTGCCGGTCTTCAGCTGTAGGTTGGTGACGTACCCATCGACCGTCGCCTTCACCTCCGTCCGCTCCAGGTTGAAGCGGGCGAGGTCGAGCGCGGCTTCGGCCTGCTTGGTGGCGGCAGCGGCCTTGGCCATCGCCGCCATCACCTCCTGCCGCTGGGCGGTGGAGACGACATTGTTGCCCAGCTGCTCGTAACGATGGGCCTCGGCACTGCGGTAGGATTGCTCCGCCCTGGCGCTGTCGAGATTGGCCTGGGCCTGCTCCACCGCCAGCCGGTAGCGGCCGGGATCGACGACGAACAGAACGTCGCCCTTATGAACCGTCTGGTTGTCGGACACCCGGACATCGGTGACCAGCCCGGCGACGTCGGGCGACACCTGCACGATGTCGGCACGGACGCGGCCGTCACGGGTCCAGGGCTCGTTCATGTAATAGTCCCACAGCCACAGGCCGCCGCCGACCGCCGCCACGGTGATCGACAGGGTCACGGCGATCCGGGCCACGGTCCGCAAGGAAGGCAGGAAAGTCACGATCTTGGTTCCTCAATCACCGCACCGATCGAACCGGAGGCACAGCAAGCCTGGGCTTGTCCGCGCCGCCGGGATCGCGCCGCGGTCAGGTCTGTTCGCGCTTGGCGTTGGCTTCGATGGTGGCGAGCACGCGATAGCAGGCCTCCACGTCGGCCTCCGTCACGTTCGCCATCAGGCGCTGGCGGACGTCGTTCAATGCCTCGTTCACCTGAACCAACAGCTGACGGCCGGCGTCGGTCATGTGCAGGGTTTTCGCCCGCCGGTCGCAGGCATCCTCCCGCCGTTCCAGCAGCCCCGCGGCCTCCAGCCCGTCGAGCAGCCGGACGAGCGACGGTCCTTCGACCGCCATCTCCTCCGCCAGTTCCCGCTGGCGCAACCCGTCGCCGAGTTCGGCCAGCAGCATCAGCGGCGCGATGGCCGAGGTCGAGAATCCGCTGTCCGCCAACACCCTGTTCGCCGCCCGCCGCCACAGATGGGAGGCGCGGAACAGGTGCAGGCCGAAATTGGGAGGAAGGCGCAGAGGCTTATCATGTAGCATAGCTATTTAATAGGTTAGCTATCTAATTTCGGCAAGTGGCCCCGGCGCTGCGATGCCCCGATCTGGCGCATGGCTGGTTTGAGGAGGTGCGTGAAAATTTTCCATAACCTATCTTATGTGTTTTTTGTCTGTAAGCGCAAAGCTAAACTGTCAGTCCCTCGCAACACCTCACGTTCGAAATCCGAATCTGATAGGAATGGCGCCTCGATATACCGGAATGGCGACAGGACGAGATCGGAGATGACCGCGCACTCAACGCTGGAGGCCGTGCTGATCGGCAAGGCGGTTCCGTTCGGCAAGCCGGGTGCGCTCAGCGCCATCGGCAAGCAACCGGTCGACGGCGCACTCGCCATCGGGCCGGCTGGTCTTGCCGGAGACGAGCAGGCCGATCTCCGCCATCACGGCGGCCCGGACAAGGCCGTCCACCATTATCCGTTCGACCATTACGCGGCATGGCGGGTCGACCTGCCCTCCCCTGCTCCCTTGCTGGAGACGGTCGGGGCCTTCGGCGAGAACCTGTCGACGCTGGGGCTGACCGAGGAGGAGGTCTGCGTCGGCGACGTCTTCCGCATCGGGACGGCGACGCTGCAGGTCAGCCAGGGCCGCCAACCCTGCTGGAAGCTGAACCACCGCTTCGGCGTGACGGACATGGCGCGCCGGGTGCAAGCCACCGGCCGGACCGGCTGGTATTATCGGGTGCTGGAATCGGGCATGGCCGCGGCCGGCGACAGCGTCGTGCTGGTCGAACGTCCCCTGCCAGATTGGCCGCTGGCCCGCATCCTGCGTGCCTTCTATCACGACACCGGCGACGTCCGGACGCTGGCGGGCATTGCGGAGTTGGAGCCGCTCGCCCCCGGCTGGCGCGATCTGGCCCGGCGGCGGGTGGAGAGCGGCAAGGTCGAAGACTGGAAATCGCGTCTGGGAGAGTAGGCGGCCAAACCGCGGAACGTCATACGTCTGTCATGGAGCTGCTGTAGCTTTGCGCGCGGGCGCGGGGTCGTGCCGACGCTGCTTGCCAAGGGAAGCTCCCGTGTACGACATGTCCACACCGAACGCCAATCCGGCCAACGATCAGACCGGTGCCTTCCCCGTCGCGGCGCCGGGATCGGCGCACGTGCGCATCCGCAATTCGGCGGAGACGGATGTGCCGGCCATGCTGGACATCTACAGCTACCACATCCAGCGCGGGCTCGGCCCCTACGACATCGAGCCTCCGCATCCGGAAGAGCTGAAACGCCGCCGCAAGGCGATGCTGAAGCGGCGGCTGCCGCATCTGGTCGCGGATTTGGACGGACTGGTCGTCGGCTATGCCTATGCCGCACCCTTCCGCAAGCGGCCGGCCTACCGCTACACCGTCGAACACTCGATCTACATTCACAAGGACCATCAGGGCCGCGGCATCGGCCGGCTTCTGCTGCCGACGCTGATCGAGGCCTGCACCGCCGCCGGCTGCCGCCAGATGATCGCGGTGGTGGACAGCGCCAATGCCCCGTCGCTTCGGCTGCATGAATCCTGCGGCTTCGTCCGGGCAGGCATCCTGCACAATGTCGGCTTCAAGTTCGGACGTTGGACCGACAGCGTCTTTCTTCAGCGTGCCCTGGGAACCGCCGACCGCGAGCCGCCGCACGACTATCGCGGCAACTGGGCGGCGACCGAATAATCGCCCTTGCCGGCCGGTACAGCCCGGCCCTTTCCTCTCATCATCGCTTCCTACCCTTCCGGAGACCCGTCGCATGGATTTCTTCCGCCGCTTCAACTTCCTGGTCTGCGCCCCCGCCTTCGAGGTGGACGAGTTGGAGGGCATGCGGCTTCAGCAGATCCTGTCGGAAGTGGAGCGGATGGGCTTCGAGGTGGTTCGCGCCCGCCGGGTCGAGGATGCCGAACTGGCCATTCGCACCGACGCCGCCATCGGCTGCATGATCGTCGACTGGGGCAAGCGCGGCGCCGACGGCAAGCAGGCCTCGCTGATCGCCTTCGCCCGCCAGCGCGGGCTTGAGATGCCGATCATCCTGCTGGTCCGTCGCCAGCGGCTGGAGAACATCCCGGTCGACGTGCTGAACCAGGTCGATGGCTACATCTTCCTGGCGGAGGAGACGCCTGAATTCATCGCCAAGAATCTGGTCAGCCGGCTGAAGCAATATGCCGATACGCTGAAGACTCCCTTCTTCGGCGCGCTGGTCGATTACGCGGAGGAGGGCAACCAGCTCTGGACCTGCCCCGGCCACAATGGCGGCATCTTCTACAGCCGCAGCCCGATCGGCCGCATCTTCGTCGAGCATCTGGGCGAGGCGGTCTTCCGCGACGATATCGACAATTCGGTGCTGGAGATGGGCGACCTGCTGGTCCATGAAGGCCCGGCGCTCCAGGCCCAGAAGGAAGCCGCCCGCATCTTCGGGGCGGAGCGCACCTATTTCGTGCTGAACGGCACCTCGGCCTCCAACAAGATCGTGCTGTCGGCGCTGGTGGCGGAGGACGATCTCGTGCTGTTCGACCGCAACAACCACAAGGCGGCCCATCACGGCAGCCTGTTCCTGGGCGGCGGCATTCCGATCTTCATGGAGACGGAGCGCAACGCCCACGGTCTGATCGGTCCCATCGACCCGCAGGCGCTGGACGAGGAGGTGATCCGCGAGCGCATCCGCCGCAACCCGCTGGTCAAGGACCCCGACGCCTGGAAGCGCGAACGCCCCTTCCGCGCCGCGGTGATCCAGCAATGCAGCTATGACGGCACCATCTACAACGCCCAGATGATGCTGGAGCGGATCGGCAAGCTCTGCGACTACATCCTGTTCGACGAGGCCTGGGCTGGATTCCTGAAGTTCCATCCGCTGTTCAAGGGCCATTTCGCCATGGGGCTGGAAGGGCTGCATGACGGCCATCCCGGCATCATCGCCACCCAGTCCACCCACAAGCAGCTGGCCAGCTTCTCCCAGGCCTCGCAGATCCATGTGAAGGACAACCACATCAAGGGGCAGCGCCGCCGGGTGGAGCATCGCCGCTTCAACGAGACCTTCCTGCTGCACGCCTCGACCTCGCCCTTCTACCCGCTGTTCGCCTCGCTGGATGTCGGCGCGCAGATGATGAAGGGTCGGTCGGGCGAGATCCTGTGGGACGACACCATCCGGCTGGGCGTCGAGCTGCGCAAGAAGATCCGCGCCATCCGCCGCGAGTTCGAGGAGCGCGAGAGCGATCCGGCCAAGCGCTGGTTCTTCGATCCCTTCGTGCCCGACCGCGTCACCCGCAACGGTGCCGAGACCGCGTGGGAGGAGGTGCCGACCGACGAGCTGGCGACCGACGTCCGCCATTGGGAATTCGCCCCCGGCGCCCACTGGCACGGCTTCCAGCATGTGGAGCCGGGCTATGCCATGACCGACCCCAACAAGCTGACCCTGCTGACCCCCGGCTTCGACCGCCACAGCGGCGCCTATGGCGACCACGGCATCCCGGCCCCGGTGGTGGCGCAATACCTGCGCGAGAACCGCATCGTCCCGGAGAAGAACGACCTGAACTCGCTGCTGTTCCTGCTGACGCCGGGGGTGGAATCGAGCAAGGCCGGCACGCTGCTGAGCGGTCTGGTCGCCTTCAAGCGGCTGCACGACGACAACGCCCCGCTGGAGGAGGTCATCCCCGAATTCGTCGCCAAGCGGCGCGCCCACTATATCGGCCGGCGCCTGCGCGACCTCTGCGCGGAGATGCACGCCTTCTACCGCGAAAAGAACACCAGCGCCCTGCAGCGCGCCATCTTCCGGCCGGAGCATCTGCCGACCATGGCGATTCCGCCGCGCGAGGCGACGCGCCATCTGGTGCGCAACAACGTGGATTACCTGCCCATCGACGAGATCGACGGCCGCATCGCCACCACGCTGTGGGTGGTCTATCCGCCGGGCATCGCCACCATTGTCCCCGGCGAAAGGCTGGACGCGCGGGCCAAGCCGATGATCGACTATCTGAAGGTCTTCCAGGAAAGCGCCAACCGCTTCCCCGGCTTCGACAACGAGATCCAGGGCCTGTACCGCGAGACCGATGCCAACGGCGTGATCCGCTATTTCACCTATGTGGTGAGGGAGTGAGGGGGGCTTTCCCTCTCCCACCGCCGTCGAGGTGAGGCGGAATTGCGCAACAGTCCGGAATCCTGATCTTCAAGCCGCCGCAACAGCACGCAAGCCATATCCGGATTTCCGAACGCCAAACATCGGCGGCGTTCGGAAATCCGAACGGCGGCGGCTCTGACCAACAATGGAACTTCATAGTTCCAACGGCTTAGCAGGCTGATCGGCAAGGGCCGGCATTGGCACGCCGATTGCTCCTTAAGGGTCGCGTCCCGCGCAGACGGGACGGACTCAAATCAAGGGAGCGAAACGTCCGATGCCTGCCACAACGCGCACCGAACACGACCTGCTGGGCGACCGCGAAGTTCCGGCCGACGCCTATTACGGGGTCCACACCCTGCGCGCTGTCGAGAATTTCCCCATCACCGGCACGCCGATTTCCCATTACCCCGATCTGGTCCGGGCGCTGGCCGAGATCAAGATGGCCGCCGCACGCGCCAACCATGAATTGGGACTGCTGGGCGCAGAACAGGCCGAGGCCATCGTCGCCGCCTGCCGCGAGATCCGCGCCGGAAAGCTGCACGACCAGTTCGTGGTCGACGTGATCCAGGGCGGCGCCGGCACCTCGACCAACATGAATGCCAACGAGGTCATCGCCAACCGCGCGCTGGAGATCCTGGGGCATGGCCGCGGCGATTACGCCCATCTGCACCCCAACGAACACGTCAACATGGGCCAGTCCACCAACGACGTCTATCCGACGGCGCTGAAGCTGGCGACCTACAGCGGGATCTTCCGGCTGGTGGAGGCGATGGGCCATCTGCGCGCCGCCTTCCAGCGCAAGGCCGACGAGTTCCGCGACATCCTGAAGATGGGCCGCACCCAGCTGCAGGACGCCGTGCCGATGACGCTGGGCCAGGAATTCTCCACCTACGCCGTCATGCTGGCGGAGGACGAGGAGCGGCTGAAGGAGGCCGCCCTGCTGATCCGCGAGATCAACCTGGGCGCCACCGCCATCGGCACCGGCATCAACGCCCATCCCCGCTATGCCGCGGTGGCCTGCCGCCATCTGGCCGAGATCAGTGGCGTGCCGGTGGTCACCGCCCCCAATCTGGTGGAGGCGACGCAGGATTGCGGCAGCTTCGTCCAGCTGTCGGGCGTGCTGAAGCGGGTGGCGGTGAAGCTGTCCAAGACCTGCAACGACCTGCGCCTGCTGTCCAGCGGCCCGCGCGCCGGTTTCGGCGAGATCAACCTGCCGGCGCGTCAGGCCGGCTCGTCGATCATGCCGGGCAAGGTCAATCCGGTGATCCCGGAGGTGGTCAACCAGATCGCCTTCGAGGTGATCGGCAACGATATGACCGTCACCTTCGCCGCCGAAGCCGGACAGCTGCAGCTGAACGCCTTCGAACCGATCATCGCGCACAGCCTGTTCAAGAGCATCACCCACCTGCGCCAGGGTTGCCTGGTGCTGGCCGACCGCTGCGTCGACGGCATCTCCGCCAACCGGGAGCATCTGGAGGCCGGTGTGCGCAACTCCATCGGCATCGTCACCGCGCTGAACCCCTACATCGGCTACGCCAACGCCACCGAGGTGGCCGCGGAGGCCCATCGCACCGGCAAGGGCGTGGCCGAGCTGGTGGAGGCGCGCGGCCTGATGACCGCCGCCGCCCTGGCCGAGGTTCTGCGGCCGGAGGTTCTGACCCAGCCGCGGCTGCCGGCCACCGCCGGCTGACCGTTCCGCCACCCGGTCTCCGGCCCCGCGACGGGCCGGCGGACCGGGACCCAATCGACCGTACCCCGGCCGGCGCATGAGGCGGGCGGGACAGGTGAGGTAGTAGGACCATGAACAAACAGACGACGCTGATCATCGTCGCCATGCTGCTGGGCATCGTTACCGGCTATGTCTGCAACAGCATGTTCGACCCGGCCGCCGCCAAGACCATCGCCAGCTATTTCGCGATGGTGACGGACATCTTCCTGCGCCTGATCAAGATGATCATCGCGCCCCTCATCTTCTCCACCCTGGTCGCCGGCATGGCCGGCATGGGCGACGCCCGCACCGTCGGTCGCATCGGCGGCAAGGCGGTCGGCTGGTTCCTGATGGCTTCCTTCGTCTCGCTGTTCATCGGGCTCGTGTTCGCCAACCTGCTGCATCCGGGCGCCAATGTCGGCGTGCCGCTGCCGGATACCGCGGCCAGCGCCGGGCTGAAGACTTCGGCCCTGAACCTGAAGGATTTCCTGACCCACGTCTTCCCGCGCAACTTCTTCGAGGCGATGGCGAACAACGAGATCCTGCAGATCCTGATCTTCTCGATCTTCGTCGGCCTCGCCATCGGCCAGCTGCGCGACACCAAGGCCGGCCTGCTCGCCCGCTCGATCGAAGAGGTCGTGCCGGTGATGCTGAAGGTCACCGGCTATGTCATGCTCTTCGCCCCCATCGGCGTCTTCGCCGCCGTCGCCAACGTGGTGACGACCCAGGGGCTGGGCGTGCTGGCGGTCTACGGCAAGTTCATGGGCAGCTTCTATGTGGCCCTGGCCGTGCTGTGGGCTGTGCTGATCTTCGCCGGCTTCATCGTGCTGAAGGGCGACGTGTTCCGTGTGGTCAAGGCGATGCGCCAGCCGATGCTGCTGGGCTTCTCCACCGCGTCCAGTGAGTCGGCCTATCCGCGGGTGATGGAAGAGCTGAAGACCCTGGGTGTGCGTGAGCGGGTGATCGGCTTCGTCCTGCCGCTCGGCTATTCCTTCAACCTTGACGGGTCGATGATCTACACGGCCTTCGCGTCGCTGTTCATCGCCCAGGCCTATGGCATCCCGCTGTCGCTGGAACAACAGATCGTCATGCTGCTGGTGCTGATGGTGTCGAGCAAGGGCATCGCCGGCGTTCCGCGGTCGTCGCTGGTCGTCGTGGCCGCCGTTCTGCCGATGTTCAACCTGCCGGAGGCCGGCGTGCTGTTGATCATGGGCATCGACCACTTCCTCGACATGGGCCGCACCGCCACCAACGTTCTCGGCAACGGCATCGCCACCACGGTCGTCGCCAAATGGGAAGGCGCCATCGGCGAGGAGGACGAGGAAGAGGCCGACGCGCCCCTGCCCGCCCCGGCCGCGGCGGAGTAAGCGGGACGACCCGATCCACGAAGGCAGGCGGGCAATGGGCAGGGGGCTTCTGCTATGATGCGGCAGTCCCCGCCCCTGCCCGCCTTTTTCATGCCGATTGCACGCCGCCTCCGCACCATCGGTCTTCTCCTGCCGGTCATCGCCGGTTTGGCCCTGCTCGCCGGGCTGGCGGGGTTCCGCGTCAGCGAAGGGATGGGGCTGGCCGCCCTGCAGGAGACCGGACGCCACCGGCTCGACCTCTATGCCGAGAGCCTGGAGCGGGAGATCGACAAATACGCCTACTTTCCGGCCACGTTGGGGCTGGAGCGCGACGTTCTCGACCTCGTGACCGGACGGGCGCCGCTGGCCTGGGGGCTGAACCGCTATCTGGAGCGGCTGAACGAGCGGGCCGGCACCCTGTCGATCTATGTGCTGAACCGCCAGGGCCGGGTGGTGGCCGCCAGCAACTGGAACCGCCCCGACAGCTTCGTCGGCGAGGATCTGTCCTACCGCCCCTATTTCATCGAGGCCGCAGCCGGCCGCCAGGGCCGTCTGTTCGGCGTCGGCACGACGCGGGGGAGGCCGGCTATTACCTGTCCTCTCCGCTGGCGGAGGATGGCGCCATCGTCGGCGTCGCGGTGGTGAAGGTCAGCCTGGAGCAGCTGGAACAATCCTGGTCGACGGTGGAGGCACCGGTCCTGGTCAGCGACGAGAACGGCGTCGTCATCCTGGCCTCGGTCCCCTCCTGGAAATTCACCACCCTGCGGGCGATGGACGAGCCGACCCGCCGGCATTTCGACCGCACCCTGCAATACAACGCCCGCCCGCTGCCGCCGCTTGGCCTTTCACCGCTGAACCGGATCGCCCCCGATGCGGAACTGGTCGGGCTCGCCCGCCCGGCGGATGGGGAGGCGGAGTCGTCCGTCTTCCCGGTCAGCGGCAGTTTCCTGGCCCAGACGGCGCCGCTGCATGGAACGGGGTGGACGATGACCGTGCTGTCGCCGGCCTCGCAGATCACCGGCATGGCCTGGACCCGCGCGGCGCTGGCGGCGGTCGGCAGCGCCTTCCTCGGCATCCTGCTGCTGATGTGGGTGCAGCGCCGCGGCCATCTGCGCGACCTGGAACGCAAGGTGGAGGAGCGCACCCGCAACCTGCGCGCCGCCCAGGACGAGCTTGTGCATGCCGGCAAACTTGCGGTGATCGGCCAGTTGTCCGCCGGGCTCGCGCATGAGCTGAATCAGCCGCTGGCAGCCCTGCGCACCCTGTCCGGCAACACGGTCAAGTTCCTCCAGCGCGGCAACCTGGAGGCGGCCCAAGGCAATCTGGAGCGTATCGCCCAGCTGGTGGACGCCATGGGCACCCTGACCGGCCAGCTGAAATCCTTCGCCCGCAAGTCCTCCGGCGCCCCCCGCCCGGTGGCGGTGCGCCGGCCCGTCGACAATGCCCTGTTCCTGCTGGAGCAGCGGCTGCGGCGCTCCGGCGTCGCCGTGACGGTCGATGTGCCGGAGGGTGTGGCGGCGCTGTGCGATCCCAACCGCCTGGAGCAGGTGCTGGTCAATCTGGTCGCCAACGGCCTCGATGCGCTGGCCGGGCGCACGGGCGGCAAACTGACCCTCACCGCGCGGACGGAGGATGGCCGGACGCGCATTCAGGTGGCGGATAACGGCCCCGGCCTGTCCAAAGAAGTCCTGCCCCGGCTGTTCGAACCCTTCTTCACCACCAAGGAAGCGGTGAAGGATGGCGCGCGGGAGGGCAGCGGCGGGCTCGGCTTGGGGCTTGCCATCTCCGCCGGGATCGTGCGTGACTTCGGCGGCACCCTGACCGGAGCGAACGGTGCGGATGGCGGAGCGGTCTTCACCATCGACCTTCCCGCCGCCGTCCTGCCCGCCGACCCGACCACCATCCTGGCCACCTTCCAGGCCGGAGACCTCGCATGCCCGACACTTCCTCCACCGCCCTGAAGGTTCTGATCGTCGAGGACGACCCGAATGTCAGCCTCGGCTGCCAGCAGGCGCTGGAGCTGGAGGACATCCCGACCCAGGCGGTGGACAGTGCCGAGAAGGCGCGGCGGCTGGTGGCGGACGGCTTTCCCGGCGTGGTCGTCACCGACATCCGCCTGCCGGGCATGGACGGGATGGAACTGCTGGCAGGGCTACTCGCCACCGATCCGGATTTGCCGGTGGTGCTGATGACCGGCCATGGCGACGTGTCGATGGCGGTGCAGGCGATGAAACTGGGCGCCCACGACTTCATCGAGAAGCCCTTCTCTCCCGACTATCTGGTGGAGGTGGTGCGCCGCGCGCTGGAGAAGCGGCGGTTGACGTTGGAGGTGCGCGAATTGCGCGCCCGGCTGCAGAACCGCGACAGCATCGAAGCGCGGCTGATCGGCGGATCGCCGCAGATGGAGCGGGTGCGCCGGCTGATCGGCGAACTCGCCACCTCCGCCGCCGATGTGCTGATCCATGGCGAGACAGGGTCCGGCAAGGAACTGGCGGCGCGCTGCCTGCACGACGCCAGCCCGCGGCGCGCCGGCAACTTCGTCGCCATCAATTGCGGCGGCCTGCCGGAAAGCCTGATCGACAGCGAGATCTTCGGGCATGAGGCCGGGGCCTTCACCGGAGCCGGCAAGCGCCGGATCGGCAAGGTGGAGCATGCCAACGGCGGCACGCTGTTTCTCGACGAGATCGAAAGCATGCCGATGCCGGTGCAGATCAAGTTCCTGCGCGTCCTTCAGGAACGCACGCTGGAGCGGCTGGGCTCCAACACGCCGGTCCATGTCGACTGCCGGGTGATTGCCGCCACCAAGGTGGATTTGCGCGAGCTGGCCGACCGCGGACAGTTCCGCGCCGACCTCTATTACCGGCTGAACGTCGCCAACCTGCCGCTGCCGCCGCTGCGCGAACGGCGCGAGGACATCCCGCTGCTGTTCGAGCAGTTCATCCTGCAGGCCGCAGCCCGCCATGGCCGCCCGGTGCCGCCGCCGGATGCGGAGCGGATGCGCCGGCTGATGGCCTATGACTGGCCCGGCAATGTGCGGGAGCTGCACAATGTCGCCGACCGCTGCGTGCTGGGCATCGAACAGGGCTTTCCGCCTTTCGCCTCCGCCCATCCGGCGACCGCGCGGCCGCTGGCCGAGGCGGTCGAGGCCTTCGAACGCGCGCTGATCGCCGACACGCTGCGCCGCACCGGCCATAGCCTTGCCCGTGCAGCGGAGGAGTTGCAGATCGCAAAGACCACGCTGCACGACAAGATCAGGAAATACGGCCTGTCGTGACGGACCCGTGCCCGATCAGTGCGAGGCGCCGGCCAACGCGGCGGCGTAGCGTTCGGCCAGCAGCGGGCTGGCGGCGGCGCAGGCCTCCGCGACGAGGCGGGAGCCTTCGACATAGGCGTCGGCACGCTCGACGCTCCAGGACAGCGGGCGCTCCACCGCCAGCGCCTTGAGGATCGAGATCTGCTCGGCCAGCTTGATGCGCTTGGCCCCGTCGGGCGCGGCGGCGAGGCGGGCGGCCTGGATCGCCTTGCGCTCGGCAATCGCCCGGCCGACATCTTCCGGCGCATCGCTGACGGCGGCCACGAGGCCGGCGACCTCCGGGCCGAAGCGGTCGGCCAGGTCTGCGATGGTGGTCAGCCCATCCTCGACCGCGTCGTGGAGCCAGGCGGCGGCGATTTCCGCCGGCGTGCCGCCGGCCTGGGCCACCAGCTCGGCGGTTTCCGACAGGTGCACGACGAAGGGCGTGCGCGCCCGGTCGGGGCGGAAGGTGCCGTCATGCAGGGCCGCCGCATGGCGCAGCGCCGCGGTGATCAGTTCATTGTTGTCAGACATCTGGTCTCCTCCGTGCCGCGGGCGGGCGGCGACTTGGCATTGCCCGCCCAGGCGGCGACAGTGCGCCAATGGTCCGCTGCGGGGGCTTCGCTGCGGCTATTCGGCTGCAGGGTTCCGGTCCGGTCAGGCCGCGCGCGCCATCGGCAGGCGGCGGCAACCCATCTCGAACGCATGCAGCCGGGTCCGGAGATGGTCGGCCGTCACGCGGTCGAAGTCCAGAACCTCGGCCGGCGGCAGATCGCCGCGGATCCGCATGTGGATGGCCGCCTTGCCGTCATGGGTCAGATGAAGCTCGACGCTGCCGATCAGCCGGTGCATCCCCTCGCCATGGTCTTCGCCATGATGGGCGCGGTAGAGCAGCTGCGCCCCGCCGTCACGCTCCACCAGCTCGACGCTGCCCACATCGGCCATGCGCCGTGCAAAGGCGTCCACTTCGCTGCGCAGGCGAGCGACCACCCTGGCAAATGCGGCATGGATGTCGGCGCCGAGCGGTTCGTGGTCGAGCGCGCGCTGGGCCGGGGCGACCGACCACCGGTGCGACGAAGTATCGGTGTTCATTGGAAAAAGCACTCCTCGGGGGGAGGCGTGGACGGGCCGATCCCGGCGCGTCTCCCGTCCCGATTCCTTACCATGCTGCATCGCAGCACAGGGCGCGACAAATCGTCAAGTGGTATGACCAGTTGGCAAAGCTGCCCTGTGATCAGGCCGCCATCGCCAGTTCCGGGGCGAGCCGGCGCGCGTCGGCGATCAGCGCCGCGGTCAGCGGCGGCTGCGGATCGCGGCGGGCGACCACGAGGCCGATCAGGGTGGACAGCTCCGGCGCCACGATGGGAATGGCACGGATGGTCGGGGGCAGCAGCAGCGAATCCGCCATGATCCGCGGCATGATCGTCGACCACATGCCGGTGCAGAGATGGTTGGTCAGCACGACGATGGAGTTGGATTCCAGCATCGGTTCGGCATGCACGCCCGCCTCGGCAAAGGCGCGGTCGATGATGCGGCGGTTCTGCATGTTGGCGTTCAGCAGGCAGAGCGGCACGGTCGCCGCCTCCTCCCAGGTGATGCTGTCGCGCGTGCCGAACGGGCCATCCACCGAGGTGATCAGGTGGTAGCGCTCGTGATAGAGCGGCACCTCGTCCACATTGCCGAGCGGTTCGTTGTCGAGATAGGTGATGCCGGCCTCCGCCTCCAGATTCTCCAGCCGCGACAGGATCTCGGTGGAGCTGTGGGAGGCGATGGTGATCTTGATGCCGGGATGCATCGACCAGACTGTGGCCGTCAGCCGCTGGACCATGGGCAGCGCCGTCGGCACCACCACCAGCCGCAGCGTGCCGGTCAGCCCCTGCTTCATGGTCTCGATGTCGGCGCGCATCGCCTTATAGTCGCCAACGATGCGCCGTGCCCATTCCAGCACCCTCTCCCCCTCCGGGGTGAAGCCGATGAAGCGGGCGCCACGGTCGACCAGGGGAACGCCCATGGTCGATTCCAGCTGCTTGATCGCGGCGGAGAGGTTGGGTTGCGACACCCCGCAAACCTGCGCCGCCCGGCCGAAATGCTTTTCGGTGGCCAGCGCGATCAGAAATTCCAGCTTTTCCTGCATGCCGGGGCTCCTTCAACCACGTCAGGCGCAGCGTGGATCGGGAACTTTTCAATCACGACCCGAGCAATATCATTGATGCGAGTCACCTGCTCACGTCTCCGCGCGGGCTGCCGCAGCGGCAATGCGACGCATCATAGGCGCACGAAGAGTCACGCTCACGACACCTCCATCTCGACCAATCGGAACCCCTCCCCCGGCGGCCGCTCGATCCGCAACTCCGCCCCCTCCAGGAAGGTGTCGCGGCTGAGCAGGTCGAAGGCATGGCGCAGGGCGTCGGGCTGCACCCGGCTGGATTGGCCGACCGACAGGCTGACGCGGACCACCCGGTCGAACGGATTGGCCTCCCGCGCCTTCATCGCCTGCTCCAGCAGGGATTGGCAAAGGGCGATCTCATGCATGGGATTGGGTCCTCGGGCACCGGGAAGGATCCCCTCTCCCCCCCGGGGAGAGGGTTAGGGTGAGGGGGGAGCGCGGCGAGGATTCTTGGGATGGCCACGCACTGCGCCCCCCTCACCCCGACCCTCTCCCCGCTTTCGGCGGACCTCTGGTCCGCCTGTCGCGACAGCGCAAACTTCGTGTGCGCGAGAGCGGGGGGAGAGGGAGTAAGGCGCGCCCCCAACATCACGCGTAGGCCGGAGCCTTCTTCGCCGCACGGGTCACCGCGTTGCTGAGGCCGCCCTTCAGCTTCGCGTATTCCTGCTGGACGTAATTCTCGGCCCAGACCTGATCGGCGATCGGCTCGACCCGGACGGCGGCATATTTGTATTCCGGCGTCTTGGCGATGGGATCGACCGCGTGGATGGTCAGCTCGTTGCAGGCGCCGATCCACCACTGGTAGGTCATGTAGACGGCCCCCTTGTTGGTGCGGTCGGTGACGCTGGCGCGGGTGATGACCTTGCCGCGGCGCGACGACACCCAGACCAGCTCCTGGTCACGGATGCCCAGGGCCTTGGCGTCCTTGGGATTGATGGTGACATAGCCGGGCTCGTCGGCCAGCGTCTGCAGGGCGGCGCAGTTGCCGGTCATCGAACGGCAGGAGTAATGGCCGACCTCGCGCACCGTGCAGAGGATCAGCGGGAACTCCTCGGTCAGCTGGTCCTGCGGCGGACGCCATTCGGTGGCGAACAGCAGCCCCTTGCCGCCCGGCCGCTGGAAGACGTTGCCCTCATAGAGATACTTGGAGCCCGGCGAATCGAGGTCGCGGCAGGGCCAAGGCACCGCGCCCAGCCCTTCCATCTTCTCGTAGGTGGCGCCGTAGAAGATCGGGCAGAGCTCGCGCAGCTCGTCCCAGATCTGCCTGGTGTTGTCGTAATGCATGGGATAGCCCATCGCCGTGGCGAGCAGGCTGATGATCTCCCAGTCATGCTTGACGTCGCCCTTGGCATCCACCGCCTTGGTGAAGCGCTGGAAGCTGCGGTCGGCGGCGCTGAACACGCCCTCATGCTCGCCCCAGGAGGTCGCCGGCAGGATCAAATCGGCGAACATCGCCGTCTTCGTCATGAAGATGTCCTGGACGATGACGAACTCCATCGCCTCGAAGCCCTTGCGCACCTGGGTCAGGTCCGGCTCTGTCTGGGCCGGATCCTCGCCCATGACGTACATCGCCTTGAGCTTGCCGGTCTCCGCCAGATGCGGCACATCGGTCAGGCGGCAGCCGATCTCGGCGGGAAGCGAGTCGACCCCCCAGGCCTTGGCGAACTTCGCGCGGATTTCCGGGTCGGTGACCTTCTGGTAGCCGGGGAATTCGGTCGGCAGCACGCCCATGTCGCAGCTGCCCTGCACGTTGTTCTGGCCGCGCACCGGGCCGACGCCGACATTCGGGCGGCCGAGATTGCCGGTCAGCAGCGCCAGCCCCGACAGCCCCTTCACCACATCGACGCCCTGCCCCCACTGGGTGACGCCCATGCCCCACAGGATGGTGGCGGACGGCGCGGCAGCGTAGATGCGCATCGCCTCACGGATGTCGGCGGCCGGCAGGCCGGTGATCGCCTCGACGTATTCGGGCGTGTATTTCTCGACGATCTTCTTGTACTCGTCGAAGCCCTCGGTGTGGTTGGCGACATACTCCTTGTTGTAGAGCCCTTCATTGATCAGGACATTGGCGAAGGCATTGACCAGCGCCATGTTGGAGCCATTGTTCAGCGGCAGCCACAGGTCGGCCAGCCGTGCCGTCTCGATCTTGCGCGGATCGCAGACGATGATCTTGGCGCCGCGCTCCTTGGCCCGGATGATGCGCTTGGCGATCACCGGATGGCTGTCGGCGACGTTGTAGCCGAAGACCAGGACGCATTTGGTGTGCTCGATCTCGGGGATCGAGTTGCTCATCGCGCCGTTGCCCAGCGTCACCTGCAATCCGGCGACCGACGGGCCGTGGCAGACGCGCGCGCAGTTGTCGACATTGTTGGTGCCGAGAACCGCGCGGGTAAATTTCTGCATCACATAGTTGGTCTCGTTGCCGGTGCCGCGCGACGAGCCGGTGGTCATGATCGAATCGGGGCCGTATTTGGCCTTTATCTCGCCCAGCTTGGTCGCGGCGTACCGGATCGCCTCGTCCCAGGACACCGCCTCGAAGGCGGCATCGCGCGAGCGGCGCAGCATCGGGTTGCGCAGGCGCGGCGTCAGGATCTTGGTGTCGTTGATGAAGTCGTAGCCGAAATAGCCCTTGAGGCAGAGCTCTCCTTCATTGGTGACGCCGTTGAGGGGTTCGGCACCGACGACCTTCCCGCCCTCGACCAGCAGATTCAGTTTGCAGCCCGTACCACAGTAGGGGCAGACCGCCATATGCTTTTCCATCTCGACCTCGATGTTCGCTCGATTGCGCCGGCTGTGCTTCAGCCGCAGCGATGGGGGGTCAGGCCGCGACTTCGGCGGCTTCCAGGGCGGCACGCTCGCGCCGGCGGCGCAGGGTCTCGTCCATCGCGTCCCGGTCCATTAGGGTCAGGGCGCTGGTGGGGCAGACCGAAACACAGGCCGGGCCGGCATCGCGGCCGACGCACAGGTCGCATTTGTGCGCCTGTGCCTTGACGCCCAGGCTGAGCGTCATGCCGGCGAATTGCCGGACCGCCGGGATCGTCACCACGTCCATGGCGCCGAAGGGGCAGGCCAGCACGCAGTTCTTGCAGCCCAGGCAGCGCTCCTGCTCCACCTGCACGCTGTGCTGGCGATAGACGATGGCGTTGTTCGGGCAGGCGTTGACGCAGGGCGCGTCCTCGCAATGGTGGCACATCACCGCGGTGCTGACGTTGGCCGTCTTCACCATGCGGATGCGCGGCTTGAAGGTCTCCGGCGCCAGTCCTTCGACGCCGGCACCATCGGAATGGGCAAGCGCGCAGGCGACCTCGCATGTCCGGCAACCGATGCACTTGCTTGGGTTTGCAGTGACGAATCTGTTCATTCCCGTCGTCCTTGTTTGCAGCCGGAGGGGGCCGTCGGACGGTCCCGCCCCGGCATCGCTTCACTGTTCCCTGGCGTTACGCGCCGGTTCGCCGCGATGGGCACCGGTGGCTTCACGTCCGATCGAAATCGCTTATCGCCCGATCTTTAAAAGTAATCGACGTCGATAAGCCGATCCTATCGAGTATCTCTTCTTCCTTATCGGAGTTTCCAGGAAGCCAATCGGCAATCAAATTGAATAATGACTTCCTGTCTTTGTGTCGCGCACCTTATACCCACTTTTTTTATGTGTCTAGTTGACATCGCGTCATTCAGGGGAATAGCGTAGCGAAGTCGATGGCGGCCCCATCCGAGACGGCCATTTGACAAAGATTCGCAACAGCTGGCTCTCCTTCTGCCGCACCGCCTGCAACAACAGGCGGCAACGGGGGCGTGCTCGAGCCAATACTGTCTTCTTATTGGCCGATCAGGATTTTTTATCGGGAGTCTTCCCAATCCCGATCAGGCCGAGTCGACGCACCCGCCCGGGAAGCCGGAGGTCTGGACATGAATCGCTTCGTTATCGCGGAACCGAGAAAATGCATCGGGTGCAACACCTGCATGGCGGCCTGCACCGAGGCACACAGAAAACAGGGGCTGCAGGCGCATCCCCGGCTGACAGTCATGCGGATCGGCGACGACACCGGACCCGTCCTCTGCCACCAGTGCGAGGACGCGCCCTGTGCCCGCGTCTGTCCGGTGAACGCCATCACCCATGCAGCCGACAGCATTCTGCTGGATGAGCAGGCCTGCATCGGCTGCAAGATGTGCGCGCTGGCCTGCCCCTTCGGCGCCATCACCCCCAGCGGCACCGGCATCGCCGGGGTCGCCGGCATCGCCACCGCCACGCCCATCCATTCGGCGGCGCTCGATCCGCTGCTGGCCTGGGACATCGGCGTGCGCAGCGTGGCGGTGAAATGCGACCTCTGCGCCTTTTCCGACGACGGGCCGGCCTGCGTGCGCGTGTGCCCGACCGCCGCCCTTTATGCGGCGGACGCCGATGCCATCCGTCAGGCTGCCGCCGTGAAGCGCCGGCTGGCCGCGACGGCACCGGTCAGTCCTGAAACGCCGCTCGCCTCGCTGGAGGGGCTGGACCCATGATTCCACTCTCCCTGCTCATCATGTCGCTGCTGCTGTCCTGCGGCGGCGCCATTCTCTGCCTCCTCCTGAAGCATCGGGAGGGGGACATCCGTCTTGGCGGCAGCGGCGTCGGCATTGCCGCGGCGCTCGCCGGGCTGGCTTCGGGGTTGGCGGCCATCGGCGCGAGCCAGCCGGCCATTCTCGATGCCGCCGGCCCCTACCCCTTCGCCCATTTCGTCCTGCGTCTCGACCCGCTGGCGGGGCTGATGATCGCGGTCATCTCGCTCTTGTCGCTGGTCGCCTGGATCTACGGCTTCGCCTATGTGCGCGAATATGCCGGGCGTGGCATCGGGGCGATGGGCTTCTTCATGAACGCCTTCATCGCGTCGATGATGCTGGTGGTGACGGCCGACAACGCCTTCTGGTTCCTCATCTTCTTCGAGATGATGTCGCTGGCCTCCTATTTCCTGGTCATCTTCGACCAGGACGACGAGGCGGTGGGGGCAGGCTTCCTCTATTTCCTGGTCGCCCATGGCGGCTCGGTGCTGATCATGGCCGCCTTCTTCCTGATGGCGAACCGGGCTGGCAGCTTCGATTTCGCCGCCTTCCGCGCCCATCCGCTGCCGGCCCCGCTGGACAGCGTCGCCTTCCTGCTGGCCTTCATCGGCTTCGGCGCCAAGGCCGGCATGATCCCGCTGCACATCTGGCTGCCGCGCGCCCATCCGGCGGCGCCGTCGCATGCCTCGGCGCTGATGTCCGGCGTGATGATCAAGATCGGCGTGTTCGGCATCGTCAAGGTCGGCATCGACCTGCTGGGCGCCAGCGCCGGGCCGGCGATGCTGGGCTGGGGCCTGCTGGTGCTGGCCTTCGGTGCCGTGTCCTCGGTGCTGGGCGTCGTCTATGCCCTGGCAGAGCACGACATCAAGAAGCTGCTCGCCTACCACTCGGTCGAGAATATCGGGATCATCCTGCTGGGCGTCGGCACCGGCATGATCGGCATGGCGCTGCACCAGCCGGTGCTGGCGGTGCTGGGCCTGATGGCCGGCCTCTATCACCTGCTGAACCATGCGGTGTTCAAGGGTCTGCTGTTCCTCGGCGCCGGCTCCGCCATCTTCCGCATGCACACCAAGGACATGGAGAAGATGGGCGGGCTGGCCCGGACCATGCCCTGGACCGCCCTGTCCTTCCTGGTCGGCGCTCTGGCCATCTCGGCGATCCCGCCGCTGAACGGCTTCGTGTCGGAATGGTACACTTACCAGGCGCTGTTCGCCGCGGCGCTGGACGGCACCCCGCTGGTGAAGTTCGCCGCCCCCATCGCCGCCGTCATGCTGGCGCTGACCGGCGCGCTGGCAGTGATGTGCTTCGTCAAGGCCTACGGCATCATGTTCGCCGGGGCGCCGCGCAGCCATCATGCCGAGGAGGCGCGCGAGGCGCCGGCCGCGATGGTCGCCGGCATGGCGGTGCTGGCCGTCGCCTGCGTCGCGCTCGGCCTGCTGGCTCCGCTGGTGGCGCCGGTGATGGGCCGCATCGCGGCGGCGACCATCGGCACCGCTCCGGTGACGCTGGCGGTCGGCGCCACCCTGCTGCCGGGCGATGCCCAGCAGGCGACGCTGTCCACCCCGCTGATCGCCATCCTGCTGATCGCCATGGCCTTCCTGCCCATCGCGCTGAAGGCGGCCTTCGCGGCCAAGCGCGGCGGCGACCGCAAGGTGGCGGCGCCCTGGGCGGCCGGTTACCTACCGGACCATCACATGCCCGCCAGCGCCGGCAGCTTCGCCCAGCCGATCCGCATGTTCTTCGCCCCGCTCTACACCATGCGCCGCTCGATCTCCGGACGCTGGACCGGCATCGCCCACGGCTTCGAGCGGGTGGTCACGCTGGCGCGGCGCACCGAACCGCTGGCCGACCGCAGCGTCATCGCCCCGATTGCCGGTGCGGTCGATGCCGGCGGCAAGTGGCTGCAGGGCATCCAGGCCGGCGATTTCCGGATCTACTGCCTCTACATCGTCGCGGCGCTGATCGCGCTGCTGGCGCTGGCCGTCTGACGGGAGGACGCCATGCTGACCTTCTCACACCTGATCCTGGGGCTGTTCCAGGCGCTCCTCCTGCTCGCTGCGGCACCGCTGGTCTCCGGCCTGTCGCGCATGATCCGGGCAAAGCTGCACACCCGCCACGGGCCGGGCCTGCTGCAGGACTATCGCGACTTCGCCAAGCTGCTGTCCCGCCAGGACCTGTCCCCGCCGAACAGCGGCTTCGCCTTCCGCGCCATGCCGGCGGTGATGCTGACAACGGTGCTGGTCATCGCCATGGGCATCCCGATGCTGACCCGCTTCACGCCGGTGGCGCCCATCGGCGACCTGATCACGGTCATCTATCTGTTCGCGCTGGCCCGCTTCTTCTTCTCGCTGTCCGGCATCGACAGCGGCAGCTCCTTCTCCGGCATCGGCGGCAGCCGCGAGCTGACCATGGGCGTGCTGGTGGAGCCGGTGATGCTGCTGTCGCTGTTCGTCGCGGCGCTGCTGGCCGGCTCGACCAACCTCGGCGCCATCGGCACAGCGATTGCCGACGGCCATGTCCGCTCGGCCACCGCGACGGTGATCGCCGCCCTGTCCTTCGCCTACGCCATCTACATCGAACTGGGCAAGCTGCCCTACGACATGGCGGAAGCCGAGCAGGAGCTGCAGGAAGGCCCGCTGACCGAATATTCCGGCCCGTCGCTGGCAATCATCAAATGGTCGATGGCGCTGAAGCAGACGGTCGTCGTCGCCTGGTTCATCGGCGTCTTCCTGCCCTTCGGCAGCGCGCCGGAGATGACGGTCTTCGGGCTGCTGTTCGGGCTGATCGCCTTCGCCATCAAGCTGATCCTGATCTTCGCCGCCGTCGGCGTGGTCGAGAACAGCGTCGCGCGCGTCCGCTTCCGCCTGACCCCCCAGCACAGCTGGGTCGGGGTCGGCGCCGCCTCGCTCGCCTTCGTCTTTTATCTGGTCGGCCTGTGAGCCGGCGAGGGGCAGCATCATGATAACACTCCCCACGGAACCGCTCGGGCTGTTGGCGCTGGCCGCCATCCTCGTCCCCTTCGGCGGAGCGGCGCTGATCGCGGCATCGGAACGGGCATCGGCCAAATGGCTGTGCCAGGGCTTCGCCGCCGCCACCGTCGCGGTGATCGCCATCCTCGCCCTGTCGCTGCTCGGCGACGGCAAGGTCGGCGGCACCTTCGAGCTGATCTCCTTCGGATCGGTCTCGATCCTCGGGCTGGTGGTGGACAGCGTCAGCGTGCTGATCGCGCTGGCAGTGATCGCCGTCGGCCTGCTGGTGGCGGTCTATTCCGCCGCCTACCTGAACGCCGGCAACCGCGAGCATCCCGACATCGGCCGGCGGCGCTTCTACGCCTTCCTGCTGGTGTTCATCGGCGCGATGACCGGGCTGGTCTTCAGCTCCACCGTGGTCGGCCAGCTCGCCTTCTTCGAGCTGACGGGCGCCTGCTCCTGGGCATTGATCGGCTACTACGAATCGCCCAAGGCGCTGCGCTCGGCGGCCAAGGCGCTGCTGGTCACCCATGTCGCCTCGCTCGGACTCTATGTCGCGGCGGCGCTGCTGTTCCTGTCGACCGGCACCTTCGCGCTGACCGCCATCGCCGATCTGGCGCCGGGGATGAAGGCGGTCGTGCTGCTGGCGATCCTGGTCGCCGCCTGGGGCAAGTCGGCCCAGCTGCCCTTCCACATGTGGCTGCCCGACGCCATGGAGGCGCCGACCCCGGTCAGCGCCTACCTGCATGCGGCTTCGATGGTGAAGGTCGGCGTCTACATCTTCGCCCGCGGGCTGATGTCGGCCGGCGGCGCGCCGGAGATCGTCGGCTGGGTCGGCTCGATCATGGCTGTTCTGACGCTGGTCTACGGCTTCTTCATGTATCTGCCGCAGGTCGATCTCAAGCGCCTGCTCGCCTATTCGACCATCACCCAGCTGGCCTACATCCTGCTGGCGCTGTCGCTGTCGGTCTTCGGCTCCGACCTCGCCTTCAAGGGCGCCATCGCCCACATCTTCAACCACGCCTTCGCCAAGACGCTGTTCTTCCTGGTCGCCGGTGCGCTCAGCTACACCGCCGGCACCCGGCTGCTGCCGTCGCTGCGCGGCATCGTCACCAAATCGCCGCTGCTGGGCGTCGCCTTCGTCTGCGCCGCCCTGGCGATCACCGGCGTGCCGCCCTTCAACGGCTTCTTCAGCAAGTTCGCCATCTTCGCCGGCGGGTTCGAGGTCGGGGCCCATCACTGGGCGCTGATGCTGCTGGTCGTCATCGCGCTGGCGGAATCGGTCGGCTCCTTCGCCTGGTTCCTGAAATGGCTGGGCCATTCGGTGCCCGGCAAGCCGTCCACCACCATGGCCGCGGCGGCGCCGCTGCCGGCCGGCATGAAGTTCGTGCTGGTGGCCCTGATGGCGATGACGGTGGTCTCAAGCTCCATCGCCGCCTCGTGGCTCGGTTGAGGGAGGGAACGGTCATGAACGGATTTCTCATCGTCAACGGCCTGTCGGGCCTGCTGATCGTCAGCTCCCTTCTGGTCACGCTCGCCGGCAATCCGGCCAACTCCGCCCGCTTCTATGCGCTGCAGAGCTTCATCCTGGTGATGCTGTTCGTGGCACTGGCGGGGGCCACCGGGTCGGGCGAGCTGTATCTCTGGTCCTTCACCGCGCTGCTGACCAAGGTGATCCTGGTCCCGGCCATCATGTACCGCGCCTTCCGCCGGCTGAGCGATCCCGCCATCGGCACCGGTGCGGTGATGCCGACGGCGCTGTCCATCGTCGGTGCGGCGGTCGCCCTCATCCTCTGCTTCGTCGTGGCGTCCAAGGTGACGCTGCCGGCGGCCGACGCCATCAAGCCGGCGCTGGCGGTGTCGCTCGCCCTGTTCTTCATCGGCCTCGCCTGCATCGTGGCGCAGCGGAACATCCTGAAGCAGGTGTTCGGCTATTGCCTGATGGAGAACGGGTCGCACCTGACCCTGGCCCTGCTGGCCCCCAACGCGCCGGAACTGGTGGAGATCGGCATCGCCACCGACGCCATCTTCGCGGTGGTGGTGATGGCGGCGCTGGGATCGCGGATCTTCGACACGCTGCACACGCTCGACGCGCGCCAGCTCACGAGCCTGAAGGGATGACCGCCATGGTACCCTCGATCCTTCCCCCACTTCTGCTGATCGGTCCGCTGGCGGTGGCGCTGTTCCTGCTGACCCTGCCCTGGTTCCGGGAGTCGCTGCCCGAAGCCTTCGCGACCGACACGGGCAGCGTGACGCTGCTGGAGCGCATCCATCTGGGCTCCATCGGCTATGTCTTCCTGCTGAGCATCGCGGCGCTGATCCAGGTGCTGTCGAACGGCGCCATCTCCGCCTTCGGCGACTGGCTGTTCGTCGACGCGCTCGGCGCTGTCTTCATGATGCTGATCGGCGTGGTCGGCCTGATGACCGGCCTCTATTCCATCGCCTATATCCGCCACGACCTGGAGTCCGGCGCCATCGACGCCGGCAAGGTCCGGATCTACTACGGCTTCTTCAGCCTGTTCCTGTTCACCATGCTGCTGGCGGTCACCGCCAACAACATCATCATGATGTGGGCGGCCATCGAGGCGACGACGCTGGGATCCGCCTTCCTGGTCGGGCTGTACGGGCAGAAATCCTCGCTGGAGGCCGCCTGGAAATACGTCATCATCTGCACGGTCGGCGTCGCCTTCGGCCTCTACGGCACGGTGCTGGTCTTCTCCAACGCCGCCGACGTGCTGGCCGACCCGCATCAGGCGGTGCTGTGGACGGCCCTGGTCGGCCATGCCGCCGAGTTGGACCCGATGCTGGTCAAGCTGGCCTTCGTCTTCGCCCTGATCGGCTTCGGCACCAAGGCCGGCATCTTCCCGATGCATGCCTGGCTGCCCGACGCCCATTCCGAGGCGCCGAGCCCGGTGTCGGGCCTGCTGTCGGGCGTGCTGCTGAAATGCGCGCTGCTGATCGTCATCCGCTTCTACGTCATCACCGTCGGCACGGTCGGCACCGGCTTCCCGCAGATGCTGCTGCTGACGCTGGGCCTGCTGTCGGTCGGCGTTTCGTCGCTGCTGTTCTTCGTGCAGCAGGATCTGAAGCGCAAGCTGGCCTATTCCAGCATCGAGAATGTCGGGCTGATCATCGTGGCGCTCGGCGTCGGCGGGCCGCTCGGCATCGCCGCGGCGCTGCTGCATGCCATCAACCACAGCGTCACCAAGGCCCTGTTCTTCTGCAGCGCCGGCAATGTCCTGATGAAGTACGGCACCCGCGACCTGCGGGCGGTGAAGGGCGTGCTGCGGGTGGCGCCCGCCACCGGCCTCTTGATGATGGGCTGCGCCCTGGCGCTGGCCGGCTTCCCGCCCTTCAACATCTTCGTCAGCGAATTCATGGTCTTCATGGCCGGGCTGAACGAAGGCTATGGCTGGATCATGGCGCTGTGCGCGCTGTTCCTGTGCATCACCATCGCCGGTCTGGTGAAGATCGTCGCCGACAGCGTGCTGGGCAAGAGCCCGGAGACGATGCCGAAGGGTGACGTCGGCTGGAAGGCGCTGGCCCCGCTCGGTGTGCTGGCGGTGCTGGTGCTGACGCTGGGCTTCGCCGTGCCGCAGCCGCTGTCCACTCTGGTGCAGCAGGCGACCGCGGTGGTGATGAACGGCGACAGCCGCCCGGTGGTGGCCGCGCCCTGGCAATCAAACGACGGGCAAACATACGACACGGCCCGCGCCGGCGGACAGCTGGTGACCGGCAGCCTCTCGCAGACGGAGATTTCAAAATGAACCTCATCACTCCGGACCGGGTCGGGAGCGGCTACATCGCCTCCCTGCGCGAGAGCCTGCCCCATGCGATCCTCGACGAGTCCTGGCAGACCGAGTCCCAGGTCACCATCACGGTCAAGCCCGTCTCGCTGCCCGACGTCGTCGCCAGCCTCTATTACGACCAGAATGGCTGGCTGTCGGTGGTCGTCGGCAACGACGAACGGCCGCTGAACGGCGGCTACGCCGTCTACTATGTCCTGTCGATGGAGGGCGGCGACAAGTGCCATGTGGTGGTGCGCTGCGAGGTGCCGGCCGACACGCTGGAATACCCGTCCGTCACCCCGCGGGTGCCCGCCTGCGTCTGGGGCGAGCGCGAGGTGCGCGACATGTTCGGCCTGCGCCCGGTCGGGCTGCCGGACGAACGCCGCCTCGTCCTGCCCGACGATTGGCCGGACGAGCTGTATCCGCTGCGCAAGGATTCGATGGACTACCGGCTGCGCCCGGCGCCGACCAGCGACGACGAAACCTACCAGTTCATCAACGAGGCCAAGCAGGAGACGCGCGTCGTCCCGCTGGGGCCGCTGCACATCACCTCCGACGAGCCCGGCCATTTCCGCCTGTTCGTCGATGGCGAGGACATCATCGACGCCGATTACCGCATGTTCTACGTCCACCGCGGCATGGAGAAGGTGGCCGAGACGCGGATGGGCTACAATGACGTCACCTTCCTGGCCGACCGCGTCTGCGGCATCTGCGGCTACGCCCACAGCGTCGCCTATGCCAGCTCTGTGGAAAACGCGCTGGGCATCAAGGTGCCGCCGCGGGCCCAGGCCATCCGCTCCATCCTGCTGGAGACGGAGCGGATGCACAGCCATCTGCTGAATCTCGGCCTCGTCTGCCATTTCATCGGCTTCGACACCGGCTTCATGCAGTTCTTCCGCGTGCGCGAGAAGGCGATGACGCTGGCCGAACTGCTGACCGGCGCGCGCAAGACCTATGCGCTGAACCTGATCGGCGGCGTGCGCCGCGACATCCTGGGCGACCAGCAGGCGAAGACCCGCGAACTGGTCGCCGAGCTGCGCGACGACGTGACCCGGCTGGTCGATGTGCTGCTGTCCACCGCCAATGTCAGCGGCCGCGTCAAGGGCGTCGGCCGGCTCGATCCGCAGATCGCCCGCGACTACAGCCCGGTCGGGCCGGTGGTGCGCGGCAGCGGCCACCGCCGCGACACCCGCGCCGACCATGCCTTCGCCGGCTACAAGCTGCTCGACATGCCGGTCCATGTCGAACAGGGCTGCGACGTGCTGTCCCGCACGCTGGTGCGGGTGGCGGAATTCTTCGACAGCCTGTGGATCATCGAGAAGCTGCTGGACAACGCCCCGGCCGGCCCGGTGTTGACCGAGGATTTCACCTATGTCCCGCACAAGTTCGCGCTGGGCTTCACCGAGGCGCCGCGCGGCGAGGACATCCACTGGTCGATGACCGGCGACAACCAGAAGCTCTACCGCTGGCGCTGCCGCGCCTCGACCTACAACAACTGGCCGGTGCTGCGCTACATGCTGCGCGGCAATACGGTGTCGGACGCCCCGCTGATCGTGGGCAGCATCGACCCCTGCTATTCCTGCACCGACCGCGTGACCGTCGTCGACGTTCGCAAGAAGCGCTCCAAGACCATCGCCTACAAGGAGATGGAGCGCTACTGCCGCGAACGCACGGATTCACCGCTGAAGTGACGGGGGCGGGACATGCTCAAGCTACTCATGGAAATCTTCCGCACGGGCGAGGCGACGGTCCAGTACCCCTTCGCTCCCATGCCGGTCTGCAAGGACTTCCGCGGCAAGCCGGAACACAGGGCAGAGGGCTGCATCGCCTGCGCGGCCTGCACCGTCGCCTGTCCGGCCAACGCCATCGGGATGGAGACCGACACCGCCGCCGGCAACCGCATCTGGTCGATCGATTACGGGCGCTGCGTCTTCTGCGGCCGCTGCGAGGAATCCTGTCCGACCGGCGCCATCCGCCTGTCCGACGATTTCGAGCTGGCGGTCGGCAGCAAGGCCGACCTGACGCGCAAGGCGGTCTTCACGCTGGCCGACTGCGCCTGCTGCGGCAAGCCCTTCGCCCCGGCCAAGGAGGTCGATTACGTCGCCCGCCTGCTGAGCCAGTCGGCCCGCAGTGCCGAGGAGGCCGACCGGCTGCGCCTGACCGTCTCGACCTGCCCGGCCTGCAAGCGCGCCCAGGATGTCCACCACATCGCCGGCATGGGAATCGGCCGGCAGATGACCAAGGAACCGGAGACCACGCCATGAACATCCCGGTAGACCCCAAGACCCTGGTGGCGGAGATGTCACCGGTCTCCACCAGCGAACAGATTGCCACGATGAAGAAGGCGCTGCTGAAGAACATCCAGCGCTCCGCCTACGTCTATCGCGTCGATTGCGGCGGCTGCAACGGCTGCGAGATCGAGATCTTCTCGTCCATCACGCCGGTGTTCGACGCGGAGCGCTTCGGCATCAAGGTGGTGGCCTCGCCCCGCCATGCCGACATCCTGCTGTTCACCGGGGCGGTGACCCGCGCCATGCGGATGCCGGCGCTGCGCGCCTACGAGGCGGCGCCCGACCCGAAGATCGTCGTGTCCTACGGCGCCTGCGGCTGTACCGGGGGCATCTTCCACGACCTGTATTGCGTCTGGGGCGGCACCGACAACATCGTGCCGGTGGACGTCTACATCCCCGGCTGCCCGCCGACGCCGGCGGCGACCATCCATGGCTTCGCCGTGGCGCTGGGCCTGCTGGAGCAGAAGCTGAAGGCCGAGATCCATGTCGAGGCCGCCGGCGAAACCGCCGCCCTGCCCCATCCCGACATCCCCTATGCGCTGCGGGTCCGGCTGGAACGTGAGGCACGGCGGATGGCCGGCTACCGCCAGGGCCGCGACATCGCGGAAGAGTTCATGGCCCTGCTGGAAGGGCATGCGCGCACACCCGGCTCCTTCAGCCTGTCCGAACGGATGATGGAGGCCATCGGTGAGGAACGCGACCCGCGCCGTGCCGAGATCATCGGCCGGCTGGTCGATGTCGTGCAGCAGGCCATCCGGGGAGAAGCGGCATGAACACCCCAGCACAAGCCGATCCCGGCTCCATTCCCGGCTTGCGCGCCGGCCGCGGCGTGGCGCCGGAGGTGGTGTTCTACCAGCTGAACGCCAAGGTGCTGGAGCGGAAGGAGGACATCCCGGAGGATGCCAGGCAGGTGGTCTACTATTCGCTGGCCATCGGGCATCACATCGGCGTGTTCGACTGCTTCAAGCCGGCCTTCCGCTGCACCACCGCGGTGTTCGACCGCGTGCTGGAGACGCTGAAGGACAACGAGGAGGCACACCGCAAGCTGTCCGGCCTGCTGCGCTTCGGCGAGATCACGGTGGACAGCACCCACACCCGGCCGCTGATGGCCGCCATCGAGGCGGTGCTGCCGACCGCCCCGCCCGACGTGGCGGCATGGCTGGACCGGCTGCGCACGGCGCTGGACGCCATCCGGCGCGAACCCGCGATCTATCTGATGGGGAGACGGCTGTCATGACCGATGTCGTATTCACGGTAGGAAACGTCCTGCGCGGCGACGACGGGGCCGGCCCGCTGCTGGCCCAGCTGCTCGACGAGCAGCCGGCCCCCGGCTGGACCGTGGTGGACGGGGAGGATGTCCCGGAAAACCACACCCACCATATCCGCTCGCTGGCGCCGCAGCGGGTGCTGATCGTCGATGCCGCCGACATGGAACTGCCGCCGGGCGAGGTCCGGCTGATCGGGCAGGACAGCGTCGCCGAGCAGTTCATGGTCACCACCCACGCCATTCCGCTGAACTTCCTGATCGACAGCCTGCGGGAGACCGTGCCGGAGATTCTGTTCCTGGGTATACAGCCGCAGGACACCAGCTTCTTCGCGCCGGTCACCAGCACCGTCCGCTGCTCCGTGGAGGCCGTGCACGACCGGCTCGTCCGCGGCGAGGGTTTCGAGGTCTACGAAACGGTGGGCTGATCCGGATATCGAGGCAACTCAAGACAAGTGGAGGACATTCGCCATGGCGGATCCTGGATCGAAAGACACGCCGGTTCTCGGCATGGACGCCTATTCGCCCGCCGAGATCCAGGACAAGGTCGAAAAGCTGGGGGTGAAGAAGGCGACGATGCCTTTCCTGCCCAGCTTCATGCTGGCGGTGGTCGCCGGCGGCGGCATCGGGCTGGGCGGCATGTTCTTCGTCATCGTGCTGGCCGATCCGGTCCTCAGCTTCGCGGTTCAGCGGGTGCTGGGCGGGCTGGTCTTCTCGCTCGGCCTGTCGCTGGTCATGGTCGGCGGGGCGGAGCTGTTCACCGGCAACTGCCTGATCGTGATGGCGCGGGCCAACGGTCAGATCAGCACGGCGCAGGTCCTGCGCAACTGGGCGACGATCTGGATCGGCAACGCGGTCGGCGCGCTCGGCCTCGTCTTCCTGATCTATATGTCGCATCACACCGAGATGAACAACGGTGCGGTCGGCGGCGCCGTCCTGAAGCTCGCCATCGGCAAGATCGCGCCGGACGCGGTGACGATCTTCTTCAAGGGCATCCTGTGCAACCTGCTGGTCTGCCTGGCGGTCTGGCTCGCCTATGCCGGCCGCACGGTTACAGACAAGATCGTGGCGCTGACCCTGCCGGTCGCCGCCTTCGTCGCCGCCGGGTTCGAGCACTGCATCGCCAACCTGTATTTCCTGCCGCTGGCCTATGTCCTGAAGATCACGGGCCATGTGCCGGCCGGGCTGGACGTGTCGATGATCACGGCGGGCGGCATCCTGCATAATCTGCTGTTCGCCACGCTGGGCAACATCGTCGGCGGATCGGCGTTCGTCGGCGGCGTCTATTGGCTGATCTACCGCAAGGGGCTGGGCGGCCTGACCCCGCTGCCGTCGCCGCTACCGTCGTCCAAGCCGATGCCGGTTGTGGAGCGGCCTGCCGCGACGCACTGATCGGGAGACTCCCGCGGGCCGGCGATGAACCGGCCCGCGGGATTTGACGCTCATGCCAGCGTGGCGACGCGGGAGGGCACGGCGTAAACGGTTAAACGACCGTCGCGCACATAGGCGACCACCCCCACCCCCACCGTCGTGGCAAAGCCGACGCAGAGCGAGGTCGGGGCGGAGATCGCGGCGATCAGCGGGATGCCGGCGGCGGCGGTCTTGTGGACCATCTCGAAGGAGCAGCGGCTCGACACCACGACGAAGCCGCCGGTCGGGTCGATTTCGGCGCGGGCCAGCGCGCCGATCAGCTTGTCGAGCGCATTGTGCCGCCCGACATCCTCGCGAACGGCGACCAGTTGCCCGTCGGGACGGGCGAAGCCGGCGGCATGGACCGCGCCGGTCTGCCGGTTCAGGGTCTGCCCCGACGGCAGGGCCGCCACGGCGCGGCGGATGGCGTCGGGCGCAATGCGGGCGGTGGAACGGACGGGATCGAGGGGCCGCAGCGTTTCCGCAAAACTGTCGGTGCCGCAACGGCCGCAGCCGGACCCGCCCATCAGGTTGCGCTTGCGCCGCAGCAACGCCGCGAGCCTCTCCACCGGCAGGTCCATGCGGAGGCGCACGCCGTCCGTGAGCTCGTCGATGGCGGTGATCGCCAGTTCGTCGGCACTGCCGACGATCCCCTCGCTGAGCGAGAAGCCGGTGGCGAAATCCTCCAGGTCGGTCGGGGTCGCCAGCATGACGGCGAACAGGGCGCCGGCATAGACCAGCCCGACCGGCACCTCGTCGATGATCGTCTCTTCGCGGTCGTCGGTGCCCGATCCGGTGCAGACGGTCGCCGGCACCAGCCGGACGCCCTGCCGCGAAAGCGGCTGCGCCAGGGAAAGCGGCGCGGAGGTCGGCGCTGCGCAGGCGGTTGCATGATCCATGACGTGGCAGAGCCCCTGGCTGCGATGAAAGGCGGGGTGAGGACGAGCGCCGGCCGAGCGGTCCGCCACAGCGTACCGCTATGACGCCGGAGTTGGAGCATTGGTCCCGGTGCCATGGTCAGACCGGCGCTCGCCCCACGATCTTGCGCCGGCACGCGGCGGAACGACATGCGACATTACGGCTCATGCTAAAATATTTATTGAAGATATTCTAAATAATTATCACCTATCAGCCGATCAATTTCTCTTATCGAGACGCGAATTTAGAAGGAATTCATTTGCAATACTCTATTTGTGATTTGCCAAACTTCACCGATAGTGATAGATTCGCAATGTGGAGACGGACGATGCATGAGCTTTCATTGTGCGAACGGCTGCTGGATTTGCTGCAGGAGGAATCCCGTCGGCACGCCTTCCGGCGCGTGACCCGCATCCGGCTGGCGGTGGGGCAATTCGCCTGCGTCGATCCGGACGCCCTGCGCTTCGCCTTCGACGTGGTCCGTCGTGACACGCTGGCCGATGGGGCGGCGGTCGATATCGTCCAGCCACCGGGCCTCGTCTGGTGCGACGACTGCGCTTGCGAACGGGAGGTGCCGTCACGGCTCGCCTGCTGCCCGACCTGCGGCGGCCAGCGCCTCAGCCCACGCGGCGGTGACGACCTGACCCTAGTCGAACTGGAAGTCGTCTGACCGCCTGGATGAAGGAGCCCCGCTATGTGCCTTGGAGTTCCGGCCCGGATCCTCGCCGTTGCCGATGCAGCACAGATGACCGTCATCGCCGAAATGCTGGGCGAGCAGCGGGAGGTGAACCTCTCCTGCCTCGCCGGCCCGGATGACCCGCTCTCCGCCTGGGTCGGCAACTGGGTGCTGGTCCATCTCGGCTTCGCCCTGTCGCGGATCGGGGAGGCCGATGCTCTGGCATTCATCGACATGCTTCGGCAGTTGGACGAGGCGGAAGACGGACGGGGCCATATGAAGGCCGCCTTGATCGGCTGATCCCGGCAAAGAGCACAGCCGGCTTTTTGACGTTCAGGCAGCATCCTCAGGCAGCACCCTCATCGCCACGGCGCAAGAGGACACAACAGCTGCCGCCAGGGCTTTGTTCACGGCATGCCTGTCGGTACAGCACACCCAAGCTATGCCTTGCCTTTAGGCAACCATTCGCTTCACCGGCGATAACCGTAAAGTCAGTGTCCCGTCGGGATAGAAACGAATTTTCCGTTGCCGGGAAGCCGCAATGCAATGTTAGCGTCCACATCGACGAATGACGGCAGCCCGAAACACATCGCCGATCATATGCCGCAAATACCAAGATATCTTCGCAAGTTTCATTAGCACGTTCGATTGGGTGCCCGATCGTTTACGGAATTAGCCTCTTTTCCACATGGCGCGCCCAACCACCCGACCCGGATCGCTTTCAGGCACAGGAGCAGGCATGCAGTATGCTGGCAAGGACGAGATGTTCGCCCTGCGGGACGACCCGTCCGGCATCGAAACGGGCATCCAGCCGGTCACCCGCGTGAACCCGGCCGCGGATGAACAGGACAACGACGCCGGAACCCCGGCGGCCGACTTCCTCTGCTTCTCCCACCTGCGCTGGGGCTTCGTCCACCAGCGGCCTCAGCATCTGATGGAGCGCTTTTCCCGCCACCATCGCCTCTTCTATGTCGAGGAGCCGGTGGCGGCCGACATCGCCGAACCCGGTCTGGCGGTCTACGACACCACATGCAGCATCAAGCTGCTGGTTCCGCAGCTGCCGCGCGGTATGCACGGCGCCGAGGCCGAGGCGGCACAGACCGCCGTGCTCGACAAGGCCTTCCGCGACCTTGGCATCACGCGCCCGATCCTGTGGTACTACACGCCGATGAGCCCGCAGTTCGCCGACCGGCTCGATGCGTCGGTCGTCGTCTACGACTGCATGGACGAGTTGTCGGCCTTCCGCGGCGCCCCGCCCGAACTGGTGGACCGTGAACGCGCGCTGATGGAGCGGGCCGATCTGGTCTTCACCGGCGGCTACAGCCTGTGGGAGGTCAAGCGCGAGCGTCACGCCAACGCCCATCCCTTTCCCAGCAGCGTCGACATCCCCCATTTCGCCCAGGCCCGCAGCATCCCGGAAGCGGCCGACCAGTCGGCGATCCCCGGCCCCCGGCTGGGCTTCTACGGCGTCATCGACGAGCGTTTCGACATCGGCCTGCTCGACGCCGTCGCCGCCCTGCGGCCGGACTGGCAATTCGTCATGCTGGGCCCGGTGGTGAAGATCGATCCCGATCACCTGCCCAGGCGCCCGAACATCCACTACCCCGGCATGCGTGGATATGCCGAGCTGCCCGCCTGGCTCGCCGGCTGGGACGTGGCGCTGATGCCCTTCGCGCTGAACGACTCCACCCGCTTCATCAGCCCGACCAAGACCCCGGAATACCTCGCCGCCGGCTGCCCGGTGGTCTCCACCCCCATCGCCGACGTGATCCGCCATTACGGCGACAGCGGAGTGGTGCGCATCGCCGACACGCCCGACGCCTTCGTCGAGGCCTGCGAATGGGCGCTGTCGGTCGACAGGTCCTCGCCGGACTGGCTGGCCGCCATCGACCGCACGCTGGCCGACATGTCGTGGGACCAGACCTGGAGCCGGATGAAGGGACTGATCGAATGCGTTCGGTGAATGACGAGACCGGAAGCGGCCCCGCCGTCGCCTCTCCGAACCATGGCGGGCGCGCCCCGGCCTATCTCGGCCGCGCCCGCTTCGACTGGCTGATCGTCGGCGCCGGCTTCGCCGGTGCGGTGCTGGCCGAACGGCTCGCCCGCGACCTGGGCAAGCGGGTGCTGCTGATCGACCGCCGGCCGCACATCGGCGGCAACGCCTACGACCATCTGAACGACGATGGGCTGCTGATCCATCGCTATGGCCCGCACATCTTCCACACCAACTCGGCCCCGGTGGCGGATTACCTGTCGCGCTTCACCGATTGGCGCCCCTACGAGCATCGCGTGCTGGCCCAGGTCGACGGGCTGCTGGTGCCGATCCCGATCAACCGCAACACGGTGAACCGGCTCTATGGCCTGAACCTCGACGAGGCGGGGGTGGAGGCCTTCCTGAAGTCGAAGGCGGAGCCGGTGGAAACCGTCCGCAGCTCGGAAGACGTGGTGGTCGGCGCGGTCGGGCGCGAGCTGTACGAGAAGTTCTTCCGCGGCTACACCCGCAAGCAATGGGGCCTGGACCCATCGGAGCTGGACAAGAGCGTCACCGCGCGGGTGCCGACGCGGACCAACGACGACGACCGCTATTTCGCCGACCGCTTCCAAATGATGCCGCTGCACGGCTACACGCGGATGTTCGAGAACATGCTCGACCATCCCAACATCACCATCGCGCTGAACACCGACTATCGGACGGTGGCGCGGGAGGTTCGGCACGACCGGCTGATCTTCACCGGCCCGGTGGACGAGTATTTCGACTTCCGCTTCGGCAAGCTGCCCTACCGTTCGCTGCGCTTCCGCCATGAGACGGTGAAGCAGGAGTGGTTCCAGCCGGTCGGCGTGGTCAACTACCCGGCGGAGGACGTGGCCCACACCCGCATCACCGAATACAAGCACCTGACCGGCCAGAGCCACGCCCGCACCGCCCTGACCTATGAATACCCGTCGGCCGAGGGCGACCCCTACTATCCGGTGCCGAAGCCGGAGAATGCGGCACTGTACCGGCAATATCAGGCGCTGGCGGATTCCACGCCGAACGTGCATTTCGTCGGCCGGCTGGCGACCTACCGCTATTACAACATGGATCAGGTGGTCGGGCAGGCGCTGTCGCTCTACAGCCGCCTGGCGGAAGCCGAGGGCGGAACCCGCGCCGCGGCCGAAGGCTTCGCCGCCATGGCCGGGCAGCGGACGGCGGAACGGCTGTTGCGTTGAGAGCACTGCCGCAACAAGCGACGAACATCGGCCGTCATCCCCGCGGAGGCGGGGATCCGGGCCTTCCGATGCAAGTGCTTGCAACGGGTGGATTCCCGCCCTCGCGGGAATGACGGCCGAGAGAAGCAGACCCGATCGCCAACCGTCCACTTGCCGAAGGTTCCGGATGCACGCTCCCAGCCTGTTCGACAGCTTCTTCATGGGCGGATTCGAGTGTTCCAGCCATCGTCGCCGCGATGGCCGGCGCCTCGACCTGCTGCACGCCACCGGGCACGATACCCATGTCGCCGCGGACTATCGGACGCTGCGCGGCTTCGGACTGCGCAGCGTGCGCGACGGGCTGCGCTGGCACCGGATCGAGACATCGCCCGGCCGATACGACTGGTCCAGCGTCCTGCCCATGCTGCACGCCGCCCGCGAGGAGGGCGTGCAGCCGATCTGGGATCTCTGCCATTACGGCTGGCCCGACGGCATCGACATCTGGCGGCCGGAGTTCGTCGACCGCTTCGCCCGCTTCGCAGCATCCGCCGCGGCGCTGGTGCGGGACGAAAGCGAAGCCGTGCCCTTCTATTGCCCGGTCAACGAGATCGCCTATTGGTCCTGGGCCGGCGGCGACAAGGCCCTGTTCAATCCCTGCGAACGCGGCCGCGGCTTCGAACTGAAGCACCAGCTGGTCCGCGCCGCCATTGCCGGGATGGAGGCGGTGCGGTCGGTCGATCCGCGCGCCCGCTTCGTGCTGGTCGATCCGATCATCCACACCGCCGCCCGTCCGGACCGGCCCCGCGACCGCCGCGAGGCGGAGGCCTTCCGCATGGCGCAGTTCCAGTCCTGGGACATGATCAGCGGCGACCTGTGGCCGGGGCTGGGAGGGCGGCCCGACTTGCTGGACATCGTCGGCGTCAACTTCTACCCCGACAATCAATGGTATATCGGCGGCGGAACCATTCCGCGCGGCCACCCCCAGTTCCGGCCCTTCCGCGAGATGCTGGCCGAAATCCACCAGCGTTACGACCGTCCGCTCCTGATCGCCGAGACGGGTGCCGAGGGCGAGGAACGCGCGCCCTGGCTGGCCTATGTCGGCGAAGAGACGCGGGCGGCGATGGCGACAGGCGTAGCGGTGGAGGGGCTTTGTCTGTACCCGGTGGTCGACTATCCCGGCTGGGACAACGGCCGTCACTGTCCGGTCGGGCTTCTGGGCTTCCCCGATGCCCAGGGCAGCCGCCCGGTCGACGGGCCGCTGGCTGCGGAACTCCGGCGGCAGCAGCTTATTTTCGACGGCATGAGCATCCCCGATCCGGCGACCGTCGGCGAGGCCGCTGAATGAGCGGCGGTCCTGCCGACGCCACCCCGTGGTCCTCCGACCCTCTCCCCGGCAGCCCGACCGCCTTCCTGTGGGGGTATGTCCGGCGCTGGGCCGGGCATTTCGGCGGATTGCTGGCCCTGGTCGTCGGGGCCGCGGCCTGCGCCGTGGCGGTGCAGTACGGCATGAAGCTGCTGGTCGACGCCATGGCGACGCCGGGCACCGACCGCGAGGCGGTCTGGTCGCCGCTGCTGCTGTTCATCGCACTGATCGCGGCGGAGAATGCGCTGTGGCGCTCGGCCGGCTGGCTGGGCTGCCTGACGGTCGTCGGGGTCGGGGTGGATATCCGCCTCGACCTGTTCCGGCACCTCAGCGGGCACCCGGTCCATTACTTCGCGGAGCATTTCTCCGGCGCGCTGGGGAACCGCGTCACCCAGACCGCGGGTGCCGTGGGCGCACTGACCAACACCATCACCTGGAACATCCTGCCGCCCTGCGTCGACTTCATCGGCGCCATCGTCGTGCTGTCCACCATCCAGTGGCAGATGGCGGCGGTGCTGGCCCTGTTCGTCTTCATGGTGGCGGGGATCGTCGGCGTGGTCGGCGTGCGCGGCCGGCCGCGGCACCGTGCCTTTTCCGATCAGGCGGCGCTGGCCGGCGGCGAACTCGTCGACGTGGTCTCCAACATGTGGGCGGTGAAGGCCTTTTCCGCCCGCCGCATCGAGGCGGACCGGCTGGCCCGCAAGTTCGACCGCGAGGCGGTGGCCCAGCGCCGCAGTTGGCTGTATCTGGAAAAGACCCGGATGCTGCACGACGTCTTCCTGTGGGTAATGGCCGGCGGCATGCTGACCTGGGCGGTCTGGCTGTGGACGCAGAGCCGCATCACTCCCGGCGACGTGGTGGTGGTCACCACCCTGACCTTCCGCATCCTGCACGGGTCGCGCGACCTCGCCTTCGCGCTGGTCGGCACCACCCAGCAATTCGGCATGATCGCCGAGACGCTGCGGGTCATCGGCCCGCGCCATGCCGTCGCCGACGCGCCGGCCGCCCGGGAACTGGCGCCGATGGGCGGCTCCATCGATTTCGAAAACGTCTCCTTCGCCTATGCCGACGGGCGGACGGTGTTCCGCAACTTCACCCTGCACGTCCCCGCCGGTCAGCGCATCGGCGTGGTCGGCCCGTCGGGCGCCGGCAAATCGACGCTGGTCGGGCTGCTGCAGCGGCTGGACGATCCGCAGGCGGGCCGGGTGCTGTTCGACGGGCAGCCGTTGACCGCCGTCACCCAGGACAGCCTGCGCGCCGCCATCGCCGTCGTGCCGCAGGAGATCGCGCTTTTCCACCGCTCCGTGCTGGAGAACATCCGCTACGGCCGCCCCGATGCGACCGACGAACAGGTGAGGGAGGCCGCCCACGCCGCCCGCTGCGACGACTTCATCCAGGCGCTGCCGGAGGGCTACGACACGCTGGTGGGCGAACGCGGGATCAAGCTGTCGGGCGGACAACGCCAGCGCATCGGCATCGCCCGCGCCATCCTGAAGGACGCCCCGATCATCGTGCTGGACGAGGCGACCTCCGCCCTGGACAGCCATTCGGAGGAGGAGGTGCAGCGAGCGCTGGAGCGGCTGATCCATGGCCGCACGGTGCTGGCGGTGGCCCACCGGCTGTCGACGCTGAGCGGTTTCGACCGGATCGTCGTGCTGAAGGACGGCCGCATCATCGAGGACGGCCCGCCATCCGACCTGCACGCCCGCGGCGGTGCCTTCCACGCCCTGTGGCGGATGCAGGCCCGCGGACTGGCCGAAGACACGATCACGCGCCGGGCGGGGTGAGAGGGTTCAGAGTTCCAAGGCCGCAGCCTGCCAGACCGGCTGCTTCTCCCGCCGGTCCGGCACCAGCCGCCCGCCATTCTCCCGCAGCCCCTCGGCGAGTTCCACCGCATAGGCGGCGCCGTCCAGCAGCATGGTGGCGGCGATGACGGCAAGATGGGCAGGGGGAATGTCGCGGCGGAAGCAGAGCGCCGGTTCCGGCTCAATCCCCTCGCGGCGTCGCGCGAGGTAGCTGGCGGCGGCCATGGCGAGGGGCACGGCGGGGACCATGTTCTGGATGCCGTGCATCTTCTGCTCGACCGGCGGGACCGGCCGCCGCGCGATGGCATAACGCAGGTCCGCCATCATGGTCGCCTCGTGCGACAGCAGGCCGGCGGCCATCAGCGCCAGGCTGTGCGGGTTGGTCTCCAGCAGAAGCAACGCCAGGCCGGGCATCGCCGCCTGTCCGGACATCACGATGTGCATCACCGATTCCTTGGCCCCGGCGGTGTGCTGGATGTCCATCTTGCGGTGGACCAGCCAGTCCGCCAGCCCGGCAATCGCCCCCACCGGCAGCAGGCCGTAGGCGACGACATCCCGCATCGCCCGGTCCAGCGCCTCGGCCGGGGGAGCGGGCGCCGGCGGATATGCCCGGCCGGCCGGACGCTGCCGCCGCTTGCCCAGGACGCCGGCGCCGACCGCCACGGCCGATACCGCGACGGCGGACAGGGCCAAGGCGGACAGGGTGGTGGTGAATTGCCCTTTCATCCGGCTTCCCTTCCCTGGATCGATAGGTTCGCGGCCCCCGGCCGCACCGTTACGGGCCGACATCGCCGTCGGCATCGTTGCCGACCACGTCATCCTCGGTCATGTCGAAGGCGGCCCCCGGATTGCGGTCGATTTCGGAGGCGATGTCGTCGTCCTCGGTGATGTCCTCCTCCGCGTCGCTCATGGAATCCTCATCGGCAAGCGAATTGTCGGTGGTGTGCATCCAGGTGTTCTCGTCCGCCATCAGGTCGACGATCTCCTCTTCCGGTTCGTCGGCCTCAACCGACTTCTGGTGGCCGCGGATCAGGGTGTCGCGCAGATGGGGCAGCGACAGCTTCTCCTCCGCGATCTCGCGCAGGGCGACCACCGGGTTCTTGTCGTTGTCGCGGTCGATCGCCAGCGGCGCCCCGCTGGCGATCTGACGGGCGCGCTGCGCCGCCACCATGACCAAATCGAAGCGGTTGGGGACCAGAAGGACGCAATCCTCGACGGTGACACGGGCCATTCGACGAACACTCCAGTACAGGGAAGGGCTTGGAAGATCGGTGACGATGGGGCCGAACCGCACCCCGATGGACGCCGGCCCCCTTTCCTCAACAGTCCCTTTCGCCGATTGCGCATCCATTCACTGGTCGTATCGCCAAGGGAGAGGATCGGTCCCTGGGCATCGGGGCATCGGCCGGCGTCCAGAGCCGGGAGCCGGGAGCGGGAGCGGTACCCATCACGCCGTTGCGGACGAAAGCCTTCGGCGGCTGTTCTTGTCTGCGTACCCTTCCCCGGCCGTCACGGTTCATGCCCTCCGCTCCGATCTCCCTCACCGAAACCACCCCGCATCACACATCCGAAGCCGTCCGGCTCGCCGAAGAGCTGGCCCGCAGGGAAAGGCAGCACGATCTGCTGGCCCGCTTCGGCATGGCCGCCCTGAAGAGCACGGACATAGCCACGCTGCTGCAGGAGGCCACGCGCCTGTGCGCCGAAGGGCTGGGAACCGAGCTGTGCAAGGCCCTGGAATGGGTGCCGGACACGGATGGCGGCGCGACGAACGGGGACCGCCTGCTGGTCCGTGCAGGCGTCGGCTGGCAACCCGGTGTCGTCGGACGCCGGACGGTGGGTGCCGACCTCGCCTCTCCCGCCGGCTACGCGCTGAAGACCGGCGAGCCCGTCATCTCCAACGATCTCGGCACCGAACCCCGCTTCCGCTGCCCGGCTCTCCTGGCCGAACATGGGGTGAGGAGCGCCATCGACGTGATCATCCGCGGCGAGGGCGACCCCTTCGGCGTGCTGGAGGTCGACAGCCGGCAGGAGCGGCGCTTCGACGCCGCCGACGCAGCCTTCCTCCAGGGTTTCGCCAACCTGCTGGGCGGGTCCATCGACCGCGCCCGCGACGCGGCGGAGCGCCAGCGGACGGAAGCTCTGCTGCGCGAGAACGAGGAACAGTTCCGCAGCCTCGCCGACCTGATCCCGCAGCTGACCTGGATGGCCGATGCCGGCGGCGCGATCTATTGGTACAACCGGCGCTGGTACGACTTCACCGGCACCAAGCCGGGCGAGACGGAGGGCTGGAACTGGCGCATCGTCCACCACCCGGACCATGTCGACCGCGCCTCCGACGGCTTCTTCCGCGCCATCCGGGCGGAGGAACCATGGGAGGACACCTTCCCGCTGCGCCGGCACGACGGCGAATACCGCTGGTTCCTGTCCCGCGCCGTGCCGGTGCGCGGTCCCGATGGGCGCATTCTGCGCTGGCTCGGCACCAACACCGACGTGACCGAGCAGCGCCGGGCCGAAGCCCGCATGATGGAGGCGGAACGGCGGCTGCAGCTGGCGCTCAACGCCGCGCGGATCGGTGCATGGTCGTGGAACCTGGACGAGGACCGCATCGAGGCCGACGCCCGCCTGCGCGAGATCTTCGACTTCACCGCGGAGGTCCCGCCCGACCGCCCGCTCTGCGGATCGGACGTGACCGGCCGCGTGCACCCCGACGACCAGCCCCACATCCGGCAGATCATCGAGACCGCCCGGCGGGAACGCGGCGAATACGATGCCGAGTTCCGCATCCTCCTGCCGTCGGGCGAGGTCCGCTGGGCGGTGGCGCGCGGCGTCGTGACCGACAGCACGCCCGAACGCAGCCTGAGCCTGATCGGCGTCACCTGGGACACCACCGACCGCAAGCGGGCTGAGGACCGTCTGCGCGTCAGCGAGGAGCGGTTCCGCTCGCTGGTGGAGGCCACCGCCGCCATCGTCTGGAGCACGTCGGAGACCGGCCGCTTCACCGCTCCGCAGCCGAGCTGGAGCACCTTCACCGGCCAGAGTTTCGACCAGTTGAAGGGCACCGGCTGGACCGACGCGATCCACCCCGACGACCGCCCCCAGACTGCGGAGGCCTGGCGTGCGGCGCGGGCGGGACGGACGGTCTACAAGGCCGAACACCGGCTGCGCCGTCACGACGGCGTCTACCGCGACATGCTGGTCCGCGCCGTCCCGCTGCTGGGGAGCAACGGCACCGTACAGGAATGGGTCGGCGTCCACACCGACATCACCACCCGCCGCCGCGCCGAGGAGGCGTTGCGCGAGACGGAGGAGCGTTACCGGCTGGCGGCGCGGGCGACCAACGACGCCATCTGGGACTGGAACCTGTCGTCGGACCGCATCCACTGGAACGAAGCGGTGCGCACCCTCTTCGGCTATGGCGAGGACGCGGCGGAGACCGCCGCCGCCTGGTGGATGGACCACATCCACCCCGACGACCAGGACCATGTGGTGACCGGCATCCATGCGGTGATCGACGGCGGCGGCACCCGCTGGAACGACGAATACCGCTTCCGCCGCGCCGACGGCAGCTATGCCAGCATCCTCGACCGCGGCTTCGTCCTGCGCAACGCCATCGGACAGCCGCTGCGCATGATCGGCGCGATGCAGGACATCAGCACCCGCAAGCGGGCGGAAGAGGAGTTGGAGGCCGCCCGCCTCGCCGCGGAGGAGGCCAACCGGGCCAAGAGCCTGTTCATCGCCAACATGAGCCACGAGCTGCGCACGCCCTTGAGCGCCGTCATCGGCTACACCGAGATGCTGGAGGAGGAGCTGGCCGACATCGGCGTCGACAGCATGCTGCCCGACCTTGAGAAGATCGAGGCCAATGCGCGCCACCTGCTGAACCTGATCAACGGCGTCCTCGACATCTCGAAGATCGAGGCCGGCAAGATGGAGGTGCATGGCGAGGACGCCGGGATCGCCGATCTGACCCGCGAGGTCGCCGCGACGGTCGAGGCCCTGGTGTCGAAGAAGGGCAACCGGCTGGCGGTTCAGGTGGCAGACGGGCTGGGCCGCATGCACACCGACGTGGTGAAGGTTCGGCAATGCCTGTTCAACTTGCTGAGCAATGCCGCCAAATTCACCGAGAACGGCACCGTCACCCTGTCGGTCGAGCGCGCCGCGGCGGACACCGGCGCGGCAGCCGGGGGTGTGGCAGCGGGGGAAATGGTGATCTTCCGTGTCACCGATACCGGCATCGGCATGTCACCGGAACAGGTCCGCCGCCTGTTCGAGCGCTTCATGCAGGCCGACAACTCCACCACGCGCCGCTTCGGCGGGACCGGGCTGGGGCTGGCGATCACCAAGGCTTTCGCAGAGATGCTGGGCGGAGAGATCGCGGTCGAAACCGCATCCGGCACGGGCACCAGCTTCATCCTGCGGCTGCCCGCCGACCTGCGGCACGGCCAGGCGCACCGCCATTCCGATCATTCACCGGTAACGGCCGGCCAGACCGCACCCGCGCCATCCGCCCGCGAGACGATCCTGATCATCGACGACGAACAGGCGATGCGCGAACTGCTCGCCCGCTTCCTGCACCGCGAGGGCTTCGGCGTGGCGCTGGCGGCGGACGGCCAGACCGGCCTGTCGATTGCCCGGCAAATCCACCCGCGCGCCATCCTGCTGGACGTGATGATGCCGCAGACCGACGGCTGGTCGGTGCTGTCGCTGCTGAAGGCGGAAGCCGATCTTGCCGACATCCCCGTCATCATCATCTCCTCCCGCCGGGAAAAGGGGCTGGCCCTGTCGCTGGGCGCCGCCGACTATTTCACCAAGCCGGTGGACTGGCAGCGCCTGCACCGCGTGCTGAGCGGTCTCAGCGGACAGGCTCCCGGCACGGCGCTTGTGCTGATGGAGGCCGACGAGACCCGCACCCTCCTGGGGGCGGAGCTTGGCCGCGACGGCTGGGACGTGCGGGACGCCGAGACGGAGGAGGAGGCGTTCCGCCAGCTTGCCGCCGTCCGGCCGACCGTGATCCTGCTGGACCCCTTCATGGACGGCCTGGACGGGCTTGCCTTCCTCAAGACGCTGAGCCGCAATCCGGACTGGAGCGGCATCCCCGTCATCGTCATGGCCCCCCAGGCGATCGGCCGTGCCGAGGCCGAGGAACTGCGCGGCCGCGTCCGCGACATCATCCCGATGACGGAGGATGGATCGGAAGAAATGATCGAAGAGCTGAAGGACGCGATCGCGCGCCTGCGGCCGGCCTCCGGCAAGGCCGACGATGCCACAGGCGCGACGACGGGAACGGGAGGAACCGATGGCTAAGCTGCTTCTGGTCGAAGACCATGAGGAAATCTGGGACTTCCTGTCACGCCGGCTGAAGCGGCGGGGGTTCGACGTGGTGCTCGCCTTCGACGGGCGCCAGGGGGTGGAGATGGCGCGCAGCGAACGGCCGGACGTGATCCTGCTCGACATGAACCTGCCGGTCATCGATGGCTGGACCGCCGCCCGCGAACTGAAGGCCGGCGACGAGACGGCCGCCATCCCGATCATCGCCCTGACCGCGCACGCCATGTCCGGCGACCGCGAGAAGACTCTGCAGGCGGGCTGCGACGATTACCACCCCAAGCCCGTCGACTTCTCCCGCCTGCTGACGCAGATCGACACGGCGATGCAACGGCCGGCCGGGACCGGTGGGGGAACCCCCTGATGTCGGATCTTCAGAAGCCCGGCCTGCTGAAGCGCCTGTTCGGCCGCTCGCCGGATTCACCGCCCCCCATTCCGACCGCCATTCCCACCGCCATTCCCACTGGCGAGCCCGAAGCGGAGGGCAGCCCGCTGGGTTTGCGCCTCGGGCACAGGCCGGTTCTGCACGAGATGCTGGCCCGCCAGATCCTGGACGCCCATCTGCGCAACCGCCACCAGCTGCTCGACCGCGCCCCTTCGGATCTGCAAACCGTCAGACCGGAGGAAGCCCGCCTGCTGGTCCGCGCCATGGCCGCCGCCGCCCATGCGAACGGCAAGTTGGACGGCATTGAGCTCGGCCGAATCAGGGGCAAGCTGCGCAGCAGTACCCTCGACGAAGAGGACCAGCGTGCGCTTGAGAGTTCGTTGGAAGAACCGCAATGTCTGGAGGAACTGGTCCGGCAGGTCGACAACCCGCGCCTGGCCGCCCGCTTCTACGCCGTTTCCCTGGCGGCGGTCGACAAGAACGCGCCGATCAATCGCTCCTACCTGCGCTACCTCGCCCAGCGCCTCGGCCTGCCCGCCGATCTGGTGGTGCGGCTGAACCGGCAGATGGGTCTGCGGCTATGACCGCGCCCCTCAGACGTCCTGCCCGCTGGCGCTGAGTTCGCCCAGCGCGTTGCGGATCGTGTCGGTGTCCAGCAGCAGCCGGCGCGACACGTCGCTCAGCGTCAGCCAGCCGACGACATGCTTCGCCTCGTCCAGCACCGGCAGGCGCCGGACATGGTAGGCGCCCATGATGTCCATCGCCGTGGCCAGCGTGTCGGTGTCGCGGCAGCTGAAAACGGAACTGGACATCACCTCGCGCACCCGCACCCGCGTGGTGTCGCCGCCCTCCGCCACCACCCGGAACAGGATGTCGCGATCGGTCAGGATGCCCAGCAGGTCCTCGTCCGACCCGACCGGCAGCGCGCCGACATCCAGTTCGCCCATCAGCGTTGCAGCCTCCTGCACGGTGGCGTCGGGGGCGATGAACTCCAGCGCTTTCGCCATGATCTCGGAAACCAGCACGATCTTGTTCCTCGTTGGGGGCCTGTCGGCAGGCGATAGGCGGGCGGCGAAGGGCAACATCCGGCCAGGGGCCGATGTTCCTCCCTCACCCCGCAAGCGGCCAGACCATCACGATCAGCCAGGTGCCCAGCGTCAGGATGAGCAGCGACAACGGCAAACCCAGCCGGGGATAGTCGCTGAAGCGGTAACCGCCGGGGCCCATCACCAGCGTGTTGCATTGATGGCCGATGGGGGTCAGGAAATCGCTGCCGGCACCGACGGCGACCGCCATCAGGAACGGATCGGGGCTGAGGCCCAGCTGCTGGGCCACCCCGGCGCCGATGGGCGCCATGACCAGCACGGTCGCCGCATTGTTGAGGAAGGGCGTGACCGCCATCGCCGCCGCCATGACCAGCGTGACGCAGGCCACCGCCGGCAGGCCGCGCGCGGCATCGGCCAGCAGCGTGGAAATCACCCCGGTCGCCCCCGTGCTCTCCAGCGTGCCGCTGACCGGGATCAGCGCAGCCAGCAGGATGATGATCGGCCACTCCACCGCGTGATAGGCATCCTCGATGCTGAGCACGCCGGTGACGATCATCGCCGTCGCCGCCGCCAGGAAGGTGACCGCCAGGGGTGCCAGATGAAGGCCGACGACGATCATGGTGATGATGACGATCCCGACCGGCACCCACATCGGCCGGCGCCGGCCCAGCTGCAGGCGGCGCTCCGCCAGCGGGATCAGGTTGGCGTCGGCGAGCGCGTCGGGATAGCGCTCCGCCGGCACCTGGAGCAGCAGCAGGTCACCCTCCCGGAACACCGCATGGTGCAGGCGCTGGGCAATCCGCTCGCCGGCGCGGCTCACCGCCAGCAGGCTGAGGCCGAAACGCCGCCGCAGGTCGAGATGCCGGTCGGAATGGCCGACGAGCGGCGAGTCCGGCGTCACCACCGCCTCGACCGCCAGCAGTTCGCCATCCACCCCCTCCAGCACGCCCAACGGCTCCAGCGAGGCGGCCTGGACGAGGCGCTGCAGGGCCGGCGCATCGCCCTCCAGCACCAGGATGTCGTCGGCCAGCAGGACCCAATGCTTGTCGGGAACATAGCGGCGGAACCGTTCGCGGATCAGGCCGATCACCTGGGCCTCGCCCTCCGCCAGGGCCTCGACGTCGCGGACGGTGCGGCCGACGAAGGCCGATGCCGCAGGCAGCCTCATCTCGCTGGCGTAATTCTCGACGGCGAATGTCTCCTCCGCCGACCGGGCGCCGCTGCGGTCCTGGGGCAGCAGGCGCCAGCCGAACATCAGGAAAGCCAGACCGACCACCGTGATCCCCAATCCGACCGGCAGGTAATCGAACATGGCGAAGGGCTTGCCGAGGATCTCCTCCCGCACGCGGGACACGATGATGTTGGGCGAGGTACCGACCAGCGTCATCAGCCCACCCATCAGCGAGGCGAACGCCATCGGCATCAGCACACGATGCGCACCGGTGCGGTGCCGCCGCGCCAACTGCATGGTGATTGGCAGGAAAATGGCGAGCGCGCCGATGTTCTTCATAAGGGCCGACATGAAGGCCACCGATCCGGATAAGAAGGCGATCTGCCGCGTCGGCGTGTTCAACTTTCCTGCCACCGGACGCACCAGCGCGTCGATCACACCTGATCGGGCGATCCCGGCGCTGACGATGAGGGCGGAGGCGATGATGATGACGATGTCGTCGGCAAAGCCGGAAAATGCGTCCTTCGCCGGAATCAGCCCCAGGAATACGCCGGCCAGCAGGGCCAGCACCGCCACCACGTCGAAACGCAGCTTGTTCCAGACCAGCATCGCCACCACGATGCCCACCAACGCAAAGGCCATGAACTGCTGCAAGGTCATCGAACGTCCGTATGTTGGTGTCGCCCGGAGGTAACCCCGCGACACCCGGCAGCGTTCCCGAAGCGCTGGCGGTACGGCAGTTGCGCCAACGCCGGTAAGCCAACAACAAAAAGGGCCAACAGCAAAACGCCCCGGCTCGTGAGAACCGGGGCGTTTCGGATATGTGCGAAGATGCCAGCGTATATGCTTCGTGTTTGGCGTCTCTTGAGCCTGAGTGACCTGGCGGCGACCTACTCTCCCACGTCTTAAGACGCAGTACCATTGGCGCGGAGGCTTTTCACGGCCGAGTTCGGGATGGGATCGGGTGTTTGACACCTCGCCATGACCACCAGGTCACCAAGGCTCAAGACCGACGCTAATCCGAAGCGCATTCGCTGTCGTGCAAGTGATGTGAGGATGTATCGAACTGCGGTTCTTGCGTCAAGCAGGGCCTTAGCAGGCTTGCTGCTGCGCATGGCGCGGTAATGTGGTGTCGAGATCAAGCCGATCGAGCGATTAGTAAGGCTTAGCTTCAGGCGTTGCCGCCCTTCCACATGCCTCCTATCGACGTGATGGTCTGTCACGGCTCTCAAGGGAGCTCTGGTTTAGAGGTGGGTTTCCCGCTTAGATGCTTTCAGCGGTTATCCCGTCCATACTTAGCTACCCGGCCATGCCACTGGCGTGACAACCGGTGCACCAGAGGTATGTCCATCCCGGTCCTCTCGTACTAGGGACAGATCCTCGCAAAACTCCGACACCCACGGCAGATAGGGACCGAACTGTCTCACGACGTTCTAAACCCAGCTCACGTACCACTTTAATCGGCGAACAGCCGAACCCTTGGGACCTGCTCCAGCCCCAGGATGTGATGAGCCGACATCGAGGTGCCAAACGACTCCGTCGATATGGACTCTTGGGAGTCATCAGCCTGTTATCCCCGGCGTACCTTTTATCCGTTGAGCGATGGCCCGTCCACGTGGAGCCACCGGATCACTATGGCCGACTTTCGTCTCTGCTCGACTTGTCAGTCTTGCAGTCAGGCGGGCTTATGCCATTGCACTCGACGAGCGATTTCCGACCGCTCTGAGCCCACCATCGCGCGCCTCCGTTACACTTTGGGAGGCGACCGCCCCAGTCAAACTACCCGCCATGCAGGGTCCCGGACCCGGGTAACGGGCCACGGTTAGATGCCAGAGACTTCAAGGGTGGTATTTCAAGGTTGGCTCCACCCGGGCTGGCGCCCAGGCTTCCAAGCCTCCCACCTATCCTACACATGAAGTCCCTAGCACCACTGCAAAGCTGTAGTAAAGGTGCACGGGGTCTTTCCGTCTG